>NZ_JAOBZC010000001.1:0-756159 GCF_029838645.1 Enterobacter sp. GD03975
TGTCTATTCCTTATGCCTTCTCGATCTGCACCAGGTTCGTGTGCTGCGGGTTGCCTTTCGCCAGCGGTGACGGGCGGTGCGTGGTCAGGGTGTTGATGCAAGACCCGCGATCGACGCGATCGCCGTTCATGTTGGCGTCGTGCCAGGCGCCCTGGCCCATCGCGCTCACGCCGGGCATGATGCGCGGCGTGACTTTGGCGGCAATGCGCACTTCGCCGCGGTCGTTAAACACGCGCACCATGTCCCCGTTTTTAATGCCGCGCTTCCCGGCGTCCACGGGGTTAAGCCACACCTCCTGACGACAGGCGGCCTGGAGCACATCCACGTTGCCGTAGCTGGAGTGGGTGCGGGCTTTAAAGTGGAATCCGAACAGTTGCAGCGGGAATTTACTGCGCTCGGGCGCGTCCCAGCCTTCGAAAGTTGAGGTATAAACCGGCAGCGGGGTAATGGTTTCGTCTTTTTGCAGCTCCCAGGTTGCCGCAATATCCGCCAGCTTGCTGGAGTAGATTTCGATTTTCCCCGACGGGGTTTTGAGTGGATTGGCGTCCGGATCGTCACGGAATTTTTTATAGGCCACAAAATGTCCGTTCGGATCTTTGCGCTTATAAATACCCATTTTCTTCAGCGCGTCGTAGGACGGCAGTTGGGGATCTCTGGCGACCATTTTGGCGTACAGATAGTGCAACCACTGCTCCTGCGTCCGGCCTTCGGTGAATTTCTGATGGATATCCGGTCCGAGGCGTTTCGCCACTTCGCTCATGATCCAGTAGATGGGCTTGCGCTCGAACTTCGGGGCGGTAACCGGCTGGAGGAAAATCAGGTAGCCCATGTTGCCGGCGTAATCGTTGGGGATGATATCTTCCTGCTCAACGGTCATCAGGTCCGGCAGAACAATATCGGCATACTTCGCGGACGAGGTCATGAAGTTGTCGATGACGACGATCGTTTCGCACTTACTCTCATCCTGCAAAATGTCGTGGGTTTTGTTGATATCGGAGTGCTGGTTGATGAGGGTGTTACCCGCGTAGTTCCAGATGAACTTGATCGGCACATCGAGCTTATCCTTGCCGCGCACGCCGTCGCGCAGGGCGGTCATCTCCGGGCCACGGACAATGGCATCCGTCCAGCTAAAGCAGGAGATTTGCGTTTTCACCGGATTCTCCGGTAGCGGCATGCGTTCGATGGTGATGGTGTAGGTCGATTCGCGCGCGCCGCTGTTGCCGCCGTTAATGCCGACGTTGCCGGTCAGGATCGGCAGCATGGCGATGGCGCGGGAGGTTTGCTCCCCGTTGGCCTGACGCTGGGGACCCCAACCCTGGCAAATGTAGGCCGGTTTCGCCGAACCGATTTCACGGGCCAGCTTAATGATGCGATCGGCGGGGATGCCCGTAATGCGCGACGCCCACTCCGGAGTTTTCGCGGTTTTGTCATCACCCTGGCCGAGAATATAGGCTTTGTAATGACCATTAGCAGGTGCGCCTTCCGGCAGGGTTTTTTCGTCATAACCCACGCAGTATTTATCGAGGAAAGGCTGATCGACGAGGTTTTCAGTAATCAGCACCCACGCGATACCCGCCACCAGCGCGGCATCGGTGCCCGGACGAATGGGGATCCACTCGTCTTCACGCCCTGCGGCGGTGTCGGTGTAGCGCGGATCGATAACGATCATCCGCGCGTTAGAGCGTTCGCGTGCCTGTTCGAGGTAGTAGGTTATCCCGCCGCCGCTCATGCGCGTTTCCGCCGGATTATTGCCGAACATCACCACCAGTTTGGTGTTTTCAATATCCGAGGTGCTGTTGCCGTCGTTGCTGCCGTATGTGTAGGGCATGGCGCAGGCGATCTGCGCGGTGCTGTAGGTGCCGTAGTGGCTAAGGAAGCCGCCGTAGCAGTTCATCAGGCGTGCGACCAGCGAGGCGTAAGGGGAGGAGCGGGTGATATTGCCGCCTACGATCCCGGAGGAGTAATTAATGTAGACCGCTTCGTTGCCGTATTTTTCGACCACGCCTTTCAGGCTGGCGGCGATGGTGTCCAGCGCTTCTTCCCAGGTGATACGCTCAAACTTACCTTCTCCGCGTTTGCCCACGCGTTTCATCGGATAGTTCAGACGGTCAGGATGGTTAATACGACGGCGGATAGAACGACCGCGCAGGCAGGCGCGAACCTGATGATTGCCGTAAATATCCTCGCCGGTGTTATCCGTTTCAACCCAATAAACTTCGTCATCGCGTACGTGCAGACGCAGCGCGCAGCGGCTCCCGCAATTCACCGAGCAGGCGCCCCAAACGACTTTGTCTTCTGCGGGCTGCACGGCGGTTTGCACTGCGGCGGCGGCGCTTTTCAAACCGAAAGGTAATGCGATCCCACCGGCGGCAAGCGCCAGCGATCCTATGGCAGTGGATTTAACCAGAGCTCGACGGCTTATCCCGCCGTGATGTTCAACTTCGGACATGACTCACCCCATCATTGGTAATAATTATTTTCACCCGTGACTACAACTGGGCTAATGATGGGGGGAGTGTTACTTATTTGGAGGTATCAAATATTAATCCTCGTCAAATCAGGGGAATTGAGTGGCAAAATCATTGCGGCTCAGTAGGCGCATTCTCCTGCGTTCCCGCCCCGCTTACCGGGTAATTGCCGCTGCTGGTGCGGGTGTACAAAATTTTGAAGGTATCGTTGGCACAATGCCCAACGACCTGCGCATCCGGCTGATCGGCCTGATCGTTCGGAACGATGTTCAGGGTAAAGCCAGACTCCGGCACGCCGTTGTTGATAATCTTCTGCTGAATGTCGCTTTTCACGCGCTCGCAGGAGTCCGGGGCCGCAAGAATCGCAGGTGAAGCACTCATTAACAGCAGGGCGGTAATCCAGGGTAACCGTTTCATCTGTAGCTCCTTTTCACTGTGTAGATAATAAGCATAGCAGGATTAGGGTAAGCTTTTGTTTTAGTGTGCCTCTTTCTGAATTGTCCTGGAGCCCTGCCTGCTTCATAAAATAAATTGCGAATACTGCTGCTGATTGTCTACCAGATAAGCAGGCAGGTTGCGTTTTGATACCTCTTGCTTGACCAGCTTTCGGTCTCGTCCCCAGATATCCTCAGCGTTGCTGATAACCTTAATGATATGTTCCGGGTTATTAAATTCCGGCAGATCGTATTCGGTGTGAGAAATGGTAGACATTTTTTCGGAAATTCTTTCTGGGGTCATTACCCATGAGAAATGCCAGCCGCCATCTTTCACAATCTTATTATTGATTTTTAACCAGTTCCATTTAAACCATGACCAGTTTTTATCTTTGCGGGCACGCTTCCAGTTTCTGAAAGATTCAGGCTCACCGTGGAAGAAATGCTTCAGGTTGTAATAGGACGTCGCGCGGGGCAACGTACATTTTCTCGGCGTGCCATCCGTGTTGTGAACCTGTAGATTAAACTGATAGTTGAATACGTTTTGATGAATAGTCGTGCAGAGCGCGCGCGGATTAATGGCCCTGACCGTGTCGGGAGAGAAGATTTCGTCAACGTCTGACACCAGAATCAGGTCGTTATCTGCCGCATCTTTTAACCCGTTCATAATGGAGTTGCGAAGCGCTGCTTCATTTGCCCAGGCATCAACCTGGGTATTGTCTGCACTGTTTAAAATAGGCTGCGCGTCAAAAGGCACGTAAATAATTTTGTCTTTGAATTTGGCAAACTTAGTCATATCGAAATGCAACTTTCGCGGTATGCCTGTAAAAGAGTGTGTTGCTTCAACTATGACAAAACGGTCAACGACATCAGCGAGCGTATGTAATCTGATGTCGAGCAACATATCTTCGTCATAGTACAAAAAACAGTCGTAAATCATGATGTTAACCCGAAATTTATTAATCTGATTTTATAATTGTGTGGAATCTTGCGCGCTCAAAGTAGCCACTTTGACAAGGCTCGTCAATGCAAACGAGGGATTTACACAGCGCAAAGAGGCAGATGAAGTGCTGTTATGTAAGTTCCTGTATTTGCTAATATGATTGTATCTCTCTCTGAACGGTAAATGATGTGAAGAAATACGCAGCGATAACGCTACTGGCAACGGTACTGGTGGGATGCGACAACAACACCGCGCCGCTGTCATTTACGCCGGAGATGGCGAGTTTTTCAAACGAGTTTGACTTTGATCCTCTTCGCGGCCCGGTGAAAGATTTTACCCAGACGCTGTTCAACGACAAAGGTGAAGTCTCCAAACGCGTGACCGGCACGATGTCGACGGAAGGGTGTTTCGATACGCTTGAACTGCACGATCTGGAGGCTAACACGGGCGTTGCACTGGTGCTGGATGCTAACTACTACGTCGATGCTGAAACTCAGCAGCAGAAGGTGAAGTTGCAGGGGAAATGTCAGCTGGCGGAACTGCCATCGGCCGGGGTGACGTGGGACACCGACGATAACGGGTTTGTGGTTGCCGCGCACAGCAAAGAGATGGAAGTAAAGTATCAGTATGACGCCGACGGCTACCCGCTGGGTAAAACCACGGTGTCCGGCGACCAGCGTTTATCGGTACAGGCAACGCCGTCGAAAGATCTGCACAAGCGTATGGATTATACGGCGGTAAGCCTGTTGAACGATAAACCGATGGGCAATGTTAAGCAGAGTTGCGAGTACGATCGCTATAACAACCCGGTGAGCTGTGAACTGGCGATCGTCGACGACAGCGTCAAACCTGTCGTTGAGCGCAAGTACACCATCAAAAACAGCATTGAATATTATTGAGAATAAAACCGCGCATGTTACTGCGCGGTCGGTTTAAGCAGGCTGGCAGAGGAGGACTTATGTCCGGCCAGATGCTGATGCTGGAAAATGCACATGCGGATGGTGTTACGGTATTCGCCGTTAATAAAGAACTCATGGATCAGTTCACCTTCCACCATAAAGCCCAGCTTACGGTAGATATGAATCGCTTTTTCGTTCTCTTTATCGACGATCAGGTAAAGCTTGTAGAGATTCAGGACGTTAAATCCGTAATCCATCGCCAGCTTTGCCGCCCGCGAAGCAAGACCTTTCCCCTGGTGTTCCGGTGAAATAATGATCTGAAATTCCGCCCGACGGTGGACGTGGTTGATCTCAACCAGTTCAACCAGCCCGGCTTTTTCACCTTCGCACTCCACCACAAACCGGCGTTCGCTCTGGTCGTGGATATGCTTGTCATAAAGATCGGACAGCTCAACAAAGGCCTCGTAAGGCTCTTCAAACCAGTAGCGCATCACGCTGGCATTATTGTCGAGCTGGTGAACAAAGCGTAAATCTTCGCGCTCCAGCGGACGGAGCTTCACGTCACACAGCGTCGACATTACGGTGCTACCGTGCGGCCAGTACGACGATCCAGGCAGCGCAGGGTGTTAGGCTCCCAGTAAGCGTTGACGTTGGCACTTTGCTGGCACTTATCGCGCGCGTCAAACGCCACATCCTCTTTATCCCACTCTTTTTCAGCGCGTTTATTCACTTTCTGACGCAGGCTGCGGGTGTCATTCCATTGTTCTTTGTCCATGGCGGCGTTCTGACGGCTTTGCGCGCTGTCACCAGACTCAATGATGAGCTTGCTGGTTTCGGCTGAGGCCGTTGCGGCAAAGGCGAACGAGGACAGCGCCAGTGCGGCTGTCAGACAAAGGCGTTTGCTTAATGTAGTCATAGCGTTTCCTTTAAACGGGTGCAGAAAATCGGATTACCCCGTTGGATTCTACACCAATCCGAAAGGGTGTCATACCCGCGCCGCAGGTATGGGAACGATGAGAGCATTATCGCGTATGATGTCTAAATCAATCCTCACGAAACGAGAAAAATGTTCAAAACGACGCTGCTTTTTTTCGCGACCGCGCTGTGTGAAATCATCGGATGTTTTTTACCGTGGCTCTGGCTAAAGCGGGGCGCTTCCGCGCTGCTGCTGATCCCTGCCGGGGTGGCGCTGGCCCTTTTCGTCTGGCTGCTTACCCTGCATCCGGCCGCCAGCGGGCGGGTTTACGCGGCCTACGGCGGAGTGTACGTCTGTACCGCGCTGCTGTGGCTGCGCGTTGTCGATGGCGTCAGGCTAAGCCTGTACGACTGGGCTGGCGCAGTGGTTGCCCTCTGCGGCATGTTGATCATCGTAGCCGGCTGGGGACGCGCATAAGCGTCCTTATAATGTGATCGTCCGCTGATTTTACGATCATTATACTTGTATGGTAGTAGTGTAGTTGCGTAAATTTCCTGCATCACAACGAAGATGTAAGGAAATGGATTATGAAGATTGTCGGGGCTGAAGTATTTGTCACCTGCCCGGGGCGTAACTTTGTCACCCTTAAAATCACGACCGATGAGGGCATTGTCGGCCTGGGTGATGCCACGCTGAACGGACGTGAACTTTCCGTTGCCTCCTACCTGAAGGATCACCTTTGCCCACAGCTGATTGGCCGCGATGCGCACCGCATCGAAGATATCTGGCAATTCTTTTATAAAGGGGCCTACTGGCGCCGTGGTCCGGTCACCATGTCCGCGATTTCCGCCGTGGATATGGCGCTGTGGGACATCAAAGCGAAAGCCGCGAACATGCCGCTCTACCAGCTATTGGGCGGCGCATCCCGCGAAGGGGTGATGGTCTATTGTCACACCACCGGGCACACCATTGATGACGTGCTGGAAGACTACGCCCGCCACAAAGAGATGGGTTTTAAGGCCATCCGTGTGCAGTGCGGCGTGCCGGGGATGAAAACCACCTATGGTATGTCTAAAGGAAAAGGGCTGGCGTATGAGCCTGCAACCAAAGGCGACTGGCCGGACGAGCAGCTTTGGTCCACCGAGAAATATCTCGATTTCACGCCAAAACTGTTTGATGCCGTGCGTAGCCAGTTTGGCTTCAACGAACATCTCCTCCACGACATGCACCACCGTCTGACGCCAATCGAAGCGGCGCGGTTCGGCAAGAGTATTGAAGAGTACCGCATGTTCTGGATGGAAGATCCCACTCCCGCTGAAAACCAGGAATGTTTCCGCCTGATCCGCCAACACACCGTCACGCCGATTGCCGTGGGTGAGGTGTTTAACAGCATCTGGGACTGCAAGCAGCTGATTGAAGAGCAGCTCATTGATTATATCCGCACCACCATAACCCACGCGGGCGGCATCACCGGGATGCGTCGTATTGCGGATTTTGCCTCACTCTATCAGGTGCGTACCGGTTCACACGGCCCGTCGGATCTGTCGCCGATTTGCCACGCCGCGGCGCTGCATTTTGACCTGTGGGTACCGAATTTCGGCGTGCAGGAGTATATGGGGTACTCAGAGCAGATGCTGGAAGTGTTCCCGCACAGCTGGCGCTTTGATAACGGCTATATGCACCCGGGCGACAAGCCAGGGTTGGGCATCGAGTTTGACGAGAAGCTGGCGGCGAAATACCCGTACGATCCGGCCTATCTGCCGGTGGCCCGCCTGGAAGACGGCACCCTCTGGAACTGGTAAACGAGGAGCGAATGATGAAAAGCGTAGTGATCCAACAGCCCAATGCGCTGGTGATTGAAGAGCGTCCCCTCCCGTTGCCGGGCGCAGGGGAAGTCCGCGTCAAAATCAGGCTGGCCGGGATCTGCGGTTCAGACAGCCATATCTATCGCGGGCATAACCCGTTTGCGAAATACCCGCGCGTCATTGGTCACGAATTCTTTGGCGAAATAGACGCGATTGGCGAAGGCGTGGAAAGCTCCCGGCTGGGCCAGCGCGTCTCGGTTGATCCGGTGATCAGCTGCGGGCACTGCTACCCGTGTTCCGTCGGAAAACCGAACGTGTGCACCTCGCTGGTGGTGCTGGGCGTCCATCGCGACGGTGGCTTCAGCGAATACGCCGTTGTGCCGGCAAAAAACGCCTGGCACATTCCGGCTGCGATCCCAGACAAACACGCGGTGATGGTTGAGCCCTTCACCATTGCCGCTAACGTCACGGGGCAGGCGAAACCCACCGAACAGGACGTGGCGCTGATCTACGGCGCAGGCCCGATGGGGCTGGTTACCGTGCAGGCGCTGAAGGGCGTTTACAAGGTGAAGCAGGTCATCGTGGTGGATCGTATTGATGAGCGGCTGGCGATGGCGCAGCGCAGCGGTGCAGACTGGGTCTTCAACAACGGAGAACAATCGCTACAGGCCGCGCTGGACGAAAAAGGGATCAAGCCGACGTTGATCATCGATGCTGCCTGCCATCCTTCCATTTTGCAAGAAGCGATTACGCTGGCTTCCCCGGCGGCACGCATCGTGCTGATGGGCTTCTCCAGCGACCCGAGCCAGATCGTGCAGCAGGGGATCACCGGCAAAGAGCTGTCAATTTTCTCGTCGCGCCTGAATGCCAACAAATTCCCGGTCGTTATCGACTGGCTGGAAAAAGGGCTGATCGACCCTGAAAAACTGGTCACCCACACATTTGACTATCACCACGTTACAGACGCCATCGAACTGTTTGAAAAAGATCAGCGGCAGTGCTGCAAAGTCTTGCTCACGTTCGACCAATAAAAATCACGCGGTTAAGAGCCTGCGAAGACAGGCTCTAAGTGGTACGCATCTTACCTTTCAGAGATAGCCATTATGACTCAAGCACAACCTCAAAGAAGTACGTCAGACCTGGTGAAGGCCGCCGTATCTGGCTGGCTGGGCACCGCCCTGGAGTTTATGGATTTCCAGCTCTACTCCCTTGGCGCCGCGCTGGTGTTCCATGAAATCTTCTTCCCTGAACAGTCTGCGGCCATGGCGCTGATCCTGGCGATGGGGACCTACGGCGCTGGCTACATCGCGCGTATCGTCGGGGCATTTATCTTCGGCAGAATGGGGGACAGAATTGGCCGTAAAAAGGTGCTGTTTATCACCATCACCATGATGGGGATCTGCACCACCTTAATTGGCGTATTGCCAACCTACGCGCAGATCGGGATTTTCGCACCGGTGCTGCTGGTGACGCTGCGTATTATTCAGGGGCTGGGCGCGGGGGCGGAAATCTCCGGCGCAGGGACCATGCTGGCGGAGTACGCGCCGAAGGGGAAACGCGGCATCATCTCCTCGCTGGTGGCCATGGGAACCAACTGCGGAACGCTGAGCGCCACGGCGATCTGGGCCGTCATGTTCTTTGCCCTCGATCGTGAAGAGCTTATTGCCTGGGGCTGGCGCGTGCCGTTCCTCGCCAGCGTCGTGGTGATGATCTTCGCCATCTGGTTGCGTATGAACCTTAAAGAGAGCCCGGTGTTTGAGAAGGTTAACGACGCCGAAACCGTTGCGCCGGCGGCGGCGCAGGATACCTCATTAGGCGCGATGTTTAAGAGCAAATCGTTCTGGCTGGCGACGGGGCTGCGCTTTGGTCAGGCCGGGAACTCAGGTTTGATTCAGACGTTTCTTGCCGGGTATCTGGTGCAGACGCTGTTGTTTGATAAGGCGATCCCAACCGATGCGTTGATGATCAGCTCGATTCTCGGCTTCCTCACCATCCCGCTGCTGGGCTGGCTGTCCGATAAAGTGGGGCGCCGTCTGCCGTATATCCTCCTTAATATTTCAGCCATCTTACTGGCTTACCCGATGCTGTCGATCATCGTCGATAAAAGTTACGCGCCGGGCGTGATCATGCTCTCTATCATCGTTATTCATAACTTCGCGGTGCTCGGGCTGTTTGCGCTGGAAAACATCACCATGGCAGAGATGTTTGGTTCGCGGAACCGCTTTACCCGCATGGCGATCTCGAAAGAGGCGGGTGGGCTGGTGGCCGTAGGCTTTGGTCCGGTGCTGGCGGGGATCTTCTGCAACATGACCGGGTCCTGGTGGCCGATTGTGGCGATGCTGGTGGCGTACTCGCTGATTGGGCTGCTCTCCGCTTTGCTGATGCCGGAAGTGCGCGATCGCGATCTGAGTGAAGCGGAAGATGCGGCAGAAGCGTCACATAAGGGATCGGTAGCCTACGGCGCGCTCTCTTCCCGTCGCTAATGGTTTACATCTTGCGCTACCTGTCACACAACTTTTCTCTGATGTCACACCACATGGCGAAAAGTTAATGTAAATCAAGATCTGAAAACGACGTATCAGTATGGTTAATGGCAGCGTTTTTTGACTCCGACTGCCATTCTAGTTGGTGTAGTCAGCAGGCGCTGCCGCTTTGTTAAGCAAGCGGCAGCGGATCACAGCTTTCATTAATTAACGAGTCTCAATCATGGAAAACCGGTTATTACAGGCGAAGGCAACGCGTCCGCAGTACGATCGCAGCAGCCTTAAGGCACGCATTGTTCATTTAGGATTTGGCGCGTTTCACCGCGCGCACCAGGCGGTGTACACCGACATACTCGCCGCAGAACAGGGCAGCGACTGGGGTTACTGCGAAGTTAACCTGATTGGCGGCGAACAGCAGATCGCCGATCTGAAGGCACAGGATAACCTTTATACCGTGGCAGAAATGTCAGCCGATGCCTGGACGGCACGCGTGGTCGGCGTCGTTAAAACCGCGCTCCATGCGCAGGTGGACGGGCTGGAAACCGTGCTGGCAGCCCTGTGCGAGCCGCAGGTTGCCATTGTGTCGCTCACCATCACCGAGAAAGGGTATTGCCACTCCCCGGCAACCGGACAACTGATGCTCGATCATCCGTTAATCGTTGCAGACCTGCAAAACCCGCATCAGCCAAAATCTGCACCGGGCGTGGTGGTGGAAGCGCTGGCGCGTCGCAAGGCGGCGGGGCTACCGGCATTCAGCGTGATGTCCTGCGATAACATGCCGGAGAACGGCCACGTGATGCGCAATGTGACCTGTGCCTACGCGCGCGCTGTTGATGGCGAACTGGCAGACTGGATCGAAGCGAACGTCACCTTCCCGTCAACCATGGTGGATCGTATTGTGCCCGCCGTCACGGCCGACACGCTGGATAAAATCGAGCAGCTGACCGGCGTACGCGATCCGGCAGGCGTGGCCTGCGAGCCGTTCCGCCAGTGGGTGATTGAAGACAATTTCGTTGCAGGCCGTCCTGAGTGGGAAAAGGCCGGTGCGGAACTGGTTTCTGATGTCATTCCGTTTGAAGAGATGAAGCTGAGAATGCTTAACGGCAGCCACTCGTTCCTGGCCTATCTTGGCTACCTGGCCGGTTATCAGCACATTAATGACTGCATGGAAGATGAACATTACCGTATCGCCGCGCATGCGCTGATGCTGAAAGAGCAGGCGCCGACGCTGAAAGTGAAAGGCGTGGATTTAGGTCGTTATGCCGACCAGCTGATCGCGCGCTACAGCAATCCGGCACTGCGCCACCGCACCTGGCAAATCGCCATGGATGGCAGCCAGAAATTGCCGCAGCGCATGCTCGATTCCGTGCGCTGGCACCTTGTCCACCAGAAGCCTTTCCCGCTGCTGGCCCTGGGCGTGGCGGGCTGGATGCGTTATGTCGGCGGTGTGGATGAGCAAGGTAACGCGATTGAGGTGAGCGATCCGCAGCTGGCGGTGATTCAGGCGGCGGTAAACGGTAGCCCTGAAGGGGAAAGCCGCGTTAATGCGCTGTTGGGCATTGAGTCTATTTTCGGTAACGAGCTGCCGAAGGACGCGGTGTTTGTGGCGGCGGTCATGCAGGCCTATCAGACGTTGCTGCAAAAAGGCGCGAAGGCCACGGTTGCGGAGTACGCCGCTCAGCTTTAACGCTATGACATGCCGCCGTTCGCGGCGGCATGTCGGGGCACGGCTTAGTGCATCCCCAGGCGAATCAGCTCAATTGGTTCGAACTTACCTTCGCATCCGTCCACTTCAACCGTTTTATTACGACGCACCTGCTCGGCATTAAGGCCGTCGCTGTGGATCGCTTTAATCACGCCGAACTGGCCTGTGCCGCTAATCATGACGCGGCTGCCGGTGGTGATTGCATTTCGGTTACGGTCGTATGTCATCATGGTATTTTCTCCTCTCTCACTTATCCGTTACGGCGCTAATTCAACGACTGCCGTTCACGGGGCACTATTAATACGCCTCTCTTAAACGAAATTATTTGCTTTTGATCAAGCTCACACTTTTTTCTTATTTCATGATGGCGTTGACGGTTCAGGACACCGCTTTACAAAGCGGACAGTTATTTTCCTTAATTGATAATTTCAGGATGCAAGTGTTTAGGCTTTGTTTATCTCCGCAATGCCATTCTGGAAGCAGAAAATAACCCTTCACTGGAAAAGGAGTCAGGCTTATGTATAAGAAAATTTTGATGCCTGTTGACGTGTTTGAAATGGACTTGAGCGACAAAGCGGTACGCCATGCGGCCAACCTCGCGAAGGCGGAAGGCGCGACCATCACCCTGGTCAACATTCTTCCTAACAGCAGCCGTTCGTTACTGCGGGGGTTCAATGCCGATATTAAGAAATTCGAAGAGTATATGACCGCCGAGTCTGATAAGAAGATGAAAGCGCTGAAACGGCTCTTTGATATGTCCCCGGACAATATTGACTGTGAAGTACGCTTCGGCAACGTACGGGATGAAATCATCAAGCTCAGCAAAGAGGGGAAATATGATGTCATCGTTATCGGATCGAAAAATCCGAGTATCACAACGCATCTGCTGGGTTCGAATGCTGAAACTATCCTGCGCTACGCCACTATTCCGGTATTAGTGGTTCGCTAATCGCTTCGCCGCAACCGAAAGGGGGCGGCGAGGTTTTATTCTTCGCTAAACCACTCGCTGTTTTCCTGACGAATTAACTGAACCGACTCGCTAATTTCCTGGAGGTGAAGCGTCATTGCTTTATCTACGGCTTCCGCGTCGCGTTTTTCCAGCGCGCTGAAAATATCGTGATGCTGGCGCAGCAGCATTTCTGGCGGTGACACGTGGTCGAGGCTCATATAGCGCACGCGGTCGATGGTGGCCTTGATGTTTTCGACGGTATCCCACGCGAGCTGGCACTCGGCGATCTGCGCCAGTTTCTGGTGAAACTCATCGTCCAGCTGGAAAAAGTCGTTTAATTGTTTGCGATCGATGGCAATACGCTGCTGATGCAGGTTTTGCTCCAGCTGGTAACACTGGTTGTCGTTGATGAGCGACGCGGCGCGACGCACCACCGCACACTCGATGGCCTGGCGAACAAAACAGCCGTTACGCACCTGCGAAAGCGAAATTTTATTCACGTAGCTGCCGCGCTGAGGGCGGATCTGAATAAGGCCGTTTTCTGCAAGCTTAATAAACGCCTCGCGCACGGGCTGACGGGAAACGTCAAAACGTACCGAAACCTCTTTTTCTGAGAGCGGCGTTCCCGGCGGGATCAGGCAGCGAACAATATCACGGCGTAAGATGCGATAAATTTGCTGATTAACGGGCTGGGTAGGATTAAGTTGCGATTCAGCGGCCATGGGTTGTGATTTCTCAGAGAGTTAACCTGAACATACTACCATTCTTTTACCCGTCATCACATACCCGGCCCGCAGGCCGGGAAGGGTGAATTACCCGCGATGCACGCTGAGTCCGGCATAGGTCTGGCTGACGGGCATCATCTCAACAGTATTGATGTTGACATGCTTCGGCAGCGTCGCGACCCACCAGACGGTTTCGGTGATATCTTCCGGCGTCAGCGCATTTGCATTTTCATAGGTTTTATCCGCTTTCGCGTCGTCACCCTTGAAGCGCACGTTGGAGAATTCCGTTCCGCCTACCAGGCCCGGCTCAACGTCGGTCACGCGGATGGCGGTACCGTGCAGGTCGGTGCGCAGGTTCAGGCTGAACTGGCGTACAAAGGCCTTGGTTGCGCCATAGACGTTGCCGCCCGCGTAAGGCCAGCTGCCTGCGGTGGAACCGATATTAATGATATGACCACGATTACGTTCAACCATGCCCGGCAGCACGGCGCGGGTCATGTACACCAGGCCTTTGTTGTTGGTGTCGATCATGTTCTCCCAGTCTTCCACGCTGGCTTTGTGGGCAGGCTCCATGCCCAGCGCCAGGCCGGCGTTATTGACCAGCACGTCGATGTCACGCCATTCGGCAGGCAGGTTTGCAATCATCTCTTCAATGGCGGCACGGTTGCGCACGTCCAGCTGCGCGGTCAGGATGCTGTCGCCCAGATCGTCTTTCAGCTCCTGCAAACGCTCCTGACGACGGCCCGTTGCAATCACCTTGTGTCCGTTGGCGACGAAGCGACGCGTGATGCTTTCACCAAAACCTGCCGTCGCCCCGGTAACTAAAATAATCATCTCACTGTTCCTCAACGCTTTTTGTGTTGTACTACCATAGCACGCTCTCGGGCGGGTCGTTAAGGCAACATTTGTATGACGTCATTGCAGGCCGGGGCAGGCTGGCCTACTCTGGTGAGAAATACCGTGCTCAGGAGTAAACGATGTCGGTCAACAACCCTTTCTTTGACGTGAGCCTGCTGCCTTATCAGGCCCCGCGTTTTGATGTGATAGAAGACAGCCACTATCGCCCGGCGTTTGATGAAGCAATGCGCCTCAAGCGTGCTGACATTGACGCGATTATCGCGCAGCGCGCCGCGCCGGATTTCGATAACACCGTGCTGGCGCTGGAAAAGAGCGGGGCCATGCTGTCGCGCGTTAGCAGCGTGTTCTTCGCCATGGCGTCCGCACACACCAACGATGATCTCCAGGCGCTGGACGAGCAGTTCTCTACCGAACTGGCCGGGCTGGCGAACGATATCTGGCTAAACGATACGCTTTTCGCCCGCGTGGAAGCCGTCTGGCAGGATCGCGACACGCTGGATGCTGAATCCCGTCGGCTGACAGAGGAGACGTATCAGCACTTTGTTCTGGCGGGTGCGCGACTGAACGCCGATGAAAAAGCCGAGCTGAAAGCCCTGAATACCGAAGCCGCCACCCTGACCAGCCAGTTCAACCAGCGCCTGCTGGCTGCAAACAAGGCGGGCGGGCTGGTGGTGGACGATGTTCAACATCTTGACGGGCTCAGCGCGGAGGAGAGAGACGCCGCCGCTCACGCTGCCGCAGAAAAAGGGCTGACGGATCGCTGGCTGATCCCGCTTTTGAATACCACGCAACAGCCCGCGCTGGCAGCACTCACGCAGCGCGAGACGCGGAAAAAGCTGTTTAATGCGGGCTGGGAACGCACTCAGAAAGGCGACGAAAATGATACGCGCGACCTGATCCGTCGGCTTACCGCATTACGGGCAAGGCAGGCGCAGCTGCTCGGGTTTGAAAACTATGCCAGCTGGAGCATTGCCGACCAGATGGCGAAAACGCCGGATGCCGCGCTCGAATTCATGCGCGGGATAGTTCCTGCGGCGCGCAGCAGGGCCGCGCTGGAGCAGGCAGATATTCAGAAGGTTATTGACGACGAGCAGGGCGGTTTTTCGGTGCAGGCCTGGGACTGGGCGTTTTATGCCGAACGCGTGCGCTCAGCGAAATATGCGCTGGACGAATCGCAGATTAAACCCTATTTCGCGCTTAATACCGTGCTGGAGGATGGCGTATTCTGGACCGCCACGCAGCTGTTCGGCATTCGCTTTGTCGAGCGTTTCGATATCCCGGTCTATCACCCGGACGTGCGCGTGTGGGAGATTTTCGATCATACGGGTGAAGGCATGGCGCTGTTCTACGGCGACTTCTTCGCGCGTGATTCCAAAGCCGGCGGCGCGTGGATGGGAAATTTCGTTGAGCAATCTTACGAGTTTGCCGCGCGTCCGGTGATTTACAACGTCTGCAACTACCAAAAACCGGCTAACGGGCAGACCGCGCTGATCTCCTGGGACGATGTGATTACCCTGTTCCACGAGTTTGGCCACACGCTGCATGGCCTGTTTGCCAGCCAGCGCTATGCCACGCTTTCTGGCACCAACACGCCGCGTGATTTTGTTGAATTCCCGTCGCAAATCAATGAACACTGGGCCAGCCATCCGCAGGTGTTTGCACACTTTGCCCGTCACTACCAAACCGGCGAGCCGATGCCGGATGCGCTGCGGGAAAAAATGCTCAATGCGACCCAGTTTAACAAGGGTTATGACATGACGGAGCTGCTGAGCGCCGCGCTGCTGGATATGAACTGGCACGGCATTCAGGCGCCGGTTGAGGACGTGGAAGCCTTTGAAGCCGCCGCGTTGAAAAAAGAGGGGCTGGATCTTTCAGCCGTACCGCCGCGCTACCGCAGCAGCTATTTCGCCCATATCTTCGGCGGCGGCTACGCGGCGGGGTATTACGCCTACCTGTGGACGCAGATGCTGGCGGACGATGGCTATCAGTGGTTTGTCGAGCAGGGCGGTTTGACGCGCGAAAACGGACAGACATTCCGCGAGGCGATTTTGTCGCGCGGCAATAGTACTGATTTAGCTGAACTTTACCGGAACTGGCGTGGGCACGATCCGAAGATTGAACCGATGCTGGATAACCGGGGGTTGAGTGCTTAAGGGCTCCCCCTTTGCGCTATTGTCAAAATAAAATATCCACCGTGAATTATTTTGAGCGGAATAATTCAGGCAAGAAGAAGGTAAAGCCTCTTAAAGACGGCATACAAAAATGTGTAACTAAGGTGTACAGCATGACTCCAGTGGGGGGTAAGCAGCCAGATGGAAGCGTAAAACTCTGGTAATATCTCTCAGGATATCACTGAACATTCTCAATCAATTCAGCACCCTGATTTTTGGGATTACCAATGGCACGCGACACTGCGTGCCATATAAACTTGTCTGCGGACACAGATCCGTCGGCAATGATCTCCTCAGCTTCTTTCCCGCCTACGTCCTGGCGCATCCATTCCCTTGCAGCTTCTGGCGACAGAACCAGCGGCCGCCGATCGTGTATATCAACCAGTCCTTTATCCGCAGCAGACGTCACTATGAGAAAGCCCTCTGCTTCGTCACCACGTTCAAATGGCGTGCTGCCGATCGCCGCCATGAATATCGGCTGCCCGTCGGCCCGGTGAATGAAATAGGGCTGTTTCTTGTCACCTTCCTTCTTCCATTCGAACCAACCATCGGCAAAACAGATCGCCCGTCCATGCTGCCACAGAGGTTTAAACATTCTGCTGGTGGCTGCGGTTTCTACCCGTGCGTTAATCAGTGGTGCTTTATCCCACCATCCAGGTGCGTAGCCCCAGAACACCGGATCGAGGTGCAGTTGTTCGTCGCGTTCGCTTAACAGCAGCACTTTGGTACCGGGCGCCACGTTGTAACGTCCAATCGGTTCCGGGTCATATGCGATGTCGCGATCGGCTTCGTCGGCAAGGTAGGCCAGGTATTCTTCACGAGTTTGGGCTTGTGCAAAACGTCCACACATAGAAATCTCCAGTCAGTCAGACTGAAAGTATAGGGCATGGATAAAAGAAGGATTCAGGTAGTACAATATATTTATTAAAACCCTACCGGACAGACACAGAATTTTTTTAGGTAAGCTGTCTTCCTCTGCCATTTAATTAGCAAGCAAAGAAAAGGTATGGGCAACGCCAGTGCGTACCCATACCAAATCACATTACCCCGGGCGCAATCACATAATATAGCCTAATTAACAATTATGGTGTGATAACGATATCCGGAGTATTGATGATGACAGAGGGACGATCGTCATAGCGATCGTGATCGGAATAGCCTTTACATTTACGTTCTTCCTTGTATTCGCCATTACCTTCCCATTTCCTTTCGACCTTACAACGACCGTCCCGATATACGGTTTTATGATCTTCTCCATGGTAATCATACCTGCGACCATTACCTGATTCGTCTTTCCACGGATCGGCGTATACGGATGAACTTGCTACGAGAAGAGTCGCAAGGGTAGCGAGCAGGGCACTTTTCATTGTTTCACCATAGATACAGATACAGATACAGATACAGATACAGGTACAGGTACAGAGGCAGAGTCAGCGAGTAATAAACCAGCTATATCGATACGGAAAGTCTCGGCAATAAATGGCTCAGGTGCTATTGGGTATGCTCTGAATTTCTAAGATGACCACCTGACAGACTTTTTGTTACCCACTCGCGCAGCGTGACTTGTTGCAATGAAGTATTGACTGTGGAAATGATTTCGGCATAATTTTATTCTTATAATGAATATTCTATACTAGGGGGCATTACAGGCAACTGCTCTCTGCGGGTATGCACGTGTCTTTGCTGAATGGGGCAAAGTCGCCGGGAGACACTGCATTCTGTCTGCAAAACG
The DNA here is from genome assembly GCF_029838645.1 of Enterobacter sp. GD03975. Lineage (NCBI taxonomy): Bacteria > Pseudomonadati > Pseudomonadota > Gammaproteobacteria > Enterobacterales > Enterobacteriaceae > Enterobacter > Enterobacter sp. GD03975. The sequence goes on from NZ_JAOBZC010000001.1 coordinate 18,089, forward strand.
TGTCCCATTGGAAGGGGTTGAAGTGTTTAAGTTTAATTCATCTGTATTCGTTTTTTTCCTTCTGTCAGGTTGTAGTTCTGATCTGGTTCTCAGCTCTCCTGAACAACCTGAATATAAATCAATGCCTGAAATAACCCAGTCTGTGACGCCATCACAACAGCGTGCCATTATGTCTGGAGAAAGGCCTGACTGGTCAGAAAGGGCGACAGTCAACACAATGAAGCGATATTAATAAATACCTGCCCTGCGTTTATTGTGCGTCAATGACAGGGAAACCTGGCCATATGCCATAGCGGTTTCCCTGTCGCTAAACGCTGGTTACTCTTGCGTCAGCCACATGTCCGACTCTTCAAACATCTCCTCAAGCATACGGTTCAGCTTTTCCCGGTCGCTTTTGCTGGCATCGCTATTCAGGCCGTTCGCCTGCATCGGCTTAACCGTCACGCTGGCATCAGGAAAAATCCGGTGCACACGTTTTGTCAGTTCAGCCAGAATTATCTCCCTGGCTCCCTCCAGCCCCTGTACGTTTCGCTTGTCATAAACCAGTTCAACAAACATTATTTTTTCCCTATGAATATTAATTGTGCGATTCTGTCTGCACGTAAAAATACTACTGTATATGGGTACAGTCAAACGGCATTCTGGCTAAAGAAATGCCATGCCGCTCTTCATTTTGTCTGTGTTGGTGACATTCTATTCATTTAGCGTTTAAAACGAGCAGTCGAAGCGTTTAATCGTAAAATTTACAAAAACTATAATTTGAAGCCAGAGAGAAACTTACAAACGAAACGGTGAAGGTTTAAACAGTCGCTACGGTTCAGCTGGCTTGCGCGTGCTTCAAAACAAAACTACTGTATATAAAAACAGTAGTAGAGGTATGCGTAATGGAATTTATCAGACCTACAGAACTGCGTGAGATTGTCGCGCTTCCGCTTTTCAGCGATTTAGTTCAGTGCGGATTCCCAAGCCCGGCTGCCGACTATGTGGAGCAGCGCATTGATCTTAATGAACTTCTGGTTGCCCACCCCAGCTCGACGTATTTCGTTAAAGCCGCGGGTGATTCGATGATTGAAGGGGGAATAAGCGACGGCGATTTGCTGGTGGTCGATAGTTCCCGAACGGCCGAGCACGGAGATATTGTCATCGCCGCGGTAGAAGGGGAATTTACCGTTAAGCGCCTGCAACTGCGGCCTCATGTTCAACTCAATCCGATGAACAGCGCTTATTCGCCGATTATCGTTGGCAGTGAAGACACGCTGGACGTCTTCGGCGTGGTCACTTTTATTGTTAAATCGGCCAGCTGATATGTTTGCGCTCTGTGATGTGAATTCATTCTATGCATCATGCGAGACGGTATTCAGGCCAGATTTGAGAGGCCGACCGGTGGTTGTCCTCTCAAATAACGACGGTTGCGTGATAGCGCGCAGCGCAGAGGCCAAAGCCGCTGGCGTTACCATGGGGGCGCCATACTTTAAGCAGAAAGACCTGTTCCGGCGCGCCGGCGTGGTTTGCTTCAGCAGTAACTATGAACTTTACGCTGACATGTCCAGCCGGGTTATGACCACGCTGGAAGAAATAAGCCCGCGCGTCGAAATATATTCCATTGACGAAGCCTTTTGTGACCTCACCGGGGTTCGAAACTGCCGGGACCTGACTGATTTTGGCAAGGAGATCCGCGAAACGGTTTTGAAGCGTACGCACCTGAGGATCGGCGTGGGTATAGCCCAGACGAAGACGCTGGCGAAGCTGGCAAATCACGCGGCGAAGAAATGGCAGCAGCAGACGGGTGGGGTAGTTGACTTATCCAATATCGACCGCCAGCGCCGGCTGTTGGCTATCGTGCCTGTAGAGGACGTGTGGGGCGTGGGCAGGCGCATCAGCAAGAAGCTCAACGCGATGGGCATCAAAACGGCGCTGGATCTCTCAGAGCAGAGCACATGGATTATCCGCAAGCACTTCAATGTGGTGCTGGAGCGAACGGTCCGGGAACTGCGCGGCGAGCCGTGCCTCGACCTGGAAGAGTTTGCACCGGCAAAGCAGGAGATCGTCTGTAGCCGGTCATTCGGTGAACGCGTGTCAGAATATGAGCAGGTGCGTCAGGCTATATGCAGCTATGCGGCCCGTGGCGCTGAGAAGTTACGCGGCGAGCACCAGTATTGCCGCTTTATCTCGGCGTTCGTAAAGACCTCTCCATTCGCGCTGAACGAACCCTATTACGGCAACAGTGCCTCAATGACGCTTCTCACGCCCACTCAGGACTCCCGCGACATTATCAACGCTGCGGTAAAGTGCCTCGATAAAATCTGGAAGGAGGGGCACCGCTACCAGAAAGCCGGCATTATGCTCGGAGACTTCTTCAGCCAGGGGGTTGCCCAGCTCAATTTGTTTGACAACAGCGCACCGCGTGCCGGAAGTGAAAAGTTGATGGAAGTGCTGGATCGTCTGAACGCGAAAGATGGAAAGGGAACGCTTTACTTTGCCGGGCAGGGTATACAGCAGCAATGGCAGATGAAGCGTGAAATGCTTTCGCCGCGGTACACGACCCGCTATTCAGATTTACTGAGGATTCGATGAATGTTAACGGCTGTTTTGTGCCAATAACAGGACATTCACAACAGAACTCCGTTGATGCATTCCTGAACAGATGACGCATGATGTTTATTTTCGTAGGGTCACTGACAGCTCTACATTATTTATTTCAGAAAATCAGTTTAAACGGAAGGTACGCCAGTTTGCCCGATGGTTTAATAAAAATTCGCCTGGCGTGTCTGCGCTAATGTACTACTTTCAGTAAAGTGACTTTTACAGGGAGGGTCAATGAAACCATTATCGCTTTTATTATTGTCGAGCCTGACTTTAGTGGGTTGCGGCGCGAACAACACCCCTTCAAATACGCCTGTTCCGGGTGTAAAAACCTCCGTCGGGACGAGCTCGCTTGAAGCCGGTGCGCAGCTTATCCAGTCCCGTCCGCCCATTGATGCAATTAGTACCTACCTGGACGGTTTCCATTTTTATAGCGGGGATAAAAATGGCCAGATGGAAGCCCATCATTATGTAACCGTCTTGAATGAAGACGTGATGCAGGCGGTGATCTACGACGGAAACACCAAAGATGCCCGTTTAATGGGCGTTGAGTACATCATTAGTGAGCGTTTGTTTAACACACTGCCGCCGGAAGAAAAAAAATTGTGGCACAGCCATCAATATGAAGTGAAATCCGGCAGTCTGATTGCTCCCGGTTTACCGGCAGTGGCTGACAAAGCATTGATGAGCAAAATTGTGAATACCTACGGGAAGACCTGGCATACCTGGCACACCGACCGCGATAAAAAGCTGCCGCTCGGCATTCCGGCTCTGATGATGGGCTTTACCGGGGAAGGGCAGTTAGACCCCAAACTCCTGGCGGACAGAGATCGGCGCTTTGACGTAAGCACGCAAGCCATCAAACAAGAACGTAAGGATATTGTGGCGCACCCCGTTGCTAAGGGAGCTGATGCCTGGCAACGTGGTGAAGAGATCCAGCTTAAGCGGGTTGAAGGCTCAGGTGAGCATGGTCAGGGAGACACAAGCCATTTCTGATATCAAAAACCTTCAAAAATACCCCGGCAACGCCGGGGATACGGTGAGTTAAATTACCAGCCCTGTTATTTTCTCGTCCTCAGACATCAGAAACGCCAGGTGGCTGAAAGATTACCTGCGATCGAGTCATAGCCAGAACGAAACATTTCGCTTTCAACCCCAATGCCCAATTCGACATCAGCGTTGATTTTATAGCTCATACCTGCCTTAACGCCCAGAGCGTCACGGCCAGTCACCTGATTCCTGGAACTAAACCCTGTGCTTCGATAGTTGGCGAAAGAGGCGTGTTGCACTACGTTGCCATCAAGCAGTTCATGATCCCAGGTAAGCTGCAACTCAGCTGCTATCGACGCCCCTGAAGCGAGGGGGACATTCCAGTTACTATTCACCCCGATACTTGATCTCAGAGAATCGAAGGTCTGCGAACCCAGCATCAGTCGGCTGCCGTCATTGCCGCTTTCCTTCACGCCGGGACGATGTAATGTGGTGTAATTCAATGAAGTTACCGGTCCGGCGTTCACATTATTATTCAGCGCCCATCGATAGCCCCCGCCGGCCGAAACAGAGCCTGACAATCCGGTCCAGGTGGCATGGTGGCTTGCTCCGTAAGTTTCAACATGAATGTTTCTGTCCAGCCAGCTGTCTTCAATACCCAATCGGCCAGTGCCGAATAAATACATTCCTTCGGACCTTTCAGCGCCATAACGAGCATGAATACCCAGATCGAAAGCAGTGGTTTTTCCGGTTGCGGTTTCTGGTGATTTCACCGTCACCGACTGGCCGCTGACCGCACCATGGAAGCCATAAATCCAGTTGTGATTCTGATCGTTTTGTTTTTCAGCACCGAATACAATGCCATAACTGCTGGCGTCATACCCTACACTGTCACCCTGACGCTGTTGCCAGAAGCCGCCGCCAAAGGGGATAGCAAAGCTGCGCCATTCGCCTGCCGCCAGTTGTTTCGGCATAGTCACAGGATTCGGCCCGCCAACGATCCGCGCTATCTGTTGTTCACGGTGAAGGGAACTTGCGAACATGGCGCTGTAGGCGCCCGCAGAAAGCTGCGGCAAGGCATTGCTGATACTCCTGCCATCAGTGGCGGAGAAATCCAGAGTACGGTACAGCGGTTGAATATCCGACTTAGCTTCTGCCACAATTTTATCCAGCGCTTGCCCTACCTGCCGCGCATTAGCGTCCTGCGCATACCGGCTGTATGCGTTTGAAGCGCGCAGCATTGAGAGCTGCCAGCCATTCTTTCCCTGAGGCGTGGTTTGCAGCGTTAGCGTGGGTGAGCGGAGCATGCTGTTCACGGCACTGAAATTGCCGCCGGAAGAGTCTGTTTTTAGCAAATCTTGCGTATTCAGACGCCAGTTTGTGGCGTACCAGTCCGGCTGCGGCGCAAACGTCAGTTGACCGTCAAATTGTGCGTGACCTTTCACTCGCAGAGTATCATGTCTGCCGCGACCGTCGACTTCCAACAACAACTGTCCGGTATCACCCTGTTGATAAGCACCGGATAGAGTGATTTGCCCAAGGGAATTACCCGGCGCAAGGATCCCGTTATTTACAAAGCGGCCTTCCTCATTAAGCGTGTAGCTGGCGTTGCCGGACAGGCTGGCACCTGGCGCGATAGTCATGCTGTAAATCTGAAAATCGCCATTAAGCGAGGTTTTCCCTCCGTGCGCGTCCAGTGCCAGATTATTGATACCTTCAATGTTTCCGCGGTAAGTAAAGCTGAAATCAGCATCAGCAGCTTCCGTCGCTTGGCCATACGCATTGGCCTTCCGACCGAAGGTAAGCTGTGTTAACCGCTGTTGGCCATCGTCATCCCGCTGGGCGTAGTCCGAATAAATATCACCTTCCAGCCGGGCACCCGTTAATATATTTATATTACCGACCAGCGCGTTCGGTGAAATATAAATCGCCGCGCCTTTACCGGAAACCCGTCCGCTGATGTCGGCATTATCTACCAGCGCTCCCTGCAACTCGGGTAATAACGCATCGTAATAGCCGTCCACGATATGAAGCCAGGATCCACGATAATCCACGTCGTTACCCAGGAGGTTATTGCCAAAATCAAAACTGATAGCGACGCCACGGGCTCCCAGTGCCTGGACGTCGCCACGTTGAATAAGGTTGTGCTGTTTACCGTAGGCAAACATCACCCCACGGCCATTTTCGCCATCGGCATATACCCGTACTCCGGGTTCAATGCTCAGGGTGTTATTTTGCCCATCTATACGGATGCCCGCGCCGCCATTCCCTGATGTCATCAGGTCCGCTTGTTGAAAGATATGGTTATTACTGCCATACACATGCAGGCCAACCCCCAGATTAGCGGTATTATATTGCCCCGCCAGATAGCCATCCGCCTGCTGATTACGCAGAAAATAACCATTGCGGTTAATGAGAGTTTGCCCGTTGCCATACAGCGAAAAACCGAAAAAGTTACGACGGTCAATCTGATATCCCATATCTTGCAGCAATGCCAGTTCCGCTTCCATAAACGTTGTGTAATTGCGGTAGTTCTGATGGCTCATCATGCTGTTTTTCAGCTCGATATGGCTCATGTAGTTATCATCGACGGAACCGTCGTCTGCTAACATTTTCACCGGTACGCCAGGCATGGCGCCTGCAAGTACTTCATCCACGTGCCTGCCGGTGAAATAGCCTTTATCGCGCCGTACATCAAAGCCTTGTGGATCCCAGGTGTTATTGCATCCATTACACAATATTACCTGCCCTGGTCGGGCAGGATTGCCACGGTCATCACGCAGATGGCTGGTCCAGGAGCCAAAAGGCACGGTATCAAAAGCGGGCGTGAATGTCCCACTGCCTCGCAGATCGGTAACCATATTGGATATTCCCAGGCCATGGGCCAGCTCATGGACAGCGACGCTGACCAGATCGGCCTTTCCAGTGCGCGGCAGCTGCGCAGGCACATAGGGAACGTTATCAAAATCCAGTTTGCCCATGATGAACTGGGCATGGGAGCCAAAGGTCAGCTCTCCGGTATCAATGCCGTTCAATGCTCCCTGCAACTGCGTCAGACTCATGATGCCGTCGGTAACTGAATCGCTGGAACCTGCGGCATTCTCATCGTTAAACGTCCCCACATTGATAATGGCGGGCAGTTGCCCTGGGCTGGGGGTAATAACCTCAGCCCAGTAACGCATGGCATCAAGTATTTTTTCTTTTTGCTGCTGGCCAAGATCCCAGGTTGACTCAGACGCATTCGGCCAGTCCGGCATAAAGGGGCCGTCGCCAACATTAAAGAAACGCACTTCAAATACCGCAATATTGTGTGGGTTATAGACCAGATAGCTTTCGCCTGCATACAGATTATTACTGACAAATAAACCCGTTAATGCAGCCGTCATAAAAACCCTTTTCATATTAATCATCCTTGTCTAAAAAAGTATTGCTTACGTTCCTCAATATAAATTCACACCTGAGTTCAATAAAGCATAAACGAATATAATAATTATCGATGTGGCTTGATAATTTATAATAACGAGTGACCTTGCCCTGTAATAGCCTCGTTTTTCAGGATTTTATAAACGGTGGGGCGGGCGATACCGGATCTCAATGAACAGGAATGTACCGACATATGCAGGGGAATTAACGGATAGGGTCTGGTGCCGTGGTATAATCGACATAAGCGTGAGGCTTTACGTTACTCCACGGCACCAAAAACGATCGGACCGCTTATCAATTAAAGCCAGCGAGAGCGTTTAAGTCGTAGCCACAGTAATACACAGGCGCCCAGCGTGACAGCGATCGTAGCCGGATAGCCATAGAGCGTCTTCAGTTCCGGCATATTGTCGAAGTTCATACCATACATGCTGAAGACTACCGTCGGGATCACGAGTATGGCCCCCCAGCCGGCCAGTTTCTTCACAACTTCGTTTTGCTGCACTGAAACCAGTGCCAGGTTAACGTGCATCGCGCTGCTAAGCAGTTCACGCATGTCATTTACATCCGTGACTACATGGCTTGCGTGATCCTGAATATCTCTGAAATACGCCCTGAGGGGTTTTGGAATAAGTTCTTCATGTATGCGGATAAGCTCGGTACAGATTTCTTCTACTGGCTGAGCGGCGTTGCGAAGCCCGAGCAGATTACGGCGGAGGGAATACACGTCCTGAATAGCTTCACGGTCAAATTCACTGTGAAAAAGTGTCGCTTCTATATCACCAATTTTTGTATTGAGGCGCGCAGTCAGCTCTGCATAACTGTCAACAATGAAATCCAGAATACAGTAAAGCGGATACGCCGGACCGTACGAAAGCATGTCCGGGGCTTCAGCAGCACGGGCGCGTATAGGCGCATAGCTCTCTGAAGCACCGTGGCGCACCGTAATAAGAAAGTTGCGCCCCACAAATAAATGCGTTTCGCCAAACTCAATGTTGTCACCCTGTCCACTGACGGTCTTTACAACGATAAATGCCGAGCTGCCATAACGCTCTATCTTAGGCCGCTGATGTGCGTTAAGCGCATCCTCAACGGCCAGATCGTGCAGACCGAACTCCTCCTGGACTTTATACATAAACGCCGGTTCAGGCTGCCAAAGCCCCAGCCAGATAAACGCATCGGTATCCTGGATGATTTCGCTGATATCCTCGATATCCACGGTTTCGGCGGGGCGGCCTGAACGGTAGACCATACAGTTAACAATCATTTTTTTGGCTATCCCCTAAGCATGTTTCTAAGAAGCTTAACCCTTTCCGTTAAATTTCCAAATGGGGATGACTTCTAGTGTCCCCAAATCAGAGCCATGCCTTCGCTTTCAGGCCGTACGTTCTTAAAACCGAACTTTTCATATAGCGCGGGAACATCGGCTATCAGGGTAATATAGGCACCGGCGGGCACATGCTGTTCAAACCATAACATTAAATTTTGCATGATTTCTCGTCCCAAACCTTTTCTCTGATGCTCCGGGTCAACAGCAATATCAACGATCTCGAAGTTCAGGGCACCATCGCCAACAATACGCCCCATCCCTACAGCATTTCCGGCACACACAATGTGTACTCCATAACAGCTTGCAGGAAGTGCGCGTTTTGCCAATTCAAGTGGTCGGGGAGTCAATCCGGCGATGATGCGTAAACGGCAAAAATCTTCTGGAAGAGGTACTGTTTCAATTACTTCATAGTTTGATTGCATAATTTAACCTAAGCAGTAGCAGGGATAATTGAAATTAACACAAGTCATGCCTTAATAAAGTCTGCCAACCGGAATAATGACAACATATCGCGACTTATGCTCCGCTTCTCGCTCATAGCGGACCTTCAGCATGAGCCTGTCCACTTTGTGCCAGCCGCGGAAAACACCCTGCAAATACTCAGAAGGCCATGTTCACGCGTCGGATAAACGTCCCTTAAAAAAATCCTCTTCTATACTCAGTAACGTTTAGTGAAATATGCCGCCGTTCTTCACGCCGCGTTGTTTTAATAGCGATTGCACGCGCGAACAGCAGGGGCATATATCCACGAAAACGCCTTACGTTGGTCCATTTGGCATTTTTTAGAGGGGGATCCCTGGTATGTTGCATTCTCAATCTTCGCGCGTAGGCAGTATTTTGCTGCTGCTGGCCGCGATAATAGGCTTCGCGGTGGCGCTATACGCCTGGTGGACGCCGCTCACGGGCGTCACAGGCACCATTGGCGCACTGGGCGTGGCCATCGCCAGCGCGGTGCTGGCGATACTGACCTTTATGTTACGTGCGGCATCGGGGCGCGGGGCGCGTGTTTTCCTGATGATTATCACCCTGGTCGTGTTAGTGGGTATTGGTTTTGCCGCCGCGCTGCTGCACCAGTACATCATAACGGCAGCCATGGTGGTCGGCCTGATCGGTCTGATTATGCTGAGCAGCAATTCCGCCCGTTACAAACATTCCGTCCGAACCTGAGGAGCCGCCCGTGCATAACGATAAGCATTATCCCTTCATAAAAGTCGGCATGACGGCGCTGGCGCTGCTGGTCGCTCCGTTCGCGCTTCAGGCGCAGGATAAAGCCGCTGAGGCCTCTCAGGGGACCCAGGACTCGCTTAACATTGATGCCGCCGATCAGCAGGCACCCGGGACCACAAAAACCACAGACGATGCCTCAACCGACAACGGTGGCGGGCAAAAAGTCGCCTCGGCGAACCAGCCAGCAACGCCGCTGGTGCCCGGCACCGCCACCTGGGACAGCTTCCATGGGCAGCTTAACGCGCAGAAATACAGCCCATTAACCCAGATCACGGCGGATAACGTCGGTAAATTAACGAAAGTGTGGGAGTTCCATACCGGCGACGTCTCGGATGGCAAAGGCGATACGCCGGCGACCGTATGGTCCGCAACGCCCATTTTCGCTAACGACACGCTCTATATCGGCACCCCTTTCGATCGCCTGATTGCGCTGGATCCGGGCACGGGTAAAGAGAAGTGGCACTATGACACCAAATCGTCGCGCAAGGCGCTGACCCAGCCGGTGCTCAAAAACCGCGGCGTTTCCTACTGGCAGGCAAAACAACCGGTGAACGGTCAGGCATGCCAGAAAATCGTCTATATGGGCACCGTTGACGGCAAGCTTTTTGCGCTGGACGCCGATTCAGGCAAACCGTGCAGCGACTTTGCGGACAACGGAGTCCTGGATCTGAACCAGTGGAACACCGTTAACGCCAAGTATCCGCTCTCTGTCCTGCAACCGCCAACCGTCGTCGGCAACCATCTGCTGGTAGGCTGGGCCGGGAAAGACTGGGCCTATGCCGAAGCGCCTCCTGGTACCGTATTTTCATTCAACGCCCAGACCGGCGAGCGTGAATGGACCTTTGACGCGATCCCGGAAGAGATCCGCAAGCGTACCGGTACGGCCAACGTCTGGACGCACATGTCTGCCGATGAGGCCAACGGCCTGGTCTATCTCCCGGTCTCGTCTCCGTCTCCCAACTACTGGGGCGGTAACCGCGTCGACGCTGTTCCGCTTGGCACCTCCACCACCGCGCTGGACATCAACACCGGTAAAGTGGTCTGGTCTCGCCAGTGGGTACACCACGACGTCTGGGACTACGACATCAACTCCGCGCCAACACTGATGGATATCACCGTAGACGGCAAACAGATCCCGGCGCTGGTTCAGGCCACCAAGCAGGGCTTCCTGTTTGTGGTTAACCGCCTGACGGGAGAGGACGTATGGCCTATCGAAGAGCGTCCGGTTCCGCAGGGCGATGGTTCGGTACAGGGCGAAGCGCTCTCGCCTACGCAGCCGTTCCCGACCAAGCCTGCGCCGCTGCTCGACCAGTCGAAAAAGCCGGAAATCTGGAAGCTGGCGGATATCGTCGGTGGCGGCCAGTGTTCCCGCCTGTGGGATAACCTGACCTATGAGGGAATGTACACCCCGCCGACCACCAAAGGCGAAGGCACGCTCACCTATCCCGATAGCGCCGGCGGCGTGCAGTGGGGCGGGGTGGCGTTCGATCCGCAAAAACAGATCGCCATCGTCAATACTTCGCATATCGTCCAGTACGTGAAGCTTTACAGCCGTGAAGATTACGATAACGCGGACAAAGACTCCGGCAACGAAAGCGGTTTTGCCCCACAGGAAGGCGCCCCGTACGGCATGCGTCTGCTGGTGGCGAGCAACTGGCTGGGCATGCCGTGCTGGAAGCCGCCGTTTGGCGAAATCGTGGCGCTGGATATGCACACGGGCGATGTGAAATGGCGTCGTCCGGTTGGCGCCTCCCAGCAGTATGGCTTCTTCATGCCGGAAAGCTGGGGTTCGCCTACCATTGGTGGTCCGGCCGTGACGGCGGGCGGCGTGATCTTCATCGGTGCCTCTATGGATGCCAAAGTGCGCGCCTACTCAGTGGAAACCGGTGAAGAGCTGTGGTCCGATCAGGCAGAAGCCCCGGCGGTAGCGAACCCGTCCGTCTATGAATATAAAGGCCGCCAGTACGTGGCCTTCGTGGCGGGCGGAAACACGATCCTGAAGGACCAGGTAGGAGACCAGGTAGTGGTTTACGCGCTGCCTGAATAGTGTTGCCCGGGAAGGGAGAAATAAGCGTGGGGCCTGCGGGCCCCACGTTATTTTGCCTCTGCCGTTTTACCGGCGCGCTTATTTATCGGCTGATGCCCCGGCGCGCGTGGACATCTGCTCGGCAGACTTCAGGTGCTGCTCAACGACCGGAGTGTGCTCGTTGGCCAGGGCCTTCACATCCGGATCGCTGATTTTACTGGCGTCGCTCTGTAGCTTCGACAGCACGTTCTGGTGATCTTTCACACCGGCGTATTCCATATACATCTTGTCAAAGGCGTCACCGCGCTGGTTTTCCAGCCTCGACGTCAGGGCCTTATGCGCGGCGTCGGGCTCGGTCGGCAGCTCTACGCCCTTTTTCTGGGCCACGGCCTGGACTTTGGTCAGGGCGGCGCCGTGATCGTCGACCATTTTCTGGGCGAATGTTTTCACGTCGCTGGTTTGAGCCTTGTCGAGGGCGAGCCTGGCGGCGGCAACTTCGTTGATATTTGCCTGCGCCATGTCCTTCAACGCATTTTCGTCGTCGGCGCTGAGTTTGGCGTCTGATTGAGCCTGGCCCGCAGCGCTAGTCTGCGCGGCGCCTGTCGTCTGAGCGTGTACGCCAACGGTGCTGAACATTGCTGCAACTGCTGATACGGCTAGCAGCCTTTTCAGGGTTTTACTTGTGTGCATATTGTTCTCCTGATGGTCATGGTACAGGTGAGTTTGAGTTGCTTTATGCGCAACCGGGCAGATAAGTGATAACTACCCCGGTCAGTATAGTAGATGAACCTGCTGCGCCCGCAGTTTACGCGTCAGCATGGCCGATAATCATGATCAATGGCGCGCCTCTTATTGCTCAATCCTTCTACAAAATTGATACGGATCATTTACATATTTGGTGCTAATGTTAAATATATAAATTCATCAACAGGAGGAATGATATGAAAAAAGCACTATTAGGGACTGTATTGGCTTTAACGGTAGCAAGCTTTGGCGCATCTGCGGCAGATATGATTTCCAAGGATGAAGCGCACCACTTCAAACTGGAATATCTGGGTAACGTATCTGTAGGGGCTTCTGGTGGACAAATTTCTTCACCTTCAGATCTTCATGAAAAACTCTCAAAACTGGCAGACGAGAAGGGCGGGAAATACTACGTCATCATTGCTGCTCGTGAGCATGGCCCGAACTTCCAGGCCGTAGCGGAAGTTTTCAAATAATCTTCACGATTAAAGAGAACCGGGCATAGCGCCCGGTTTTTTATGAATAATCAACGTCTTTATGAGCGGATAAATGCCAGAATATCGGCGTTTATGGTATCGGCATGCGTGGTATGCATCCCGTGCGGGAAGCCTGGATAAATTTTAAGTTCGCTGTTCGCAAGCAGCTTGTCCTGTAGAAGGGCGGCATTTTTATACGGTACGACCTGATCGTCATCGCCCTGCAACACAAGGACAGGAACCGTGATGGCTTTGAGATCGTCCGTCTGGTCGGTCTCTGAAAACGCCTTAATGCCTTCATAGTGGGCTTTGGCGCTACCGATCATACCCTGACGCCACCAGTTCTGGATCGTGCCCTGCGAAACGTCTGCTCCGTCCCGGTTAAATCCATAGAACGGACCGCTGGCGACGTCGAGGTAAAACTGGGCGCGGTTAGCTGCAAGCGCCTGGCGGAAGCCGTCGAACACCTCAATGGGCGTTCCGCCGGGGTTAGCGTCTGTTTTAACCATCAGCGGTGGAACGGCGCTAACCAGTACCGCTTTGGCCACTCGCCCCTGAGGCTGACCGTACTTCGCCACGTATCTGGCGACCTGGCCTCCGCCGGTGGAGTGGCCGACGTGCACGGCATTACGCAGATCGAGGCTTTCAACCACGGCCGATGCGTCGGAGGCGTAATGATCCATATCGTGGCCTTCACTCACCTGATCGGAACGACCATGACCACGACGGTCGATGGCGATGACGCGGAAGCCTTCGGCAAGGAAAAAGAGCATCTGGTTATCCCAGTCATCGGCGCTCAGCGGCCAGCCGTGATGGAAAACAATAGGCTGCGCCTCTTTCGGACCCCAGTCTTTGTAATAAATACTGACACCATCTTTCGTTGTTACGAATGCCATATTTCAGACTCCTCTGCTAATGGCAAAAATGTGTGAAGGCTAAGTAAATAGCCCAGCATTTAAGAACGTAATAAAATTGACTTATATTAATCTTATTACCGATATATCCGCTTAAAGTGTAGAAGGGTTCCTGAAAACAGTTATAGGTTTATTTTATAGGGGCATTATTTATTTTAAACGAAATAGCCCCTATACACGCCGGGGCACTGTTATTTTTCCGGTGGGCTTATTATTGGCCGGGCAGAGGTCACCGCCACCCGGCCTGAAGGTGTTAAACGATCGCGTTAGGGCACGGTTCGCCCTTATCAAGCTGCTGTAAATTGCCCAGCGTGGTTTCCGAAATGCTGATCAGCGCTTCGGCGGTCAGAAACGCCTGGTGTCCGGTAAACAACACGTTGTGGCAGGCCGACAGGCGACGGAATACGTCGTCCTGGATCACGTCATTAGATTTGTCCTCAAAGAACAGATCGCGTTCGTTCTCATACACGTCCATACCCAACGCACCGATTTTTTGCGTTTTCAACGCTTCAATAGCGGCCTGAGAGTCGATCAGTCCGCCGCGGCTGGTGTTGATGATCATCACGCCATCTTTCATCTGGTCGAACGCCGACTGGTTAAGCAGGTGATAGTTTTCAGGCGTCAGCGGGCAGTGCAGGGAGATGACGTCCGACTGGGAGAAAAGCGTCTTCAGATCGACATACTCCACCCCCAGCTCCAGCGCAGCGGCGCTTGGGTACGGATCGAACGCCAGCAGGCGCATGCCGAAACCTTTCAGGATGCGAAGGGCGGCCACGCCGATTTTGCCGGTACCGATCACGCCAGCGGTTTTGCCGTACATGGTAAAGCCGGTCAGCCCTTCCAGAGAGAAGTTAGCGTCACGGGTACGCTGATAGGCGCGGTGAATACGACGGTTGAGCGACATCATCATGCCAACGGCGTGCTCTGCCACTGCTTCCGGAGAATAGGCCGGGACGCGCACGACCTTCAGGCCCAGCTCTTTGGCGGCATCAAGATCGACGTTGTTAAAGCCCGCACAGCGCAGGGCAATGTATTTCACGCCCTGTTTTTTCAACTCTTCCAGCACCGGTCGGCTACCATCATCGTTAACGAAGATACATACGCCTTCACAGCCGTGGGCGGTTTTAGCCGTCTTTTCAGTCAGCAGAAAGTCGAAAAATTCAAGATCGAAACCGTACGTCTCGTTAACATGTTGCAGATACTTTTTGTCGTACTGCTTTGTGCTATATACCGCGAGTTTCATAAGACTTTCTCCAGTGATTTTGGAACCACGTTAGCATGTTTAAAATTATCTTACAATTTTTCAAAATTCATTGAAATCAATAAGTTCTATGAATTATTGTAGAGCATCTACTCTTAAAAATGGCATAACCTTCAACTGACTGGCTAAACATGCGACAATGAGCGGCAAGAACGGCTTATTTATTTCGCAAAATCAGGATATTAACTGCCCATGAAGGGTAAATACAAAGCCGCAATCGCGCTATTACTGCTGCTGTTAATCGTGCCGCTGACGCTGCTGATGACGCTCGCCCAGTGGGTGCCCACACTCGCCGGGATCTGGCTTCCCGTTGGAACGCGCATCGCATTTGAAAAAAGCCCGCGGCTAACGCGCCACGCCCTGATTATCCCCGATCTTCGCTATCTGGTAGAAGAGTGCGAAATTGCCCGCGTCGAAAACGTGACCCTGTCACACCCAAGCCGCTGGGATCTGGATATTGGCGCGCTTGAACTCAACTCTGTCTGCCTGAGCAAACTACCGCAATCAGCGCCTTCGACGGTGGCGCCGAAAACGCTGGCACAGTGGCAGGCCATCCTGCCCAACACCTGGCTGACCATCCACCGCTTTACTCTTTCCCCCTGGCAGCAGTGGGAAGGTGAGCTGCATGCCTCCCTGACCCCAGCCCGCCAGGACATCACCTATAAGGGGGAGCAGGTGAGTATTAAGGGGCAGCTGCGCGGCCAGACGCTTTCTGTAAGCCAGTTCGATGTACAGCTGCCGGACCAGCCTCAGCCCGTGAAGCTGGTGGGTGAATTTACCCTGCCGCTGGTGCCGGACGGCGTGCCGGTGAAGGGGCATACGGTCGCCACCTTTAACGTGCCACAGTTATCCTCGCTGGTCGATGCCGATCTGGACTGGGAGGGCAATCAGGGCCAGCTGGTGGTGTTGGCGCGGGAGAACCCCGAGCCGCTGCTCGATTTACCGTGGCAGATCACCGCCCAGCAGCTAACGATCAGCGACGGACGCTGGAACTTGTCAGCCTCCGGTATGCCGATGAGCGGACGCGTCGGTCTGAAGGTGGATAACTGGCAGCAGGGGCTGGAGAAAGCTACCTTCACGGGGCGCCTCAACGTGCTGACCCAGGGGGATGCGGGTAAGGGCAACGCGGTGCTGAATATCGGTCCCGGCTCCCTCAGCATGGAAAACAGCGCGATGCCGCTGCACCTGAGCGGGGAAGCCAAGCAAAACGATCTGATCCTGTATGCCAGACTCCCGGCGAAACTGACCGGCAGCCTTTACGATCCGCAGCTTACGTTTGAGCCCGGCGCTTTATTGCGCTCGCGCGGGCGCATCATTGACTCGCTGGATATCGATGAAATCCGCTGGCCGCTGGCGGGCGTAAAGCTGACCCAAAAGGGCGTAGATGGCCGCCTGCAAGCCATTCTGCGGGCGCATGAAAACGAAATGGGCGATTTTGAACTGCATCTGGACGGCCAGGCTAACGACTTTTTACCCGATAACGGCCTGTGGCAGTGGCGCTACTGGGGGAAAGGGAACTTCACGCCGATGAACGCGCGCTGGGATGTTCGGGGAACCGGGGAGTGGCGCGACAACGTTATTGAGCTGACGGATCTTTCCACGGGTTTCGACAAATTGCAGTACGGCACAATGCTGGTCAGCAAACCGCGCCTGGTGCTTGATCGCCCGGTGCGCTGGTCGCGCGACCCGGCTAACCCTGGCTTCAGCGGCGCGCTCGCGCTCAATGCCGGGCAAACGAGCTTCTCGGGCGGAAGCGTGCTGCCCCCGTCCGTATTGACCTTCAGCGTTGAGGGGACAGACCCGACGGTGTTCCAGTTTAAAGGAGATCTTCACGCGGACGACATCGGCCCGGTACGGGTAAATGGCCGCTGGGATGGCGAACGCCTTCGCGGTCAGGCCTGGTGGCCAAAACAGTCCCTTACGGTGTTCCAGCCGCTGGTCCCGCCAGAGTGGAAAATGACCCTGCGCGGCGGCGAAATGTACGCTCAGGTGGCCTTCTCGGCGGCGCCCGATCAGGGCTTTGAGGCAGGTGGGCACGGGGTGCTGAAAGCGGGCAGCGCGTGGATGCCGGATAACGAGATTAACGGCGTTGACTTTGTCCTGCCGTTCCGCCTGAGCCAGGGCACCTGGTCGCTGGGCACGCGGGGGCCGGTAACGTTACGTATCAGCGAGGTGAAAAACCTGGTCACGGCCCGAAATATCACTGCGGATCTCCAGGGCGATTATCCGTGGACCGAAGCAAACCCGCTCCTGCTCACCAACGTGAAGGTCGAAGCGCTCGGCGGTAAAATCACCATGCAGCAGCTGAGAATGCCGCAGCACGATCCGGCGTTACTGCGCGTGGATAACATTTCCTCCAGCGAACTGATAAGCGCGGTAAATCCGAAGCAGTTTGCCATGTCCGGCCCGGTGAGCGGCGCGCTGCCGTTCTGGCTGGACAATGAAAAATGGATCATTAAAGATGGCTGGCTGACCAACCCGGGGCCGATGACGCTGCGCATCGACCAGGACACGGCGGATGCCATTGTGAAAGACAACGTGGTTGCCGGGGCGGCGATCAACTGGCTCCGCTATATGGAAATTTCGCAGTCGTGGACGAAGCTCAATGTGGATAATCTGGGGGTGTTGACCATGCAGGCGGCCATCAAAGGCATCAGCCACGTCGAGGGCAAAAGCAGCTTCGTGAACCTGAATTACACCCATGAAGAAAATATTTTTACCCTCTGGCGCAGTCTGCGCTTCGGGGACAATTTGCAAACATGGTTTGAGCAACATGCGGCGATACCCCTTCTCCGCAGTGCGACAGGCAAGGAAAGTGAGGAACAACGATGAAAAAGAGGGCTGGTGTACTCACCGTGGCCGTCGTCGCGCTGCTGTCAGGCTGCACGCCGCGCATTGAAGTGGCGGCGCCCAAGGAGCCGATCACCATCAACATGAACGTGAAAATCGAGCATGAAATCCATATCAAAGTGGATAAAGACGTTGAAGCCCTGCTGAAGTCCCGCAGCGATCTGTTCTGAGGATGCCATGAAACGATTAGTTCTGATGTTAGTGGCGCTGGGGATGAACGTTCACGCCGCCACGCTGACGCTCAACGATGCGCGCGCCCAGGGACGCGTAGGGGAAACCCTGAGCGGCTATCTGGCGCCCGTTCAGCACGACGCAGAAACGCTGGCGCTGGTGAACCGTATCAACGCCGCGCGTACGGAAAGCTATCAGCAGCTGGCTGACGATAATAATTTGCCCGTCGACGAGGTGGCGAAAATGGCGGGACAAAAGCTGGTGGCCCGCGCCCAGCCGGGCGAGTACGTGAAGGGGATTAACGGAAAGTGGCTGAAAAAATAGCTAGCGGTAACGCTTACGGTATTCGCCCGGCGAAACCCCGAAACGCTGCTTGAACGCGGTGGAAAAATGGCTATGGTCGGTGAAGCCCCAGCTGTAGCCAATTCCCGCCAGCTTTTCATCGTCGCTGATGCCACGTAGCGCCTGCGCGCACAAATCGAGGCGACGATTCTTAATGTACTGCGCCACCACCAGCCCTTTCTCGGCAAACATGCGGTACAAGCTGCGCACGGACATGCCGCTCTCTGAGGCTATCCATTCCGGTCTTAACGCCTCCGACTGAATGTGGTCATCAATCAGGGAGAGAACGTGCCGGAACTGACGCTCCTTGCGCGGCAGCGCCTCGTCACGCTGCTGGAACGCCGGACGCAGCAGACACACCATTGCCTCCAGCGCCGCTTCACTTTCTCTGACGCTCAGATCGGCATTCCCCATACTCTCCTGCAACAGACGGTAGCTCAGCTGCACCGTAGGCAGGCTGCGGGAGAGGGGGAGCGCACAGCGTACTTCCTGAAAACGTGCGTATTGCTCAATGATTTGTCGCGGTAGCAGCAGCGAAATTTGGCGGGAACGCTCCTGCCAGTAAATGGAGCACGGGCGGGAGGCGTCAATCAGCGTGATATCCCCGGCTTTCAGCACCGAGCGCCGGTCGTCCTGTTCGATCCCCGCGCTGCCTTCCAGCTGAAATACGGTGTAGAACCAGGCGTCATTGCCGCTTTTGATCTCCTGACGGGTGCGAAACAGGTTAACGCCTGCGGTGGTCACCGTGCTCAACTTCAGACTTTGGGTGTAGCTGGTTTCCAGTTCGCCGAGAAACGCTCCCTCTAACGGACGCGCCGCAAAGCGCCCGCAAACCTGGTTAATTTGCGCCAGCCACTGCTGAAAATTGTCCTGTTCGCTTGCACATGCCATTGCTTTTCTCGCTGCACCGTCACCGTTTTCGCATTGTTGCATTTATGTTGCATTTTGTCTGGGCTACGAGGCTGACTATAGGAAAGAACGCTTACCGGTGACAGCGTTATAAGCGGGAATTATCACGATTTGCGGAGCCTGTCACAGCTGGCAAAGCGAATGTCACACAGACAAAAGCAGGAATGCGAAACCCCTCTTAGACTGCTTACACACCCTGCGAAGCATAACGAAGGAGTACCCTATGTCCGAATCACACGTCGCCGTCCTGCCGGGCGTGCAGCAGTTTTTAGACCGTCAGCACGGCCTGTGGATTGAAGGGCGTCAGGCGGCATCCGACAGCGAAAAGCGTCTGAACGTCTACAACCCGGCGACCGGAGAGGTGATTGCCTCCACCGCCGATGCCAGCGTCGACGATGTCGATCGTGCGGTGATGTCCGGCTGGCGCGCCTTTGTCGCCCGAAGCTGGGCCGGGCGTCTGCCGGCAGAGCGGGAACGCATCCTGCTGCGTTTTGCGGATCTGGTGGAACAGCACGGCGAAGAGCTGGCGCAGCTCGAAACCCTGGAGCAGGGGAAATCCATCAATATTTCCCGCGCCTTTGAGGTGGGTTGTACCCTGAACTGGATGCGCTACACGGCGGGGCTGACCACCAAAATTGCCGGCAAAACTCTCGATCTCTCTATTCCTCTGCCGCAGGGCGCGCGCTATCAGGCGTGGACGCGCAAAGAGCCGGTGGGGGTCGTGGCGGGGATTGTGCCGTGGAACTTCCCGCTGATGATTGGCATGTGGAAAGTGATGCCCGCGCTGGCGGCAGGCTGTTCCATCGTGATCAAACCCTCCGAAACCACGCCGCTCACCCTGTTACGGGTGGCGGAACTGGCGAGCGAGGCGGGTGTCCCGGATGGCGTGTTCAACGTCGTAACCGGAAGTGGTGCTGTCTGCGGCGCGGCACTGACCTCGCACCCGCGCGTTGCCAAAGTGAGCTTTACCGGTTCGACGGCGACGGGCAAGCAGATAGCCCGCGCGGCGGCGGATACGCTAACGGGCGTGACGCTGGAGCTGGGAGGCAAAAACCCGGCCATCGTGCTGAAAGATGCCGATCCGGCGTGGGTGATTGAAGGGCTGATGACCGGCAGCTTTCTGAATCAGGGGCAGGTCTGCGCGGCCAGCTCGCGCATTTATATTGAGGCCCCGCTGTTTGACACGCTGGTCAGCGGGTTTGAACAGGCCGTGAAATCCCTGACCGTCGGCCCGGGCATGTCGCCCGAGGCGTTTATCAATCCGCTGGTGTCGCGCGCCCACTGCGATAAGGTCCAGGCGTTCCTGGATGAAGCAAAGGCACACAATGCGGAGCTGATCGCCGGGAACCGGGGACCAGACGGCAAAGGCTATTACGTTTCGCCAACGCTGGTGGTCAACCCGGATAATCATCTGCGCCTGACGCGTGAAGAGGTGTTCGGGCCGGTGGTCAACCTGGTTCGTGTCGCCGACGGGGAAGAGGCGCTTCAGCTGGCGAACGACACTGAATATGGCTTAACGGCCAGCGTCTGGACGCAGAACATCAGCAAAGCGCTGGAGTACACCGACAGGCTACAGGCCGGAACCGTGTGGGTGAACAGCCACACGCTGATCGACGCCAACCTGCCGTTCGGCGGTATGAAGCAGTCCGGCACCGGGCGCGATTTCGGCCCCGACTGGCTGGATGGCTGGTGTGAAACCAAGTCGGTGTGCGTGCGGTATTAATAAAACGCCTTACCCGGCCTAGGGGATCGGTTTCGTAGGCCGGGTAAGCGCAGCGCCACCCGGCATGACTTAACGACTCCAACGATCCCGCCCGGCCTCTTTCGCCCGATATAGCGCCGCATCGGCGCGGGCAATGATTTCCGGACCGGCAAGTCCTGTGCTATGGGCGGCAATCCCCATACTGACCGTCACATATTCACTGACCTTCGACGCACCGTGCGGAATGGCTGCCGTGCGCAGGCCTTCCTGGATCCGCGCAGCGACTTTTTCAGCAACGTTTTCCGCGCAGTCAAAGAGGATCACCACAAACTCCTCGCCACCGTAGCGGGAGACCACATCCTCCGGGGTGCGCACCGAGGCGTTCAGCACCTCTGCGACCCGCGCGAGGCAATCGTCTCCTGCCTGGTGACCATAGGTGTCGTTATAAAGCTTGAAGTAGTCGACATCCAGCATCAGCACCGTAAAGCGTTTGCCTTGCTCCACCGCGTTTTCCAGCACCAGCTCCATCGCCCGGCGGTTGGCCGTTCTCGTCAGCGGATCCTGGTGGGCCAGCGCATCCAGCCGTGAAATTAGACGCTGATTCTGCTGGTTGCGACGCCATGCCTCTTCAAACCAGCTCAACAGGATGTAGCGTCCGCAAACGAGAATGAAGGTGAAGACCACCCACAGCCCGACAAAGCGAAGGTTAATCTCGTGATTCAGCAGCATGCTGGCAACGGGCAGAGTGATCCACAGCGGCGCGATAAAGCACACCAGCCCCACAGGATGAAAATAGAGCGCGGTCATACCGGCCATCAGCAGGGTAACGAATACCGGCCAGGGGTGAGGAAGCTGGATCACAGTGATAAACCAGTAACAGCTTATCGACCACAGCAGGCTGCACATAAACAGCACGGCGCTGACGCCGCGGATGTGGCGCCAGGCCATGATGACCAGCGCCACGGAAAGAATGACTACCCCCAGCATGGAAGCATCAATCATCTGTCTGAGAGGCGGGCTGATGTGCAAGAGGGCGTCAAAATGGCCGAACAGGGAATTGCGCAGCAGAACCATCAGCGCAAAGCTCGCATTGACAAAGGCGAGCCAGGGCAGATTCACGGCCAGCCCGTGGACAACCATTGATTTACGGGTCGGCCATGTCGCAGGCTCGGGTGTCGTTGGATGTCTTTTTTCCATTAAAGAGAATTTTCCTTGAGCGGGCGGAAGGTCCGCCCGCGTGTGCATGCCGTTACGGGGTCACAATGTTAAACCAGAATTCAAATTTATCCATATAACCGAGCATGGCATCGAGCTTGGCGGCATCGCCGGTCACTTTGATATCGCCGTTATCCTGCGCCTGTTTTAGCGTCACTTCTTTCAGGATGATTTTATTCAGCGTATCGCGGTTGAGGGTTACAGTCGCGTCAGCGTCTTTCGCTTCAACGTTCGCCGTGTGGTTCAGCACGCCGTTTTCCAGCTCCAGCTTGTATTTGCCGCCGTCGCTGCCGAGGTCGATGTTAAATACCGATTTAGCGTCCGCCGCTTTTTCGCCGTTGATGTGCACCGCCAGATAGTCAAAGAACATTTCTGGCGTCATTGCGCGCACGGTATCCGGGCTGGCGGTGTTCGGGGTAGGGCCTTTCACCACGCCGTTGCGCAGTTCCTGCGCGCCGGTCAGGTAGAAGTTACGCCACGGGCCTGATTCAGCCTGATAACCGAGCTGCTCCAGCGCGTCCGCTTCCAGGTTTCGCGCAGCCTGATTGTTTGGATCGGCAAAGACCACTTTGCTGACAACCTGAGCCACCCAGCGGTAGTTCCCCTGGTCAAAGTCGGTTTTGGCTTTGCTCAGGATGGCATCCGCGCCTCCCATATACTCCACAAATTTCTTCGCGGCTTCTTCAGGCGGCAGTTCGTCCAGGGTCGCCGGGTTGCCGTCAAACCAGCCTAAATAGAGCACGTAGGTGGCTTTGACGTCATGGCTGACGGAACCGTAATAGCCCCGGTTGGCCCAGGTATTGGCCAGAGAATTTGGCAGCTTAAAGTTGGCGGCGATCTCGTCACGCGTCAGCCCTTCGTTCGCCATGCGCAGGGTCTGGTCGTTGATGTAGCGGTAGAGGTCGCGCTGGCTTTTCAGCAGGTTAACCACATTTTCGTTGCCCCAGGTCGGCCAGTGGTGCTGCGCCATAATGACGTCGGCCTTATCACCCCAGCGTACAATGGCCTGGTTGATGTATTTCGACCATGGCAGCGGTTCACGAATTTTCGCGCCGCGCAGGGAGTAGGTATTATGCAGCGTATGGGTGACGTCTTCCGCAGACTCGATCAGCTTTTTCTCTTCGATATACCAGAGCATCTCGGAAGGTGCTTCGGAGCCCGGCGCGAGCATAAAATCGTAGGTCAGGCCATCGATGACCTCTTTCTGTCCATCTTTCTCGATGATATTGGTCGGGGCAATCAGGGTAACCGTCCCGGCGGAGGTGGTGGTGCCGAGACCCGCGCCGACCTGGCCTTTCGCATCCGGCTTCAGCAGGTTGCCGTACATATAGCTGGCGCGGCGGCTCATGACGTTACCCGCCATGATATTTTCCGCGACGGCGGCCTCCATAAATCCGGCTGGCGCGTAGACTTTGACCTTGCCGGCCTTCACGTCGGCTTCGTCCACCACGCCGCGCACGCCGCCGTAGTGGTCAACGTGGCTGTGGGTGTAAATCATGGCGACGACAGGTTTCTTGCCGCGATTTTTATAGTAAAGATCCATCCCGACTTTGGCCGTTTCCGCTGAAACCAGCGGGTCAACGACGGTAATGCCTTCTTTACCTTCGATTATGGTCATGTTTGACAGGTCGAGGTTACGGATCTGGTAGACGCCCTCGGTGACTTCAAACAGGCCGCTGATGTTAATCAACTGGGACTGACGCCATAAGCTCGGGTTAACCGAATCGGGCGCTTTATCGCCTTCTTTGATGAAGGCGTACTGCTTCGGATCCCAGACGGTGTTGCCTTGTTCACCTTTGATCATTTCCTGAGGAAGAGGGGCAATAAACCCTTTGTGGGCGTTCGTAAAATCGGTGTTATCGGAGAAAGGGAGCTGGTTGAAGAGTGCGTTGTTGGCCTGTTGCGTTGCTGCGGTTGCGTCCTTGGGTGCTTCGGCTGCCCAAGCTGAACTTGCGGATGCAACACATCCTGCCAGCACCAGCCCTCTGACTATCTGATTGATTTTCATCCTAAAACCTCTCGGTGGTGTTTCGCGTCGTTTGTGGAAACTTCGGTTGCTGCAAAATGTTTCAAGAGTTGCAAAAGGATTAAGCGAAGTAACATTAACTATAATTCGGGAGGGGGATTCAGCAAGTAAGCGGATGAAAAGCCGGGCATTGCGCCCGGCGGTTGCTTATTTTTACTCGGCTTTTTTCTTGCCGAGCGTTGGCGTCTCGTCAAAAAAGTTCCACGGCTTGAGCAGCGTGTGCACCCATTCCGTCGGCATGATCGGCCACTCTTCGGCGCGGGCGACGTGGGTGGTGCCGGTAGTCATCCAGATGACGTTATCCTGGTCGTTGAGCGACTCGTTATCTTTGCTGTACTGCCCGAGGCCCGTATCGTGGGTGGAACGGTTCGGGTATTTCCCTTCAGGGTACATTTCGTCAGGATGGTAACGGGTCACCCACAGCTGTTTATCCATAAAGCTCAGGCGGTGGTAAATCCACTCGTCCGGAGCAAACTTCGCGCCCGTCGCCACCGGGTGGGTGCCCCCCGCGTAAGGGATAATCTGATACGAAACCGGATTACCCATGCGGTTCTCTTTGCGGGTGTTGCTCAGCAGGCGGATGGTGCCCGGGTCGAACTTCTGGGCGGCCTGCTGTTCGGTATCAATATCATACTGATTAACCTGCATGGTACTGGTGCGCGGGCCGCCAGCGGCGTTTGGTTTGACTTCCGGATCCATGGCCACCAGCTTGTTGTTAATACCATCCACGTCCATATCCAGACGGAAATTATAGATGTGCTGGTGCGTGGTACCGACAATGTTATGGTCGATCAGCGTCCCGTATTTCGTATCATCTTTCGCGGTGGCGTCATGCATCGTTTTTGTCTGTACGCCTTTTACCGCTTCAATGCCCGTGGCACCCGCATCAATGCCGATGGTGCCGTTTTCATGGAACACCCAGTCGAAGATGTAATCGTAGTTACCCACGGTGCTGACCCAGCGCACGACCAGCTCGCGGCGTTCGGTGCTGACGTTGGGTTTACCTAACTCCTGGTGCTTATATTCTGGCCCGGCATAACGCTCGAAAATGGCGATCGCACGGGGGATCTCCATTGGCGCACCGGTGTAGTCCGGGATAGTTTCGTTGAGCATCACGGCGTTAGACGGCGCGTCTTTACCGCGCACCAGCGGAGAGGTCAGGGTACCCATGCCGTAGTCACCGGAGTCCAGGTAGGCTTTAAAGTACCAGCCGATATCCGGGTCGCCGTACGGCACGATCATTCCGCCGAGCGAACCCTGGTACATCACCTGGCGCTTTTTGCCGTTGTCGTTATAGGTCACGGTGGAGATCATCGGGCCGACGCGTGAGTCCAGGCTCAGATGAAAATCCCAGTTCTGCCAGTGCACCCTATCCCCGGTGATGGTGTAGTTCTTGCCTTCCGGCTCGATAATATCCAGCGGTTTTTTCTCCGCTTCAACGCGGTCGCGCCCATCATACGGGCGCGGGGTGAGCGGCACCGGCACGACCGGGCCTTCCTCAATTTTCTGAATTTTCTTCTGCTCAAGATCCACCACCGCGACCAGGTTTTCAATCGGGTGCGCCCAGTAATTACCGTCGCCCACGTCGAGATAGCTGATCACTTTCAGCAGGCGATCTTCCTGTTTCAGCCCATCCTTGCCGTCAAAAAAGCCGACGGTAAGCGGTGTGGTGATCACTTTCTTTGGATCGTTAATGCCGCGCTTTTTCAGCACCGCGGCAAACTCCGGGCTCTCACTGACGATCTGCTGCACGGTGTTGAAGTCATCCAGCAGCACCATGCCATGCGCGTCTTTGATCGGCGCCCAGTGGAGGATCTTTTTGTCCTTCAAATCCACCCGGCTTTCGACGATGCGTTTGCCGTCAAGCATGATGATATTGGCCTGGCGGGGCGCATCCACCGCCGTGCCGTTCAGCACAAAGTCCCAGACTTTGGCTTTATCTGGCTCCGCCAGCGCGATCTGGGTAAAGCGGGTATTGGGCTTAAAATCCGCAGAGGTTTTCACAATCTCCACGGCCTGCTTGATTTCATCAGCCGTCAGCGCGTTTAACGGATGGGGGCTTTTTTCGACCTGGAAGGTCCGATCAAGACCGGACTGAAAGACATCGTTGATAAAGGTCTCCGGGATATATGCCTTGTTGTCCTTCATCACCACGGGCACCTGTAGCGCCAACGGCGTGCCGTTAACGATGGCGGTATTGGCGCCGGGTTTGACCTTCACAAAGGCACCGTCTTTAACGATGGTAAACATCTGGGCATAATCATCCCACTGCACGTCAGCCCCGAACGCCTGGAGCGTTTTGTCCATCGGAACCATATGCGCCTCGCTGCCGTGCGCGTAAACCGGGGATTGCCAGGCGCAACAGAGCGCAACGGCCATGGCCAGCGCCGTTCTACGGGCAGAAAAAGAAGAATAGCTTCCCATCGCAGACCTCATCTTGTTGTGTTTATTGTGTTGTGTCAGCCTTATCCTGACAGGCGCGCACGAAAATCGTTTGCCTGCATCTGCCAGGTTGTTTGTCAGTCTTGCCAGGTTAAAAAAAGACCGGGAGTGCATCACACCCCGTGACAGAAAAAGGGTGCTTCAATAAGGTGAACTGTCGAGATGTATGCGGACGTCGAAACCTACCGTCGTGAACGAATAGACCTTACCGCGAACGCGAAAATAAATGTCTCCCTCTTTAATCGTCACCGAAGTTTTATCATCATCGGTGATCATGACGGGGGTAATGTCCTTAACGTTGGACATGAAATCTTCCGTGCTTTTTTTCGCATCAAAGAGATAAATATGATACCTGTTCTTAGACAGTGAACCTGCCTCAACCTGGGTGATATAAAGCGTTAAACGCTCGTTAACCTGGATTTTTTCCTGCAAATGTTCATATACGGTAAACAGATCGCGGAAGGGGTATGCAATGAATATAAGGAAAAAAAGTAAAATCACACCAGCGCGCCAGTTAAAAACCCGAACGTCGTGCATAATCAATTCCTGCCCTTATCCATAATTGATCGACTGGGTCATCACCGTAGTTATTATGACTCTGGAATTTTGCAAATTGGACAGGATCGCTTGTCCCGGCAAGAATCTGTGCAGTACCTGCCCCCCGGAGCAGAATGCCATCCGGAATACCCGCTGCGGCGCCAACGGCACCGTAATGAAAATTGCCAAAGTTGGCAAAATGTGCCCGGCCTTGTTTATAATCCCAGGGGCCATGATTCCTGACCATTTGATAAAACCATATGTAGGTCATTAATGAGGGGCCACCGTGAAATCGCGCAATTACCATGTGGCTCACAACGTCCACGCCAGGTGGTGCAAAGGATGCAATATTATAGGGTGTTGAATATGATGGAATTCGCATATTCAACGCTCAGCCCAGCAGTCAGCAAACTGTAAATTACCATCACAATACGTCCAGGTTATTTTATCGTAGCGTAGTTCCACGACTTCAAGATGATTGTGTTTTTCTTTCGTCGGGTCCTTAATGTCATGCATCAATGGCGTAACGGAAACGACGCGAATATTATCGAGGCGCATATTGTAATATTCTACTTCCTGCCCCGCGTCATTAATGCAATACCACCTGAACTCAGCCGTTTTAAGGGTTTGGCCAGTCGCAACGGCTTTCATCAGGAAAGGGGAGGAGGAATCGATTTCTTTTTGAAAAACGACTGGGGCATGGTTGCGTTTACTGGTAATTTTCCCAGTCAATGGATCGGTTGGTAGGCTTAGATTATGTGTAAAGCCAGTGACTTCAATGCTTCCCTCACGATAACGTATATCCACCGAGCCTGTAATTGTTGCGCCACCATCATCAGTTAAGAAAAGATAAACAGGAATTGCCATAGCCTAATACTCTTCCATGTAATTTAACGCGGGAATATTCGCGTCGCTAAATAATAACCATGCTAACAATATGGTCAATTTGCTTACTGTTTCCGGTTGTAACTTATCCAGACCGGGCTGACTGGATGGTTTGATTAATCAAAGCCATCCAGTCCATGTTTCTATTCAGGCTTTTTGATGTTCTTAAACAATTGATGCAGCAACGTCAATCTTGTTGCTTTGATCAGAAATCACCCTGCTGGCGCGCCACCAGCGTAAGGATGGAGTAGAGCGCCACGGCCTGCTGATGCTGGTTGAAAATCTCAACCGCCCATTCCACCACGCCGGTGGGCCTTTCATCGGCAGCACGCTGTTTCTTCAGCGTTTTACGTTTGCAGGTCAGGCGCACCTGAATGGTGTCGCCCGGTTTAACCGGCTCGATAAAGCGCAGGTTTTCCATACCGTAGTTGGCAATAACCGGCCCAACCCCGGCATCAACAAACAGCCCCGCCGCGGCGGAAATCAGAAAATAGCCGTGCACCACGCGCTCGCCAAAAATCGACTCCGCCGCGCCAATTTTGTCCATATGGGCATAGAAGTGATCTCCGCTCAGGCAGGCAAAATTAACGATATCCGCTTCCGTCAGGGTACGGCGCGGGGTCAGCAGGCTGTCACCCGGCTGTAACTCTTCAAAGTATTTACGGAACGGATGAACGCGATCTTCCTGCACCCCGGCGCCACGCACCCACTGTTTGCCGATGGCGGCGAGCATGGACGGGCTGCCCTGAATGGCCGTGCGCTGAAGATAATGCTTCACGGCGCGCAGGCCGCCCAGCTCTTCGCCGCCGCCCGCACGTCCCGGACCGCCGTGCACCAGCTGCGGCAGCGGGGAACCGTGTCCGGTAGACTCTTTGGAAGATTCCTCATTGAGGATCTGAATACGTCCGTGGGCGCGTGCTGCCCCGGCAATAAACTGCCGCGCCACGTTTGAATCTGCCGTGACCAGCGTTCCCGCCAGGCTGCCGCCGCCCGCTCGCGCCAGCTGCATGGCGTGTTCGGTATTGCGATACGGCATCAGGGTGGCGACGGGGCCAAAGGCTTCGGTGGAGTGAACGGCCGGCGTCTCGTCCGGCTGCGGGCAGAACAGCAGGGTGGGCGGGAAGAATGCGCCAGCCGCCTGCAAATCTGCCTTACCACCCAGACGGATTTGGCAGCCCGCGGCAAGTAGATGATCGACTTTTTCCTGCACGTCGGCGCGTTGCTCATGGTTGACCAGGGCACCCATTTTCACTCCTTCCTGCGCCGGATCGCCGACGACCACGTTCTCCAGCCGCGCAATCAGCGCCTGGCTGACGGCCTCAACCTGCGCTTCCGGCACGATGATGCGGCGGATGGCGGTACATTTTTGCCCGGCCTTGGCGGTCATCTCGCGCACCACTTCACGGATAAACAGCGCAAATTCCGGCTGCTCCGGCGTTACGTCTTCACCGAGCACGCAGCAGTTCAGGGAATCCGCTTCCATGGTAAACGGAATGGAATTGGCGACGATATTCGGGTGCACGCGAAGGCTCTGTCCGGTGCTGGCCGATCCGGTAAACGTCACCACGTCCTGGCTGTCGAGCTGGCTCAGCAGATCGCCCGCGCCGCCGCAGATCAGGCTGATGGCGCCGTCCGGCACCAGGCCGCTCTCGACAATCGCTTTCACCATCGCCTGCGTGACCTGCGCGGTGGCGGTGGCGGGTTTGATGATGGCGGGCATCCCGGCAAGCCAGGTCGGGGCAAGTTTTTCCAGCATCCCCCAGCACGGGAAGTTGAACGCGTTGATATGTACCGCCACGCCGGACCTGGACGTCAACACGTGGCGCGCCGCAAAGCCGCCTTCTTTCGACAGCGGGATCAGCTCATCTTCTGGCCACAGGGTATCGTCCGGCAGTTCGCGGCTGCCGAGGCTGGC
This sequence comes from Enterobacter sp. GD03975, assembly GCF_029838645.1. Classification (NCBI taxonomy): domain Bacteria; kingdom Pseudomonadati; phylum Pseudomonadota; class Gammaproteobacteria; order Enterobacterales; family Enterobacteriaceae; genus Enterobacter; species Enterobacter sp. GD03975. The sequence goes on from NZ_JAOBZC010000001.1 coordinate 48,054, forward strand.
GTAGGTGAAGAGGGTGCCGATACCGCCTTCAATGTCCACCCAGCTGTCGGCCTTCGTTGCGCCGGTCTGGGCTGAAAGGGCGTAAAACCGATCCTTCTGGCTCAGCAGGTGTTTGGCCACCGCCTTTAGCATGGCGGCACGCTCGATAAAGCTCATTGCGCGAAGCGCCTCCCCGCCGTGTTCAATGGCGTAACGGCGTGCGGCCGCCATATCCAGCCCTTCGCTGGTGACTTCAAATAGCGTTTCCCCGCTAATAGCGTGGGTTATGGTGCGCTCGCGGCCCCGGCCTGACTGCCAGGTGCCGGACAAGAAGCTGGCTAACTGCTGCATTTCTTCTCTCCAGATGTTTCGTGATTTCACTATAGATAGTTTGATCATGAATCATAAAAATCAAGCTGAGTTTTAATGAATTGTTAACGTTGTGATCTGCATTGCTCATCTTCGTCATGAAAAACCCGCGCGATTCCTGCTGTTCACGAAAACCCTTGCGAGCGTCGTCACAAAATAAGCAAACGCTTCTTGGGGTTATATTTAACCTTTGTGTAACTTTTAAGAAACCAAGTGATTCACCATTTTGCTGCATATGGTGATCTAACGAATCATAAAGGTGGTTATGTGACGCAAGAACAACGCTTTGAGCAACGCATCGCGCAGGAGACGGCCATCGAGCCGCAGGACTGGATGCCGGAAGCTTACCGCAAGACGCTGATCCGCCAGATTGGACAGCACGCCCACTCTGAAATTGTCGGCATGCTGCCGGAAGGGAACTGGATCGCCCGCGCGCCGACGCTGCGCCGGAAAGCCATTTTGCTGGCGAAGGTGCAGGACGAAGCCGGACATGGCCTGTACCTCTACAGCGCGGCGGAAACGCTGGGCTGCGCCCGGGAGGACATCTATCAAAAGATGCTTGACGGCAAGATGAAATACTCCTCCATCTTCAACTATCCGACCCTGGGCTGGGCCGATATCGGCGTTATCGGCTGGCTGGTGGACGGTGCGGCCATCGTGAACCAGGTGGCGCTGTGCCGCACGTCTTACGGCCCGTATGCCCGGGCGATGGTGAAAATCTGTAAAGAAGAGAGCTTCCACCAGCGTCAGGGTTTTGAGGCCTGCATGGCGCTGGCGCAGGGCAGCGAAGCCCAGCGTCAGATGTTGCAGGACGCCATTAACCGCTTCTGGTGGCCAGCGCTGATGATGTTTGGACCCAACGACGACAACTCGCCAAACAGTGCCCGCAGCCTGGCCTGGAAGATCAAGCGCTTCGGCAACGATGAGCTGCGCCAGCGCTTCGTTGATAACACGGTGCCTCAGGTGGAAATGCTCGGCATGACCGTGCCGGACCCTGACCTGCGGTTTGATGACGCGAGCGGCCACTACCGCTTCGGCGATATCGACTGGCAGGAATTTGACGAGGTCATCAACGGGCGCGGGATCTGTAACCACGAACGTCTGGCCGCCAAACGTAAAGCCTGGGACGACGGCGCGTGGGTGCGTGAAGCCGCGCTGGCGCATGCCGAAAAACAACGGGCCCGCCAGGCCGCATAAGAGGAATTAACCATGAGCAATGTTTACTGGCCGTTATACGAAGTTTTTGTCCGTTCTAAGCAGGGTCTGTCGCACCGTCACGTGGGCAGTCTGCACGCTGCCGACGACCGCATGGCGCTGGAAAACGCGCGTGACGCTTATACCCGCCGCAGCGAAGGCTGTTCCATCTGGGTGGTGAAGGCGAGCGAAATCGTTGCCTCCCAGCCGGAAGAGAGCGGTGAATTTTTCGATCCGGCGGAAAGCAAGGTCTACCGCCATCCGACGTTTTACACCATCCCTGATGGCATTGAGCACATGTGAGGGTAGGGATGAACAACGTATCTGCATATGCCCTGCGACTGGGCGACAACGGTCTGGTGCTCTCCCAGCGTCTGGGCGCCTGGTGCGGCCACGCGCCGGAGCTGGAGATTGACCTGGCCCTCGCCAACATCGGCCTCGACCTGCTCGGCCAGGCGCGCAACTTCCTGACCTACGCCGCTGAGCTGGACGGAACGGGGGATGAAGACACCCTGGCCTATGGCCGCGATGAGCGTCAGTTCAGCAATCTGCTGCTGGTGGAGCAGCCAAACGGCAGCTTCGCTGACACCATTGCCCGTCAGTACCTTATGGATGCATGGAACGTGGCGCTGTACGAGCGACTGATCCACAGCAGCGACGGCCAGCTTGCCGCCATCGCCGCAAAAGCCATTAAGGAGGCGCGCTATCACCTGCGCTTTAGCCGCGGCTGGCTGGTGCGTCTGGGCGACGGAACAGAAACCTCCGCCCAGAAAATGCAGCAGGCGGTGGATAGCCTGTGGCGCTTTACGGCCGAGCTGTTCGATGCCGACGACGTCGAGCTGGCGCTGATTGACGCTGGCGTGGCGGTCGATCCCCGCACCCTGCGCGAGCCGTGGGAGCGCGAAGTGTTTGCCGGGCTGGCGGAAGCCACCCTCCGCGTCCCCGAAGACATGGCGTATCGCACGGGCGGCAAGCAGGGGCTTCATACCGAACATCTGGGGCCGATGCTGGCAGAAATGCAGTATCTCCAGCGCGTCTACCCCGGCCAGCAGTGGTGAAGGAGAACGCTATGCAACGCCTCGTCGACATTGCGCCTGCCCAAATCCCGCAGATTTGGGCGCTGCTAAGCCAGATCCCCGACCCAGAAGTGCCGGTGCTCACCATCACCGATTTAGGCATGGTGCGCAGCGTGAAGGCGCAGGGGGAAGGCTGGGTTATTGGCTTCACGCCGACCTATTCCGGCTGCCCGGCAACGGAGCATCTGCTGGGGGCCATCCGCGAAACCCTGACCGGGAACGGCTTTTCCCCGGTACATATTGTTCTGCAACTGGAGCCCGCCTGGACCACCGACTGGATGACCGACGATGCGCGCAGGCGCCTGCGTGAATATGGTATCAGCCCGCCTGTCGGCCATAGCTGCCATGCCCACGCTCCCGCAGAGGTGAGCTGCCCGCGTTGTGCGAGCACCGATACCGCGCTTATCAGTGAATTTGGTTCGACGGCCTGCAAAGCGCTCTACCGCTGCAATACCTGCCGTGAGCCCTTCGACTATTTCAAATGTATTTGAGGCCGCCATGACAACGTTTCATTCACTAACAGTGGCAAAAGTAGAACCTGAAACCCGCGACGCGGTGACCATTACCTTCGCGGTGCCGCAGGCGTTGCAGGAAGCGTACCGCTTCCGCCCCGGTCAGCATCTGACCCTGAAAGCCAGGCTTGGCGGTGACGAACTGCGCCGCTGCTACTCCATCTGCCGGAGCACCGCACCGGGGGAGATCAGCGTGGCGGTCAAAGCCATCGACGGCGGGCGCTTCTCCCGTTACGCCCGGGACGAGATTAAGCAGGGCATGGCTTTAGAGGTGATGGTGCCCCAGGGGCAGTTCGGCTACCAGCCGCAGGCTGAACGCGAAGGCCACTATCTGGCAATCGCCGCCGGGTCCGGGATCACCCCGATGCTGGCCATTTTATCCGCTACGCTGTCCACGGAACCGCACAGCCACTTCACCCTGATTTACGGCAACCGCAGCAGCCAGAGCATGATGTTCCGTCGGGCGCTGGCAGACCTGAAGGACAAATATCCGCAGCGCTTGCAGCTGGTCTCCATCTTCAGCCAGGAGACGCTCGACAGCGATCTGCTTCATGGCCGCATTGACGGCGAAAAGCTTCAGGCGCTGGCAAAAACGCTGATCAATTTCCGCCAGTACGACGAAGCCTTTATCTGCGGCCCGTCGGCGATGATGGACGAGGCCGAGGCGGCGCTGAAAGCGCTCGGCATGCCGGAAAAAGCGATCCATCTTGAGCGGTTTAACACGCCGGGCACTACCGTGAAACGGACGCACAGCGTGCAGGCCGAGGGGCAGAAGGTCACCGTCCGTCAGGACGGACGCGACCGGGAAATTACCCTGACGGCGGACGATGAGAGCATCCTGGACGCCGCCCTGCGTCAGGGTGCGGATCTGCCGTATGCCTGCAAGGGCGGCGTATGCGCCACCTGCAAATGCAAAGTACTGCGCGGAAAAGTCGATATGGCGACCAACTACAGCCTGGAGCCGGACGAGCTGGCTGCGGGCTATGTGTTGAGCTGTCAGGCGCTGCCGTTAACCGCCGACGTCATCGTCGATTTTGACGCGAAGGGGATGGCATGAGCGAACTGATTGTCACCCGTCATGGCCGCGTGTTGCAGCTAACGCTAAACCGTCCGGCGGCGCGCAACGCGCTCAACAATACGCTGCTGATGCAGCTTGCCGAGCAGCTTGAGGCCGCCGCAGCGGATGCTGAAATCGCCGTCTGCGTGATTTCTGGCAATGAACGCTGCTTTGCCGCCGGGGCCGATCTGAACGAAATGGCGGAGAAAGATCTGTCCGCCACCCTGAATGATATTCGCCCCCGGCTGTGGGCACGGATAGACGCCTTCAATAAACCGCTGATCGCCGCCGTGAACGGCTACGCATTGGGCGCCGGCTGCGAGCTGGCGCTGCTCTGCGACGTGGTGATTGCCGGCGATAACGCCCGTTTTGGCCTCCCGGAAATCACCCTCGGGATCATGCCGGGCGCAGGCGGCACCCAGCGGCTGATCCGCAGCGTGGGCAAATCCCTGGCCTGCAAAATGGTGCTGACGGGTGAAAGCCTCACGGCGGTTCAGGCGCACAGAGCCGGGCTGGTCAGCGACGTCTTCCCGGCCTCGCTGACGCTGGAGTACGCCCTGAAGCTGGCGGCACGGATGGCGAGCCACTCGCCGCTGGCGCTACAGGCGGCGAAGCAGGCGCTACGCCAGTCGCAGGAAGTCCCGCTCCAGGCCGGGCTGGCGCAGGAGCGTCAGCTGTTTACGCTGCTCGCAGCCACCGACGATCGCCGGGAAGGTATCGACGCCTTCTTACAAAAACGCACCCCAGACTTCAAAGGACGCTAATTGTGGAATGTATTCTGAGCCATGTTGAGCAGGGCGTAATGACCATTACGCTGAACCGCCCGGATCGCCTGAACAGCTTTAACGATGTCATGCACCAGCAGCTTTCCGAATGCCTGAAGCAGGCCGAGCGCGATGACGCCATCCGCTGTCTGCTGATCACCGGGGCGGGGCGCGGTTTCTGCGCCGGGCAGGACCTTAACGATCGTAACGTGGATCCCAACGGTCCCGCGCCGGATCTGGGCATGTCCGTTGAGACCTTTTACAACCCGCTGGTGCGCCGCCTGGCGAAGCTGCCGAAGCCGGTGATCTGCGCGGTTAACGGCGTGGCGGCAGGAGCGGGTGCCACGCTGGCCCTCGGCTGCGACATGGTGATAGCCGCCCGTTCTGCCAATTTTGTGATGGCCTTCAGCAAGCTCGGACTGGTGCCGGACTGCGGCGGCACCTGGCTGCTACCGCGCGTGGCCGGACGTGCCCGCGCCATGGGGCTGGCGCTGCTGGGCGATAAGCTCAGCGCCGAACAGGCGCAGGCGTGGGGGATGATCTGGCAGGTGGTGGACGATGAACAGCTCTCTGACACCGCCCGGCAGATGGCGCTGCATTTTGCCTCTCAGCCTACCTTTGGCCTGGGCCTGATCAAGCAGGCGATTAACGCCGCCGAAACCAACACCCTTGATGCCCAGCTCGATCTGGAGCGCGACTACCAACGTCTGGCCGGACGCAGCGACGACTACCGGGAAGGCGTCAGCGCGTTTCTGGCAAAACGTACGCCGAACTTTACGGGGAAATAAGATGGCGACCAACCTTCATACGATCGCCGTGATCGGCAGCGGCACCATGGGTGCCGGCATTGCCGAAGTAGCGGCCAGCCACGGTCATCCGGTGCTGGTGTACGACATTGACGCAGCGGCGATTTCCCGCGCCGTTGACGGCATTCACCAGCGCCTGACCTCTCGCGTTTCGCGCGGAAAACTTTCTGCCGACGCCGCGGAGCAGATCCTGTCCCGCCTGACGCCGGTGACGACTATCAATGCCCTGGCGAAAGCCGATCTGGTGATCGAGGCGGCCTCCGAACGGCTTGAGGTGAAAAAAGCCCTGTTTAGCCAGCTGGCAGAGGTCTGTCCGCCGCAGACGCTGCTCGCCAGCAACACCTCGTCCATTTCCGTTACCGCGATTGCGGCGGAGATTAGCCACCCTGAACGCGTCGCCGGGCTGCACTTCTTTAACCCCGCGCCGGTGATGAAGCTGGTGGAGGTGGTCAGCGGGCTGGCCACCTCGTCCGAAGTGGCCGATGCGCTGTGCGAGCTGGCGCTGAGCTGGGGAAAGCAGCCGGTACGCTGTCAGTCCACGCCGGGGTTTATCGTCAACCGCGTGGCGCGTCCGTTTTACTCGGAAGCCTGGCGCGCGCTGGAAGAGCAGGTGGCAACGCCCGAGGCGATCGACGCCGCCCTGCGAGACGGCGTCGGCTTCCCGATGGGGCCGCTTGAGCTGACGGACCTGATCGGTCAGGACGTCAACTTTGCCGTGACCTGCTCCGTGTTTAACGCCTTCTGGCAGGAGCGCCGTTTTCTGCCGTCGCTGATGCAGCAAGAGCTGGTGCTGGCGGGGCGTCTGGGCAAAAAAAGCGGGCAGGGCGTTTACCGCTGGCAGGAGGAAAAACCCGCCGTCAGCTGGCTCGACCCGGTCAGCGACAGCTTCAGCCCGATGCGCGTACAGCGAAGAAGTGACGGTGTCACGGAAATTGACGAACTGCTGCTGATTGAAACGCAGGGTGAAACCGCGCAGGCGCTGGCGCTGCGCCACGGCTGCCCGGTGGTGGTAGTCGACCGTATCGAGCGGGATGTGGCCGTGATTGCCGCCGCGCCCGGCAACCCGCGCTCCGCCACGCAGAAGGCCATTTACTGGTTACAGCATCAGGAGAAGCGGGTGTTACAGATTGCGGATTACCCCGGCCTGCTGGTCTGGCGCACGGTGGCGATGATTGCCAACGAAGCGCTGGACGCCCTGCAAAAAGGGGTCGCCAGCGAGCAAGACATCGATACCGCCATGCGCTTAGGGGTCAACTATCCCTGCGGCCCCATCGCCTGGGGCGAGCGCCTTGGCTGGCAGCGTCTGTTAACCCTGCTGGAGAACCTGCAACGTCACTACGGCGAGGAACGCTATCGCCCCTGTTCCCTGCTGCGCCAGCGTGCGCTTCTGGAGAGTAGCTATGAGTCATAACGCCTGGCATAACGCCCGCGCGATGTACGAACAAGACGCCTGCGCGCAGGCGATGGGGATGGACATTATCGACATGGACGAGGGCTATGCGGTGGTGACCATGACCATCACCCCGCAAATGCTTAACGGGCATAAAACCTGCCACGGCGGACAGCTGTTCTCGCTGGCCGATACTGCCTTTGCCTACGCCTGCAACAGTCAGGGTCTGGCGGCGGTAGCCTCAGGCTGCGCCATCGACTTTCTGCGACCGGGCTTTGCCGGAGACAAGCTGACCGCCACCGCTCGGGTGAAGCATCAGGGCAAGCTGACCGGCGTATACGACATTGAAATTCAGAACCAACACCAGAAAACCGTCGCGCTTTTTCGCGGGAAATCCCACCGCACCGGCGGCAGTGTGACAGGAGAAGCCTGATGCGTGACGCATTTATTTGTGAGGGGGTGCGTACCCCGGTCGGCCGTTACGGCGGAGGGTTGTCCAGCGTGCGCGCCGATGACTTAGGGGCCGTGCCGCTGCGCGCGCTGCTGGCGCGTTATCCGCAGCTCGATCTGGAGCGCATTGATGACGTGATCTTCGGCTGCGCAAATCAGGCCGGGGAGGATAACCGCAACGTGGCAAGAATGTCGGCGCTGCTGGCCGGGCTGCCGCAGACGGTGTCCGCCACCACCATTAACCGCCTGTGCGGGTCGGGGCTGGACGCGATTGGCTTTGCCGCACGCGCCATTAAGGCGGGCGACGGCGATCTGCTGATCGCGGGCGGCGTGGAGTCCATGTCCCGCGCACCGTTCGTGATGGGCAAAGCCACTGCTGCGTTTCAGCGTCAGGCGGAGATCTTCGATACCACCATCGGCTGGCGATTTGTGAATCCGCTCATGCATCAGCAATACGGAACTGACAGCATGCCCGAAACGGCAGAGAATGTAGCGGAATTGTTAAATATCAGCCGTGCCGATCAGGACGCGTTTGCCCTGCGCAGCCAGCAGCGCACCGCGCGGGCGCAGCAGAACGGCGTTCTGGCGCAGGAGATTATTCCGGTACAGGTGGCGGGGAAAAAAGGGGCGGTGACGGAAGTGAGCGTGGATGAACATCCCCGCGCCGAAACCACTCTTGAACAGCTTGCCGCGCTGAAAACCCCGTTCCGTAAGAACGGGGTGGTGACGGCGGGGAACGCCTCCGGCGTGAACGACGGCGCGGCGGCGCTGATTATCGCCAGCGAGCCGATGGCGCTTGCCCAGGGGTTAACGCCGCGCACCCGCATTGTGGCAATGGCGACCGCGGGCGTCGAGCCGCGTCTGATGGGGCTAGGCCCGGTGCCCGCCACCCGCAAGGTGCTGGAACGTGCCGGGCTGAGCATCACCGATATGGACGTCATTGAGCTGAACGAAGCCTTCGCCGCCCAGGCGCTGGGCGTGCTGCGCCAGCTGGGTTTGCCGGATGACGCCGGGCACGTTAACCCGAACGGCGGGGCGATCGCGCTAGGTCATCCGCTGGGCATGAGCGGTGCCAGACTGGCGCTGGCGGCAAGCAATGAATTGCACCGACGCGGCGGGCGCTACGCGCTGTGTACGATGTGCATCGGTGTGGGTCAGGGCATTGCCATGATCCTTGAGCGTGTTTGAGCGAACAATAATGTGAGTACCCTGCGATGATAAATACAACAAAGCTTGATCCGATCGAAACCGCGTCCGTTGATGAATTACAGGCGTTGCAGACCGCGCGCCTGAAGTGGACGCTGAACCACGCCTACCACAACGTTCCGATGTACAAACGCAAGTTTGATGCCGCGGGCGTTCACCCTGACGATTTTAGCGAGCTGGCGGACCTGCAAAAATTCCCGTGCACCACCAAGCAGGATCTGCGCGACAACTACCCGTTCGATACCTTTGCGGTGCCGATGGAGCAGGTGGTGCGTATCCACGCCTCGTCGGGCACCACCGGGAAGCCGACCGTGGTAGGATATACCCAAAATGATATCGACAACTGGGCCAATATCGTCGCCCGCTCCCTGCGCGCCGCCGGGGGCAGCGCAAAGGATAAAATTCACGTGGCCTACGGCTACGGGCTGTTCACCGGCGGGCTGGGCGCGCACTACGGTGCCGAGCGTCTGGGGGCGACGGTGATCCCGATGTCCGGCGGCCAGACGGAGAAGCAGGCGCAGCTGATCCGCGATTTTCAGCCGGATATGATCATGGTGACGCCCTCTTACTGTCTGAACCTTATCGAAGAGCTGGAGCGTCAGATGGGCGGTGACGCCAGCGCCTGTTCCCTGCGCGTGGGCGTTTTCGGCGCCGAGCCGTGGACGCAGGCGATGCGCTGTGAAATTGAAAAACGGCTGGGCATTACCGCGCTGGATATCTATGGTCTTTCGGAAGTGATGGGGCCGGGCGTGGCGATGGAGTGTCTGGAAACCACGGACGGCCCGACCATCTGGGAAGATCATTTCTTCCCGGAAATCGTTAACCCCAATGACGGCGCGCCGCTGGCCGACGGGGAGCAGGGCGAACTGCTGTTCACCACCCTGACCAAAGAGGCGCTGCCGGTGATCCGCTACCGCACCCGCGACCTGACGCGCCTGCTGCCGGGCACCGCGCGCACCATGCGCCGGATGGATCGCATCAGCGGGCGCAGTGACGACATGCTGATCATTCGCGGCGTGAACGTCTTCCCGTCACAGCTGGAAGAGGAGATCGTCAAGTTCGAACACCTTTCGCCGCACTATCAGCTGGAGGTCAACCGCCGCGGACATCTTGATTCACTTTCGGTGAAGGTTGAACTAAAACAGAGCAGCTTAACGCTGACGCATGAACAGCGCTGTCAGGTCTGCCACCAGCTGCGGCACCGTATTAAATCGATGGTGGGGATCTCAACGGACGTGACGATCGTGAACTGCGGCAGCATTCCGCGCTCCGAGGGCAAAGCCTGTCGGGTGTTTGATCTGCGTAAGGTCGCGGCTAACGGGTGAAGGAACCTCACAACATGACGGCCCCCTCTCCCTTGAGGGAGAGGGCTGGGGTGAGGGGGGAAACCCAAATTCCTGTGCTATGATTCATCCAGGAAAAAAATAACAACAGAATGAATCACATGAATAAACTTGACGCTTTTATCCAGCACGCGGTCAGCTCGGTTCCGGTGAGCGGAACGTCGCTTATCTCCTCGCTGTATGGCGACGCGCTTTCCCATCGCGGCGGAGAGATCTGGCTCGGCAGCCTGGCGGCCTTGCTGGAAGGGATGGGATTTGGCGAGCGCTTTGTGCGCACCGCGCTGTTTCGCCTCAACAAAGAGGGCTGGCTGGATGTGTCCCGAATTGGTCGCCGCAGCTTTTACCGTCTCAGCGACAAGGGGCTGCGTTTGACCCGTCGCGCGGAAAATAAAATCTACCGTGCGGAATTGCCGGCCTGGGACGGTAAATGGCTGCTGCTGCTCTCCGAGGGGCTGGATAAAACCACGCTCGCGGATGTAAAAAAACAGCTTATCTGGCAAGGGTTTGGCACGCTGGCACCGAGCCTGATGGCCTCGCCGTCGCAGAACCTGGCGGATGTGCAGTCTCTGCTGCATGACGCGGGCGTGGCGGAAAACGTCATCTTCTTTGAGGCCCATTCACCGCTGGCCTTATCACGTGCGGCGTTAAGAGCCCGCGTGGAAGAGTGCTGGCAGCTGACTGAACAAAACGCGATGTACGAAACATTTATCCATTCGTTTCGTCCGCTGCTGCCGCTTCTGAAGGAGGCGTCGCCGGAGGAGTTAACCCCGGAACGCTGCTTCCAGATCCAGCTGTTACTCATTCATTTTTATCGTCGCGTGGTGCTGAAAGATCCGCTGTTGCCGGAGGAGTTACTCCCTGCGCACTGGGCGGGACAGAGCGCGCGGCAGCTGTGCATTAACATCTACCAGCGCGTGGCGGCGGGCGGCCTGGCGTTTGTCAGCGAGAAGGGCGAGACCTCCGTGGGTGAGCTGCCCGCGCCCGGCACGCTTTATCATCAGCGCTTTGGTGGTCTGAATATCACATAAGGAGAGGGTATGCCTGTTTATCAAATTGATGGTCTGACGCCGGTCGTGCCTGAAGAGAGCTATGTTCACCCGACGGCGGTGCTGATTGGCGACGTGATCCTCGGGAAAGGCGTTTACGTAGGCCCCAACGCCAGCCTGCGCGGTGACTTTGGCCGAATCGTGGTGAAAGACGGTGCGAACATTCAGGATAACTGCGTGATGCACGGATTTCCGGAGCAGGACACCGTGGTCGAAGAGGACGGGCATATCGGCCACAGCGCAATCCTTCATGGCTGCGTCATCCGCCGTAACGCGCTGGTGGGGATGAATGCGGTGGTGATGGACGGGGCGACGATCGGCGAAAACAGCATCGTCGGGGCGGCGGCGTTTGTGAAGGCGAAAGCGGAGATGCCGGCGAATCATTTGATCCTTGGCAGTCCGGCAAAAGCGATTCGTGAGCTGAGCGCGCAGGAAATCGAGTGGAAAATGCAGGGCACGCGGGAGTATCAGGTGCTGGTGGACCGCTGTAAGCAGACGCTGCATCAGGTGGAGCCGCTGCGCGAAGAAGAGCCCGGGCGCAAGCGGCTGGTCTTCGATGAGAATTTGCGGCCAAAATCGGCTGGTCGGGATAATTAATCGCCGGTTGTGCGCGTCTTTTAAATCCGTGAGGCTGAGCTTAATACGCTTCCGGCAACGGCCGGTCAATCGACACCAGCTTTCCGCGCTTCACGGTGATATACCCCCCGGCTTTCAGATCTGCCAGCACGCGAAAAACATGCGTTCGCGACAGGTTGGTGCGCTTGATGATAAACAGCGCCAGGCCTTCATTTTCGCCCGTATGGGTTTCCTGCCGATAGAGATAGCGGTACAGCATGTGTTTGATGGTCTGGTAGCTCGTGACCTGTCCGCGCTCGTTGTGCAGATCGATAGTAAAAATCGACATGAAGGTCAGAACAGTGGCCAGCGCCTGCACGCGTTCTGGCCCGCCGTGCAAAAATAGCTGGTCGAAATCGGCGTAGGGAATTTTTACCAGTTTAACCTTCGCACTGCTGCGATATTCAAATTTCGCTAGCGGGCAATAGCGTTCCATTAGCCCGATGGGCATATATTCAATGGTATTGCCAATATTCAACCCATCTTCAGGCATTAATATCGTCAGAGAACCTTCGGTACAGAAATAAATATAGCCGGGCTCGACGGCTAACTTTTTATTTGCGGCAACGGTTAGCGCTTCTCCTGAAGACAGGATTTGTGGAAAAAAGCGCCCAATATTGAGCTGCTGATAATAGGTATGGATGTCCTGAAAATTCACGCTAGGCCTCGTCCCGCAACGTCTGTCGTCGCATCGAGTATAGCAGGAGTCGCGTCCTGATGACGAGACAACCTCATACCAGTCCCATATGGGACTATGATGGGAAAGTATTCTGTTTAGAATGGTCCTCAATGAGTTCGCATTAAATTATCCGCCAGCAGTAAATATCCGGGCGGCGCAATTAATCTATGAGGCCATTTAATGAAATTAACGATAATCGCTAAGCAACTGGCGCTGGCCGGTGTGTTAACATCGCTTTCGCTTTCTGCATGGGCTGAAGTGCAGCCGCAGGATGCCACACCCACAACCCAGCAGGCTAATAACGCCCTGTATAATAAACTGCCCTTTGCCGATAAAACCGATTTTGAGAACGCCCATAAGGGCTTTATCGCTCCGTTGCCGCAGAACATGATCAAAGGCGAGCAAGGAAACGTTATCTGGAACCCGGCGAAGTATGACTTCGTGAAAGAGGGTGAAAAAGCCCCGGATACGGTGAACCCGAGCCTGTGGCGCCAGTCACAGCTGATCAACATTGGCGGACTGTTTAAGGTCACCGACGGCGTGTATCAGATCCGTAATCTCGATCTCTCCAACATGACCATCATTGAGGGCGAGAAGGGCATTACCGTTATCGACCCGCTACTAAGCGCTGAACCGGCGAAAGAGGCGCTGGATCTCTACTATGCAAATCGCGGCAAGAAGCCGGTGGTGGCGGTGGTGATCACCCATAGCCACGTTGACCACTACGGCGGCCTGCGCGGCGTGGTTGACGAAGCCGACGTGAAATCAGGCAAAGTAAAAATCTACGCGCCGGATGGCTTTATGAAAGAGGCGGTTTCCGAAAACATTATGGCCGGAAACGCGATGAGCCGCCGTGCCAGCTATATGTACGGCAACCTGCTGAAGCCGGACGCAAAAGGCCAGGTGGGTGCGGGCCTTGGCACCACCACCTCTGCGGGTACCGTCACCCTCATCCCGCCGACCAACTACATCACCCATACCGGTCAGGAAGAAGTGATCGACGGTTTGACCTACGACTTTATGATGGCGCCGGGTTCAGAAGCCCCGTCGGAGATGCTGTGGTACGTCAAAGAGAAGAAAATGATCGAGGCCGCAGAGGACGTGACCCACACGCTGCACAACACCTACTCCCTGCGCGGCGCAAAAATTCGCGATCCGCTGGCCTGGTCTAAGTACATCAACGCCGCCATTGAGCGCTGGGGCGCGGACGCGGAAGTGATTATTGCACAGCACCACTGGCCGACCTGGGGTAACGAGAATATCGTCAAGCTGATGAAAGGCCAGCGCGATATGTACCGCTACATCAACGACCAGACCCTGCGTATGGCCAACAAGGGCCTGACCCGCGATGAAATTGCCGCAGAATTTAAGCTGCCGGAATCGCTGGAGAAGCAGTGGGCGAGCCGCGGTTACTACGGCTCCGTTAGCCACGACGTCAAAGCCACCTACGTGTTTTATCTCGGCTGGTTCGACGGCAACCCGGCAACCCTCGACGAACTGCCGCCTGAACAGGCAGCGAAGAAGTTCGTGCAGTACATGGGCGGCGCTGATGCCATTATGCAGAAAGCCAGAGCAGATTATCAGCAGGGCAATTACCGCTGGGTTGCCCAGGTGGTGAGCAAAGTGATCTTTGCCGATCCTAACAACCAGGCGGCACGTAATCTGGAGGCCGATGCGCTGGAGCAGTTAGGTTATCAGGCGGAAGCGGGCACCTGGCGTAACTTCTACCTGACCGGCGCGCAGGAGCTGCGACATGGCGTGAAAAAGCTGCCGACGCCGAACACCGCCAGCCCGGATACCGTGCGTGCGATGACGCCAGAAATGTTCTTCGATTACCTGGGCGTGCACATCAACGGGGTGCGTGCCGGTAACGCCAAAGCGGTGTTTAACGTCGATCTCGGTAAGGATGGCGGCAAATACAAGCTGGAGCTGGAAAACGGCGTGCTGAACCATACCGCCAACGCGCAGGCGAAGGATGCCGATGCGACCATCGCGCTTGACCGTACCACGCTGAACGACATCATCCTGAAGAAAGAGACGCTGAAGCAGGCAGTGGACAAGGGTGACGTGAAGGTGAGCGGAGACGGGGCGAAGCTGGAAGAGATGCTGAGCTACATGGATACGTTTGACTTCTGGTTCAATATCGTAACGCCGTAAGTTTAGGTTTCATCCTCATAATCCTGGCGCCTTAGAAATAAGGCGCCATTTTTTTATTCACGCATCGCCAGCGCGCTCGCGCTTGCGGGATCGAATAGCGAAATACTCTCAATCTGGTCCAGCATGATCACCTTACGGAAATCCATGGCGCTTTTTGGCTCTGAGTCGAGCGTAACCTCATGCTCGGCGTACCATTTGCTGTAGTTGTGTTCAATGCACAGCTGCATGTTTTTCCCGTCACGATAGCCGCTCAGCATCGGAATAAGCACAATATTGGCGGTTTTTTCATACTCCAGCGTGGCGGTATGGATCATGCCAATATAAATCCGCCGCGATTTCAGCGTGACGTGCGCCAGCTCGCCTTCTTCCATGCACTGATAGAGCAGCTGTTCGATACCGCTCGACTGCGCCAGCCGCTTGTACAATTTTTTCCGGCCTTCGCCGTCGAGCCGCGCGCTGCCGGCCCAGTTCGAGCGGTAGAGACAGAACAGGATCGCAAAGGCCAGCATCACCACGACCGGGGCCTGAATACCCAGGAAGCTCCAGTTCATAAAATCAATCTGCCAGTCGGCATATTTCGCAGACGTGAAATGGAAAGTGTTATCGGCGGCGGAGAGGGCGAACAACAGCAGCCACAGCAGGCCGGTGGCGATCACCCCCTGAAGGACGAAAATACAGCCATACAGCGCCACGAGAAAATAGACGTCCCAGCCGAATGAACGCTTAATTTTGAATCGCGTTGACAGGTCGCGGCTGGTGTACCAGTACCCGCATACCATCAATACCATAAATATTGCCGTTCCCATCTCAGGCCCTCTTTAGCGCGTTGACATGGCGCAGAAAGTCCTGCCGTACCTCGTTGCTTTTGTAGTTAACCGAGGCGTTTCCATCCTGGTCGATAATGATGCGGTCGCCATCCTCTACGGCTTCGATAATTTCCTGGTGACTCATGACCTGCAATAAAGATTCCGGGCTGGAAAAGAGCGCCATCAGTAAATTTTTCATCGCGTGACATCCTTATGAATTAAAAGGATAAGTCTGGAAGATAATTGGCACTTTTGCCTTAAGGTTATCCCTAAAAAAGCGGGCTTCGGTGAGGGTGTCTAACTTTTATCAAAAAATGGCGCTGCGCGGGCTGCATTTAACCTGTTGAAAATAAGCGACAATAAAAAATATATTCTCCTGAACTTGGACAAATAACGCTAATTGTGTAAGTTTTAATTATGCGATTTCGCTACGTTGTTTACAGCCAGGATGTGACCTATGAGCACGTTGCCGTCCGTCATCAGTCGGTTCGTTGATTACTACACCACGCTGGATACCCAGCCACCCTCGGCGCTGGCGGAGATTTATCGCGCCGATGCCACGCTTATCGATCCCTTTGGCGAACACAGCGGGCTGTTCGCGCTTCAGCGCTATTTCACCCATCTGCTGGCTAACGTTCAGCACTGTCGCTTTACCGTCGATGCACCGTTGCAGCAGGGCGAACGCTTTGTTGTCACCTGGATTATGCACTGGTCGCACCCGCGTATCGCCCGGGGGGCAATGCGGCAACTGCCGGGCTGCTCCGTGGTAGACATGTGCGACGATCGCATTGTTCGCCAGCGCGATTACTACGATGCCGGAGAGATGATTTATGAACACCTTCCGGTGCTCGGCTGGGCCGTACGCGGCGTTAAGCGGAGAGTGAAATCATGAAAACGGTTCTGATTACCGGCGCAAGCTCGGGGATAGGGGCAGGGCTGGCGAAATCTTTCGCCGACGACGGCTACCGGGTGATTGCGTGCGGGCGCGATGCGCAACGCCTGGCGGACCTGCATCAGCACAGCCCCACTATTACGGTGCGCCTGTTCGATATGACGGACAGGGACGCCTGTCGCCAGGCGCTGGCGGACTGTGCTGCCGATACGGTGATCCTCTGTGCCGGAACCTGCGAGTATCTCGATCGCGGCGAGGTAGATGCCGCGCTGGTGGAGCGGGTGATGACCACCAATTTCATGGGGCCGGTAAACTGCCTTGCCGCGTTGCAGCCGCAGCTGGTATCCGGCAACCGCGTGGTGCTGGTCAGCTCGATGGCGCACTGGCTTCACTTCCCCCGGGCCGAAGCGTATGGCGCCTCCAAGGCGGCGTTAACCTGGTTTGCCGATACGCTGCGCCTCGACTGGGAGCCGAAAGGGATTGCCGTCACGGTCGTTTCACCCGGTTTTGTCGACACGCCGCTGACCCGCAAAAACGATTTTCCGATGCCGGGCCGGGTTAGCGTGGAGCAGGCCGTCAGCGCCATTCGTCGCGGTCTGGCAAAAGGGAAAGATACTATCGCGTTTCCCGCCGGGTTCAGCCTGGCGCTGCGCCTGCTTTCCAGCCTGCCCAACGTACTTCAGTGCGCACTGCTGCGCAGGATGGTGCGGCCATGAAGATTGCAATTATCGGCAGTGGCATCGCCGGATTAACCTGTGCCTGGCGGCTCGCCGGACATCATCAGGTCACGCTGTTTGAAGCGCAGGCTACGCCGGGCGGCCATACCGCAACGGTAGATGTTGACACCCCGCAGGGTACGTATGCCATCGACACCGGTTTTATCGTCTATAACGACCGCACCTATCCGCGCTTTATGGGTCTGCTCAGCGAGCTGGGCATCAGCGGGCAAAAAACGCAGATGAGCTTTTCGGTGCACAACCCGCAGAGCGGCCTGGAGTACAACGGGCATACCCTGACGTCGCTGTTCGCCCAGCGTCGTAACCTGCTGAACCCCGGCTTCTGGACGCTGCTGAAGGAGATCGTGCGCTTTAACCGGCTGGCGAAACAGACGCTTGAGGGCGACGTTAGCGAATCCGCCACGCTGGAGACGTTCCTGCGCCAGCACCGCTTCACGCCTTTTTTTGCCCGTCACTACATCCTGCCGATGGGGGCGGCGATCTGGTCATCGTCGCTACAGGAGATAAAACGGTTCCCGCTGCCGCTCTTTTTACGCTTTTTCGACAACCACGGTTTGCTGGACATCACCCATCGTCCGCAGTGGTACGTGGTGCCGGGCGGCTCCCGGGAGTACATCCGCGCGATGATGGACAAGCTTGGCGATCGCCTGACGCTGCACCTCAACGCGCCGGTTCAGAAGGTTGTTCGCCACGATCGCGGCGTCGACATTGAGCGGGAAGGCGTTACGCATACCTTCGATCAGGTGATCTTTGCCTGCCACTCGGCACAGGCGCTGGCGATGCTCGCCAGCCCGACGCAGGCTGAACGCGAGGTGCTGGGGGATATCGGCTGGCAGCGTAACGAGGTAATACTTCACAGCGATCCGCGCTGGCTGCCGGTGCGCGAGCGCGCCTGGGCCAGCTGGAACTATCGCCTCAGCGAGCAGGATGATGCCAGCGCCTGCGTTACCTACAACATGAATATTTTGCAGGGACTGCCCGACGGCAGTCCGCTGTTTTGCGTCACCCTTAACCCGGAAACGCCAGTGGATGAGCGCTTTGTGCTGCGCCGCTTTGTCTATGAGCATCCGCTTTTTAACCCGAAGAGCTGGCATGCCCAGGCCCGGCGCGGCGAGATAAACGGTCACCAGCGGAGCTGGTTCTGCGGCGCGTACTGGTACAACGGTTTCCACGAAGATGGCGTGCGCAGCGCGCTGGACGTGGTGAATGCACTCGCGGCCGGGGAGGGCAAGTGAGATGAACAGCTGCCTTTACCACGGCGCATTGCGCCATCGCCGTCTTACGCCGAAAGCACACCATTTTACCTATAGCGTGTTTATGGCGTGGCTCGATCTTGATGAGCTGGACAGACTGCCCTCCGTCGGCGTACGGCGAAATCGCTTTGCGCCCGCGGCCTTTTATGATGCGGATTACCCGCTGGGCACGCCGCTCAAAGAGCGCGTCCTTGAGCGTCTGGAAAATCTGACCGGCCAGCGTCCGGCGGGGCGGATCATGCTCCTGACGCAGCTGCGTTATTTCGGCTTTCATTTTAACCCGGTCAATTTTTACTACTGCTATGACGGCGAAGACACTCTGCGCTGGGTTCTCGCCGAAGTGCGTAACACGCCGTGGAATGAACGGCATTACTACGCCGTGGCGGGGCAGGACGCTCCGCCGACGGAGAAAGCATTTCATGTTTCGCCCTTTAACCCGATGGACATGGTTTACCACTGGCGCTTCAACAACCCGGACAGCACGCTGCGCATGCATATTGAAAACCATCAGGAAACGAAGGTGTTTGATGCCACGCTGACGCTACGCCGGGCGCCGCTGACGCGTGGGGCGCTGCGGGCGATGCTGGTGCGCATTCCGTTGATGACCCTTAAAACCGTTTTTGCCATTTACTGGCAGGCGCTCAGGCTGTGGCTCAAGCGCGTGCCGCTGCATAACCATCCCCTCAGCAGGAGTGAACGATCATGACCGATCCCGTCTTTGCGCTTGAACCCGATATCCCGCGCAACGCTCGCGTCGCGCGCTGGTTGCTTTTTCGCCTGCTGAACGGCCTGCGCGGAGGCTCGCTGACGCTCCGGGAAGGGCCGCAGACGTTCCATTTCGGCGACGCGTCCGCCGCGCTTCACGCCGATGTCCAGGTGCGATCTCCGGGCGTCTACTGGCGCATTTTAACGGGAGGCAGCCTTGCCGCGGCGGAAGCGTGGATGGATGGCGACTGGGAGACGGCCCACCTGACGCCGCTGCTGGAGCTGATTGCGCGCAATAGCCAGATCCTCGGGCAGCTGGAAAAAGGGTTTCGCCTGCTCGCGAAGCCGTTGGAGCGGCTACGGCACTGGACGCGGCGCAACTCCCGCGCTCAGGCGCGTGAAAATATTGCCGCCCATTACGATCTCGGCAACACCTTTTACGCCCATTTCCTTGATGAGCAACTCCTGTACTCCAGCGCGCTGTTTACCGGGGAAGAGCAGGATCTGGCGGCGGCTCAGCAGGCAAAAATGGCGAGGCTGTGCGACCAGCTGGCGCTCACCGCAAACGACCATCTGCTGGAAATTGGCACCGGCTGGGGGGCGATGGCGGAGTACGCCGCCCGTCACTACGGCTGTCGGGTGACCACCACCACGCTGTCGCAGGAGCAGTACCACTGGGCCACCGCGCGGATTGCGCGGGCAGGCTTGCAGGATCGCGTTGAGGTGTTGCTCTGCGACTACCGCGATCTGACCGGGGTGTACGATAAGCTGGTGTCGGTTGAGATGATCGAAGCCGTCGGCCAACGCTACCTGCCAACGTTTTTCCGCACCTGTCAGGCGCGTCTGCGTCCAGGCGGGCGGATGGCGATTCAGGCCATCACCATTCAGGATCAGCGCTACCGCGACTACAGCAAAAGCGTCGATTTTATACAGCGCTACATCTTCCCCGGCGGCTTTTTGCCCAGCATCACCGCCATGAATGACCTGATGACACGCCACACGGATTTTGTGGTGCGTAACCTCTTTGATATGGGACCGGATTACGCCCGCACGCTCGCCCACTGGCGGCAGCGCTTCATTCACGCCTGGCAGGAGATAGAAAAGCTCGGGTTTGATGAACGTTTCCGCCGGATGTGGCTGTACTACTTCGGCTATTGTGAAGCCGGGTTTAACGCCCGCACCATCAGCGTGGTGCAGCTCACTGCGGAACGCGTATGAAGCGCTACGGGCAGGTCTTTCTGCTGGCCATCGGGTTCGATCTCTACTGGACGCTGGTGGTGCTGTTTCGCGAGCAGGGTCTGGTCATCTGGATCGCGCTGGCGGTGCTTGCCTGGCTGCTGTTACCGCCTTCGCACCGGCTATACGCCATTGTGCTGGCTGCGTCGGGCGCGCTGCTTGACCCCCTCTGGGCGCTGACCGGGCTGATTGCCTTTACCGGTGCGTCGCTAATGCCGCTATGGATGGTCGCGCTGTGGCTGATGTTTGCCTGCGTCTGGACGCAGCTAACCCGCACGACAACGCTGCCGGGCTGGCTTCTGACGGCGCTGGCGACCGTGGGCGGGCCGGTAGCCTACCTGATCGGCGAGCGTCTGGGGGCCATAACGTTTCTGGAACCGACCTTTATCGTCGTCAGCTGGATGATCCCGGGCTGGCTGGTGTTGATGCTCTTTTTCCACCTGCTGATGGGGAGACAACAATGAGAAAACTGTTATTCATGCTCGCGCTGACCCTATTCACCTGTAGCGTGCAGGCGGCAGACTGGCTGAGCTGGCGCAAGGTGGGCGATGCCACGCTCACCTGGGGGCCGCTTACCGTCTATACCTCTCAGCTTCTCACGCCCGAAGGGCGCTACGCGGGGATAGACAGCGATAACGCGCTGATTATTACCTACGCCCGCGACATTGCTGCCGACGACCTGGTCGAGGCGACCCGCGAGCAGTGGCAGGCGCAGGGCATTTTGCAGCAGGAGCCGCAGAGTGAAGCCTGGCTACGCATGTTGTCCACGCTCTGGCCCGACGTTACGCCCGGCGCGCAGATCGCGTTTGTACTGAAGGACGGACAGGGGCAATTCTGGTATCGCCCTACAGCGTCGCAGAAAAACTTCACGCCACTCGGGCCACGCCAGTCGGCAGCGTTTAGCTCGCGCTTTCTGGCGATCTGGCTCGATCCCCGCACCGAGTATCCTGAACTGCGTCAGCAGTTAATCGGAGGACCAAAATGAAACGTTTCCTGTTAATGGCGCTTGCCCTGACGATGCTGGTGGCCGGATGCAGCACCGAGGTGACAGAGTATCGTCAGCAGCAGCCGACGCTGGATATTTTCACCTATTTCCAGGGGAAAACCGAGGCGTGGGGGATGGTTCAGGATCGTAGCGGTAAGCAGATCCGCCGTTTCCACGTCGAGATCGCCGGCGATGTTATCGGCGATACGCTGACCCTGAATGAGCATTTTGTCTACGACGACGGCGAGAAGCAGCAGCGTGTGTGGCACATCCGCCGCGTTGGTCAGAATCGCTACGAGGGCACGGCGGGTGATATTGAGGGTGTGGCGTCAGGCCAGGCGGCGGGCAACGCCCTTAACTGGCGCTACAGCATGAACGTGAAGGCGGACGGCAAAACCTGGCTGTTGCACTTCGATGACTGGATGTATTTGCAGGACGGCACCCGTCTGTTCAATAAGACCGAGATGAAGAAATTTGGCGTCACCGTCGCCACGGTGACGCTGTTCTTTACCCGCAAAGAGGGCGGTTAATCCTCTTCGGGCTGAGGTTTACTGCTTGAGTAGATGAAGAAGAGCGCAATACTCAGGCAGACCACGGCCCCCAGACGGCTCATTGAAAATGGAATGGCTTCATTGTTCAGCCAGCCAAAGTTATCAATCAGCATGCTCATGGCCAGCTGGCCCAGGATCACCGCTACCGTGGCAACGGCGGTGCCGATGCGCTGCACCGCGAGCACCATAATCACGATATAAGGCACGCCGCACAGGGCGCCCAGAAGCTGCCATTTGGGCACATCCATCAGGCTCACTGCCTGTTTCGGCTCAAAGAAGAAGATGAGCAGGGCGGTCACCAGCGCGCCGACGGAAAACGTCAGAAACGCGCTTTTGAAAACCCCCACGCTGCTGCCTAATTGCCCGTTAATGGCAGCCTGAATGCTCAGCGTCGCGCCGCCAATCACGGCCAGAATAATCATAATTACTGTCATAACGTTACCCCTGTGCCACGAGAATGAGCGCCGCAATGATAAACCCCAGCGCAATAATGCGTTTTGTATCGATCCTGCGGTGCGGCGTACCCAGCAGGCCATAGTGGTCAATAATCAGGCTTTTAAATACCTGACCGGCCAGAATGCCAATCATCGTCATCGCGATGCCGATCGCCGGCGTGGCAATGGTGAGAATGATGACGTAAACCGGACCGAGCACGCCGCCCAGCAGATGCCATGACGGTTGCGCAAAAAATGAGGGGCTGTTGCGCGGGCTGAAAAACAGCATCAGCAGAAACGTCAGCCCCGTCCCCACGCTGAATATGCTGAACGCAGCCCACAGATCGCCTACCTCCGCGCCCAGCGGCCCCAGCAGCCCGGCTTCCACGGACAGCCCCATGCCGCCGGCAATCACCAGTAAAATTAAAATAATGTGCATAACGCTTTTTCTCCTTTTTCCAGGCGGAGAAGATTACGTCTGAACATCATTGAGAAAAATGCCATAATGCAGGAAACACCTGTGCAGGAAATGCATTAATGATGGATGCCGGACATATCAGCATTCGCGCGCTGCTGATCTTCATCGACGTATACGAAACGCAAAATTTTTCCGTGGTCGCGCGGCGGGAAGGGATCTCCGCGTCGCAGGTTTCACGCGTGATCCACCAGCTTGAGGACGCCCTCGGGCAACAGCTGTTCTACCGCAACACGCGGGCGATTATGCCCACAGAGAGCGGACATCTTTTTGTTCGCTATGCGCGGGCGATGGCTGGGAACCTTGAGGATGCGCGACGCGAGCTGGATGAACGCGCCCGCGAGCCGTCGGGCACGCTGCGCATCAATGGCCCGGTTTTTTTCGGACAACGGCACATCGCGCCGGGCCTGCCTGGGCTTCTGGCGCGTTATCCCCGTCTCTCCGTTGAACTTACCCTCACCGACGATTTTATCGATCCTCACCGCGACGCCGCGGACGTTATCTTTCGCATCGGCGCGCTGACGGACTCCTCGTTCCACGCGCGGGTATTTGGGCAGCAGTTCTACCATCTGGCGGCCTCGCCGGACTATCTGCGCAAACATGGCGCGCCTGAGGGGCCGGACGATCTTAGCCGTCACCGCTGTCTGGTGTACCGCGGATCGTCCGGGCCTAACCGCTGGCTGATCAGGTCGCCGGGTGAGGCGTGGGTTCACTATCCCGTCGTACCGTTGATGACCTCCAATAACGCGGAAACGCTCCTGATTTCGGCGCTGGGCGGCATGGGCATTGTGCTTTTTCCCGACTGGATGGTGAGCGAGCGGCTGAAAAGCGGTGAGCTGGTGGCATTGCTGCCGGAGAGGGAGTGTTCAATCAATACGGAGCCGCTGACGATTGCGGCGATTTACCCGAACGCGCGTCATCCGCCCCTGAACGTCAGGGCGGTGATTGATTACTATATTGAACGGTTCGGTACGCCGCTGTACTGGCAAACCTGAGGATTAACGGGCAAGCTCGCGGCGGAGGATCTCTGCCCCGGCGCTTAACGCCTTGAGCTTACCGTTGGCAACCTGGCGGGAAAGGGGAGCCATGCCGCAGTTGGTCGACGGATAAAGCTTGTCTGCATCCACAAACTGCAACGCCTTGCGCAACGTATCGGCGACCTCTTCCGGCGTTTCGATGGTTTGGGTGGCGACGTCAATCGCCCCGACCATCACTTTTTTACCGCGGATCAGCTCCAGCAGATCCATCGGCACGCGCGAGTTGTGGCACTCCAGCGAAATGATATCGATCTTCGAGGTCTGCAATTTAGGAAACGCCTCTTCATACTGGCGCCACTCGGAGCCGAGCGTCTTTTTCCAGTCCGTATTGGCTTTGATGCCGTAACCGTAGCAGATATGTACCGCGGTTTCGCACTTCAGCCCTTCAATGGCCCGCTCCAGCGCGGCGATACCCCAGTCGTTCACCTCGTCGAAAAAGACGTTAAAGGCCGGTTCATCGAACTGAATGATGTCAACGCCTTCCGCTTCCAGCTCGCGCGCTTCCTGATTGAGGATTTTAGCAAACTCCCAGGCCAGCTTTTCGCGGCTTTTATAGTGGGCATCATAAAGCGTGTCGATCATGGTCATGGGGCCGGGCAGCGCCCACTTGATCGGCTTGTCCGTAAGCTGGCGCAGGTACTTCGCGTCGTCAACGAACACCGGTTTCTGGCGCGCTACCGCATCCACCACGGTCGGCACGCTCGCATCATAGCGATTACGGATGCGCACCGTCTGGCGGTTCTCAAAATCCACTCCGCTCAGATGTTCAATAAAGGTGGTAACGAAATGCTGGCGGGTTTGTTCGCCATCGCTGACGATATCAATCCCCGCGCGGAGTTGCTCGTCCAGAGACAAACGCAGCGCATCCTGTTTCCCTGCCAGTAATTCGTCGTCCTGTAATTTCCACGGCGACCAGAGCGTTTCCGGCTGCGCAAGCCAGGTGGGTTTCGGCAGGCTGCCAGCCGTCGATGTCGGGAGCAATGTTTTCATAAGTAGAAACCTTTTATCCGTATTAAATTAAAGCGTGAAGTGCTGAGACCACTGTTCAAGAAGGGTTTTATAGGGTTTGATAAACCGCTCTTCGGTATATTTCCCCTGCTCAATGGCCAGACGGCTGCGCTCTTCACGGTCATAAACGATTTTGGTTAATGAGTGATCCTGCTGATTCAGGTCGGGCTGATAGCACTGCCCCGCGGCAGAATTAGCATTATAAATTTCCGGGCGATAAATTTTCTGGAACGTCTCCATCGTGCTGATGGTGCCGATCAGCTCCAGATTGGTGTAATCACGCAGTAAATCGCCGGTGAAGAAGAAGGCAAAAGGCGCGACGCTGTTCTCAGGCATGAAGTAGCGAACCTTAAGGCCCATTTTGGCGAAATACTGCTCCGTCAGCGACTCGCCGTCCGGCTGGTACTCCAGGCCCAGCACCGGATGGTGGTTACCGGTGCGGCGGTAGGTGTCTTTGCTGGAGACGCTCAGGCAGATCACCGGCGCTTTTTTGAAGTTCTCCCGATATTCCGCAGAATGCACAAAACACTTAAAAATATTGCCGTGCAGCTCACCGAAATTCTCGGGGAGGGTAAAACGGGATTGATCTTTATTGTGCTCCAGCAGCAGGACGCTGAAATCATAGTCACGGACATAGGATGAGAAGTTATTCCCGACGATGCCCTCAATGCGCTCGCCGGTCTTTTTATCCACGATCGTCGTTTGCAGAATTTCGATGGCCGGGAAGGTAAATTCCCCGCCAATATTCATATCGACCGATACAATCTCCAGCTCGACGGCGTAGCGGTCCGCCTTGGGGTTATCCCAGCTCGCCAGCGCGTTAAAGCGATTGTTAATCATCACCAGCGTATTGCGCAGGTTTTCCTGACGCTTCTCCCCACGGGCGAGGTTGGCGAAGTTGGTGGTCGTGCGCGTGTTTTCTGACGGGTTATAGTTTTCATCAAAGCAACTGCGCTTAAGGGTAAATGTGAAAGCCTGACTCATTTTCGTTATGCATCCTAAGTTCATGTTGCCGGGACGTTATCAATGCATAATTTATGCCTGAGCCACTGGCGCAGGGGAAGTGACTTAATTTCACTGCGTCATGAGGGTTCTTCATGATCCAGATTTTGGTAATGAATGTTTTCACATATACTATTCTAAATATGCATTTTATATTGTGGAAAGAATATTTAATGTGAACTTATTTGTCTGTGCTGTTTTTATCTTTTTTGCGATCTCTGCCATCATTTTTCTCTTTTTTTGCATAAAATTAAGAGTACGATGCCCTCAAATCAAATTGAGGGCATCATTATGTTTTATCCTGAATCTGTTGACTGGCCGCGAACGCGCGAGGGTGGACTTAGACGATTAAGACTTGGAGAAATAAATTTAGCGAGTTCACTTTTTGGATTTAGCATCTTCTACCACAAGGTATGGATTCATCTAGAAAGCTATCTTCCCTTTAATCTCCAAAATCCTGGTCAGGCAATGAGTCCGGATGGGGAAATGTGGTTCAGAGCGGAAAAATATGAGCATGATTTCTCGATGCCGGTTAATCAGCGCTCGCCTAATGCACAACACCTCTTCATGCATGAGATGATGCATGTCTGGCAACACCAACGAGGCATGTGGGTACGAATGCGCGGTTTAATGTCATGGACAGCAGACTACACTTATACCCTTGATAAAAATAGTTTATTTGATTACGGTCTCGAACAGCAAGCTTCGATTGTCAGTGATTACTGGCTACTAAAGCATTATGGTTTCTGGGGTAATAGCAATCTTTTCGATTACAAGAACTATAATCCTGAAGAGCCTTCTCAGACATTACTCCTCAGATATGAGAATATTTTAAAAGGATTTCCTGGATGAGGAGCTTAACAATGTTGACTGCTGTTCTGCTTCTTGCTGGATGTCCCGGTAAAGGAAAAGAAGGTGAGGAGGCAGGCATTCGACAATCGATTTTCATCAATGGGAATTATGTGTGTTTCTCTTTAAATAAAGACCACGTATTAAGTCGATTTATACTTTCTACTAATGGAAAGCAGTATAAAGAATTACTTAAAAGGGAGTATCAACAATTATCTTATCCCGATACCTGTTTTACTGTGAAATTTGATAGGGGTGTTGTATATGGTACAAGTTATACCATAGATCACCATCACTATTATTACACTTTTATTATTGACAATGAAGGCAATGTTTTAGATTTAGGAGTAAGATAATATGTCGTTACCCGCTTATTTGTTTCTTTATGATGAAAATGGAATGATGTTAAAGGGTAGCAGTCTTGCCTTAGGCCGAGAAGGCGCAATTGAGGTTATGAGCAGTAGCTACGGTGTAGGTCAGCCTATCGATTCGCACACGGGCAGAATACATGGATGCAGGCAGCATGAGGCATTTGTTATACATAAGGAACTGGACAAGCTTTCACCTTTGCTTGCCGTCTATGTGTGTGAGGCAAAGCGTTTGCAAAAGGCAGTAGTGAGATACTATGAGATAAATCATGCGGGAGTGGAACGGGAAATCTACAGGATAACGATGGAGGGCGTAGCGATCATGTCAGTCAACGCCAGTCACACTTATATACCTGGCTCAAATAGCCACAATATGATTGAAACCGTCAGTCTTCGCTTTAATAGCATTGAATGGCATTATCTCGAAGGCATGATAAAGTACGGTGATTCATGGTCTAAGTCTGGTCAACAGTCACAACGCAACGGGTAAATCATCGACATAATTTACGCTGAGCCAGATGAGAAGTCTTCGTCACGCAGGCTGTCAGGGTCTGATTCCTCTTATCTGGCATACCCCCCTCAAATCCAGGTATAATCCCCCGACATTTCCAACCGGTTTAAACGATCATGACAAAACTCACCCTACAAGAGCAGATGCTGAAAGCGGGCTTAGTCAGCAGCAAAAAGATGGCGAAGGTCCAGCGCACGGCAAAAAAATCCCGCGTCCAGGCTCGCGAGGCGAGAGAAGCCGTTGAAGAAAATAAGAAAGCGCAGCTTGAGCGTGACAAGCAGCTGAGCGAACAGCAAAAACAGGCGGTGCTGGCGAAAGAGTTTAAGGCGCAGGTGAAGCAGCTGATTGAGATGAACCGCATCACCGTGGCGAGGGGCAACATCACCTTTAACTTCACCGACGGCAACCTGATCAAAAAAATCGATGTCGATAAGCAGACACAAACCCAGCTGATTAACGGTCGTCTGGCCATTGCCCGTCTGGTGATCAACGCGAATGGCGACTGTGAATATGCGATTATTCCGGCGGTGGTAGCGGATAAAATTGCCCAGCGCGATGCAGACAGCATTGTGCTAAACAGCGCGCTGAGTCAGGAAGAGCAGGACGAAGACGATCCGTACGCAGACTTCAAAATCCCTGACGATTTAATGTGGTAAACCTGTTTCAAAATGGCGCGGCGTGACGGGCATTCATGGTCTCGCCGCTCAGCGGATGTATAAAACTCAGTTCGCTTGCATGCAGCATCAGCCGGGGCGTTTCTTCAGCGCCCGGCCATTCCAGACCTCCATACAGATCGCACCCTAATATAGGGTGGCCTAACTGCTGGCAGTGAATGCGCAGCTGGTGGGTGCGCCCGGTCTCCGGGGTAAGTTCCACCCGCGTCAACGGCATTTTCGTATCCGGGTATACACGTTCCACCACCCGGTAGCGGGAGCGGGCGGGTTTACCGGTCAGTGAACAGATCGTCATCAGCGGAAACAGCGCCGGATCTTTGGCAATCGGCGCATCCACGGTCCCTTCATCCTCTTCCACATGTCCGCACAGCAGGGCGGTGTAAACCTTGCTGACGGCGCGCTGGCTGAACTGGTGACAAAGCGCGGCGTTAATCGCCTTGTTACGCGCAATGACCATCAGGCCCGAGGTGCCAAAATCAAGGCGATGCACCAGCGTGCAGCCAGGAAAGGTTTGCACCAGACGGTGGTGAACGGAATCACGGTTTTGCGGATTTTTCCCCGAGAGGCTAAGCAGGCCGGAAGGTTTGTTGATCAGCAGCAGATGTTCGTCCTGCCAGAGGATCTCAATGTCGTCGTGACAGGGTGGTGCAATAAAAGTATCGATAATGACAGACATCAGGCCGCCCGGCTGGAGAGTGGGTGCGGATGATAACGAAATATGCAGGAAAAGAAAAACCCTCCCACCGGGCGGTGAGAGGGGGAGATCTTAGGCAGCGACCAGGCTGTCGATAGCGGCTTTCGCGTCGGACTGCGCTTTGGTAGCCACTTCCGGGCCGTAAGCGATACCTTCAGCGAACACAAAGTTCACGTCGGTAATGCCGATGAAGCCGAGGAACAGCGTCATGTACGGTGCCACCAGGTCGGTTGGGGTATCTTTGTGAATACCGCCGCGGCTGGTCAGGACGATAGCGCGTTTATCTTTTACCAGACCTTCCGGGCCGTTCTCGGTGTAACGGAAGGTTACGCCAGCGCGCGCCACCAGGTCGAAGTAGTTCTTCAGCTGGGTAGGAATGTTGAAGTTGTACATTGGGGCGTTGATCACGATAACGTCGTGCGCCTGCAATTCAGCAATCAGCTCGTCGGAGAGCGCCAGGGCTTCCTGCTGACGTGGGGATAAAGGCGCATCGCTCGGACGCAGCGCGCCAACCAGCTCGCCGTCCAGCACAGGAATCGGGTTTGCCGCCAGGTCGCGAACGGTGATTTCATCCGCAGTATGCTGTTCGCGCCACTGCTCAACGAAATAGTCGGATAACTGACCAGACTGTGAGTACCCTGCCAGAATACTGGATTTCAACACTAATACTTTGCTCATGGGAAATTCCTGTTTTGTATTTGATTGAAGGGGGTTGCCCCGTTGCTTGTTGACACTTTATTCACAATCCTGCCACAGGGATAGCGCAATATATCGAAGTCTATGTTCGAATTTTTTGAATAAGGCGCGAAAAGCGCTGATGTGGTACTCTATAGCAATCATTAAAAAGAGATTTTATCCGGCAGTGCACTGCCCGTTAACGCTATGACAGAACAACAAAAATTGACCTTCCCGATGCTGATGCAGCAGCTTAATTCGCTGATGCTGCGCGACAAACAGCGGTTTGCGCGCCGCCTGCACGGGGTTAAGAAGGTTAAAAATCCTGATGCACAACAGGCCATTTACCAGGAGATGGCCAAAGAGATTGAACAGGCGGCAGGGAAGGTTGTGCTGCGCGAAGCCGCACGCCCGGAGATTACCTACCCGGAAAACCTGCCCGTCAGCCAGAAAAAACAGGACATTCTTGAGGCCGTACGCGACCACCAGGTGGTGATTGTCGCGGGCGAAACCGGTTCAGGTAAAACCACCCAGTTGCCGAAAATCTGCATGGAGCTGGGCCGCGGGGTGAAGGGGCTGATTGGCCATACCCAGCCGCGTCGTCTGGCGGCGCGCACCGTGGCGAACCGTATTGCCGAAGAGCTGCAAACGGAGCCGGGCGGCTGCATCGGCTACAAGGTGCGATTCAGCGATCGCGTCAGCGACAACACCATGGTTAAGTTGATGACCGACGGTATTCTGCTGGCGGAAATCCAGCAGGATCGTCTGCTGATGCAATACGACACCATCATCATCGACGAAGCGCACGAGCGCAGCCTGAACATCGACTTCCTGCTCGGCTACCTGAAAGAGCTGCTGCCCCGCCGTCCTGATCTGAAAATCATCATCACCTCCGCGACCATCGACCCGGAGCGCTTCTCAAAACATTTCAACAATGCGCCGATTATTGAAGTGTCGGGCCGCACCTATCCGGTGGAAGTGCGCTATCGCCCGATTGTTGAAGAGGCGGACGATACCGAGCGCGACCAGCTTCAGGCCATCTTTGATGCCGTCGACGAGCTGGGCAACGAGAGTTCGGGCGACATTCTGATCTTTATGAGCGGCGAGCGCGAAATCCGCGACACCGCCGATGCGCTCAGCAAGCGCGACCTGCGCCATACTGAGATCCTGCCGCTGTACGCGCGCCTGTCGAACAGCGAGCAGAACCGCGTGTTCCAGCCGCACGGCGGGCGCCGCATCGTGCTGGCTACAAACGTGGCCGAAACCTCGCTCACCGTGCCGGGCATCAAATACGTGATCGACCCTGGCACGGCGCGCATCAGCCGCTACAGCTACCGTACCAAGGTCCAGCGCCTGCCGATCGAGCCGGTATCGCAGGCGTCGGCGAATCAGCGTAAGGGGCGCTGTGGCCGCGTGTCGGAAGGGATCTGTATTCGTCTCTATTCGGAAGACGATTTCCTGTCGCGCCCGGCGTTTACCGACCCCGAGATCCTGCGCACCAACCTGGCGTCCGTTATTCTGCAAATGACCGCGCTGGGGCTGGGCGATATCGCCGCCTTCCCGTTTGTGGAAGCGCCGGACAAGCGCAATATTCAGGACGGGGTGCGCCTGCTGGAAGAGCTGGGCGCCATCACC
This sequence comes from Enterobacter sp. GD03975, assembly GCF_029838645.1. NCBI lineage: Bacteria > Pseudomonadati > Pseudomonadota > Gammaproteobacteria > Enterobacterales > Enterobacteriaceae > Enterobacter > Enterobacter sp. GD03975. Next base: position 79,224 of record NZ_JAOBZC010000001.1, read on the forward strand.
ACCGACGAGCAGGCGACGGCCTACAAGCTAACGCCATTAGGCCGTCAGCTTAGCCAGCTCCCGGTTGATCCGCGTCTGGCGCGCATGGTGCTGGAAGCGCAAAAGCATGGCTGCGTGCGCGAGGCGATGATCATCACCTCGGCCCTCTCCATTCAGGACCCGCGCGAGCGCCCGATGGACAAACAGCAGGCATCGGATGAAAAACACCGTCGCTTCCACGATAAAGAGTCTGATTTCTTGGCCTTTGTGAACCTTTGGAACTATCTCGGCGAGCAGCAAAAAGCGCTCTCTTCGAATCAGTTCCGTCGTCAGTGCCGGGTGGATTTCCTCAACTACCTGCGCGTGCGCGAGTGGCAGGATATCTATACCCAGCTGCGCCAGGTGGTGAAAGAGCTGGGCATTCCGGTGAACAGTGAACCGGCGGAGTACCGCGAAATTCACATCGCGCTGCTGACCGGCCTGCTGTCCCATATCGGGATGAAGGATGCCGATAAGCAGGAGTATACCGGGGCACGTAACGCGCGATTCTCCATCTTCCCGGGCTCCGGCTTGTTCAAAAAGCCGCCGAAGTGGACCATGGTCGCCGAGCTGGTGGAAACCAGCCGACTGTGGGGGCGAATTGCCGCACGCATCGATCCGGAGTGGGTTGAACCGGTGGCGCAGCACCTGCTGAAACGCTCGTACAGCGAGCCGCACTGGGAGCGCGGGCAGGGCGCGGTGATGGCAACAGAAAAAGTCACCGTCTATGGCCTGCCGGTGGTCGCTGCGCGGAAGGTTAACTACAGCCAGATCGATCCGGCGTTAAGTCGCGAGCTGTTCATCCGCCATGCGCTGGTGGAGGGCGACTGGCAGACGCGCCACGCGTTCTTCCGCGAAAACCTGAAGCTTCGCGCCGAGGTGGAAGAGCTTGAGCACAAGTCCCGCCGCCGCGACATTCTGGTGGACGACGAGACGCTGTTTGAGTTTTACGACCAGCGCATCAGCCACGATGTGATCTCGGCGCGCCATTTCGACAGCTGGTGGAAGAAAGCCAGCAAAGAGACCCCGGACCTGCTCAACTTCGAAAAGAGCATGCTGATCAAAGAGGGCGCGGAGTCGGTCAGCAAGCTCGACTACCCGAACTTCTGGCATCAGGGGAACCTCAAGCTGCGGCTGACCTATCAGTTTGAGCCGGGCGCGGATGCCGATGGCGTGACGGTGCACATTCCGCTGCCGCTGTTAAACCAGGTGGAAGAGAGCGGGTTTGAGTGGCAAATTCCCGGCCTGCGCCGTGAGCTGGTGATTGCGCTGATTAAGTCGCTGCCGAAGCCGGTACGGCGCAATTTTGTGCCAGCACCGAACTACGCCGAAGCCTTTTTAGGCCGCGTCACGCCGCTGGAGCTGCCGCTGCTGGACGCGCTTGAGCGCGAGTTCCGCCGTATGACCGGGACCACCATTGACCGCGAGGACTGGAACTGGGATCAGGTGCCCGATCACCTGAAAATCACCTTCCGCGTGGTGGACGATAAAAACAAAAAGCTGCTGGAAGGCCGCTCGCTTTCGGAACTGAAGGACGCCCTGAAGGGCAAAGTGCAGGAAACCCTGTCTGCCGTGGCGGACGACGGTATCGAGCAGAGCGGGCTGCATATCTGGAGCTTTGGTCAGCTTCCGGAAAGCTACGAGCAGAAGCGCGGGAACTACAAGGTGAAAGCCTGGCCTGCGCTGGTGGATGAGCGCGACAGCGTGGCGATTAAGCTCTTTGACAATCCGCAGGAGCAGCAGCAGATGATGTGGCGCGGGCTGCGTCGACTGCTTCTGCTCAACATCCCGTCGCCGATTAAGTATCTGCACGAGAAGCTGCCGAACAAAGCCAAGCTGGGGCTGTACTTTAACCCGTACGGCAAAGTGCTGGATCTGATTGACGACTGCATCTCCTGCGGCGTGGACAAGCTGATCCACGAGGCGGGCGGTCCGGTCTGGACGGAAGAGGGCTTTGCTCAGCTTCATGAAAAGGTGCGCGCGGAGCTGAACGATACCGTGGTAGAGATTGCGAAACAGGTCGAGCAGATCCTCACCGCCGTGTTCACTATCAACAAGCGCCTGAAAGGGCGGGTGGATATGACCATGGCGCTGGGGCTGTCGGACGTGAAGGCGCAGATGGCCGGGCTGGTCTATCGCGGTTTTGTGACCGGCAACGGCTTTAAGCGGCTGGGCGATACGCTGCGTTATTTGCAGGCGATTGAAAAACGTCTGGAGAAAATGGCGATCGATCCGCATCGCGACCGGGCGCAGATGCTGAAAGTCGAAAACGTGCAGCAGGCATGGCAGCAGTGGCTGAACAAACTGCCGCCGGCGCGTCGGGAGGATGACGACGTGCAGGAGATCCGCTGGATGATCGAGGAGCTGCGCGTCAGCTTTTTCGCTCAGCAGCTTGGCACGCCGTACCCGATTTCGGACAAGCGTATCTTGCAGGCGATGGAGCAGATCTCCGGCTAAAACCTTTGCCCGGTGGCGCTGCGCTTACCGGGCCTACGGAAGAACATGTAGGCCGGGTAAGGCGTGGCTGCCACCCGGCTTTTTATCGTTCCACCATCGCCAGCGTAAACCCATCCCATCCCTTAACGCCCACCGTTTGCAGCGCTGTGGCGGTTAAGCGTGGGTTATCTCCAGTCAACTCGATAAACTTCCGTACCCCCTGCACGCGTGCATCGTCGCTTTGCCCGTTAACTACCTCGCCGTCGCGCACCACGTTATCGCCGATAATGACCGTGCCGGGACGGGAGTAGTGCAGCGCCCACTCCAGGTAGCCGGGGTTGTTTGGCTTATCGGCATCAATAAAGATCAGGTCAAAGGGCGGGACGTCACCGAAATTCTCGAGCGACTTTAGCGCCGGGCCTTCAATGAGTTCTATGCGATCGCCGAGTCCCGCAAGATGAATATTTTGGCGTGCAACTGCGGCATGTGTCGGGTCCGCTTCTAGCGTAATCAGCTTTCCGTCCGGCGGCAGGGCGCGCGCCATCCAGATTGAGCTATATGCACCAAGCGTACCGATCTCCAGAATGCGGTGGGCCTGCGTCATGCGGACAAACAGCGCCAGCAGTTGCCCCTGATTTGCGGCAACGTCGTGCTCGGGTAAACCGGCGCGTTTGTTGTTTTCAAGAACGTTCTGGAGAACCTCATCTTCAGGAATAAGCGACGAAATCATGTAATTATCTACTGAACACCACTGCTGTTGCATAGATTGACTCCTTAGGGGGATCGCCAGATGCGAAGTATAGGTCGGGTAAGGCGTAGCCGGCACTATCGTTTCTCCGGCTAAAACCTTTGCCCGGTGGCGCTGCGCTTACCGGGCCTACAGAAACATATGTATGCCTCGTGAGGCGTGGCCGCGTTCCACCATCACCAGACGTGTAGGCCGGGTAAGGCGTAGCCGCCACCCGGCATGTTTTCACGCACTGGCCCAACCGCCGCCCAGCGCTTTATACAAATCAATTTGCGCCAGCAGCAGGTTATTTTTCACCTGTACCACGCTGGTCTGCACCGAGAATAAGGTGCGCTGCGCGTCAAGCACATCCAGATAGGAAGAGTAACCGTTGCGGTAGCGGTTTTGCGCAATCCGCAGTGTCTCCTGCGCGACCTGCTGCTGTGCCAGCAGCTCGGTAAGCTGTTCCTGATAGCGGGTGATGGCATCAAGGCTGTCATTCACCTCGACAAACGCGTTACGTACGGTTTTTTCGTAGCTGTATAGCGCCTGATTGCGCTGGGACTGAGAGATATCCACCTGTGCATTCAGCGCCTGACGGTTCAGCAGCGGCGCAAGAATACTGCCGCCCACGCTCCAGAGCTGTAGGGGGTTATCCAGCAATCCCGACAGCGTGCGATCCTGCACCGATCCCGTGGCCGTGAGGTTGATCGACGGCAGCAGGCTGGCGCGCGATGACGCCAGCGTCGCGTCCGCCGCAACGAGCTGACGTTCCGCCTGGACGATATCCGGACGTCGGTTAAGTAACGTCGACGGCAGTTGTGAAGGCAGTTTCAGCGGCGTCAGGGCGTCGAAGCTTTCACCGCGCGGAACGTCACCCGGGTTGCCGCCAAGCAGCAGGCTAAGCGCATTCTCCTGTTGCGCAATCTGGTGCTGAAGAAGTGGAACCTGCGCGCGGGTAGCGCGCAGCTCAGAATCCGATTGCATCAGCTCAAGGCGAGAGCTATATCCCGTCTCAAACTGCCGTTTAGCAAGGTTAAACGCCTCTTCACGCGACTTCAGCGTGGAACGTGTCACGCGAAGCTGTTCATCCAGCGACAGCAGGGTGACGTACCCGGAGGCCACCGACGACGCGACGGTAAGATCTGCCGCCGCAGCAGCCGCTTTTTGTGCCTCCAGCGATGCTTCAGCGGCACGGGCGGTGCCGCGGTTTACGCCCCAGATATCCACGTCGTAGCTGGCGGTCAGGCTGCCTTTATACAGCGTACCGTATACCGGAAGCCCGGTGGCGGCGGACTGCGAGCGCCCGCGCGTTCCCGTCACGCCCGCATCTAGCGACGGAAACAGGCTGCCGTCGGCGGCGTACACCCGGGCCTGATACTCATTAATCCGCTCGCGGGCAATCAGCACGTCGCTGTTGTTCTTCAGCGCCTGATCCACATAGCGGTTCAGATGGCTGTCGTGAAAATTGCGCCACCAGAGCTGCTCTGCCGGGCTGGACGGCCCCGACGTGGCGCGCCACTGGGCCGGAATGTGCAGTGACGATGTGGCGGGCTCAACGTCTACCGACTGGCAACCCGCCAGGATAGCCATCATCAGCAGGCCAGCGATCGGGCGAAGCGTCATTGTTTCGCCTCCCGCGTGTCGATGGTGACCTGCACCGACATGCCAGGGCGCAGCAGCTGGTACTCCTCCGCCTCACCGAGTACCTCAATGCGTACCGGGATGCGCTGGGCGATTTTGACAAAGTTGCCCGTGGCGTTATCCGGGGTGATAGCGCTGAACTCCACGCCAGTGGCCGGAGAAATGCTCTCTACGCGCCCCTGATAGGCTTTATCGTTCAACGCATCGACGGTGAATTTCACCGGCTGGCCGACGCGTATATTCGCCAGCTGCGTCTCTTTGATGTTGGCGATCACCCAGTGCTGCGGCGGAACCAGCGTGGTCAAGTGCGTCCCGGCAGTGACGTACGCCCCCAGACGCACCGCAACCTGCCCGAGCTGGCCGTCGCGCGGGGCGACAATTCGGGTGTTTTGCAGATCGATCTGCGCCAGTTCCAGTGCGGCTTTGGCATTTTCAACGTCCGCTTCCAGCGACCCGCGATTAACGATGACCGTTTGTAAATCCTGGCGCGACATCTCAAGCGTCGCTTTTGCCTGATCGATATCGGCGCTACCCTGCGCGGCACTCGCCAGCGCTGCATCGCGCTCGCGGATGGACAGGGAGCCGTCTGCGGTCAGATCCTTCACGCGCCTCAGATCCGCCTGGGTTTTCAGGCTTTGGGCACGGGCGTTTTTTAGCGCCGCCTCGTTTCTGGCAATCACCGCTTCCGCACTTTTACGCTGTTGCAGGTTGTTGTTCAGGGCAGCGATTTTCATTGCCAGCTGCGCCTCGGCCTGATGGACGCGCTGGCGATAGATCCGGTCGTCAATCTGCAACAGCAGATCGCCTTTTTTAACCTGCACGAAATCCTGAACGTGTACCTCGGTAATGTAGCCGTTTACCTGTGGACTGATGAACGTTGTCTGGCCGCGCACGTAGGCGTTATCGGTGAACTGCGCGTGACGCGTGAACGGAGGCAACTGCCAGGCATAAAGGATCACCAGCACCCCGACAATACCGATGGCCGCGGCGGTGAAAATGGACACGACGCGCACGTTTTTACGGGTGTTGGCCTGCTCTTTGGCGGCATCCTGCTGACTCATAACCTCTCCTGAAAAATAATCATGACTTATTGCCAGTGGCGTTCTTAAGGGCCATACGGGCCGTGATGCGCAGGCGCAGCAAGCGCCATAAAATCCAGACCAGCGTGGCAATGGCAATGCTCGCCGTCAGTAAATAAGTATCGTTGTAAGCCAGAATATTTGCCTCAAGCGCCGTCACCGTCTGGAGCTGGGTAATGGCCTGAGTGCCCAGCAGGGAACTGTCGCCAATCAGGCTTTTATACATCTGGGTGTAAAGCTGAATACGTTCGTTCACCAGCGGGTTCAGGGTGGTGAGCTGGTCGGCCAGCAGGCTGGAATGGTACTTTTCGCGCCAGGTCTGAAAGGTGCCGAGGATCGCGGAACCCAGCAGGCCACCAAGGTTCTGACTCATGCCAAACATCACGGAAAAGCTGACCAGGTTGCGCGGGTCGGCGATCACCCCGCCAATGGCAGCCAGCATCGCAGGCGCGAGGAAGAAAGCGCTGCCGAAGCCCAGCAGGAACTGGCTGAACATCAGCTGATCCGGTCGGGTCAGGTTGTTGGACTGGCTGTCCAGCAGCGAGGCGATAATCATCAGCGCCAGCGAGGTGATAATCGGCCAGGCCAGTTTAGTGGGTTTTATCGTCAGGCAACTGGTGACGATACCGCAGACAATCCCGGCGAAAATAGCCCATGCCAGATGGGTCATCTGTTCATTCTGTAGGCCTACATATTGCAGCCAGCCAATGACGCCAGTGTTCTGCTCCGCCAGCACGATGCGGATCAGCAGCATAATCAGCCCCAGACGTACGATGCTGCCGCTGGAGAGCCAGCGGGTATTGAGTAGTGGGTTGCTGCGGTTATGCTCAAACACAATCGCTGAGACAATCAGCACCAGCGAGAGAGCCAGCGCCCAGCCGATCCACGGCGCTTCAAACCACCAGTCCAGACGCCCTAACGACAGAACCGCGCACAGCAGCGCCATGCCGGGCGCCAGCAAAAAGAAGGTGATGAAATCTTTTTTCTCGAAGACTTTGCGCCGATCGCCCGGGGGCAGCTTTAGCACCATCACGCAGGCCAGCGATATCAGGGCCAGACCCAGTTCGAAGAAGTACAGTCCACGCCACTCGTCAAGCTGTAACAGCTCGGTGGAGAACAGCCGCGCCAGCGGGATCGCCAGCGACGATCCGGTAATGCCGATGGTCAACGCCTTCAGTCGATGCTTCGCGGGCCAGGCCTGTATCTGGTAATAAATGCCGAGCGAGCTGAGCGCGGCGGCGACCATCCCGTGCGCCGCACGCACCATCAGCGCCGAGCTGAGATCGTTCACAAACAGGTGGAAAAAGGTGACCAGCACATACAGCACCAGGAAGCCTTCCGTAAACGCGCGTAAACCGTACTGCTGGCGAAACTTCACCAGCAGCAGGTTTATGGAGACGTTGGTCATAACATAGACCGCGGGCAGCCAGGCGATTTCGGTCGACCAGGCGCCGAAGGTGCCTTGCAGATTTTGCAGATTGGCGGTGACGACCGCGTTACCCAGCGCCCCGGTCAGACACACCAACAGGCCGACCACGCCGTATGCGATCCGTTTTGGAGTGGGATGTTCCGGGGTGGAAGGGGAACCCAGCAGGGCGGGTTTCTCGTGTGGCTGCCACTCGCGAGGAGCATAAGGGTCGCGTTGGGGCAGGCGCATAACGGGGTTTACCTTTCAAAAAGTTGAATTGTGAGCGGGCTAATGATTCTACGGTTGCCGCAAATCATAATTCAAGTGAATACGATTATTGTATGTTAATCAAATGTAGAGGGAATAATGAAGAAAAAGTGCGGCTCGCGAACGGAGCCGCAATAATATTATCGCTGTTCCGGCTGGGCCTGAAGGTGGCGTTCACGGTTGATGCGGCTGGCACAAAAAATTGCAACGAGGGAGATAGCAACCGTCACGCCCAGATACCAGGCCACGGGTACCCAGTCGCCATCGTATTTCGCCAGCAGTCCGGTAGCTATTAGCGGTGCCGTTCCGCCTGCCAGCGCGGCCCCAAGTTGATAACCCAGCGTGATACCGGTGTAGCGAACGTTGGCACTGAAAATTTCAGAGCAGAGCGTCCCGAGAACTGCCGTCACCGGTGCCCACAGTACGCCAAAAGCGATAACGGTCGCGAGCACAATTCCCCAGGTGGTACCGGTATTCAGCAGCATAAACCAGGGCACGATAAACAGGCCGAGCACGAAGACACTGACGGAGTACATTCGCTGGCGGCCAACCCTGTCGGAGAGCAGCCCCATCAGCGGGATCATGATAGTGGCGACCAGTGCGCCAAGAGTTACTGCCTCCAGCGCCTGGGATTTCTGATAGGTCAGGGTGGTAGTGGCGTAGCTCACCACAAACGTGGAGAAAATGTAGAACGGTGCTGTCTCAACAACCTTAAGCCCGGCGGCAATTAGCACTTCACGCCAGTGGTGTTTTAGGGTGTCGCGCAGCGGAGCTTTCGCAACCTGACCGGATTTTTTCACTTTCTGGAAATCAGGCGTTTCGTCAATATCTTTCCGGATCCACAGCCCCAATAATACCAGCACGGAACTGAGCAGGAACGGAATGCGCCAGCCCCAGGAGAGAAAATCCTCTTCGCTGAACAGCGTCATTAGCGAGACGATAAATGTCGCCATCAACATGCCGATGGTAACGCCCGCCTGCGGAATACTGCCGAAGAAGCCTTTGCGGTTTTCTGGCGCATACTCGTAAGCCAGCAGCAGCGCGCCACCCCATTCACCGCCGATACCCATCCCCTGAATAATACGCATCAGGATCAGCAACGCGGGCGCCCACATCCCGATCATGTCGTAGGTGGGCAGCAGGCCAATCATCACGGTTGCACCTCCCATCAATGAAAGGGTGAGGACAAGCGTTTTTTTGCGACCGATACGATCCCCGATATGTGCAAAGAGAACGCCGCCAATGGGGCGAATAAAGAAGGTCAACGAGAAGGAGAGATAGGAGAGGATCAGCCCGATTACCGGGTCGACCATCGGAAAGAAAATCTTGTTAAACACCAGGGCGGCAGCGGTGCCATAGAGAAAATAATCAAACCATTCAATAGAACTTCCCGTAAGACTGGCAATTAATACCTTTTTGTTTTTCCGCAATACCGTTGTCGTGCTCTCATGTTGTGCCATGACTCAAAACTCCGCCACGTGGATGATGATAGAGGTGTTACCTGGCGCGCTTCAGGTGCAACCTGTCGGTGTGTAATGGTTGTGAAATTGTTAAGAAACTTAGGGTTGGATGTTACGTTTGGCAAGTCAGCCAGAACTAAAACGGGTCAGATCACGATGGATTAAGCAGCAACAGGTGCTTTTTAAGCACGCTGTTTTGGCAGGATGTATTGAAGGGCAGATAATCAAAAGCACAAACCTAGGGTGCAACCCAATTGTTTTTGGATGTTTCTGGTTATTTCATCAAAATGACAAATATGCAGCGTAATGAGCACCTCCGCTTTCAGAGTGATCTCCTTTTCAACCCCGTTGCGTGAAGTACTCTAAAGATGAATGCTGTAAGGAGGTAACGATGACAATGGCACTTTTCCCCTGTCTGCCTGGCACAACCCTCGACGCCGTGAATACCGTCGGGGCGTGGCTTGCTCAGGATGACTATCAGGACAACCAGCCCGTTGATCTGGTGATTCTGGCGGGTAACGCGGTTATTCCCGCGATTGATGCTGCCTGTAAAATCGCGGCTGAACAGGGTGTTCCTCTGATCATCAGCGGCGGGATCGGTCACTCGACGACCTTCCTTTACGCCGCGATTGCGAAACACCCCCGCTACAACAGGATACCCACCACCGGGCGGGCCGAGGCGGCTATTCTTGCCGACATCGCCCGCGAGTTCTGGAATATTCCGGCTGAGAAACTGCACGTTGAGGACCAGTCCACCAACTGCGGGGAAAATGCCCGCTTCAGCTGGGCGTTGATGAAACAATCCGGGCTGAATGCCGCACGTGTGCTGGTGGTGCAGGACCCGACGATGCAGCGTCGCACAATGGCTACGTTTGCCCGCGTATGCCGCGACGAGAGCGTATCGCCCGCCTGGGTGAGTCACCCCGGCCTGACCCCGGTGCTGCAAAACAGCGACGACGGTCTGGTCTTTAGCGGCCCGGTTGAGGGGTTATGGCCGGTAGAGCGCTACCTGTCGCTGGTGCTGGGTGAACTTCCGAGATTAAGGGACGACATTAACGGCTACGGTCCGGCGGGGCGTGACTTTATTGCCCACGTCGACATCCCCGCCGAGGTGGAGTCGGCGTGGCAGACCTTGCGAAACGACGTCATTCTCACCGACGCGCTGGTGAGCCGTTCTTTGCTGTAGCGATCTGCCCGTTTGCGCCATCTTTTACGCAAACGGTCATCTCATGTTGCCGATTTGTAATTCCTGAAGCGTGCTGACCCGTTTCTTTTATGAGATATCTCACAAAAACAGGCTCATACAGTAGGCATTTGCCCCGGTAATTATAGTTTTTAACAATAAGTTTACTTGTTGAAAACAGTGTAATTACAGGAGCAGGTTATGACAGTACCCGTACAACATCCTATGTATATTGATGGACAGTTTGTTGCCTGGCAGGGTGATGCATGGATTGACGTGATCAATCCGGCCACGGAAGAGGTCATTTCCCGTATTCCCGACGGCGGCGCCGAGGATGCCCGCAAAGCCATTGACGCGGCAGAGCGCGCGCAGGCTGGATGGGAGGCGCTGCCTGCCATTGAACGCGCAGGCTGGCTGCGCAAAATTTCCGCCGGGATCCGCGAGCGCGTCAGCGAAATCAGCGCGCTGATTGTGGCCGAAGGCGGCAAGATCCAGCAGCTGGCGGAAGTGGAAGTGAACTTTACCGCTGACTATATCGACTATATGGCCGAGTGGGCGCGTCGTTATGAAGGGGAAATCATTCAGAGCGACCGTCCGGGCGAGAATATTCTGGTGTTTAAACGCGCCCTCGGCGTGACCACCGGTATCCTGCCGTGGAACTTTCCCTTCTTCCTGATCGCCCGTAAGCTCGCCCCCGCGCTGATCACCGGCAACACCATCGTTATCAAGCCGAGCGAATTTACCCCAAACAACGCCATTGCGTTCGCCAAAATCGTCGACGAGATTGGCCTGCCGAAAGGCGTCTTTAACCTGGTGCTGGGCCGCGGTGAAACCGTTGGACAGGAGCTGGCCGGGAACCCGAAGGTGGCGATGGTAAGCATGACCGGCAGCGTCGGGGCGGGTGAGAAGATCATGGCAGCGGCTGCGAAAAACATCACCAAAGTGGGGCTGGAGCTGGGCGGTAAAGCACCGGCTATCGTGATGGACGATGCGGACCTTGAGCTGGCCGTGAAGGCCATTGTCGATTCACGCGTTATCAACACCGGACAGGTCTGTAACTGCGCTGAACGTGTTTACGTCCAGAAAGGGATCTACGACCGCTTTGTCAATCGTCTGGGCGAGGCCATGAAAGCCGTCCAGTTCGGCAATCCGGCGGAACGAACCGACATTGCCATGGGGCCGCTGATCAACGCCGCCGCGCTGGAGCGCGTGGAGCAGAAGGTGGCGCGCGCGGTGCAGGAAGGGGCAAAAGTTGTCCTTGGCGGTAAGGCAGCAGAAGGCAAAGGGTATTTCTATCCCCCAACGCTGCTGCTGGACGTGCGTCAGGATATGACCATCATGCACGAAGAGACCTTTGGTCCGGTGCTGCCCGTGGTGGTTTTCGACACGCTGGAAGAGGCGCTGAAAATGGCCAACGACAGTGACTACGGTTTAACCTCGTCTGTTTATACGCAGGATCTGAACGTCGCCATGAAAGCCATTAAAGGGCTTAAGTTCGGTGAGACCTACATTAACCGCGAAAACTTTGAAGCGATGCAGGGCTTCCATGCGGGCTGGCGGAAATCCGGTATAGGCGGGGCGGACGGTAAACACGGTCTGAATGAGTATTTGCAGACGCAGGTGGTCTATTTGCAGTCGTAATCAAGAGCCCCCTCCGTGCGAGGGGGTTCACATTTTCAGGAAAGGTGGTTATGTTGGCGCGTTAGTTGTTATTTATCGGGAAACGACATGCGCACAAAATATACGGGTCTGCAAATCAGCATTCACTGGCTGGTTTTTCTGTTAGTCATTATGGCCTATTGCGCCATGGAGTTCAGGGGATGGTTCCCGCGAAGCGATCGTCCGCTCATTAATATGATCCACGTTTCCTGCGGGATCAGCATCCTGGTGCTGATGGTGGCGCGCCTGCTTATTCGCCTTAAATTCCCGGCTCCGCCTATTCAACCGAAGCCAAAAGCGATGATCACCGGGCTATCTCATCTGGGGCATCTGGTTATCTACCTGCTGTTCATTGCGCTGCCGCTGATCGGCATCGTGATGATGTATAACCGGGGAAATGACTGGTTTGCCTTTGGCCTGACGATGCCGCATGCGGCGCAGGGGAATTTTGACCTGGTGGACAGCCTAAAAGAGTGGCACGTGACCCTGGCGAATCTGGGCTATTTCGTCATTGGTTTGCACGCCTTTGCCGCGCTGATGCATCACTATTTCTGGAAAGACAACACGCTGCTGCGCATGATGCCGAAAAAGCGTCAGTAAACGATAATGCCCTGCCAGTCCGCAGGGCATTTTTTTCGCTGTTTATTGCAGCTGCGCGCGTTCCTGCGCCGTTAACTCCAGCGTCTGGGTTGAACCCGTTTCCGACGATTTTACCGCCGCTTCCAGCACCGCCATCACCGCCAGCGCTTCCACCGGATGGACCGGATTATCAATCTTGCCGTTCAGGGCATCGCGCACGTTGATATAGTATTGTCGCTGATCGCCTTTTGGCGCAGGGATAGCGCTGGCTTCACCCTGAGCATTAAACAGCACCATATCGTCGCTGTCTTCACCCCAGCTTTCGCTGCCTGGAATGACGCCCGCCAGCAGCTGGGCTTCCTGCTGGTCGATGCGCGCTTTCACCACGCTCGCTTTGTCGCCGTGGACCGTAAAGCGTGAAACGCCGCCCGCCACCAGCATGCTGCAATGGAGGATCACTTTGTGTTCAGGATAATTCAGCACCACGTGCGCCCAGTCGTTAATCTCTGCGCCGTCACGCAGCGTGGCGATGTTGCCCTGCACCGACTGTGGCAGTCCAAAAAGCTGTAGCGTCTGGTCAATCATGTGCGGGCCTAAGTCAAACCACAGGCCGCTGCCGGGAACGTTTTGCTCTCTCCAGCGCACGCGAACTTCCGGGCGGAAACGATCGATATGTGACTCAAGGTGTTTTACCTTGCCGATGCTGCCTTGCGCAATCACCTGCTTAATGCCGAGAAAATCGCTGTCCCAGCGGCGGTTATGGAAGACAGAAAGCAGCAGCTGTTTTTCTTCAGCCAGCGTAATCAGATCCCGCGCTTCCTGCATATCCAGCGTGAACGGCTTATCTACCACCACGTGCTTGCCGGCGTTCAGGGCCAGCGTAGCCAGCGGCGCATGGGTCGCGTTGGGGGAGGCGATCACCACCAGGCCGATATCCGGGTGCTGAATGGCCTCTTCTGGCGTGGCGACAACGAGGACGTCGGGCAGATCGCGTTTGACCTTCTCTTCATCCCGGGATGAGACCACCGCCAGCTTCAGGCCATCGACGGACCGGATCAGCGGGGCATGAAACGTCTTACCTACAAAACCATACCCGATCAGCGCAATATTGATTGTCTTCACTTTATTCATGACCTTCTCCACGTTAATGCGCGCAAACGGTAACCTGCAAGGCGCCAGGGTCCCCGAGCTCTGCCCAGGGACGATCTAAAAACAGTTGATGAATCTTGGATAACCCCGAAACCAGATACGGTTCGCACTGGTTGAGCTTCAGGTGATCGGCGACTATCCAGCGCGCCTGGCTTGCGGCCAGCATGGCTCGCTTGGCCTCGGCATCCGCCTCCTGACTGGCGCTTAACCCGAGCTCGGCATGAATGGCGCATGCGCCAAGAATGGCGATATCTGCCCGGTAGCGAGAGAGCAGGGAAAGGGTGGCACTTCCGGCAAACAGGCGCTGTTTCTGATCCCACTTTCCACCGAGCAGGATCAGGTCAATATCCTCCCGAGCGCTAACCAGCTGGGCGATATCGAGAGAAGGGGTAATGATGGTCAGCGGCCCCTGAAGGAAAGAGGCAACGGCCAGTATTGTGCTTCCCGCGTCCAGAAAAAGCGTCGAGCCCGCAGGCACATGTTGCGCCACCTGTTTACCCAACTGCTGCTTAATTTCAGGAAGCAAGGTATTCCTGCTGACACGGGTCATCGTCGAGAGATTGAGTGCGATGGCTCCACCATGGTTTTTTTGCGCAAGGCCCTGCTTTTCCAGGTCGGTCAAATCGCGACGGATGGTGTCAGCCGATACCTGTAGCCTTTCTGCCAGCTCGGTGATGCTGGCCTGGCCTTGTTCACTAATAATATCAAGCACATATTTCTGTCTGGCGGTTTTATGCATGAGGGCACTATCCTGCAAAATGTCGCAATATCTCGCAGTTTACAGCATTTTGCAGGAAAAGAAATGAGGCAGGCGTGCAATGTTATCTAAAAACAGTTTAATGAGGTTATTATTGATATCGCATTAATCATTCTTCAAAAACATGTATTTAACTTTTATCCAGGTTGTTATCGCTATGTTTTACATAGAAATTTGGGTTAAGTCGCCAGTTTACAGACGGTAATTGGTTTTTTTATCTAATTTATAATTAAAAAATAGTGCTTGTATCTATATAGATTCAAGTGAATAGCATAATAGTTCAATTTTATCCGCCGAATTACTTAAGTTGACACTTCTTTGAAAATCTTTGTGTCTGATTCGAGATGAAATTAACGCAAAAATGTACATCAGGCCATTTCGGAATTTTCCTTTAATTACAGGGGTTTTATAAGTTTCATTTAAAACGCGTCTTATAGCGTTTTGTCCAGAAACCCCATCTTTTTTCTTGTTTGCAACACCACGTTAACATTGCGGGTGTGGTTGCACATATCACATTTTGTTATGCTGCAAATCAATTAATTTTTAAGTAAATTCTTAAAATAAAATAGACGTAGTACGGCTCTCATCTCAAATGAAATGGGTATGGGGAACTATTACCTGAATTTATCAAACAGGAGTGGGGGAATATTTGAAAAAATATTTATACCTCTTCATGGGTAATTATTTAGCCATTACCTGGAGTCGGAGGAGATAATGAAGATGAAATGCAATAACAGGTTGCTTAAATTATCTGCTTCACTGACCTTCATTTCGCTGGTGGTGACTGCGGCGCATGCAAATAACGGCCCGGTGGGAATATCGCCCGTTGCGGCAATGACAATGAAAGAAAGTATTCTTTTCGCACTGGACCGCGATCCGTCGGTGAGCCAGCAGGCGGCACAGCTGGGGATCGGCCAGGCGCAAATAGATGAAGCGCGCAGTGCCTGGATGCCACAAATTGCCCTGAACGGGAGCACCGGTCACAGCCAGACCACCGATTCGAGCGGCTCGTTGCGAAATTCCGCTGCCTGGGGCCTGAGCCTGACGCAGCTGGTGTACGATTTTGGCAAGACCAACAACAGCATCAGCCAGTCTTCAGCGCAGCGTGACAGCTATCGCTATCAGCTGATGGGCACGATATCTGCCGTCGCGGAAAAAACGGCCCTCAGCTATGTGGAGGTCAAGCGCTACAGCGATCTGTTGCAGGCGGCAACAGAGAACGTGCAGGCGCTTAAAAACGTTGAGCAACTGGCAAAACTCCGCGCCGATGCTGGCGTAAGCTCCACCTCTGACGAGCTTCAGACCCGTACCCGTATCGCCGGTATGCAGGCCACGGTAGAGCAGTACAATGCGTCCCTGAATAGCGCCCGCGCGCGGCTGGCGGTATTAACCGGCATACAGGCTGAACGCTATTCACCGGTACCTGGAAGTCTGGCCGTGGAGCCGGGTTCTCTCAATCGTATTGATTATTCACTGATTCCTGCGGTGATGGCCGCACAGAACATGGAGCGTTCCGCTCAGTATGGGGTCGAAACCGCGAAGTCTCAGCACTGGCCGACCTTGAGCCTGAAAGGGGGCCGGACCCGGTATGAGTCGGATAATCGCGCCTACTGGGATGACCAGATCCAGCTCAATATTGACGCACCGCTTTATCAGGGCGGCGCGGTCTCGGCGCGCGTGCGTCAGGCTGAAGGGGCAAGGGCGATGGCATCGACTCAGGTCGATCAGGCCCGTTTTGATGTCCTGCAAAAAGCCTCCGTCGCGCAGGCCGACTGGACTGGAGCGCGAGGACGAATGGAGGCCGGGAAACGACAGCTGGAAAATGCGCTGCGCGCCCGCGACGTCTACAAAAATGAATATACCCTGAGCAAGCGCAGCATTAACGATCTGCTCAGCGTGGAACAGGATGTCTGGGCTGCTACCTCAGCAAAAATAATGGCTGAATACGATGGCTGGAGTGCGGCGATTAATTACGCATCCGCAGTGGATAATCTCATGCCGCTTATCGGAATCGAGAAAAACGCTGCCGCGAAGCTACCTGATTTGAGTTAAAAAAAGGCGCGCCTTTCTGCGCGAAATAAGTAAGACAATAATGGGTGATTTTTCCCAGGGATAGCTACATCCATCTGGTGGACATATCCACAGGAATACGCGCACCTGCAAGGAGAAGAATATGAGTAACGCAAAAGTTGTTGATGTCATCATTCGAAAAACGGCAGAAAAAACAAAATTAACCGGTGAAGGAAATCTGTCTGTCTCTATTTCATCGCCGAGCGTAATTGAAATTCAGGGCTCTGCTCAGGACGTGGTGCGGTATGTCCGCCAGGGGAATGACCTCCTCATTTATATGAAAGATGGCAGCGTGATTCGCTGCAATAATTATTTTGTGGAAGATCCTGAGACGCAAAACCACTCAGAGCTGGTCTTCAACGATAATCAGGAACTGACGCACATTTCTTTCGCCGATGCCGGTGAAGCATCGGGCGTTGCCGCCACGGAATTAACCGCGCAGGCGACACCCATTAGCAGCATCGAGCCTTTCCTGGAGCAGGGAGGCGTCTTAAGCGATGCGCCGTGGGGCTGGGTTGCCGGGGCGGCGTTAGGGGGCGGGGCTATCGGTGCGCTGCTTTCTCACGGCGGTGACGGCGAAACCAAAACAAAAGTTATTGATAATACGAAAGAAGTAGAGAGCGCGACGCCAACATTTTTGCTGACGGATAAAGCGGGTGACAAGCAGGGTGTGCTGAGTGCAAAAGAGGTCACGGACGATAACACCCCAACCTTCAGCGGTACCGGGCAGCCTGGCGCGACCATTCAGATTAAGGACGGTAGCGGCAGCACCATCGCCAGCACCATGGTCGCGAAAGACGGCACCTGGACCGTTAAACTCCCGACCCAGGCGGACGGCGAGCATACCTGGTCTGTCGTGCAGATCGACGGCAGTAAAACGACCTCTGCGGGCAGCATCACCGTTACCGTATCCACGGCAGATGCCAACGTTACGCTTGCCACGACGGCGGGCGATAACGTAATCAACGCCAGCGAACAGTCTGCGGGCTTTACGCTCTCGGGTGCCAGCAAAAATCTGGCACAGGGCACCGAACTGACCGTCACGCTGAACGGCAAATCCTACACGGCTGAAGTGGGCGCAAACGGCGCATGGAGCGTGAAGGTGCCTGCCGCAGATGCGCAGGCGCTGGGCGATGGCACCTGGACGGTGAACGTCAGCGGTAAGGATGCGGCGGGGAATACCGTGAGCGGCAGCCAGACCATTGGCGTTGATACCGCTGCGCCAGCGATCACTGTCAACACGATCGCGCAGGATAACGTCATCAATGCGGCTGAACACAATCAGCCCCTGACGCTGACCGGTAAAACGGATGCCGAAGCGGGGCAGATTGTCACCGTGACCCTGAACGGCAAAAATCATACCGCGACGGTGGGCAGCGACGGCTCATGGTCCGTCACGCTGCCGGCCAGCGAGGTACAGGCGCTGGCAAATGGCGAGCATACCCTGACGGTTAACGTCAGCGACAAAGCCGGAAACGGTTCATCCGCGACTGCCGATTTCACCGTGGATACCGCCGCGCCGGTTGTGACTATCAATACCGTTGCGGGCGACGATATACTGAACACCAGCGAGCAGGGGCAGGCGCAGATTGTTTCCGGCCATGCGAACGGCGCGGCAGCGGGTGATGTCGTCACCGTGACCCTCGGCGGCCAGACCTTTACCGGTGTTGTCCAGGCGGACGGCAGCTGGAGCGTAGGGGTGCCTGCCTCTGTTATCGGTACGTTGGGTGAGGGGAGCCATACTGTTTCTGTCTCCGTCACCGATGCGGCGGGCAATACCGGCAGCGCGACGCACGGTATTACGCTCAGCGGCAACCCGCCAGAATTCACGATTGACGCCATCGGCCAGGATAACGTCCTGAATGCGCAGGAGGCTATGCAGCCCCTGAGCCTCAGCGGAACCAGTAATCTGCCGAACGGCAGCGCCGTCACCGTGACCCTGAATAACGTGAGCTATCAGGCCACCGTTGAGAACGGCTCCTGGTCCGTTCAGGTGCCGGTTTCCGACGTGCTGGGCCTGGCGAATACCCTTTACACCGTCAGCGTCAGCGGCACCGACAGCGTGGGTAACAGCGGCTCCGCCGAGGCGAATCTGCTTGTCGATACCGTGCTGCCGAAGGTGATCATCAACACCTTTGCGGGGGATAACCTGGTCAATAACGCCGAAGCGGCGGTGGACCAGACCCTTAGCGGACGCGTGACCGGCGCGGCGGCGGGCGATACCGTCGCAATCAGCGTGGGTGGCAAAAGCTACACCGCGAAGGTTGGCGGCGATCTGACCTGGAGCGTGACGATCCCATCCGCAGACATTCAGGCGTTTGGCGACGGCGGGCTAACCTTCAGTGCCTCCGTCACCAATGCGCACGGCAATACCGGCACCGGCGAGCGTGATATCAACATCAACACCGGACTTCCGGGCCTGCGCGTCAATACCATCTCTGGCGATGACGTGATCAACGCCATCGAACAGCAGCAGGATCTGACAGTGACCGGCTCCAGTACCCATCTGGCTGCCGGCACGCCGATCGTCGTCACCATCAATAATATTGAGTACGCCGCCGTGATTACCGCCAGCGGCAGCTGGCAGATTGGCGTGCCCGCGTCTGACCTTAAGGCATGGACCGCGGGCGGGATGACCGTCAGCGTCAGCGCTGAAGATGCCTGGGGCAACAGCGTTGTGGCTGAACACCCGATTGAGCTTGATCTGAACGCCGTGGCCGTCACCATCAATACGGTGACCGCTGACGATATGCTCAACGCTGCGGAAAAAGGGGCGGATTTAACGCTTTCCGGCCAGACGCAGGGCGTAGAGGCGGGCCAGACCGTGGTGGTGAAATTCGCGGATCGGACCTTTACCGCGCAGGTGCAGCAGGACGGCTCATGGAGCCTGACCGTCCCGGCGAACGCCATGGAAACGCTGATCGACGGGCGGGCGCAGGTGAGCGTCAGCGTGACCAACGTCAGCGGCAACAGCGCGGACGCCTCACGTGTGGTGACCGTCGATACGCAGCCGCCGGCCATTACGCTTGATAACCTGACCGACGACAACATCATCAATGCGGCAGAAGCGCAGCAGGATTTGGTGCTCAGCGGCAGTACCACCGCTGAAGCGGGTCAGACGGTCACCGTGACGCTGAACGGCAAAAACTATCAAACCACCGTACAGGGTGACGGCACCTGGACGCTGAACGTGCCTGCCGCCGACGTTGGCGCGCTAACCGATGGCCCGATCACCGTTACGGCTACCGTCAGCGACGTGGCGGGTAACAGCAGCAGCGCGGATCGCGTTGGGCTGGTGGATGCCACCGTGCCGCAGGTGACCATTAATGACTTTGTCACCGACACCAACACCGTTAACCAGCTGGCCCACTCTCAGGCGCAGATCCTGAGCGGCTCCGTCACCGGCGCGGCGGCGGGCGATTTGGTCACCATCACCATTAATAACGTGGACTACACCACTGCGGTGGACGCGGCGGGCAACTGGAGCCTCGGCCTGCCTGCATCCGTCGTTCAGGGGCTGACGGACGGTACCTGGACCATTAACGTCTCCGTGACCGATCGGTCCGGCAACACCGGCAGCAATTCTCTGGATGTGGTGGTGAATACCGTGACGCCTGTTATCGGTATTAACACGCTGGCCGTAGATGACGTGATAAATGCGGCAGAGAAGGGCGAAGATCTGCGGCTTTCCGGTACCAGCAACCAGCCGGAAGGAACCACCATCACCGTAAACCTGAACGGTATCAACTACACTGCCACCACTAACGCCAGCGGCGGCTGGAGCGTCACCGTGCCCGCCTCTGCGGTGAGCGCGCTGGGCGAAGCCAGTTACACCGTGACGGCGAGCGTGACCGACAATGTGGGTAACAGCGCCTCAACCTCGCATGACGTGCTGGTAGACAGCTCGCTGCCGGTAGTCACTATCAACACTTTCGCAACCGACAATATCGTCAACGCGGCGGAAGTGACCGCAGGGCAAACCCTGACCGGGAAGGTCTCTAACGCGGCATCGGGCGATACCGTCACGATTATCCTTGGCGGGCAGACATACACGGCAACCGTGCAGGACGATCTCACCTGGAGCCTGCCGCTAACCCAGAGCCAGTTAACCGCGCTTGGCAACGGCGATCTGACCGTATCGGCCAGCGTCACCAACGCGCACGGCAATACCGGTTCGTCTTCTCTGGACGTCACCATCGACGCCCAGCTGCCCGGCCTGCGCATTGATATCGTCGCCGGTGACGACGTGATTAACGTCATCGAACACGCGCAGAACCTGGTTATCTCCGGCACCAGTACTGACCTGGCGGCGGGCAGCACCGTAACCGTGACCATTAACGGCAAGGATTATTCTGCCTCGGTACTGGCGGACGGTACCTGGCAGGCAGCGGTTCCGGCGGCAGACGTCTCCCAATGGGCGGACGGTTCGCTCACCATTAGCGCCCGCGCGCAGGATGCCTCCGGCAACCCGGTGAACATCGGCACCGTTGTGGATGTCGATCTCGCCCCGGTGGCGATTAGTATCAACAGCGTGACGGACGACAACGTGCTTAACGCGGCGGAAAAAGGCCAGGATCTGGTGCTTTCCGGCTCTTCCTCAAACGTTGAAGCGGGCCAGACCGTTACCGTCAGCGTCGCGGGTAAAACGTATACCACGACGGTCGATGCCAACGGCGACTGGCGCTACACCGTTCCGGCTGCCGATCTGAACGGCCTGAAGGACGGCGATGCCAGCGTGCAGGTCAGCGTGACCAACGTGAACGGCAACGCGGCCTCCTCTTCGCAGGTCTTCAGCGTCGACACCGCCGCGCCAACGGTGACCATCAATACCATCAGCGGCGACAACATGCTGAATGCGGCTGAGGCAGCGCAGGAGCTGACCCTGAGCGGGACGTCCACTGCCGAAGCAGGCCAGACGGTTACCGTAACCTTCAACGGCAAACAGTACACCGCGCAGGTGCAGGCTGACGGCAGCTGGACGCTCGACGTGCCGGCTGCGGATCTGGCGGGCATCACCGACGGTAACGCCACGGTCACGGCTTCCGTATACGACAAAGCGGGCAACCCGGCCAGCGCGGATGCTGCCGTGCTGGTGGATACCACCGTGCCGCAGATTAGCTTCAACCTCGTCGCGGGCGACGACATTGTGAATATTGCCGAGCACGGCCAGGCGCTGATTGTTTCCGGCAAGGTGACGGGCGCACAGGCGGGCGACGTCATTACCGTAACCCTGAACGGCAAAGACTACACCGCGATGCTGGACGGTGCCGGAAGCTGGAGCGTGGGCGTTCCGGCGGCAGACGTGGGCGCGCTGGCTGGCGGGCATCAGACAATCTCCGCCACCCTCACCGATAAGGCGGGTAACAGCACCACGGCCACCCATGATCTTGACGTCTCCCTGACGGCACCGACGATTGCCATTGATACCCTGGCGGTTGACGACGTCATCAATGCCACCGAGAAAGGCCAGGATCTGCTGCTTTCCGGAACCAGCAACCAGCCGGAAGGCACAGCGATTACCGTGAACCTCAACGGCATCAGCTACGCCGCGACCACCAACGCCAGCGGCGGCTGGAGCGTGACCGTTCCGGCGGCGAACGTCTCTGCGCTGGGTGAAGCGACCTATACCGTCACGGCAAGCGTGACCGATAGCGCAGGCAACGTCGCGAATGCCAGCCACAGCGTGCTGGTCGACAGCGCGCTGCCGCAGGTCACCATCAACGCAATCGCCACCGATGACGTGATTAACGCGGCGGAAGTCGCTTCCGGACAAACCCTGAGCGGGAAGGTGAGCGGTGCCGCTAGCGGTGACACTGTCACAATTTCAGTGGGTGGTAATACCTACACGACAACCGTGCAGGACGATTTAAGCTGGTCGGTTAACGTCGCATCTGACGTGTTAACCGCCATCGGCAACGGCGACCTGACCGTATCCGCCAGCGTCACTAACGGCCACGGTAATACCGGCTCCGGCGAGCGCGACATCACGATTGATGCCAACCTGCCTGGCCTGCGGGTCGATAAGGTGGCGGGCGACGACGTGATCAACAGCATCGAACACGGTCAAAACCTGATTATCACCGGCTCCAGCGACGGTCTGGCAGCGGGTTCAGCATTGACGGTGACCGTTAACGGTAAAACCTACGCGGCCACCGTACTGGCAGACGGTACCTGGACGGCCGCCGTTCCGGCAGCAGACGTCGGCGCGCTGAGCGCAGGCACCGTCACCGTGACCGTTGAAGGCCAGAGCGCAGCGGGCAACCCGGTTTCTATCAGCCACGACGTGAAGGTTGACCTGGCGACGGTTGCTATCAGCATTGACGCTATCGCTACCGACGACGTGATCAATGCGGCAGAAAAAGGCGCAGATCTGGTGCTGTCGGGTGCCACCAGCAACGTGGAAGAGAACCAGACGGTTTACATCACGTTCGGCGGCAAGTCCTACACGGCGAAAGTGGATGCCAGCGGCAACTGGACGGCGACCGTGCCGTCGGCGGATCTGGCTGGCCTGAAGGATGGCGACGCCAGCGTGCAGGTGAGCGTAACCAACGTGAACGGCAACAGCGCCTCGGCGGGACGCGAGTACGGCGTGGACGCCACCGCGCCGACGGTATCTATCGAGATCGTCAGCGACAACAACATCATCAATGCCGCCGAAGCGCAGCAGGATCTGGTCGTCAACGGCACCTCTAACGCCGAAGCGGGCCAGACCGTGACCGTGACGCTGAACGACGTGGATTACACCACCACCGTGCAGGCAAACGGCAGCTGGAGCGTGACCGTGCCTTCTGCGGATGTCGGCGCGATTAACGACGGCAACTACACGATCACGGCAGCGGTATCCGATAAGGCTGGCAACCCGGCTTCGGCGGGTCGCGACGTGCTGGTCGATACCACCGTGCCACAGCTGACCATTGACGCCGTTTCCAATGACGACGTGATCAACAGCGCCGAGCACGGGCAGGCTCTGATCGTCACCGGCTCAGTGACCGGCGCGGCGGCGGGCGACGTGGTGACCGTTACCATCAATAGTAAAGATTACACGGCGACGCTGGATGCTTCCGGCAACTGGAGCGTGGGCGTGCCTGCGGCGGACGTCGGTGCCCTGACCGCCGGGGATTACACCATCACCGCGGCGCTTACCGATAAATCCGGAAACAGCAACAGCGCGACGCGCGAGGTGGAAGTCAATCTGAGCGCGCCGGTGCTGACCATCGACACCGTCTCCGATGACGATGTGATCAACAGCAGCGAGAAAACGCAGGATCTGACCATCACCGGTACGGCTTCCGGACTGGCGGCGGGCGCGGTGGTGACCGTGATGCTCAACGGCAAAGCCTACAGCGCCACGGTTGAGGCCAACGGCCAATGGTCCACGACCGTTCCGGCGAGCGAGGTAGGTCAACTGGGTGAGGCGCTTTACACCGTCACTGCCTCGGCAACGGACAGCGTCGGCAACAGCACCAGCACCTCGCACACCGTGAACGTGGAGTCCGTACTGCCTGGCGTCACGATCAACACCGTGGCAGGCGACGACGTCATCAACGCGGCAGAAGTGGCCGCAGGCCAGACCATCAGCGGCACCGTGGTAAATGCCGAAGCGGGCAATACCGTGACCGTGAAGATTGGCGGCAACAGCTACACCGCAACGGTGCAGAGCGATCTGACCTGGTCCGTCGCTGTACCGGAATCGGTCCTGACGGCGCTGGGCAACGGCGATCTGACTGTAACCGCCAGCGTCACGAACGGCGTGGGCAACAGCGGCAGCGGCGAGCGTGATATCACCATCGACGCCAGCCTGCCGGGCCTGCGCGTGGACATCGTGGCCGGCGATGACGTGATCAACAGCATTGAACACGGACAGAATCTGATTATTACCGGTTCCAGCAATGGCCTGAGCGCAGGCACGGCGCTGACCGTTACCGTCAACGGCAAAACTTATCCCGCGACGGTACTGGCGGACGGTACATGGAGCGCGGCACTCCCTTCTGCGGACGTAAGTGCCCTGGCAGCGGGCACTGTCACCGTGACCGTTGAGGGCCAGAGCAGCGCGGGCAATCCGGTTTCCATCAGCCACAATGTGACGGTGGATCTGGCGAACGTCGCTATCAGCATCGACGCCATTGCCACCGACGACGTGATTAACGCGGCCGAGAAGGGCGCGGATCTGGTGCTTTCCGGCACCACCTCAAACGTGGAGGAAAATCAGACCGTCACCATCACCTTTGGCGGCAAGCACTACACCGCCACGGTGGACGCGGCGGGTAAGTGGACCGCCACGGTGCCGGCTGCGGATCTGGCGGGCCTCAAGGACGGCGACGCCAGCGTGCAGGTGAGCGTTACCAACGTCAACGGCAACAGCGCTTCTGCGGGCCGCGAGTACAGCGTGGATACCACCGCGCCGTCCGTCACCATCAACACGATTGCAACTGACGACATCCTGAACGCCACGGAAGCGCAGTCTGATCTGGCGATTACCGGCACCAGCACCGCCGAGGCGGGCCAGACAGTCACCGTGTCGCTGAACGGCAAGGACTACACCACAACCGTCGGTACGAACGGCAGCTGGACGCTGAACGTTCCGGCGGCGGATCTGGCGGCGCTCAGCGACGGCAGCGTCACCGTAACCGCATCGGTCAGCGACAAGGCGGGCAACCCGGCGTCGGCAAACCATAACCTGACGGTGGATATGACTGTTCCGGCGGTCACCATCCACGCTATTGCAGATGACGATGTGATTAACGTCGCCGAGCACGGTCAGGCGCAGATTATCAGCGGCACCGCCACCGGCGCGGCAGCGGGCGATAAGGTCACCGTGACTATCGGCGGCCAGACGTACACCACCGTGCTGGACGCGGCGGGCAACTGGAGCGTGGGCGTCCCGGCGAGCGTGATTTCAGGCCTCAGCGACGGCACCGTGACCGTCACTGCGTCTGTTACCGACGCGGCGGGCAACACCGGCAGCGGCACCCATAATGTGACCGTCGATACCGGTCTGCCATCGGTCAACTTCAACGCCATCAGCGGTGACAACGTCCTGAACGCGGCGGAGAAAGGTCAGGATCTGAGCGTGAGCGGCACCAGCGCCAACCTGGCGGAAGGCACCGTGGTGACCGTGAC
Source organism: Enterobacter sp. GD03975 (assembly GCF_029838645.1). Classification (NCBI taxonomy): domain Bacteria; kingdom Pseudomonadati; phylum Pseudomonadota; class Gammaproteobacteria; order Enterobacterales; family Enterobacteriaceae; genus Enterobacter; species Enterobacter sp. GD03975. Next base: position 104,780 of record NZ_JAOBZC010000001.1, read on the forward strand.
CCTGAACGGTAAAAACTACACCGCAACGACCGCCGCAGACGGCACCTGGAGCCTGACGGTTCCGGCTGCGGATCTGGCCGGTCTCGGTCAGGCCAGTTACACCCTCAATGCGACCGCCACCAACGGCGTGGGCAACAGCGTGAGCAGCGCAGCGAACCTGCTGGTCGACACCGCGCTGCCGACCGTCACCATCAACACCGTGGCGGGCGATAACGTTATCAACGCAGCGGAAGTGGCGGCAGGCCAGACCCTGAGCGGTACCGTGGCGAATGCTGAAGCGGGCAACACCGTAACCGTGACCATTGGCGGCAACAGCTATACCGCGACGGTGCAGAACGATCTGAGCTGGTCCGTGAACGTACCTGCTGATGTGCTGACCGCCCTCGGCAACGGCAGCCTGAGCGTGACGGCGACCGTCACCAACGGCCACGGCAACACCGGCACCGGCGAGCGCGACATTACTATCGACGCTAACCTGCCGGGCCTGCGCGTGAATATCGTGGCGGGCGACGACGTGGTTAACAGCATCGAGCATGCGCAGAACCTGATCGTCACCGGCTCCAGCGACGGGCTGGCGCCGGGCACGGCGCTGACCGTTTCCGTGAACGGCAAAGACTATGCGGCGACGGTGCTGGCGGACGGCACCTGGAGCGCGGCGGTTCCGTCTGCGGACGTGAGCGCGTGGCCGGAAGGCACCGTGAAAATCAGCGTTACCGGCGACAGCGCGGCGGGTAACCCGATTACCATCAGCCACGACGTGACCGTCGATCTGGCCTCTGTTGCCATCAGCATCAACGCCATTGCCACCGACGACGTGATCAACGCGGCGGAGAAAGGGGCGGATCTGGTGCTGTCCGGCGCGACCACCAACGTGGAAGCCGGGCAGACCGTCACCCTGAGCCTGAACGGTAAAATCTACACCACTACCGTAGAAGCAGACGGCAACTGGACCTATACCGTGCCGGCTGCGGATCTGGCGGGCCTCAAGGACGGCGACGCCAGCGTGCAGGTGAGCGTCACCAACGTCAACGGCAACAGCGCTTCGGCTGGCCGCGAGTACAGCGTGGATGCCACCGCGCCGTCCGTCACCATCAACACGATTGCGACTGACGACATCCTGAACGCCACGGAAGCGCAGTCTGACCTGACGGTTTCCGGCACCAGCACCGCCGAGGCGGGCCAGACGGTCACCGTGTCGCTGAACGGCAAGGACTACACCACAACCGTCGGTACGAACGGCAACTGGACGCTGAACGTTCCGGCGGTGGATCTGGCGGCGCTCAGCGACGGCAGCGTGACCGTAACCGCGAGCGTGAGCGACAAGGCGGGCAACCCGGCGTCGGTAAACCACAACCTGACGGTGGATATGACTGTTCCGGCGATCACCATCCACGCTATTGCAGATGACGACGTGATTAACGTCGCCGAGCACGGTCAGGCGCAGATTATCAGCGGCACCGCCACCGGCGCGGCAGCGGGCGATAAGGTCACCGTGACTATCGGCGGCCAGACGTACACCACCGTGCTGGACGCGGCGGGCAACTGGAGCGTGGGCGTCCCGGCGAGCGTGATTTCCGGCCTCAGCGACGGCACCGTGACCGTCACTGCGTCTGTTACCGACGCGGCGGGCAACACCGGCAGCGGCACCCATAATGTGACCGTCGATACCGGTCTGCCATCGGTCAGTTTCAACGCCATCAGCGGTGACAACGTCCTGAACGCGGCGGAGAAAGGTCAGGCTCTGAGCGTGAGCGGCACCAGCGCCAACCTGGCGGAAGGCACCGTGGTGACCGTGACCCTGAACGGTAAAAACTACACCGCAACGACGGCCGCGGACGGCACCTGGAGCCTGACGGTTCCGGCTGCTGATCTTGCAGGCCTGGGCGAAGCGAATTACATCCTTAACGCCACCGTCACCAACGGCGTGGGCAACAGCGTGAGCAGCGCAGCGAACCTGCTGGTCGACACCGCGCTGCCGACCGTCACCATCAACACCGTGGCGGGCGATAACGTCATCAACGCGGCGGAAGTGGCCGCAGGCCAGACCATCACCGGTAAGGTGGCGAACGCGGAAGCCGGTAACACGGTGACGGTGACCATCGGCGGCAACAGCTACACCGCGACGGTGCAGAGTGACCTCACCTGGTCCGTCAGCGTGCCGGAGTCCGTCCTGACGGCGCTGGGCAACGGCGATTTGACCGTGTCAGCAACCGTCACCAACGGCCACGGTAATACCGGCACCGGAGAGCGCGATATCACTATCGACGCCAGCCTGCCGGGCCTGCGCGTGAATATCGTGGCGGGCGACGACGTGATCAACAGCATTGAGCATGGTCAAAATCTGATCGTCACCGGCACCAGCGACGGGCTGGCGGCGGGCACGACGCTCACCGTGACCGTAAACGGCAAGACCTATGCCGCGTCGGTACTGGCAGACGGCTCATGGATCGCGGCGATCCCGGCGGCGGACGTGGGCGCTCTGGCCGCAGGCACGGTGACAATCACCGTAGCAGGTCAGAGTAGCGCAGGTAACCCGGTCTCCATCAGTCACGACGTCAATGTCGATCTGGCGGCCGTGGCTATCAGCATCAATGCTATCGCCACCGACGACGTGATTAACGCGGCGGAGAAAGGGGCGGATCTGGTGCTGTCCGGCAGCACCTCCAACGTGGAAGAAAACCAGACCGTGACCATCACCTTTGGCGGCAAGTCTTACACCGCGAAAGTCGATGCCAACGGCAACTGGACGGCGACCGTGCCTTCCTCGGATCTTGCAGGCCTGAAGGACGGCGACGCCAGCGTGCAGGTGAGCGTAAACAACATACACGGCAACAGCGCGTCTGCGGGCCGCGAGTACAGCGTGGACGGGACGGCGCCGACCGTGACGATTGATACGGTAGCCGATGACAACGTGATCAACGGCAGCGAAGCGGCTGCGGGCGTGACCGTTTCCGGCACCACGACGGCTGAAGCCGGTCAGACGGTGACCGTATCTCTCGGCGGGAACAGCTACACCGCACAGGTTCAGCAGGGCGGCGTCTGGAGCGTTAACGTACCGGCGTCCGATCTGTCCGCACTGGCGGACAACGGTTACACCGTGCAGGTCAGCGTGAGCGACGCCGCGGGTAATCCGGGCAGCGCGGCGAAAGCGATTACGCTCGATACCACACCGCCGACCGTCAGCTTTAACGTCGTGGCGAACGATAACGTTATCAACAGCGTGGAGCATGGTCAGGCGCAGATCGTCAGCGGCACCGCAACCGGCGCCAGCGTGGGCGATAAGCTGGTCATCACCATCGGCTCGAACCAGTACACCACCACCGTTGACGCCAGCGGCAAATGGAGCGTGGGCGTGCCTGCCAGCGACATTTCTGCGCTCGCTGACGGCACCGTCACCCTCAGCGCGACCATCACCGACAGCGCGGGTAACAGCAGCACCCAGACCCACGACGTTGTGGTAAACACGGCCTCCGTGGCCCTGACCGTCAACGCTATCAGCGGTGATGACGTGATCAATGCGGCAGAAGCGGGCGCTTCGCTGGTCATCAATGGCTCCAGCGCGCAGTTCGCCAGCGGCACGCAGGTCACCGTAACCCTGAACGGTAAAAGCTACACGGCCACCATTCAGAGCGACGGCTCATGGCAGGCCACCGTTCCGGCCGCCGACGTGGGCGCGCTGGCGGATGGCGCGCGCTATCAGGTTTCCGTGTCGGCGCATGACAGCGCGGGCAACAGCGCCTCGGCGACGCACACCCTCAGCGTGGACACCACCGCGCCGGTGATTAGCGTGAACGCGCTGTCAGGCGACGACGTTCTGAACGCGGCGGAAGCTCAGCAGCCGCTGACCGTACACGGCTCCTCCAGCGCTGAGGCGGGTCAGACCGTGAACGTCACGCTGGGCGGCAAAACCTACACCACAACCGTAGCAAACGACGGCACCTGGACGCTGGACGTTCCGGCGACAGACCTGGCCGCGCTGAGCCAGGGCGCGCTGACGGTCACCGCTTCCGTGAACGACAAAGCCGGTAACAGCGGTCAGACGACGCATACCTTAACGGTGGATACCGTGGCGCCGACCGTGACCATCAGCGTCGTGGCGGATGACGATATCGTCAATAACGCCGAGCAGCTGGCGGGCCAGACCATCCGCGGCACTACCACGGCGGAGCAGGGTCAGACGGTAACCGTGACCTTCAACGGTCACAGCTATCAGGCGACCGTGGCGGCGGACGGTTCGTGGTCGGTCTTCGTGCCAGGGCGTGATTTCCTCGGCCTGAGCGACGGGCAGTACACCCTCACCGCCACGGTGAGCGATAAGGCGGGCAACCCGGGCAGCGCCACGCACGACGTGACGCTGAACGGTGATGTCCCGACGATCGCCATTAACACCTTTGCGCAGGATGACATTGTTAACGCTGCCGAGCATGGCACGCCGCTGGTCGTCAGCGGCACCACCGACGCGCCTGCGGGCCAGACGGTGACCATCACGCTGAACGGTAAAACCTATGCGGCGACCGTGCAGAATGACGGCACCTGGAGCTACACGGTGGGCAGCGCAGACGTTACCGCGCTGGCAGACGGCGGTTCGTACGTGATTAACGCGCAGGTCAGCAACGCCATCGGCAACAGCGGCAGCGACAATCACACCGTCACCGTCGATCTGACCGCGCCATCGATGGGGATCAGCATTGACTCGCTGCAAAACGATACCGGCCTGAGCGCGAGTGATTTCATCACCAACGACAGCAATATCGTGATCAACGGCTCCCTGACCGCGCAGCTCGGCAACAACGAGAAGGCGCAGATCAGCCTCGACGGCGGCACCACCTGGATTGACCTGACGGTGACCGGCACCACGTGGCGCTACGCCGATGGCCGCACTTTGACCGACGGTACGTATCTGTACCAGGTCCGCGTGATTGATAACGCGGGCAACGTGGGGGCAACGGACAGCCAGAACGTGGCGATCGATCTGACGAAGCCAGCGGCGACGACCATTACCGTGGATTCCGTCACGCAGGATACCGGCCTGTCCGACAGCGACTTCATCACCAGCGACACGCAGATCAGCCTGAAAGGCACGCTCGGCGCGGCGCTCGGCAGCGGCGACCATGCGCAGATCAGCCTTGACGGCGGCGCGACCTGGACCGACGTGAGCGTCAGTGGCCTGACCTGGACCTATGTCGATGGACGTACGCTGGTCGACGGCGACTACAACTACCAGCTGCGGGTAATTGACGACGCGGGGAATATCAGCGCCACCGCCAGCCAGGTGGTGACCATTGATACCATCGCGCCGGACGCCAGCAAAACGATCGCTATCGACAGCATCAGCGACGATACCGGCCTGAGCAGCAGCGACTTTATCACTAACGATACGTCCCTGACGCTGCACGGCTCGCTTGGCGCGACGCTGGCCGACGGTGAATATGCCCAGATCAGTATCGACGGCGGGGTCACCTGGCAGAACGTGATTGTCACCGGCAGCAGCTGGTATTACGTGGACGGCCGTACGCTGGGTAACGGCACCTATGACTACTATGTGCGGGTAATAGACACAGCGGGGAACATCGGTGGCTCTGCACAACAGCAGGTGACGGTGGATCTCGTTGCCCCGGAGAGTGCTATTACCGTCAGCATTGACAGTATTTCAACAGATACGGGCTATAGCGACAGTGATTTCCTGACTAACGATACGTCACTGACTATCAATGGTTCCATTGGCGCGCCACTGTCCAGCGGTGAATATGTACAGATAAGCGTCGACAATGGATTAACCTGGCAGTATGTCACGATGTACGGCAATCGCTGGAGCTTTATCGACACTCGCAATCTGCCAGAAGGCGAACACACCTATCAGGTTCGGGTAGTGGATTTAGCGGGCAATACAGGTGCTACTGCTCAGCAGGTAGTCAACGTCGATCTTACGCCGTCTACCACCACAGCGAAAATAGTTAGCTATACCGACGAGGTAGGCTCATCACGCGGTGAGTTTGGTTCTGGCACGACAACAGACGACCGTTTGCCTGTGTTGAACGGTACGTTGTCTTCCACACTTTTGACCGGCGAACTGGTGCGCGTGTATAGCGCCGACGGCACGTTGCTCGGCGAAGCTAACGTAAACGGTACCTCTTGGTCATTCGCCTTAACGGATCCGCTGGTAGATGGGCAGAAAGGGGAGTTCTACGCTGTCGTTGTTGATGCAGCTGGCAACGAAGGCGCACATTCTCCTGTGTTTGACTTCACCGTTGATTTGCAAATGTACGTAGAGGTGCAGGATACGCTGGATACCACACCGATTATTACCGGCCGCGTTGACTTCGAAATCCTCGATGGTGAATACGTCGAAGTGACGGTCAACAATGTGGTTTACAGTTCTCGCAATGGCGTTGTGGTTGTTGATCCTAAAAACAGTACCTGGTATGTGCAGATCCCTGATGGAGACGCACTGGCGCTCGGTACATATGATGTTAAGGCCGCACTTTACAAAGCCGACGGCACACAGATCACGGCGGATGACTCCGCGAATGAGCTGACGGTATCACCGACGCCGGAGATCAGTTTTACCTCTACCGCAGCCTCTTCGCAGGATACAGGCACGGCACTGACTTTGGCTGAAGATGGCTCATGGAGGATCCTCAGCAACTCAACGGTCTTTACCCAGAACGCGACCAGTTCGACGACGTTAGGTTCATTCAGCTCCGTCGCAATCAGTGGTCCGGACAGACAGCAGCAGTCAACATTTGTCGATTTTGACCGGGATGGCCTGATGGATATCCTCGGTGCAGATACCAGTTATGCAAATGGCCAGCAGTCTTTCAAATACAATGCGGACGGCACCTACACCACCTTCCAGGTGGGTTCTAACGGTGTTGCGGGACAGACAAACGATGTCAACGGCAACACATGGAGCTGGTACGGCGGCGTCATGGGCATTGATATTGATGGCGATGGATTGGTCGACATGGTGTACGGCGATGGATCGCCAAACGATTCCAACGCACCGGGGGGCTATGACACTCAGATCGTAATGAACACGGACGGCACCATTATTGGCTTTGACAAAAGCGGTGCTTATGTTGATACCGCTACAACCCAGGATGGTGTGGCATCGACCAACAATAACAATGCGCAAATGAGCCGCGATCTCTCTGGCGTGGATCTCAACAACGATGGCTATGTCGACATTGTGTATCACGGCACGGTAGGCAGCAACTCTACCTCCGGCGGCGGCTCCAGCAGCGTGAATACCCGTCTGGTGGTAGCGACCAATGGCGTGGATGCTAACGGTAATTATACGCTGACCAATACCCAGATTGTTACGGGGGTTTTCTATGGAAACCAGGGGACGACGAGTAACTACTACACCACAATGACCTGGGCCGACCTTAACGGCGATGGCTATATGGATCTCTTTGTGGGAGGGCTAACCGGTCAGGGTAACGCCACCAGTGCCGTTTTCTACAACGATGGTGCCGGGAATTTAACCGCGGCGGCTAACGGCGTGGGCACTGGATCGAATGTTCAGACCTTCGGCGACAGCGTAAACAGCATGAGCTCGTTGGCGGTTGACTGGAACGGTGATGGCAAGATGGATCTGATCGAGATTGCGGGCGCAGCGGGCAGCACAGTTGCCACTAACGCCAACAATATCGGCATGCTCTGGCTTAACAACGGTGTTAACGCCAGTACTGGTCAGGTTAAATGGTCGTCGCAAACGCTGTTAACGGGCGCAAATCAGGGCAGCACTAACGTCACCACGGGAGCACTTGCGCTCGACCTTGATTATGACGGCGATCGCGATTTGGTTGTGTTCCGCGCGGCGGGTGGCAAGACGGAGTACATCGAAAATACCAGCACCATCAACGATGGAACCAGCATCATTCTGCGTATTTCTGACGCCAACGGTATTAACGCCTTCTATGGTAATACGGTACTGCTGGTAGACGAGAGTACCGGTAAGGTTGTTAGTTCACAGGTCATTAACCCGCAGGGCGGCGTGAACATGAACGACTCGACAGGGCTGGTGTATTTCTACGGTCTTGATGCGAGCAAGTCTTACAGCGCTGTACTGCTTTCTAATGGTAATGACTTTGGCGGTGTTTCGTCCGTCAGTTTCGACTCTTCCGGGACAACGAATACCATCGAGAACGTCAACGCTTCCTGGGCGGGTCTCAAAGCGGTAGAGAAGAACCATGCCTATGTGCTGACCGCCGAAAATGGGGATGCAGTCGTCGATAGCGCCCAGGCCGCAACGGATGGAAGCAATTCCGTAGGTATTGTCGGAACGGGTTATAACGACACGCTATACGCAACGGCCGGTACGCATATCTATAACGGCGGCGGCGGTAGCCGCGTGGTATCCGATGTGAACGTCTGGTCCGCCGAAGGGGGGATGGACATTGTCGATTACAAGCTCGCTGGCTCGACAGCGCTGAATATCGACCTCAGTAAGACCGGTATGCAAGATACAGGTTTTGGTTCTGCACGGTTTGTCAACATTGAAGGGCTGGCTGGTGGAAACGGTGATGATGTCTTTACAGGCAATACCGCGGATAACTTCTTCGAAGGCCGCGGCGGTAACGACACCTTCAACATCGGCAACGGCGGCCAGGACACGCTGCTCTACAAGCTGATCAACGCTTCGGATGCGACGGGCGGTAACGGCAGCGATGTGGTCAACGGCTTTACCGTCGGCACCTGGGAGGGAACTGCGGATACGGACCGTATCGATCTGCGCGAACTGCTCTCCGAAAGCGGCTATACCGGCAGCGGCTCGGCGAGCTACGTGAACGGCGTCGCGACGCTGGACAGCGGCGCGGGCAACATCACCGACTACGTCCGCGTGGTGCAGAACGGCAGCAATACTGAGATCCATGTTGACCTGGACGGGGCGGGCGGACAGTTCTCCTCAACCCCGCTGCTGACGCTGAACGGCGTGCAGACGGATCTGGCAACGCTGCTGGCTAATCATCAGCTGTTAATTGCGTAAAACACTGCCGCGGGGAGCGATCCTCGCGGCTTTTTGCGTTTCTTTACATCACTAGCCATAACCCTATATTTCACAAGATTATTTTGCGGGTTCGTTTAGAAAGCGTTCCGTTTTAAATCATTCCGTAAAGGTATCATTTCAGGACGAAATTACCGCCCTGAACAGGACGTAGCATTATGAAGACACATCCACAGTACGAACCCTGGTTGCAGGGCATGCTTATCATCGCGAAGTATTATCGGCTGGATTTTTCAGCAGAGCATGTTCGGGTCACGATTAACCATGAAAGTCAGTCTCCGCGCCAGCTGGTGCTGGAAGAGATGGCGCGCCAGCTTGGGCTGGGGATGCGTTGGATGGCGGCTGAAGCCGTATCGCTCGATCCGTGGCGTTTACCGCTGCTGGCCGAGTTCACCGGCGGGCAAATCGCGGTCATCAACCGTATGGACAACGAAGGAAACGTCAGCGTGCAGTTCAGCGGCGACGGCGGCCTGGAGACGACATTAACGCGCGACGAGCTCAGTTCGCGCTTAAAGGGGCTGATGGTATTGCGTCCGCTGGAGTCAACGCCGGACGCGCGGGTGGATGATTACATTAAACCCTATGAGAAAAACTGGTTCTGGCAGCTGGCGCTGAAAGACTGGCGACGTTACGGCGACATCATGCTGGTGGCGCTGGTCGCCAACGTGCTGGCGCTTTCCGGCATGGTCTTTTCCATGCAGGTGTATGACAGGGTGGTGCCGTCGCAGTCGGAAGCCACGCTGTGGGTACTGTTTGGCGGCGTGATGATCGCCATCGTGTTTGAATTCATCATGCGGATGCTGCGCGTGCATATTTCGGACGTGGTGGGGAAGCGCGCCGACCTGCGTATTTCCGAGCGCGTGTTTGCCCACGCGCTGCGGATCAAAAACGGCGCGCGGTCGAAATCAACCGGGTCGTTTATCGCCCAGATCCGCGAGCTGGAGTCGGTGCGTGAACTGATCACCTCCACCACCATTGCGGCCATCTCCGATCTGCCGTTCTTCCTGCTGTTTGTTTTCATTCTGTGGATGATTGGCGGCCCGCTGGTCCTGGTCGTTCTGCTGGCCGTGCCGCTACTGCTTATTCCCGGCCTGCTGGTGCAGCGCCCGCTGGGAAAACTTTCCAGCGAAGGGATGCGAGAATCTGCCATTCGTAACGCCACGCTGGTGGAAGCGGTGCAGGGCCTTGAAGACATCAAGCTGATGCGCGCCGAGCAGCGGTTCCAGAACCAGTGGAATAACACCAATGACGTGGCCGCGAGCGTCGGCATGAAACAGCGCTGGCTGACGGGGCTGCTGCTGACCTGGACCCAGGAGGTGCAGTCTATCGTCTACGCCGTGGTGCTGCTGGTGGGCTGTTACCTGGTCATCAGCGGCGACATGACCACCGGTGCGCTGGTGGGAACCTCGATTCTGGCGTCCCGCACCATCGCGCCCCTGTCGCAGATTTCTGGCGTGCTGTCGCGCTGGCAGTCGGCAAAGGTGGCCCGAAAGGGGCTGGACGACCTGATGCAGCGCCCGATTGACGATCCCCAGCACGGGAAGAAGGTGCACAAAGCCCACCTGCGCGGGGATTACCGGCTGGAAGACGTCGGCTTCTACTATGACGAAGAAGAGAAACTCACCGTGCTGAACATCAGCAAACTGCACATTCGCGCCGGTGAGCGCGTGGCGGTGCTCGGGCGTAACGGTTCGGGGAAAAGCACCTTGCTGCATTTGCTGGCCGGCATGCAGGAGCCGCAGCAGGGCAGCATTTTGCTGGACGATATTGCCCTGAATCACCTTGACCCGGCTGATGTGCGCCGCGACATGCAGCTGCTCAGCCAGCAGGCGCGGCTGTTCTTCGGCTCCGTGCGTGACAATATTCTGATGGGCAATCCGCTGGCGACAGACGAGGAAATCCATCAGGCGCTGGTCAACAGCGGCGCGCTGGAGTTTGTGCGTAAGCAGAAAATGGGGCTGAACTATATCATCAACGAAGGGGGAGCCGGGCTTTCAGGCGGACAGCGTCAGGCGCTGCTGCTGGCCCGCGCGCTGATCACATCCCCGAACATTCTGCTGCTGGATGAACCCACCGCCTGGCTGGATGAGGTCAGCGAGAAGCAGTTTATTCAGCACCTGCACCAGTGGCTGGGCAAGCGTCGGACGCTGGTGGTGGCGACGCATCGTCTGCCGATCCTGGACCTGGTTGACCGCATCATCGTCCTGGAAAACGGCAGCGTGGTGATGGACGGACCACGTGATGCCATTTTGCGCCAGCACGGAATGGCCCCGCAGCGGGCGCCGCAGCGCACCGTCAAACTGAAAACGGAGGGCGTGGCATGAATGATTTCTCCCGCTTTAACAGCCGGCTGAAGGAACCCCGCCTGCCGCGATCGTCGCTGGTGGCATGGACGCTGTTCGCTTTGCTTGCGGTATTTATCATCTGGGCCAGCCTGTTCGAACTGGATGAGGTCACCACGGGCAGCGGCAAGGTGATCCCGTCCTCCCACGAGCAGGTGATTCAGTCCCTGGAAGGCGGCATTATCCACAAACTGCTGGTTCGCGAAGGCGATATCGTCGAGCGCGGTCAGCAGCTTGCACAGCTCGACCGCACCAAAACCGAATCCAGCGTGCTGGAAAGTGAATCCCGGTTAAAAGCCGCGCTGGCCACCGCCGCGCGCCTGAAGGCCGAAGTTAACGACACGGAGCTGACCTTCCCGGCGGAGCTGGATGATGACGTCGAACTGGTTAAGCAGGAAACGGCGCTTTATCAGTCACGCCGCGAGAGCCTGGAGAAAGGTCTGGCCGGTTTGCGTCAGGGCGCGGAGCTGGTGCAGCGCGAACTGGCGTTGACCCGTCCGCTGGTGGTTCAGGGCGCAGCCAGCAAAGTGGAGGTGTTACGTCTTGAGCGCCAGAAGAACGAGCTTGAGAATAAAATTACCGAGATGAAAAACCAGTATTACGTCCGCGCGCGCGAAGAGCTGGCGAAGGCGAATGCGGAGATCGAAGCCCAGCGTTCCGTCATGAAAGGGCGCGAAGACTCGCTGACCCGCTTAACGTTCAATGCCCCGGTGCGCGGCATCGTAAAGGACATTGACGTCACGACGGTGGGCGGGGTGATCCCGCCGAACGGCAAGCTGATGAGCCTGGTGCCGCTTGACGATCGGATGGTCATCGAAGCGAAAATCTCTCCGCGCGACGTGGCGTTTATCCATCCTGGACAAAAAGCGCTGGTGAAAATTACCGCTTACGACTACTCGATCTATGGCGGGCTGGAAGGTCAGGTGACGATGATCTCCCCGGATACCCTTCAGGATGAGGTGAAACGGGATGTTTATTATTATCGCGTTTATATCCGAACGGACAGTAACCATCTGACGAACAAGCAGGGAAAAGCCTTTCCGGTTTTCCCGGGCATGATAGCCACGGTCGATATCAAAACCGGCAGTAAATCGGTCCTCGATTATCTGTTGAAACCGTTGAATAAGGCAAAAGAGGCGCTGCGCGAGAGATAAAAAAGGCGTTCAGTAACCGAACGCCGGTCAGATTAGAGTGAAGGCGTCATGTTAAGAGTATGGCGCCGTTCTTTCGGTACCACGTTGATGTAATGCGTGACGTACGCAAAATAGAGTCCGGTATAATTTTCGACAAGCTCGATAAAGGCCGGATAAACCGACATCCGGCCATCGCCGCGATCTTTAAGATAACCTGCCTCCTGCGCCGATTTGATAATCCGGTTAACATGAATACGCGAAACGAAAAATTCTTTTGCCAGCGTGCTGGCTGAATACGCTATCGTGGCGCCGTGTGCGGTTTTATTTTTAATGGCCTGCAAATAGAGATAAAGCATAATCATTCGGCCACCATCTTTATCGATGAACAAGCCTACCTCCGGAAGCACTTTTTTGAATGTTAATCCGCGGAAAAGATATTCTGCGGCGCGCCGGAAAAAGTTGTGCCTCAGAATTTCATTGTCCATCAGGTTAACATCAATATTAAATGCCGGATAAAGAATGCTTACAGGGGTAAACGCTCCGGACATATAGCGCTTAAGCTCATCCAGCCCTTTTTCCGTAGGCGCGATTTTTGTTTTTCGCCGATCTTCGGTACAACGCCAGGTCTTAATTCGCCCGGTGGTTTTAAGTATGGTGATGATCGCAATAACGCTGTTAGGGCTGGCAATATTATAACGAGAGCATAGCGCCTTAATCTCGGAAACCGATTCAGCCTGATTGCCAAAAACAAAACAACACATTGACAGTATTATGTTGAACCGTGATTCCTGAAGCATCGTTTTGTAGAATAAGGGCTGCTTTTTATAAATGGCGTCATTGATTCTGTAGTGTTCTCTTATAGCTTCACTAAATCGCGGGTTGTTTTTAATGACATCCCGTCGATGTAGCAAAGCTCTGGATGAGATGTGATTATCCATAGCATTTTCTCTTTTATGTCTTAGCCGATGAGATGAAGTATCCGGACTTCTTTTTCGGAATTTTCATTATACCTTGAGAAAGCCCTGGTTACTGTCGTTATATGCAAAGAAAGTAATATTTATGATGCATATGGATGAGTCGGTTGATTAACGCAAAGATGTTCCTGCGTATAACATTGATAACGGTTTATTAACCAAAGGGGGTGCGGTAACATTATTCAATGCGAAAAAAAGATGAGCTTTCATCACATGCGGGAATGGTGTTTACATTCTCAGGAGCAGGTTATGTCTCAAACTTTACCTTTTATGCAGGGTGCTTGCTACAAGCAACGATTTGTTATTTCAGCCTGCGGTTTCACCTTCGAGGGGTATAGCTTGCTCCTTAAGTCTTGTGGCGTAAACGTCACGCGACTTCATTTCGAAGAGGATGAAATATGTTCTGCGGACGTTGAAAAAATGATGGAAAATCAATCGCCTGAGGTTTCCGTTTTTCTGGGTCGTGACGTTGCTGCCTTTCTGGAAAGCCTGAAGCGGCTGGTGTCCGTTCTGAATGCACTGCCGGTGATTTGCAGCGTCACCCTGTATGGTGCAATACCTGAGCGATGGCTTTATGCAACGTTGAGAAGTCTCGTTAATAATACAAAAAAGCTTTCTACGATCCGGATAGCGAATATTACAGAAATAATGGGCTGTGTAAAAAATAATGCAGACGTGCGTGCCGACTCATTACGCTTGCTGCGTAACGTACCGGATAAAGAGGGTAAAGAAAATCTGCATGGTTTAACACATCGCGAGTTAACCGTATTGCTGAATTTTTATCGGGGCGTTTCGATAAAAGAGCAGTGTGAAAGGTTAGGGCTGTCAGATAAAACGATTTATACCCATCGGAAGGTGGGTTTAGGTAAACTGTATCTTATTCGGGTATGGTTTAGCGACGCGCGCGTATTCAGGAATGAAGTCTGTGCAGTAAAGAATAAATCACAGGCGTTTTCGGAAACCGAAATAGATGTATTACAGGCGTTACATAAGCGGGAGATCTTTGCGGCTTATCAAATTATTACGGATGGTGATAAAAAAGGCGTTGGATTTGAAATCCTGCTGCGCTGGAATAAAAACGGTCAAATCCTGAAGCCCGCCCATTTTCTGGGAGGGATAAAAAACAGTGAAATATGGCTCAAGCTGACGGCGCTTGTTATCCATGCGGCTGTGTCGGGTATCAATAAATACAATGGGAAATATTATTTTTCAGTTAATATTCCTCCCCAGCTTGCTTCGGGAAATGCGCTGCCGGGGATGGCAAAAAAGGCCGTCGAAATGTTACTCAAACCGCAGTGGGCCGGGAAGCTGGTCTTTGAACTCGCTGAAACGATAGACGTAACAAAGGATAGTAATATTCCCGAAACCCTCCAGCGTTTACGCGCCGAGGGTTGTCGGCTTTTTCTGGATGACTGTTTTTCAAAATATCATGCAATGTTGCCCATCAGACAGATTAATGTCGATGGACTGAAGCTTGACCGCGATATTGTTGAGCACTTTATGGCTAACGACAAAGACTATAGCATTATAAAAGCGATACAGGTTTATAGCGACATGACGGGAACCGAATGCATTGCGGAAGGCGTCGATAGCGAGGAAAAATTTCAAAAACTTGTCGCGTTAGGCGTTAAGCGATTTCAGGGCTATTACCTTTCACGGGCAGTGAAAGAAGAGGAGCTGGATAGGATGGTACGGTTATTCAGTTAATCGCCTCACTATGCGGGTAGTACGACATACTTAAGTATTCGACCACCCGCAAAAAACAGGCACTCACCGCCGCAATAATGACTTCTCAGATATCATCGCGAGTAAAACCGACAACAATTTCAAGCGTGTTACGAATGACATCGCAGGCTTCAGGCTCTTCGGTAATTTCCAGGGCGTGAATCAGTTGCAGAATAATCTCTTTATTCGAGAGATTGTCACCGGTAAGCAGAATACAGCGTATTGCTGAGCCCAACACTTCAGCCTCACCATTGAGATGCCTTCCGGCGTTAAGGAAATGTTCTGCCAGTCCTTTATCGTGCAGTGCTTCAAAATTATACGTCTGCTGCGTCATCGCTTTACTCATGGTGGTCACCGTGTCGGTTAAAATTAGTGTTTCTTGTCTGGTGTCAGAAGCGTAGTGTGGCTGAAGAGAGAGCGCATGCGACCAATTTCATAGTCGCCCATCACTCTTCCACGATCGTGCGATACGCCAGTTACCCGCTGGCGCACTTCATCTTCAGCAGCAATCAATGCATTTTTACGTTCATCATTTGATTCAACGTTAGCCATTGCCCGCAGGCGATTAGCAAGAGACGCAAAGGTAATGGGTCCGTTCTCTTTTATGATGGATAAAACGGCCTCACCGATAAGGTCATCCTTAAGTCGTTCAAATTTAGTTCTATGCATAGCTTCAATCTCACTCTGCTACACGCGCCAGGCTGTAGCATGGGGTTAGTCATCGCATCCAGAGTCTCTATTCTCACTCAGCATGACTAACTTAGTAAGTTAAAAAACAGTGTTCAGGTTAACGCTCGAAGAAGAGGGCAATCAGACCGTTATAGTGCGCTTTTTCAACGTCAGACGTTGATTCTTCGATTCTGCGCAGCAGCTTTGTACAAATTGTCATTCTGCTCAATTGTACATTTTCTTTGATGATCTCACTGACGATGGCGCCAAGGGTTTCCTGCTGTGTTGGCACGTTATCCTTGTTAAAATACAGAGTAATAGCGCTTTCTGCTGTTGAAGGAGCATGGTTGCGACGCATAATTTTCCACCGTTGACAAACAATTTTGTAACATCACTGGCATCGAATTTATACCATTCAGTTAAATCTGTACACATAAATTGTACAAGTTTTTCGTAAGGATCGGGCTTTCGCCATGAGAACTATCAAAATTAGGGGGGAGTAAGCGGTAAAAGAGGGGAAAAAAGAAGGCCCCGGAGGGCCTGAAATTATTTACGTCCCAGCAGAAGTCCCAGAACGATACCTACCGCACCCGCAGCGATTAAGCCCGTTAGCGGGTTGTTCCTGACGGCCTCAGTGACGTCCGAGACGGCGTCACTGGCCTGGGCAGCATATTTTTTCGCAGCACCCTTCACCTGGTGTTTAGGCGAATCAACGAATTCACCAAACTGCTGCTGTGCAGAGCCGGACAATTCATCAAGTTTGTTTTTGGCTTTATCGCCAGCGTATTGTGCATTTTTATCAGTGTCGAAATCAGACATTCTTACCTCCTTTTGTTGACAGTCTAAGGATAGCCGCTGTTTGCAAGAGTGAGAGGGAATTCACTAAAATCGGCATCCGATGACTCATTTTTAGGATATGTCTTTCTTACTTGACCACCATTACATACGAAGGGGGAAGTTGATGGATATTTCCCTCGCCGTCTTTTTATACGCAGCGGGACGAGGGATTATTTCTGGCGTTCGTTAGCGCGAAAGGTAACGTAATAGCCAAGGGATGCAGCCAGGCACAGCATATAGCCGAACGATTCCGAACCTTCCTCTACGGCGTTTTTCACGACACGAATATAGCCATGCTCCAGAATGGTGTGCCACAGCGCCTGCATGCCAAAGAGTCGCGAGAAGACCAGCACGGCCAGCAGGCCGCTCAACAAAATGCCATACCAGGGGGACTGGGTGTATTTTGCCAGCTGTTCCAGGGTAGCGCGAATATGCATAACGGGACGAATTAAGGCCAGCAGAGCGGTAATGAGGGCGAACCATACCCAGCTCCCGTGAGCAATAAGATCAAAAAGCGCATCAAGTTCCCGAATTAACATCGTCAGGAAAAATCCGCCCACCAGAATATTGCAGTAACGCATGGATTCGTCCATTTTTGCCAGACGAAAATGGAGAAAGACGATGGTCGCTAATACCGTTTCCTGCATAATTTCCGTTAGTGATAATTCCGGAATATCATGACCAACAAACCGCATATCAACCCAAAGACACAGTATAATAAGTGCGCAAGCTGCTGCCGCGCCAACGAAGAATAAAAAGCTTTTTAGTACAATCATTAACACCACCATTTTGTTTGTAGCAGGTATGTTAGGTGACGAGAATGTTATTTCTGTTCACATCGTGCCATATAAGTGTGGATTTTTAACATTACGAGCTAAATAGGTTTCGCAGCGGCAAAAGTAAACCGTAAATATCATTTGCACCGTTTAGGCTGTTTGCTTATTTCAACGTTTTTTTCTTGTGGTTTACAGAGCAATAGCATACGAGCTACTATACCCCCCTATAGTATCAGGAGGGCGTATGCCGCATTCACCCGAAGATAAAAAACGTATTCTGACCCGCGTCCGCCGCATTCGAGGCCAGGTTGATGCCCTTGAGCGCGCGCTGGAGTCGGGCGAGCCCTGTCTCGCCATTTTGCAGCAAATCGCCGCCGTGCGCGGTGCTGCCAATGGCCTGATGGGAGAGATGGTCGAAATTCACCTCAAAGATGAGCTGGTGACGGGGGAGACTACCCCGGACCAGCGGGCAGTACGAATGGCGGAAGTCGGCCATTTGCTGCGCTCTTATCTAAAATAAACCCACACACCTCACAACAAGGGAAAGACATCATGAAATCTCGCGCAGCCGTCGCGTTCGGCCCAGGCCAGCCGCTGAAAATCGTTGAAATTGATGTTGCTCCGCCGAAGAAAGGCGAAGTGCTGATCAAAATTACCCACACTGGCGTCTGCCATACCGACGCGTTTACCCTGTCCGGTGACGATCCGGAAGGCGTATTCCCGGCGGTGCTTGGCCACGAAGGGGGCGGTGTGGTGGTGGAAGTGGGTGAAGGCGTCACCAGCCTGAAGCCCGGCGACCACGTGATCCCGCTGTACACCGCAGAGTGCGGCGAGTGTAAGTTCTGCAAGTCCGGCAAAACCAACCTCTGTCAGGCCGTACGCGCCACGCAGGGCAAGGGGCTTATGCCGGACGGCACCACCCGTTTCTCCTACAACGGTGAGCCTGTTTATCACTACATGGGTACCAGCACATTCAGTGAATACACGGTGTGCGCCGAGATCTCGCTGGCGAAAGTTAACCCGCAGGCCCCGCTGGATAAAGTCTGTCTGCTCGGCTGCGGCGTCACTACCGGTATCGGTGCGGTGCATAACACGGCGAAAGTGAAAGAGGGCGACACCGTGGCGGTGTTCGGCCTGGGCGGGATCGGCCTGGCGGTCATCCAGGGCGCGGTACAGGCAAAAGCCGGTCGTATCATTGCTGTAGATACCAACCCGGAGAAATTCACGCTCGCAGGTGAAATGGGGGCGACCGATTTCATCAATCCGAAAGACTACGATAAGCCGGTTCAGGACGTGATCGTTGAGCTGACCGACGGCGGCGTGGACTTCAGTTTCGAATGTATCGGCAACGTCAACGTGATGCGCTCAGCGCTGGAGTGCTGCCATAAGGGCTGGGGCGAAAGCATTATTATCGGTGTGGCCGGCGCGGGGCAGGAGATCAAAACCCGTCCGTTCCAGCTGGTGACGGGGCGAGTATGGCGTGGTTCGGCATTTGGCGGCGTGAAGGGCCGTACTCAGCTGCCTGGCATGGTAGAAGATGCGATGGTCGGCAAAATTCAGCTCGACCCGTTCATTACGCACCGCCTGCCGCTGGATCAGATCAACGAAGCCTTTGATCTGATGCACGAAGGAAAATCCATTCGTACCGTTATCCATTTCGGCGACAACTGATTATTCTGCCAGCGGTTTTTGCCGCTGGCATTTCTTCCCCAATCTTTTCTAAAGTGTGAACTGTCTGGCGCTTTTAGGCGTAATTTTATCCCCGTCCGTGCCGATGACTCTTTTACAGGCGTGTTTTTACGCATCTTACCTATAAGAGAGTCGACGGTCATGGACAACACAACATCGATGCAGACGCAGCACAAGCTTGGTTTCTTGCATCACATCCGGCTGGTTCCGCTGTTTTCCTCCATTCTCGGTGGCATTATTCTCCTGTTTGCATTGAGCTCGGGTCTGGCAGGGTATTTCCTGCTCCAGGCCGATAACGATCAGCAGGATGTCACGGCGGAAATCCAGGTGCGCACCGGGCTGTCAAACAGTTCGAACCATTTACGCACGGCCCGTATCAACATGATCCACGCGGGGGCCGCGAGCCGTATTGCCGAAATGGAGGCGATGAAGCAAAACATCGCTGAGGCCGAAACCCGCCTCAAACAGTCGCAGGATGGATTTGCTTCCTATATGAAGCGCTCCGTTCGCACCCCGGCTGATGAAGCGCTGGATGGCGATCTGAAAGCCCGCTACGACGCCTACATTGCCGGCATGCAGCCGATGCTGAAATATGCCAAAAACGGCATGTTTGAAGCCATAATCAACCACGAAAATGAGACCGCGCGTCCGCTGGACGATGCCTATAACGCAGTGCTGCTGAAGGCGATTAAAATCCGCACCGAACGCGCGAACGCGCTAACGGCACAGGCTCACACCCGCACCCGGCTGGGGCTGATATTTATGTTCGGCGCTTTCGGCCTGGCGCTGGCGCTGGCCGTCATCACCTTCGTGGTGCTGCGCCGCACGGTGATTAGCCCGCTCCAGCGCGCCGCAGCGCGTATCGAAAATATCGCAAAAGGTGATTTGACCCTGCCGGACGAACCGACCGGGCGCAGCGAAATTGGCCGCCTGACGCGCGATCTGCAAACGATGCAGCACGCGCTGGTTACCACCGTGGGCACCGTGCGGCAGGGAGCGGAGGAGATCTACCGGGGAACCAGCGAGATTTCTGCGGGTAACACCGATCTCTCATCCCGTACCGAGCAGCAGGCGGCGGCCATTGAACAGACGGCGGCCAGCATGGAGCAGCTGACCGCGACGGTGAAACAGAACGCCGATAACGCGCATCATGCCAGCAAGCTGGCGGAAGATGCCTCCGGTAAGGCCAGCCGCGGGGGGCAAATGGTCTCCGGCGTGGTGAAAACCATGGGTAATATTTCCACCAGCTCGAAGAAGATCTCCGAAATTACCGCCGTGATTAACAGTATCGCGTTCCAGACCAATATTCTGGCGCTCAACGCGGCGGTCGAGGCGGCGCGTGCGGGTGAACAGGGGCGCGGCTTTGCGGTAGTGGCGAGCGAAGTCCGCACGCTGGCAAGCCGCAGCGCGAACGCGGCGAAAGAGATTGAAAGCCTGATTAATGAATCGGTGTCGCTTATCGATCAGGGCTCCGGGGAAGTGGTTGCGGCGGGCAATACCATGAATGAGATCGTCGAGGCGGTGAAACGCGTCACCGATATCATGCTCGAGATTGCGGCGGCGTCCGATGAGCAGAGCCGCGGTATTGTTCAGGTGAGCCAGGCGATTTCCGAAATGGATAAAGTGACGCAGCAAAATGCCTCGCTGGTGGAAGAAGCCTCGGCGGCGGCGGCCTCGCTGGAAGAGCAGGGCGCACGTCTGACGCAAGCCGTTGGTGCGTTTCGTCTCAACGGGACGCGCGCAGGACGGTCTACCGCGGCTGCATCCGCAGTCAAGCCCGCGCCCTTAACCCCGGCGGCGGCCGTTTCAGGTGATCACTGGGAAACGTTCTGAATAAAACAGACCCGCCCTCGCGGCGGGTCCTGCGTTTACGGTCAGAGAGGCATTGATTTACGAATGGCGCTGAGCAGCGCCTGGGCGCCCTCAGAGAGCGGCGCATCTACCCGCGTCAGGATCCCAATCGGTTCACCCGCCCCGGGCGATGTGACCGGCAGCGCCGTGAGCACGCCGCGTCGCAGATCGTCCTTCACCGCGCCGGACGGTACAAACCACACGTAGTCATAATCCACCGTCAGCTGGCGCGAAAGCGACGCGGAAAGCGTTTCAATACATCCTGACGGCAGCGTGCAGCCCTGCATTTGCAGCAACGCTTCCGCATTCTGACGGGGAACGGTTCCTTTCGGTGAGACCACCACCGGCCACTCCATTACGCGGCTCAGGGTGACGGTATCCTGCAACAGAGGATGATTCGGACGCACCACCAGCTTCAGTGATTCCAGGAACAACAGTTCGTAATTAAGACCGCTCATCAGTTCGGGATCGGACATTCGACCAATGCCCAGATCCAGCTCCCCTGACTTCAGGCCCGCCAGCAGCATGGTGTTGTTCATGGTCGCGACCTGAAGCGTGGCGTGCTTTTGCTGGCGGTGGAACTGGCCGATCGCCGCAGGCAGTATACCCAGCGCCGCCGTCGGCAGCGCGCCCACGCGCACGATATCGCTGGCCGGCTCCTCTTTACGATTTAACGCCTGACCAGCGGTATTGAGCGCATCAAGAACTTTAACGGCGTGCGTCAGGAACTGTTCACCCACCAGGGTAAGCTGAGCGCCCAGACGGCCGCGATCGAACAGGCGCGTTCCGGTAAGCTGTTCCAGTTCGTTCAGCGTTTTGGAGAGTGCAGGCTGACTGAGGTTAAGGGTTTCAGCCGCTCGCCCCAGCGTTCCCTGTTGAGCGACGGCCACAAAAGTATGCAAATGGCGCAAGCGTATGCGCTGACTGAACAGACCATTTTTTTCCATAGGCGATGTTAAAAACAGAGCGACGCGGGTGACAAGTTAAGATGTTTGAATTTGATAACCTGATAGCAAAATATTATTAACATTTGATCTGTTTGAGTTACAACTGTTTTTCGAAAACGTCCACGCCTTGACCACTCGTCTGCCTGGATCACAATTTCTAAATTCTTCCCAACGAAAGGAACGAGCTTCTCTACACTCCAGGTAGTATTCACTGGAGGCATGACATCATGGCGAACACCATCACGGCTGATGATATTCGGGAACACTTTTCGCAGGCTATGTCGGCGATGTACCAGCAGGAAGTTCCGCAGTACGGCACCTTGCTGGAACTGGTGGCGGACGTTAACCTGGCGGTTCTGGAAAATAACCCCCTTTTACACGAACAACTGGCAAACGCAGACGAACTGGCGCGCCTGAATGTTGAACGTCACGGTGCGATCCGCGTTGGCACCGCGCAGGAGCTTTCCACCCTGCGCCGGATCTTCGCCATTATGGGCATGCACCCGGTCAGCTATTACGATCTCTCCCAGGCGGGCGTGCCCGTCCACTCGACGGCGTTTCGTCCCACGGACGATGCGGCACTCTGCCGCAATCCGTTTCGCATTTTTACCTCGCTGCTGCGCCTGGAGCTGATAGAAAACGTTGCGCTGCGCGAAAAGGCGGCGGAGATTCTCTCCCGACGCAATATCTTTACGCCGCGCTGCCTTGAACTGATCGACCTGCATGATGCGCAGGGACACTTTACCGGAGCGCAGGCGCGTGAATTTGTGCAGGAAGCCTTAGAAACCTTCCGCTGGCATCGCCATGCGACGGTGGATCGGGAAACCTATCTGGCGCTGAGCAACGAACATCGCCTGATCGCCGACGTGGTCTGTTTCCCGGGGTGCCATATTAACCATCTTACGCCGCGCACGCTGGATATCGACCGGGTGCAGGAGCTGATGCCGAAGTACGGCATTGAGCCAAAAATTCTGATTGAAGGCCCACCGCGTCGCGAGGTGCCGATCCTCCTGCGCCAGACCAGCTTCAAGGCGCTGGAAGAGCCGGTGCTTTTCGCGGGAGAAGACCAGGGCACCCATACCGCGCGTTTCGGTGAAATTGAGCAGCGCGGCGTGGCGCTTACGCCAAAAGGACGCGAGCTGTACGACAGCCTGCTAAACCAGGCCGGGACCGGTAAAGACAACCTGACCCACCAGCTTCATCTGCGCGAGATCTTCAGCGCCTTCCCGGATAGCGAAATGTTCCTGCGTCGTCAGGAGCTGGCCTATTTCCGCTACCGTCTGACCCCGACAGGGGAGGCGCATCGCCACGCGTTTCGTCCGGGCGACGATCCGCAGCCGCTGATCGAGCGCGGCTGGGTTGTGGCGCAGCCGATCACCTATGAAGATTTTCTGCCCGTCAGCGCGGCGGGGATATTCCAGTCAAATCTCGGCAATGAAACGCAGGCGCGCAGCCACGGCAATGCCAGCCGCCAGGCCTTCGAAGCCGCGCTCGGCTGTGCGGTACACGACGAGTTTTCCCTTTACCACGAGGCAGAAGTGCGCAGCAAACAGCGTTGCGGTTTGCTCTGAAACCGTTACTCTGCTGGGGTGTGATGGAAAAAGAAGGTTGTTATGGAAAATCCCTCCGCCCCTGTGGTTGAAACGCGCCACGGCGCACTGATTGGTTTTACTGAAGACGATACGCACGTGTGGTGCGGCATCCCCTATGCGGCCCCGCCGGTTGGCTCTTTGCGCTGGCGCTCCCCGCGTCCTCCCGGGCGCTGGGACGGCGTGCGCCCGGCAACGGCGTTCTCCGCCTCCAGCTGGCAGAGCGGCGAAAGCTGCCAGGAGCTGGGCGGCGGCGATCCCGGCCAGTTCTCCGAAGATTGCCTGTACCTTAACGTCTGGTCGCCGATCGCGCGCGCCGCGCCGCTTCCGGTGATGGTCTGGCTGCACGGCGGGGGATTTACCCTCGGTGCTGGCGGTCTGCCTCCGTATAACGGCAGGGCGCTGGCGAAGCGCGGCGCGGTGGTGGTGACGATAAATTACCGTCTTGGGCACCTCGGTTTTTTTGCCCATCCGGCGCTGGAGGGTGAAGAAGAGCGCGTAGTG
The DNA here is from genome assembly GCF_029838645.1 of Enterobacter sp. GD03975. Lineage (NCBI taxonomy): Bacteria > Pseudomonadati > Pseudomonadota > Gammaproteobacteria > Enterobacterales > Enterobacteriaceae > Enterobacter > Enterobacter sp. GD03975. The sequence continues at coordinate 128,826 of NZ_JAOBZC010000001.1, forward strand.
CATAACTTTGCGTTGCTCGATCAAATCCAGGCCCTGGAATGGGTGCGCGATAATATTGCCGCGTTCGGCGGCGATCCCGATAACGTCACAGTATTTGGCGAGTCGGCCGGGGCGCGCAGCGTACTCTCGCTGATGGCGTCCCCGCTTGCGGGAGGGCTGTTCCATAAAGCCATTGTGCAAAGCGGGTACACGCTGCCGGACACCCCGCGCGAGCAGGCCATGCGTAAAGGCGAAGCGATTGCCGCGCATTTCGGCCTGGAAAACGCCACCGCAGAACAGCTTCGCGCGATCCCGCCGGAGGCGTTCTGGCCGCTGACCTCGCCGCTGAATATCGCGCCTGCGCCCATTGTGGGCGACTGCGTTTTGCCTGAAGCCATGCTCGACGTCTTCTTCGCGGCCCGTCAACATCCTGTGCCGGTGATGATTGGGTCGAACAGCGACGAAGCCAGCGTGATGTCGGTGTTCGGCGTCGATCTGGCCGGGCAGATCCAGAAGCTCCGCCGCGAGCGGCGCTTTGGTCTGGGGCTGATCAAGCTGCTTTATCCGGGCGTGAAGGGCGATGAGGAGCTCGGCAGGCAGGTGTGCCGCGACATGGCATTCACCACCATGGGCTACGTGGTGATGCAGGCGCAGCAGCGAGCGGGTGGCCTGTGCTGGCGATACTGGTTTGATTATGTGGCCGAAGCCGAGCACGCAACGTACATCAACGGCGCATGGCACGGCAACGAAGTGCCTTACGTGTTCGATACCCTCGGGCAGGTCGAGCCCTCGCGACAGTACGTGAACGAACGCGATCTGACCTTCGCGGCTCGGGTGGCGGACTACTGGGTGAGCTTCGCTCGGGACGCGGGGAAACGTGACAGCCTGCCGGGGCCGACGCGCTGGCCCGCCTGCCGGAAAGGGCGGGACGTGCTGTTACGCATTGGTGTGAATAAACATGCAGGTTTTCGGCTTGAAAACCGCTTCATGCGTGCCCGTATGAGCCTCTTCAAACGGGTGATGAAACACCACGTCAGCCTCGACTGAGCAGACAGGCACGAAACGCATCCAGCCCGTTCTCCGGGCCGGGTGCGTCGCGGAATACCAGCCGGTAGCTCGCCCCGGTTTTTATGCTCGTATCGTAAGGCCGCATCAGGCGTCCGGCGCGCACGTCCTCCTCCACCAGCGTTTCATCCGCTATGGCGATGCCCAGCCCCTGAATAGCGGCGGTAATAGCCAAATCCATCGTCTCGAAGTGTTGATTTTTGAGCATAGCTGGCGCCGGGCGCGGCTGTTTCGCCAGCCACAGCGTCCAGTCCGTTTTGTCCCGCGTCGGGTGCAGGAAAGTGAGTGTTTCCAGCGCAGAACCGGCCCGCAGCGGGCTCATTACCGGCGTTAAGGCCTCTTCGAACAGCAGATCGCCGGCGCTCATGTGCGTCCCAAACACAATCGCCGCATCATAGGATTCGGTTTTGAAATTGACGTTATGATCGGTGGTGGTGGTCAGCGCAATTTGCAGATCCGGCTGTTCACGCTCCACCTGTAGCAGCCTCGGCACCAGCCAGCGCATCGCGCAGGTTGGCGCTTTCAGGCGGATCACGGTCTGGTGCGTCCGCGCCTGCTCGGCAACGTTCAGCAGATGCTCAAACGCAGATTGCAGCTCCGGCAGCAGGGCGCTTCCCTGTGATGAGAGACGCAGGCCGCGCGCGTGGCGTTCGAACAGCGGGAAGCCGAACCAGCTTTCCAGCGCGGCGATTTTACGGCTTACCGCCCCCTGCGTCAGACAAAGCTCCTTTGCGGCATGGGTCAGATTCAGGTGACGCGCGGTCACTAAAAAAGTCTCTACGGCATTAAGCGGAAATGAACGACGCGACATATCTCACCTTAGCTATGCGTTTTTGTCATGGCTATTATGACAACAATTCGATTGTCCCGACAGCGAAGTTGTTGTTTGAATAGTTATGCATTCACCATGAGAAGGGACAGAGGATGACTTTGAAAACGCCGGTGCAGACACGCTCCAAATTGCCGGATGTGGGAACCACCATTTTTACCGTTATCGGCCAGCTTTCTGCCCAGCATAACGCGATCAACCTTTCTCAGGGGGCGCCGAATTTTTCCTGCGACCCAAAACTGATCTCCGGCGTGACCCGCGCCATGGAGGCAGGGCATAACCAGTACGCGTCCATGACCGGACTACAGCCGCTTAAGGCGCGCATCGCGGACAAAATTGCCACACTCTACGGTACGCACTATAACCCGGACAGTGAGGTGCTGGTGACCGCCAGCGCCAGCGAAGGGCTTTACTCGGCCATCAGCGGGCTGGTTCATCCTGGCGATGAGGTGATCTATTTCGAACCCTCCTTTGACAGCTATGCGCCGATTGTCCGTTTGCAAGGGGCGACGCCGATCGCCATTAAGCTGACGGTACCGGATTTTGCCGTAAACTGGGACGAAGTGCGGGCGGCCATCACCCCGCGCACGCGGATGATCATCGTCAATACGCCGCACAACCCGAGCGGACAGGTATTTTCGGCCGCCGATCTGCACCAGTTGGCGGCGCTGACGCGCCACACCGACATCATTATTTTGTCTGACGAAGTGTATGAGCACGTCGTTTTTGACGGCGAGCCACACCACGGGATGGCGACGCACCCGCAGCTGGCGGAGCGCAGCGTGATAATTTCTTCCTTCGGAAAAACCTATCACGTGACCGGCTGGCGCGTGGGTTATTGTGTGGCGCCCGCAGAGCTGATGGATGAGATATGTAAGGTCCATCAATTTTTAATGTTCTCTGCCGATACGCCAATGCAGTACGCGTTTGCAGAACATATGGCCGATCCGCAAACCTGGCTGTCGCTGGCGGCGTTTTATCAGCGCAAGCGCGATCTGCTGCAAAGCCTGCTGGCCGACTCGCCGTTTACGCTGCTGCCGAGCAAAGGATCGTTTTTCCTGCTGGCTGATTACAGCGGCTTCAGCGACGAGCGCGACAGCGAGATGGTGAAAAGGCTGATTGTCGAGTGCGGGGTTGCCACTATTCCGCTGTCGGCGTTTTATGCCGATGGCACGGACAATAAACTGATTCGTCTCTCTTTTGCGAAAGATGAGGCGACGTTACGGGCAGGTGCCCAGGCCCTGTGTCGGATCACACCACGTTCAGGAGTTTAAGATGAAATTACGCGCGTTAGTTGTCGGCATGGGGCTGCTGTGTTCATTTTCGTCATTCGCCGCCAACGAGTTGCGGTACGGTCTGGAGGCGGAATATCCGCCGTTTGAAAGCCGCAATGCGTCAGGGGAGCTGGAGGGCTTTGACGTAGAGCTGGGAAATGCCATCTGCAAAGCCGCCGCGCTGAAGTGCAGCTGGGTGGAAACCTCGTTTGATGCGCTGATCCCCGGTCTGGTGGCGAAAAAGTTCGACGCGATTAACTCGGCGATGAACATCACCGAGCAGCGCCGCAAGAGCATTGACTTTACTCAGCCCATCTATCGCATTCCCTCCCAGCTGGTGGGCAAAGCCGGCTCTGCGGTAGAGGCCACACCGGAAGAGCTGAAGGGCAAAACCATCGGCGTTCTCCAGGGTTCGATTCAGGAAACCTACGCCAAAGAGCACTGGGAAAAGCACGGTGTCACCGTGGTGTCTTATAAAGATCAGAATATGGCGTGGGGAGATTTGCTGAATGGCCGCATCGACGCCTCGCTGGTGATGTCAGCGGCCGGGCAGGCGGGTTTCCTCAGCAAGCCGCAGGGTAAAGGGTTTGGCTTTATCGGCAAACCTGTGTCAGACGACACGATCCTCGGCAGTGGTATCGGCTTTGGGCTGCGGAAGGGGGATGAGGCCACCAAGAAGCAGCTTGATGCCGCCATTGATAAAGTACGTGCCGATGGCACGATCGCTAAACTGGCTGATAAGTACTTCCCGGGTATCGATGTCAGCGTAAAATAACCGCCTCGTTGGTCCCGGCTGTTGATGTCCAGCCGGGACATTTTATACATAACTTTACCCCTTTTTCAGGCCGTTCTGGTCGACAGAAAATATTTCCTGGTTTGTTCAGATAATCACCCGCCAACAATTGGATTCTTAACCGTTTTTGTTTAGGCTGTGCGTTCTTTCTTGCCGTCATTTCGCTGCGCGCGAAACTCATTCACACGACCATAAGGACGTTTTCTCAGGCATGAATCGCAGACGTTTTCTCAAAGGTTCCCTGGCAATGGCTGCCCTGAGCGGCACTTCTGGCCTTGCTTCTCTGTTTTCCCAGGCGGCGTATGCTGCTGATTCCGATATTGCCGACGGTCAGAGCCGCCGCTTTGACTTCTCCGTTCTGCAATCCATGGCGCACGATCTGGCGAAAACCCCGTGGGGCGGCGCGCCGCGTCCGCTGCCGGAAACGCTGGCCACCATGACGCCGCAGGCGTACAACGCCATTCGTTACGATGAGAAGCAGTCGCTGTGGAATAACATTGAAGGTCGTCAGCTGGACGCCCAGTTCTTCCATATGGGGATGGGGTTCCGCCGCCGCGTGCGCATGTTCTCGCTGGATCAAACCACCTCTCAGGCGCGCGAGATCCACTTCCGACCTGAGCTGTTCAGCTACGGCGATACGGGCGTGGATACCCGCCAGCTGGAAGGGCAGAGCGACCTCGGGTTTGCCGGATTCCGCGTGTTTAAAGCCCCCGAGCTGGCGCGACGCGATATCGTTTCGTTCCTGGGCGCGAGCTACTTCCGCGCGGTGGATGATACCTACCAGTACGGCCTTTCCGCGCGTGGCCTGGCGGTGGATACCTTTACCGACACCCCGGAAGAGTTCCCGGACTTCACCTCCTTCTGGTTTGAAACCGTTAAGCCGGGTGATACCACCTTTACCGTCTATGCGCTGCTGGACAGCCCGAGCATTACCGGTGCCTATAAGTTCGTGATCCATTGCGAGAAGAGCCAGGTGATCATGGACGTCGAAAACCACCTCTACGCGCGCAAAGCGATCAAGCAGCTCGGCATCGCGCCGATGACCAGCATGTTTAGCTGCGGCAACAACGAACGCCGCATGTGCGACACCATTCATCCGCAGATCCACGACTCAGACCGTCTGGCGATGTGGCGCGGCAACGGGGAGTGGATCTGCCGACCGCTGAACAACCCGCAAAAGCTGCAATTTAACGCGTTTCAGGATAAGAACCCGAAAGGCTTTGGTTTATTGCAGCTTGACCGTGATTTCTCCCATTATCAGGACGTCATGGGCTGGTATAACAAGCGACCAAGCCTGTGGGTCGAGCCGCGCAATAATTGGGGCAAAGGCTCCATTGCCCTGATGGAGATCCCGACAACCGGCGAGACGCTCGATAACGTGGTCTGCTTCTGGCAGCCGGAGAAGCCGGTGCAGGCGGGCGACGAACTGGACTTCAAATACCGTCTTTACTGGAGCGCGCAGCCACCGGTGCGTTCGCCGCTGGCAAACGTCTACGCGACCCGTACCGGTATGGGCGGCTTCCCGGAGGGCTGGGCGCCGGGCGAAAATTACCCGAAAGTGTGGGCCCGTCGCTTTGCCATTGACTTCGTCGGGGGCGATTTGAAGGCCGCCGCACCGAAGGGCATTGAGCCGGTGATCACGCTGTCCAGCGGTGAAGCGAAACAGGTGGAGATCCTCTACGTCGAGCCGTTCGACGGGTATCGCATCCTGTTTGACTGGTATCCAACCTCTGACTCTACCGAGCCGGTCGATATGCGCCTGTTCCTGCGCTGTCAGGGCGACGCCATCAGCGAGACCTGGCTGTATCAATACTTCCCGCCAGCGCCGGACAAACGTAACTACGTTGACGACCGGATTATGCGCTAATCATTTTGGGATTGTGCCGGGTAAGCGTTAGCGCCACCCGGCAATTAATAAGAGGCACTATGTCTTCAGAAATTATCCCCGTTAACCAGGATATCGAGCTTCGCGCCGTTGAAGAACGTTATACCGCCGATCTGCATAACCTCGTGATTAAAAACAAAACCTGGCTGCAAACCGCCTTCGACTGGGCGCAGCATGTCGGCAGCGAAGAGGACACGCGACGCAACGTGCAGAGCAACCAGATGCTGCACGAGCGCGGTTACGCCAAAATGTTCCTGATTTTCATGAACGACGCGCTGGTGGGCGTGCTCTCCTTTAACGCCATCGAGCCTGCGAACAAGGCCGGGTACATTGGCTACTGGCTCGACGAAGCGCATCAGGGGCAGGGCATTCTCTCTCAGGCGCTCCAGGCGTTTATGCGCTATTACGTTGAGCGCGGCGAGATCCGCCGCTTTGTCATTAAGTGTCGCGTGGATAACCAGAGCAGTAACCGTGTGGCTCAGCGCAACGGTTTTGTGCTGGAAGGATGCCTGCGGGAAGCGGAAATGCTCAATGGCCGCTACGATGACGTGAATCTTTACGCCAGGCTTTTCCCGCTATAGTGCCCCCAGCAGCGGCGTTCGGGTGATCCGCGTGTCGCCGTTGATCACTTTCGATCCCCGGACGTGAATGCTTTCACCCTCAAGCGCCTCAATAACCGCATCGTCTGAAATTTCCACCTGATGCTCAATCAGTACATCGCCACTGATACGCGCCCGGCCCTGAATCACGACGTGGTCGTCAATCAGGATCGGCCCGCCGCGCAACCACGCCTCGCCGCCTATCAGCACGTGATGTTTAATAACGCAGTTGCCTTCGACGAGGGCGTTTTCCGCAACCTGTGAACTGTACCGCAACGTCGGGATTGCATCGTCCTCTGAGCCGGCCAGCAGGCGGGCGTTGCCGTACACTTTGGCGCAGTCGCACACCCAGACGTTATTAAGCGCGTTGCCCTCAAGAATGGCGCGATCGAACACCTCCGCGCGGTGCTCTACAAAGGCCCAGGTCACCATGGCATCGCCGTAAATTTGCGCCTGATGCACAATACGCGACTGGCTGACCGTTGCGCTGTCGTAGATTTGCAGGATCTGCTCGCGGTCGGGCGTAAGCCCTTTGGCTGCGATCACCATGCTGTTATGCAGCACCCGCGCATCACCTGCGATGCGGCATTCCCCACGCACCGTAGAGTGCTGAATAGTGACGTTGTCACTTATTATCGCGCCGTGACTCACCTCGGCGGCGTCCAGCCAGCTGTTGCCGCTAACGTGTGCGCGGTGGCTTACGAAGCAGGGCTGGGTAAGGCGGGCATTACCGGATACCCGGGCACCGGCAAAGACCACGCTGTTTTCATCGTAAATCCAGCAATCCCCGTCCTGTGCGAGGACGTTCTCATCCTCAACCCAACCGCCTTTTGTCCCGCGGGCAACATCGTTAAAATCGTCCACGGCAACGATCTGTCTGAGGGGCGTTGTGCGCGGCGTGGTCCCGTCCTGCCAGCGCCACAGACGGGTTTCATTGCTAAGCCGATATTTTGTCATCGTCTGATCCCTGAAAAGCCTTTCACTAAACGTAGCAAACTTTTGGCTTGTCGAAGTGCTGGCGTCCACACGGGAAACCCCTTAAAATGGCATTTCAAATACATTTTAAAGTTTAAAAAAAATGCATAATGAAAACCAACGCGTTCTTAATTTGCCCGCCGGGTACTTTGGCATGGTATTGGGTACCATTGGCATGGGGTTCGCCTGGCGTTATGCCAGCTCTGTCTGGCCGGTTACGCGCTGGCCGGGAGAGATCCTGGTGGCGCTGGCGGTGACGATCTGGTTCTTTTTAAGCGTAGCGTTTCTCACCCGTGCGGTACGGTTTCCACGCAGCGTGCTGGCAGAGATGCGACATCCGGTGATGAGCAGTTTTGTCAGCCTGTTTCCCGCCACAACGATGCTGGTGGCCATCGGCTTCGTGCCGTGGTACCGCCCGGTGTCGCTGGTGTTATTTAGTGTGGGCGTGGTGATCCAGCTTGCGTATGCCGCCTGGCAAAGCGCCGGGCTGTGGCGCGGTAAGCACCCGGGAGAGGCGACAACGCCGGGCCTCTATCTGCCGACGGTGGCGAACAATTTTATTAGCGCGATGGCCTGCGGCGCGCTGGGTTTCCACGATGCCGGACTGGTGTTCCTTGGCGCCGGCGTCTTTTCCTGGCTGAGCCTGGAGCCGGTCATTTTGCAGCGCCTGCGCAGCGCCGGCGAACTACCCGCAGCGCTTCGTACCTCGCTTGGGATCCAGCTTGCGCCAGCCCTGGTGGCCTGTAGCGCCTGGCTTAGCGTCAACGGCGGCGAAGCGGACACCTTCGCCAAAATGCTGTTTGGCTATGGCCTGTTGCAGCTGCTGTTTATGCTGCGTCTGATGCCGTGGTATCTGTCGCAGCCGTTCAACGCGTCGTTCTGGAGCTTCTCGTTCGGGGTCTCGGCGCTGGCGACTACCGGTTTGCATCTTGGGCAAAGCAGCCCGTCAGGGTTCTTTCACGCCCTTGCTGTTCCACTGTTTATTTTCACCAACGTCATCATCGCGATGCTGCTGGTCCGTACTTTTATCTTGCTGATGCAGGGCAAACTTCTGGTGCGCGCTGATAAGGCACTGCTTATGCAATCTGAGGAAAAACAATGACTGTCGATGAAAACTACTTTACCGAGAAATATGGTCTGACCCGTACGCACTCAGAGGTGCTACATAGCGCGAATATTGTTAAGCCGGGTAAAACGCTCGATCTCGGTTGCGGAAATGGCCGTAACAGCCTTTACCTGGCGGCCAACGGCTATGACGTGACGGCGTGGGATAAAAACCCGATGAGCATCGATAACATCGAGCGCATTAAGGCGGCGGAAGGGATTACGAATCTGCAAACGGCGATTCAGGATCTGAACAGCCTGACCTTTGACGGCGAATATGACTTTATTCTTTCTACCGTCGTATTGATGTTCCTTGAGGCGAAAACCATCCCTGGTCTTATCGCCAATATGCAGCGCTGCACCAGGCCGGGCGGCTATAACCTGATCGTTGCGGCGATGGATACCGAGGATTATCCGTGTACCGTTGGCTTCCCGTTTGCGTTCAAAACCGGTGAACTGAGCAACTATTACCAAGGCTGGGAGCTGCTCAATTACAACGAAGAGGTGGGTGAACTCCACCGTACTGATGCCAACGGGAACCGTATCAAGCTGCGCTTCGCCACGATGCTTGCGCGCAAGCCCGCTTAACGCGCGGCCAGCAGACAGAGTTGTAGGGCGGTGCGGTAGGACGCCTCGAACGACGACAGCGGTAAAAACTCAAACTTTGAATGGAAGTTATGGGCGCCGGTGAAGAAGTTCGGGGTGAGCAAGCCTTTGGCTGACAGCGCTGCGCCGTCCGTGCCGCCGCGCATCGGCGTTGGCTTGGGCGCGATACCGAGCGATTCCATTGCCTCGAACATCAGGTCGATGGCGCGGCGATCTTCACCAATCGCGTTACTGATATTGCTGTAGGTGTCCTCAATGTGGACTTCCACGTTTGCCGTAGGGTGCTGCGCGGCTATTTGCGCCGCCACATCGGTAATTTGCTGCTTGCGGGCGGCAAAACCCTCTTTGTCGAAATCACGGATGTTGGCTTTCAGCACCGCTTCGTTTTGTCCGGCCTGGATACCGTTAAACCAGATGTAGCCCTCGCGCCCTTCGGTGCATTCCGGAGTTTGCTGGCGATCGAACTGGCTGATGAAGTCCGTGGCCATCAGGAGTGGGTTGACCAGCACCCCTTTGGCGGACATCGGGTGGGCCGTTACGCCGGTAAAGCGAATGTCAGCCGCTGCCGCGTTGAAGTTCTCATAAACAATTTCCCCCAGTTCGCAGCAGTCGATGGTCCAGGCAAAATCGACGTCGAAGCGTTTCAAATCCAGCGCTTTCGCACCGCACAGGCCAATCTCCTCGTCAGGCACAAACGCCACCACAATATCGCCATGCTTATGCTCGGTCGTCAGGTTTTCCAGTACCGTCATAACCACGGTGACGGCCGCTTTATTATCTGCGCCTAATACGCTGGTTCCGTCGCTGAAAATAATCTCTTCATTAGGGTAAGCCAGAATTTCCGGGTGCTCTTTGACGCGCAGCCAGATCCCTTTCTCTTTATTCAGGCAGAGATCTTCACCCCTAAACGTTAATATTTGCGGATGAATATCCGGAGATAAACCGACGTCCACCGTGTCGATATGGGTAATAAAACCAATGCGCGGCGCACCCGCGACATTGCCTTTTTTCACGGCGGTAACGGTAGCGAATTCATCAATCACAATGTCGTCCAACCCCAGCTTTTCCAGCTCGTTCGCCAGTTCCCGCGCCATGTCGTGCTGGCCCGGCGTGGAGGGCAACGTTTTCACTTTTGGATCGCTCTGGCTGGTAATGGCGAGATAACGAAAAAAGCGACGGGTTAATTGTCTGGAGAGTTCAGAGCCCATAGTGTTTCCTTCTGTATTTATTTTTCATGTGTTTGCGCCATCACTTTAATGTTATTTATGGAACGGCAAAAGAAGTAATTAGCCGTCGAATTAAAAAGACAGGAAATAATGATGAAAAGCACATTCACAACCATAACGCTGGCGCTGGCTGCGCTGACGGTCAGTTCCACCGTCGCGGCAAAAACGCTGGTGTATTGCTCTGAAGGATCGCCGGAAAACTTCAATCCTCAGCTATACACCTCGGGAACCAGCGTGGATGCCAGCGCCGTACCGGTTTATAACCGTCTGGTCGATTTCACACCCGGCACCACCGAGCTGGTGCCGAGCCTGGCCGAAAGCTGGGAGGTGAGCGAGGATGGCAAGATCTACACCTTCCACCTGCGCAAAGGGGTGAAATTCCACAGTAATAAGCTGTTTACGCCGACGCGCGACTTCAACGCGGATGACGTGATTTTCTCGTTTATGCGCCAGAAGGATGTGAATCATCCTTACCATAACGTCTCGAACGGCAGCTATTCCAACTTTGAAAGCCTGGAGTTTGGCAGCCTGATAACGGCCATCGACAAGGTTGACGAGCACACCGTGCGCTTCACCCTGGCGCACCCGGAAGCACCGTTTGTCGCTGACCTGGCGTGGTATTTTGCCTCCATCCTGTCGGCGGAATATGCCCATGCCATGCTGAAAGCGGGCACGCCAGAAAAGGTCGATATGCAGCCGATTGGCACCGGTCCGTTTAAGCTGGCGCAGTACCAGAAGGATTCCCGCATCCTCTTTACCGCCTTCCCGCAATACTGGCAGGGGAAATCGAAGCTGGATCGTCTGGTGTTCACCATCACGCCGGACGCCTCGGTGCGTTTTGCCAAAGTTGAGAAGAACGAGTGCCAGGTGATGCCGTTTCCGAATCCGGCGGATCTGCCGCGCATGAAGGCCAACAAAGACATCAATCTGATGAGCAAGGCTGGCCTGAATACCGGTTTCCTGGCGTTTAACACGCAAAAGCCGCCGCTGGATAATCTGAAGGTGCGCCAGGCGCTGGCGATGGCAATTAACAAACCCGCCATCATTGACGCGGTGTTCCACGGAACCGGCACGGCGGCGAAAAACCTGCTGCCGCCTGGCGTCTGGAGTGCCGACAGCGCGCTGAAAGACTACGATTACGATCCTGAAAAAGCGAAGGCGCTGCTAAAGGCGGCGGGATTTGCCAACGGCGTCAGCATCGAACTGTGGGCCATGCCGGTGCAGCGGCCTTATAACCCGAACGCGAAACGGATGGCTGAAATGATCCAGGCGGACTGGGCGAAAGTTGGCGTACAGACCAAGATCGTGACCTATGAATGGGGCGAATACCTGAAGCGCGTGAAAGGAGGGGAACATCAGGCCGCGCTGATGGGCTGGACAACGGCGACAGGCGATCCGGATAACTTCTTCGGGCCGCTGTTTACCTGTACGTCCGCCAACGGCGGGTCGAACTCGGCAAAATGGTGTTATAAGCCCTTTGATAACCTGATTGCCGAAGCTAAATCGATAACCGATCGCGAAAAACGCGTGGCGCTGTACAAGCAGGCGCAGCAGATGATGCACGATCAAATGCCGGCGGTGATGATTGCCCACTCGACCATTTTTGAGCCGGTCCGTAAAGAGGTCACGGGCTATGAAATCGATCCCTTCGGCAAGCACCTGTTCTGGCAAGTGGATCTGAAAGAGGAATAGTTATACTGCCCGGTTTCAGCCGGGCACTATTTTCGCTATTTGTGCTGTCTTCGTCATTTTTTGCCACACCACGTTCCCTCCTTTTTTGTTATAACTTCAAGTGCATACTTGCAGATAACATGGAATACCATCATGCGTACTCAGACTTTTTTTAAAGTTGCAGTGCTTTCTGGCCTGTTGGCCCTTTCAGGCTGCGCGTCAAAAGTCGCAGCCCCCGAGCAGTATTCAGGCTTTTTAAAAGATTACTCAGGCTTGCAGGAGATGACATCTGCAACCGGGAAGCCAACCCTGCGTTGGGTTGATCCTTCCTACAATGAGGCGAATTACGACAGCATTATCTGGACGCCGATTACCTATTACCCGGCGCCAAAACCGACCACTCAGCTTGGGCAAAAAACGCTTGATGAGGTGTTGAGTTATACCAATACCAAACTGAAAACCGCGATTGGCCAGCGTAAGCCGATTGTCACGACGCCAGGCAAACATAGCCTGATCTTCCGTGGCGCCATCACCGGCGTGAGCTCGGACAAAGAAGGTTTGCAGTTCTATGAAGTGGTTCCTGTCGCGCTGCTGGTTGCGGGAACGCAGATGGCAACTGGCCATCGCACCATGGATACGCATCTGTTCTTCGAAGGCGAGCTGATCGATGCGGCCACCAACAAGCCGGTAATTAAAGTTGTTCGTAAAGGTGAAGGTGAAGAGCTGGCAAATGAAAATACGCCGATAGGCTTCGCCACGCTGAAACAGGTTGTGGATGACATGGCGACGGATGCCACCATGTTTGATGTTCATCAGACTGCAAAATAATCAACACGGCCTGCACCTTCGCAGGCCGTTTTTTTATGCCGTCCGCAGGCGTCGGAACCAGGTCTCCGGTTTGGTAAACATCACCATATTTCCCCCCAGAATCAGCAGCAGGCCTGCGATCCCATTGAGATGCCATACGTAGCCCTCGTAAATTGTTGAAATCGACAGGGCCACCAGCGGGAACAGCAGGGTGCTGTACGCGGCTTTACCGGGACCAATGCGGCCCACCAGCGTAAAATAGGCCCCGAAGGCAATCACCGAGCCAAACAGCGCAAGATACAGCAGCGCCCCCATATAGCTCACCGTCCATTCCGGCATAAAGCTATCACCCCTGAAGAGGGCGATAAGGCCCATCACGACGGTGCCATACAGCATCGCCCAGGCATTGGTGGTCATGGTTTCCAGTCCGTTGCGCTGATGACGCATGCTGATCATATTCCCCAGCGAGAAGCCGTAGGTGCCGAGGGCGGAAAGTCCAATACCGGTGAGCAACGACGCGCTCCAGCCGCTGGCGAGCAGATCGTTCCAGAACAGGGTGATGATCCCGATAAGCCCCAGCGCTGCCGCCGTCCAGAAGCGTGCGGGCGGGCGCTGGCCGAAGAAGATAAAGCTGTTGATGGCGTTATACAGCACGGCCATCGAGAAGATCACCGACTCGAGGCCGGTATTGATATGGGCGGCGGCGGTGTAAAAGCACCAGAAGTTGAAGCAGAATACGCAGCAGCCCTGAAGCAGGCAGTAGAGGTGATCCCGCAGCGCCAGCCTGCGCAGGCGGCGAAGGGCGAGCAGGACAATCATCATGGTGGCGCTGGCCACGGCGAAGCGCCAGAAAATGGAAACCGGGGCGGGAACCGGCCCCTGTTGCAGAAAAATGGCGATCCAGGTGGTGCCCCAGATAACAACGACCAGCCCATAGAGTAATGCGTTCATGGTTTCTCTCTTCTCATACCGCGAAAAACCCCAGTGTGACGAAAGCGCGGGCGGGCGGCTTTCATCGGCTTGCGCCGGACTTGCACATTCTTGCGCTTTTTTCTCACGCGAACGCTGGTAACAGGCTGCAACACTTCATAGACTGACAGTCTGATTAATCACCTGTTTACGGCCATGTCTCTCGTTTACGACACCTTTGAAACGTTACGCCAACAAAATGCGGTGCTGCGGGAAACCGTCGCGCTCAATTCTGGCATTCAACTGGCGGCGTGGTACAACAAGCACGATACGATCACCGTAAAAAGCAACCACCATACGCTCAGCCTGTACGTGGCGGATGGCTATGAAAGCTATCAAAAAACCCCCGGTGGCTGGAAAAATGGCGGCGGGCCGGATCGTTTTTGCCTGATGCCCGAAGAGAGCGAATCCACGTGGGATATTCGTGACGACCTGTCGTTCGTCCACCTTTACTGCACCGATGAACATCTGCGGGACGTGGGGGAGAAAATCTGGGATAAACGTCCGTTATCGCTGACGCTGGATGAAAAAATCTTTGGCAGCGATCCGAAAATCACCGCACTCTATCGTCAGTTTTTGCTGGGCTGCGACTGGCAGCAAAACGCCAATCAGCTCACCCTGAGCACCGCGTCGACCTTACTGCTGACGCATTTAGTCCAGCATTATTCCAGCGTACAGTGGAAGTTACCGGTGGTCACCGGCGGGTTATCGCCGTTTGTGCTGCGTAACGTAGTGGCCTTTATCGAGGAAAATCTGGCGCAACCCTTAACGCTGGCGGAGCTGGCGGGTCAGGCCGCGCTCAGCGAGTATCACTTCGCCAGAATGTTCCGCCAGTCGATGGGGCTGGCGCCGCATCAGTACGTTATGCAGCGCCGCATGGAGAAGGCCAAAGCGCTGGTGCAGCACACCACCACGCCGCTCACCGACATCGCGCTGGCCTGCGGATTCAGCTCCGCCAGCCACTTCAGTAACCGTTTTCGCAGCATGACGGGGATGACGCCGTCCCAGTTACGCGCGACGAAGGCGTGAAAAGACCGCGTAACATAACCCACCCAGTACCAGCCCCCAGAAGGCGGAGCCAATCCCCAGGATCGTGACGCCGCTGGCGGTCATCAAAAAGGTGACGATCGCCGCGTCGCGCTCCGCTTCATGATTCAGCGCCTGATACAGACTGCCGCTAATCGTACCGAGAAGCGCCAGCCCGGCCAGCGTCTGGATCCCGCTCAGCGGCAGGGCGGCCATCAGCCCGGAAATCGAGCCGCCAAAAACCCCCGCCAGCAGATAAAACCCGCCTGCGGCCACCGCGGCCAGCCAGCGTTTACTGGCATCCGGGTGGGCGTCGGGGCTCTGGCAAATGGCGGCGGTGATAGCGGCGATGCAGATGGAATAGACGCCGAAGGGGGATAACACCAGCGCCAGCCCGCCGGTCGCAACGATAAGCGGTGAGACCGCCAGCGGGTAGCCCGAAGCCTGCATGGTGGCGAAGCCGGGCGCATTCTGCGACGCCATGGTCACCAGAAAGAAGGGCAAGCCGATGCTTATCAGGCTGGTGAACGTGAACGCAGGGGCAATAAATTCAGGCATGATAACCGATAACGTCATTTTATCCGTGACAACGTCACTTCCGGCCCAGGCCGCGAGAATGCCCACCAGCAGCGTGACGACAATGGCGTAACGGGGAGCCACGGCTTTGGCCACCAGCCAGGCGGCCAGCATACTGCCGCAAAGAAAAAGGTGCCCCTCAAGGTTGCTGAATGCCTTCAGGCCGAACTGTAACAGCACGCCCGCGAGCATAGCGGCGGCAAGCGAGTGCGGGATCAGCTTCATCAGCCGGGCAAACAGGCCGGTCACGCCGCACAGCAGGATCAGCGCATTTGCAAACATAAATACCCCGATGGTTTCCGCCAGCGTGACGCCATGCAGGCTGGTGGCGAGCAGCGCCGCGCCGGGCGTTGACCAGGCGGTCAGCACCGGCGCCTTGTACCACCACGATAACGCAAGCGTGCTGATCCCCATCCCGAGGCCCAGCGCGGTCATCCATCCGCCGATTTGCTGTGGGGTTGCGCCTGCCGCCGCGGCGGCCTGCCAGATAATGGCGGCAGAGCTGGCATAGCCCACCAGGACGGCAACAAAACCGGCCAGTACGGCAGGAAAGAGAGGGGCAGTCGATCGCATGGGAACTCCGTTGTGCGTTATAACGTCCGGCGTAAGGTATCACTGTGCGCTATAGCGTACAAGTGGTATGCTTCGCACAACGGGAGGAACCATGGATATTACGCAACACCTTGCCACTACACTGAAAGCGCTGCGTCAGGCGCGGGGCTGGAGCCTGTCGAAGCTGGCCGAAGAGACGGGCGTGTCGAAAGCGATGCTTGGGCAAATCGAACGCAACGAGTCCAGCCCGACGGTCTCCACCCTGTGGAAAATCGCCACCGGGCTGAACGTGCCTTTTTCGGCGTTTATTACCCCAGAGAGCGACCCGCAGGCGGTATTTGATCCGCAACAGCAGGCGATGGTGGTGAAGCCGCTTTTCCCCTGGGACGACCAGCTCAGGTTTGACCATTTCTCCATCACGCTGTCGCCCGGCGCGCTGAGCGAGTCCACCCCGCACGAAGCCGGGGTGATTGAACACGTGGTGGTGATAAGCGGTGAACTGGAGATGCAGATCGACGGCATCTGGCGGACGATTTATGCTGATTCTGGGGTGCGTTTTGCCGGCGACAAACCGCACGCGTACCGCAACAGCAGCGCCCGGACGGTCCATTTTCACTCTCTGATCCATTATCCCCGCTAAAGCGTCGCAAAACGGTTTCACTGACACAGACTTCTGACTACAATAGCCGCCATTTTGACCATAACGGATAACGACGAAGTATGCGCCTGCACTCCCATCATCTTGAACTGCTCAGCCCGGCCCGCGACGCCGCCATTGCCCGTGAAGCCATTCTTCACGGTGCGGATGCCGTCTACATTGGCGGCCCTGGCTTCGGTGCCCGTCATAACGCCAGCAACAGCCTGCGCGATATTGCCGAACTGGTGCCGTTCGCCCACCGTTTCGGGGCGAAGGTGTTCGTGACCCTGAACACCATTCTTCATGATGATGAGCTTGAGCCTGCGCAGCGTCTGATAACCGATCTCTACCAGACCGGCGTTGACGCGCTGATCGTTCAGGATATGGGCGTGCTGGAACTGGATATCCCGCCGATTGAGCTGCACGCCAGCACCCAGTGCGATATCCGCACCGTTGAGAAGGCAAAGTTCCTTTCGGACGTTGGGTTCACACAGATTGTTCTGGCGCGCGAGCTGAACCTGAACCAGATCCGCGATATTCACCAGGCGACCGACGCCACTATTGAATTCTTTATCCACGGTGCGCTGTGCGTGGCGTATTCCGGGCAGTGTAATATCTCTCATGCCCAGACGGGGCGCAGCGCTAACCGGGGCGACTGCTCTCAGGCCTGCCGTCTGCCGTATACCCTGAAAGACGATCAGGGCCGCGTGGTGGCGTTCGAAAAACACCTGCTGTCGATGAAAGATAACGATCAGACGGCGAACCTCGGCGCGCTGATCGACGCCGGGGTGCGCTCCTTCAAAATTGAAGGGCGCTACAAGGACATGAGCTACGTGAAAAATATCACCGCCCATTATCGTCAGATGCTGGATGCCATCATCGACGATCGCGGTGATCTGGCCCGCGCCTCCGCCGGACGTACGGAGCATTTCTTTATTCCGTCCACGGACAAAACCTTCCACCGCGGCAGCACGGATTACTTTGTGAATGCGCGCAAAGGGGACATCGGCGCGTTTGACTCACCAAAGTTTATCGGCCTGCCGGTGGGTGAAGTGCTGAAGGTGGCGAAGGACCATCTCGACGTTCAGGTTACAGAGCCGCTGGCGAACGGCGACGGTCTTAACGTGATGATTAAACGTGAAGTGGTCGGTTTCCGCGCCAATACCGTGGAGAAAACCGGCGAAAACCGCTATCGGGTCTGGCCGAACGAAATGCCTGCCGATCTCTACAAAGCCCGTCCCAACGCGGCGCTGAACCGTAACCTGGACCACAACTGGCAGCAGGCGTTGCTCAAGACCTCCAGCGAGCGCCGCATTGCGGTGGATATCGCGCTGGGGGGCTGGGAAGAGCAGCTGATCCTGACCATGACCTGTGAAGACGGTATCAGCGTGACGCATACCCTCGACGGCATGTTCGAGGTAGCGAACAACGCGGAGAAAGCGCTGAACAGCCTGAAGGACGGCGTGGCGAAGCTGGGTCAGACCATTTATTACGCGCGTAATATTGAGGTGAATCTGCCGGATGCGCTGTTCGTGCCGAACAGCCTGCTGAATCAGTTCCGTCGCGAAACGGCTGAGATGCTGGATGACGCGCGCCTGGCAAACTATCCGCGCGGCAGCCGTAAGGCCGAAGCGGTGCCTGCGCCGGTTTACCCGGACACGCATCTCTCCTTCCTTGCGAACGTTTATAACCACAAAGCGCGTGCGTTTTATCATCGTCACGGCGTGCAGCTGATTGACGCCGCGTATGAAGCGCATGAAGAGAAGGGCGACGTGCCGGTGATGATCACCAAACACTGCCTGCGGTTTGCCTTTAACCTCTGCCCGAAGCAGGCGAAAGGCAATATCAAAAGCTGGAAAGCAACCCCGATGCAGCTGGTGAATGGTGACGAAGTGCTGACGCTGAAATTCGACTGCCGTCCGTGTGAAATGCACGTTATCGGTAAGATGAAGAATCACATCTTCAAAATGCCGTCGCCTGGCAGCATTGTGGCCTCCGTCAGCCCTGACGACTTGATGAAAACCCTGCCGAAGCGTAAAGGCAGCTAACCCGGAAAGTGGGTATCGGGTTTGCGCGATTTCAGCCAGGAATGGCGCTCGCGCAACCCCTCCGCAGACTCCTCTGCCTCGCTGCGTAACGCGTCGCTGTCACCTTCATGACGAAGCTGATGGTCGGCGTTTTTTACATACAGAAATTCATGTCCTTTGTGCTCCGCCATAATCTGCCCTGAGAACAGAGCGCTTATCACCAGCAGTAGCGACAACCCTTTTCTGAACATCCTTCATCCCCCGAAAATACGCCAGGGTTATCGTAGGGATAATTTCATAGAGTAATTATTTAACTGTTCAAATTTGAGAAAACAAACTGTCAAAATTTGTGATCGCAATACAGCGCATCTGAGACTATTCTTAAAAGCAATATTGACGTTGTAAACTCCCATTTCTGGTATGAAAAGAGCAGCTAGATTTATGGGGAAATCATTTACAATAAGATTTTTCTGGCTAAGGATTGGATCTAATAAATGAAAAAAATAATCGTGCTATCACTTTTGGGCGTAGTGGTTGCTGTGGGTGCTGCTGCCAGCATCTATTCAAACGAAGAACCAGAATATATTCAGTCAGCGAAAAGCCGCGTCGGTTCGTATTTAACCAGTGATTACGGCCGCGTCGAATGTAATAGCACCCAGGTAAGTGAAGATCGCTGGGAGCTGGGCTGCACCAACAAGGCGAGGGGGAAAACCTTTCAGTTTGCCGTTTACCCATCCGAGCAGGCACCGTACGGAGTCTCTCGCGCGTTCTATCTCGAAGCGATTAATGATGATGCCCGCCAGAGCGCCGAGCAGGGGCTGATGCGTTATCTGCAAATTAATACCAAAGCGGGTTAATCGATTCGTTTATGCTTCGTTGAGGCTCACGGTGGTAGATTGCAGGTGATCCACATCCCGGTATGGAATACCGGAGCGTAGATACCAAAATACAAATCTATCCATGCAAGCATTTACCGCCAGAATATGGCGGTTTTTTTTTGCCTTTTTATCTGGTCGGCTGCAAAAACTGCTTTCGATATTGCGTCGGGGAAAGGGCATATTGCTGGCGGAAATGGTGGCGCAGCGTGGCGCTGAGTCCAAAACCGGTTTGTTCTGCAATATTGTCGATGCTGAGTCGGCTATTTTCGAGATAATCCTTCGCCCGCTGCAATCTCGCCGTCAATAACCAGCGCGCGGGCGTGGTTCCGGTCGCGTCCTGGAAACGGCGCAGAAAGGTACGCTGACTCATGCCAACCCGCAGGGCCAGCGACCCGACGGTATGTGGCACGGCAAGATGCTGATGAAGATAATCAAACAGATGGCCCAGGCGCTGACTTTCCCGCAGTTGAGCCACCGGCCGGCTTAGCTGCTGGGTTTGCGAGCCATCTCTGTGGGGCGGGATCACCAGCCGACGCGCCACGCGGTTTGCCGCCTCCATACCGTAATCCCGGCGCACCACGTGCAGGCACAGATCGATCCCCGCCGCGCTGCCGGCGGAGGTAAGAATATCCCCCTCGTCCTGATACAGCACATCTTCCACCACGGTGACGGCAGGATAACGTGATTTCAGCGCGTGCGTGTAACGCCAGTGGGTGGTCGCCTTCCGCCCGTTGAGCAGGCTCGTGGCTGCCAGCACAAAAACGCCAGAACAGATTGAGAGCAGCTGACAGCCGCGGGCGTGCGCCGCGCGTAACGCCTGACAGAGCGCCTCGGGTACGGGTTCGTCCAGCCCTCGCCAGCCGGGTACAACAATCAGATCCGCCGTCTCCAGCAGGTGCAGATCGCCATCGGCCAGAATGCGTATCCCGCCCGTTGCCCGGAGTTCGCCTTCATCCACGCTCGCCACGGCGAACCGATACCAGTCGTCGCCCATCTCCGGGCGCGGCAGGCCAAAGATTTCTACCGCCACGCCAAACTCAAAGGTGCACAAACCGTCATACGCCAGCACGACCGCGCGCGGAGGAGTGTGTCTTAAGTTTGTCATCTTTTTGCTGTTTTCTGGCATAGGTGGAGGCATTCATGGGCTGTATTAAGGGATAGAGTAGTGTTAACACAAACACCACAAATGAGGAAGATTCATGAGCTATGTTACTGAATTTCCGGCTGCCGAGCCGCAGGAATCCGTGGGGCATTTTCTGCGACGCTTAAGCGTAGAGACGGACTGCGCCGATGTGCAACACGCTATATCCAGCGGTGAGCAGGACTTCGCTCTGCTGCACGTGGTCGGGAAGCCCGAGCATTTTGCCCGGCGTCATCTGCCCGGCGCGCAGCATTTACCCTGGAGCCAGATTACCGCAGAGCGGATGAACGCGTGGCCGGCGGGCACGCTATTTGTCGTCTATTGTGCTGGCCCGCACTGCAACGGCGCGGACAGGGCGGCGCTGAAGCTGGCGCGTCTGGGTCTGCCGGTCAAGATTATGCTCGGGGGCATGACCGGCTGGGAGGATGAGCAGTTCGCGTTTGCAGGATCGTCATCATCCGGCTCTGGAACATGAATTTTTTTCAACACAGATGAAATTTTCTCGTTTGTCGGCAGGGAGACGGTGTGACATCTTCTTAAGACGTTTAGACATCCAGAAGTCTAAAGATTCAAGAGATGAATTATCACTGTGGGCAATTAACGCCGACAGACAAAGGAGATTTCCATGCAGCGACACCACGCCCCGTTCCGCGCCGATGTAGTCGGCAGCTTTTTACGCCCGGATTCCATTAAACAGGCGCGCCTGCAATTTGCCAGCGGTGAGATCGATGCCGGGCAGCTTCGCGCGGTCGAGGACGAGGCCATTCGCCACGTCGTTGAGCAGCAGTGCGCCTGCGGTCTGAACGTGGTGACGGACGGTGAGTTCCGCCGCGCCTGGTGGCACTTCGACTTCTTTGACGGGCTTCAGGGCGTGGAGCGTTATGACGCTCAGCAGGGCATACAGTTCAACGGGGTGCAGACCAAAGCCCACGGCGTGCGCGTCACGGGCAAGCTGGGCTTCGGCGATCATCCTATGCTGGAAGACTTCCGCTACCTTAAAAGCATCAGCGGCAACGCGCAACCGAAAATGACCATTCCGAGCCCGAGCGTGCTGCACTTCCGCGGTGGCCGCAAAGATATTGATGCCACGGTCTATCCGGACCTGAACGACTACTTTGACGATCTGGCAACCACCTGGCGCGACGCCATTCGGGCATTCTACGACGCGGGCTGCCGCTATCTGCAACTGGACGACACCGTATGGGCCTATCTCTGTTCGGAAGATCAGCGCCGCCAGATCCGGGAGCGGGGGGATGACGCTGACGAACTGGCCCGCATCTATGCCAACGTGCTGAACAAAGCGCTGGAAGGCAAGCCGGACGACCTGACCATCGGGCTGCACGTCTGCCGCGGCAATTTCCGCTCAACGTGGATTTCAGAGGGCGGCTATGAGCCGGTGGCAGAGGTGCTGTTCGGCACGGTTAACGTCGACGCGTTCTTCCTGGAGTACGACAACGATCGTAGCGGCGACTTCGCGCCACTGCGTTTTGTGCGCCCGGGCAAACAGCAGGTGGTTCTGGGGCTTATTACCACCAAGCACGGCGAACTGGAGAACCCTGAAGGGGTGAAAGCACGTCTGGAAGAAGCTGCGCAGTACGTCGCGAAAGAGCAGATTTGCCTCAGCCCGCAGTGCGGATTTGCCTCCACGGAAGAGGGTAACAGCCTGAGCGAAGCCCAGCAGTGGGACAAAGTTCGCCTGGTGACGCAAATCGCCAGCGACGTCTGGTAACGCCCTCCACAGCGCTGCATTATTACAGTGCAGCGCTGTACCATTCTGAGTCGTTTCCCGTCATCCTTCTCTCGCATCCCTTTAAAATCTAGCCTCTGCAACCTGGCACTCTTTTTGCTCTCCTGAAACTGACGTTACTTTTTCTGCGTCCGGGCGGTAACGGACGTCTTCGCACAGCTTTCTTTTTCAGGAGTGAAAATATGCACCGTCGTACCCTTATTAAAGCGTTCGCCCTGTCCGCATCCGTCGTCGCCATGGGCATGAGCTTTGGCGTCCAGGCCGCAGACACCATCAAAGTTGGGATTATGCACTCTCTGTCCGGCACGATGGCCATCTCAGAAACACCCCTGAAAGATGTCGCCCTGATGACCATCGATGAAATCAACGCCAAAGGCGGCGTGCTGGGGAAAAAGCTGGAACCGGTGGTGGTCGATCCGGCATCCAACTGGCCGCTGTTTGCCGAAAAGGCCCGCCAGCTTCTGAGTCAGGATAAGGTCGCCGTGGTGTTTGGCTGCTGGACGTCGGTTTCGCGTAAATCGGTTCTGCCGGTCTTTGAAGAGCTGAACGGTTTGCTGTTCTATCCGGTGCAGTACGAAGGTGAAGAGATGTCGCCTTACGTCTTCTATACCGGCGCGGCACCCAACCAGCAGGCGATCCCTGCGGTGGAGTACCTGATGAGCGAAGACGGCGGCAGCGCGAAGCGCTTCTTCCTGCTGGGTACGGACTACGTTTACCCGCGCACGACTAACAAGATCCTGCGTGCCTTCCTGCACTCGAAGGGCGTGGAAGATAAAGATATTGAAGAGGTCTACACCCCGTTTGGTCACAGCGATTACCAGACCATCGTTGCCAATATCAAGAAATTCTCCGCGGGCGGCAAAACGGCGGTGGTCTCCACCATTAACGGTGATTCCAACGTGCCTTTCTACAAAGAGCTGGCGAACCAGGGGCTGAAAGCCACTGACGTGCCGGTGGTGGCGTTCTCGGTTGGCGAGGAGGAGCTGCGCGGTATTGATACCAAACCGCTGGTGGGTAACCTGGCGGCGTGGAACTACTTTGAATCCGTTGATAACCCGACCAACCAGACCTTCGTCGCGGCCTACAAAGCCTACGCGAAAGCACACAAGCTGCCGAATGCTGACACCGTAGTCACCAACGATCCGATGGAAGCGACCTACGTTGGCCTCCATATGTGGGCGCAGGCGGTTGAGAAAGCCGGTACGACCGACGTGGATAAAGTGCGCGCGGCAATGGCGGGCCAGTCCTTCAGCGCGCCGTCCGGCTTTACGCTGACCATGGATGCCACCAACCACCACCTGCATAAGCCCGTCATGATTGGCGAAATCGAAGGTAACGGCCAGTTCAACGTCGTCTGGCAGACCGAACAGCCGGTACGCGCTCAGCCGTGGAGCCCGTTTATCGCCGGGAACGACAAAAAGCCTGACCAGCCGATGAAAACCGCCAGCAACTAAGCCAACACCCAGGGAGAGACGTCATGAACGCCATGCGCATCATTATTGCGATTGTGTGGCTTACCGGACTGCTGCCAGGGATGGCGCAGGCATCGGATGCCGATGATTTCGTTGCCGCCACCCGGAGCCAGCAGACCGCTATGCTGACCCGGTGGGCGGCCGCGCCGGAACCTGCACGTTTGTCGCTGCTTAAGGCGCTGCAAACCGAGAATCTTTATACCGACAGCCAGAAGCATGCTTTTACCCGCATCGACGGCGGCATGGTTGCACTGGGGGCATCAAAAACCGCCGAAGGGGCAACCAAAGCCGTGCGCCTCACCAACCGGCTGCGCGTATTAACCCTCACGGCGCTGGCGACCCATCAGCTTGTCAGTGACAGTGTCACGGAAAGGCGGCATGCCGCGCGGCAGCTTCAGCGTGATGCCCAGCCGGAGATGCTCGGCTTCCTGCAACAGCGAGCCGGTCGCGAAACGGACGATGTCACCCGGCAGTCGCTGATGCTGGCGCTGGCAAACCTTCAGCTGACCAGCCCACAGGCTGAAATACGGCTGAAGGCGGTTGAGCTGCTGGGACAGTCTGACGATCCGGACGTGCAGGCCACGCTGGCACCGCTCACCCAGGCGCAAACCGAACCGGATGCACGGGTACGTGCCGCAGCTACCGAAAGCCTGGATCGTATCCAGCACCGTTTAATGTGGGGCGAACTGCTGGGGCAGGCCTTTATGGGCCTGTCGTTGGGATCGGTGCTGCTGCTGGCCGCCCTCGGGCTGGCTATCACCTATGGTCTGCTGGGCGTGATCAACATGGCGCACGGCGAGATGCTGATGCTCGGGGCGTATGCCACCTGGATGGTGCAGCAGATGATGGCGCAGTGGATGCCTCAGTGGCTGGCGCTCTATCCGGTGATAGCGCTGCCGGTGGCGTTTTGCCTGACGGCAGGTATCGGCATGGTGCTGGAGCGCACGGTGATACGCCATCTGTATGGCCGCCCGCTGGAAACGCTGCTCGCCACCTGGGGGATCAGCCTGATGCTCATCCAGCTGGTGCGCATGACCTTTGGCGCACAGAACCTTGAGGTCGCGAACCCGGCCTGGCTGTCCGGCGGCGTGCAGGTTTTCGCCAACCTGACGCTACCGTGGAACCGCATTGTGGTGCTCGGCTTTGTGCTGCTGGTGCTGTTTTTCACCTGG
This sequence comes from Enterobacter sp. GD03975, assembly GCF_029838645.1. Lineage (NCBI taxonomy): Bacteria > Pseudomonadati > Pseudomonadota > Gammaproteobacteria > Enterobacterales > Enterobacteriaceae > Enterobacter > Enterobacter sp. GD03975. Next base: position 153,836 of record NZ_JAOBZC010000001.1, read on the forward strand.
CTGATTCTGAACAAAACGCGTCTGGGCCTGAACGTGCGGGCGGTGACGCAAAACCGCAGCATGGCGGCCTGCTGCGGCGTGCCGACCGGGCGGGTTGATATGCTGGCGTTTGGCCTCGGGTCCGGCATCGCCGGGCTGGGCGGCGTGGCATTGTCCCAGCTGGGGAACGTGGGGCCGGAGCTGGGTCAGGGGTACATCATCGATTCGTTCCTGGTGGTGGTGCTGGGCGGCGTCGGTCAGCTCGCCGGTAGCGTGGCGGCGGCCTTTGGACTTGGCATCTTCAATAAAATTCTTGAACCGCAGATGGGCGCGGTGCTGGGCAAAATCCTGATTCTGGTGGCGATTATTCTCTTTATCCAGAAGCGTCCGCAGGGGTTATTCGCACTGAAAGGGAGGGTGACAGACTGATGAGCCAGCCAATGACCTTAACACTGGCGCGCAGCGCACCGCGTACCACGCAGATTGTCGGCAGCCTGCTGGTTGCGGCGCTGCTGGTGCTGCCTTTTCTCGCGCTGTTGCCTTCCACGCATCCGCTGGCTGTCTCCACGTGGATGCTGACGCTCGTCGGCAAAATCCTCTGCTACGCGGTTGTCGCCGTGGCCCTCGATCTGGTGTGGGGCTATGCCGGCATGCTCTCGCTGGGGCACGGCATATTCTTCGCCCTGGGCGGGTATGCGATGGGCATGTACCTGATGCGCCAGGCGGCTGGCGACGGCCTGCCCGCGTTTATGTCGTTTCTGTCGTGGAGTGAACTGCCGTGGTTCTGGTGGGGGACGCAGCATTTCGCCTGGGCGCTGGTTTTAATCGTGACGGTCCCCGGCCTGCTGGCGCTGGTCTTCGGCTGGTTTGCTTTCCGCTCAAAGATCAAAGGGGTCTATTTCTCCATTATGACCCAGGCGCTGACCTATGCGGGGATGCTGCTTTTCTTTCGCAATGAAACCGGCTTTGGCGGCAATAACGGCTTTACCGGCTTTACCACGCTGCTCGGGTTTTCCGTCACGGCGACCACGACGCGGATCGCGCTGTTTATCTCGACCGTAATGCTGCTGCTTCTGGCTCTGGGCACAGGCTACGCGCTGGCGAAGAGTAAGTTTGGCCGCATTTTGACGGCGGTACGCGACGCGGAAAACCGCCTGACGTTTTGCGGCTACGATCTGCGCGGCTTCAAGCTGCTGGTCTGGACGCTCTCTGCCGTGCTGTGCGGCCTGGCGGGGGCGCTGTACGTTCCGCAGGTGGGCATTATCAACCCGGGCGAGATGTCGCCAACCAACTCCATTGAAGCGGCCATCTGGGTCGCGCTGGGCGGGCGCGGCACGCTGGTGGGCCCGGTGATCGGCGCGGCGCTGGTCAACGGTGCGAAGAGCTTTTTCACCGTGGCGATGCCGGAGTACTGGCAGCTGTTTCTGGGGCTGATTTTCATTGCCGTCACGCTGTTTTTACCGCGCGGCGTGTTCGGTCTGTTGCGTAAGGGAGAGAAATAATGCAGCCCTCTGAAGGACTCTTTACCCGCCAGCTGCCGGGCGATCGTTACCGCGAGCAGACCGATCCGGTATTGCAGCTTGAGGCAATTAACGTCAGCTTCGACGGCTTTAAGGCATTGACCGATCTCTCGCTGAATATCGGCGTCGGGGAGCTGCGCTGCATCATTGGGCCTAACGGTGCGGGCAAAACCACGCTGATGGACGTGATCACCGGCAAAACCCGGCCAAAAAGCGGCAAAGCCATTTACGATCAGTCCATCGATCTGACAACCCTTGAACCGGCTGCCATTGCCCGGCAGGGGATTGGGCGTAAGTTCCAGAAGCCGACGGTGTTTGAAGCGCTGACCGTATGGGAAAACCTCGAAATCGCCATGAAGGCCGACAGGTCTGTCTGGGCGAGCCTGCGGGCCACGCTCAGCGGCGAACAGCGCGACCGCATTGACGAAATGCTGTTATTGCTGCGGCTTGGCAGCGAGCGCGATCGCCGCGCCGGACTGCTTTCCCACGGGCAGAAGCAGTTTCTGGAGATTGGCATGCTGCTGGTGCAGGACCCGCATCTGCTGCTGCTGGACGAACCCGCCGCCGGCATGACCGACGCCGAGACGGAATACACCGCCGAACTGTTCCGCACCCTGGCAGGTAAACATTCGTTGATGGTGGTTGAGCACGATATGGGCTTCGTTGAGACCATCGCCGACCACGTCACGGTGCTGCATCAGGGACGCGTGCTGGCAGAAGGCTCGCTTCGCGAGGTACAGGCCAATGAACAGGTGATTGACGTCTATCTGGGACGCTAAGGAGAACGCATGTTGCAGGTTAACGAGCTGAATCAGTACTACGGCGGAAGCCATATTCTGCGCGGGGTGAACTTTGAAGCGGCCGTCGGGGAAGTCACCTGCCTTTTGGGGCGCAACGGGGTGGGCAAAACCACCCTGCTGAGGTGCCTGATGGGGCTGATCCCGGTGAAAACCGGGGAGGTGGTCTGGCAGGGGAAAACCATCACCCACAGTAAGCCGCACCAGCGGGTGCAGTCCGGCGTGGCATATGTTCCGCAGGGGCGCGAGATTTTTCCCCGTCTCACCGTTGAGGAAAATCTGCTGATGGGGCTGTCGCGCTTTTCCGCGCGCAGTGCAAAAGGCGTACCGGAGGAGATATGGCAGCTTTTCCCGGTGCTGAAAGAGATGAAGCACCGTCGCGGGGGCGATCTTTCCGGTGGTCAGCAGCAGCAGCTGGCGATTGGGCGGGCGCTGGCGAGCCGTCCACGGTTGCTGATCCTGGATGAACCTACGGAAGGTATTCAGCCGTCGGTGATTAAAGAGATCGGCCAGGTGATCCGCAGCCTGGCAAACCGGGGGGATATGGCGATTTTGCTGGTGGAGCAGTTTTACGATTTTGCAGCGGAGCTGGCCGACAGCTATCTGGTGATGTCGCGCGGCAGTATTGTCCAGCACGGGCGCGGGGAAAATATGGAGCAGGAGGGCGTTCGCGGACTGGTTGCGATCTGAGATGTTATACTATAACATCCTCATTCTTATAACACGGAATGAGGGTTTTGCTTTGGCTGCACATGCTGGAAAAATTGCGCTGACTCTGGGAACGCTGCTGGTAAGCGGCTCGCTTTTTGCCCATTCGCACGGTCATCAGATGACGGAGGCGGAACAGAAGGCGGCGAACGGCGTCTTTGAAGATAAAGACGTCAGGGACAGAAAATTGTCTGACTGGGACGGGACCTGGCAGTCTGTTTATCCGTTCCTGCTTGATGGTTCGCTGGATCCGGTTTTTCAAAAGAAAGCAGAGAAGGGTGACAAATCCGCTGACGAGGTGAAAGCTTACTACCGCAAGGGTTACGCCACGGACGTGGACGCCATTGGTATTGAAAACAACGTGATGGCGTTCCACCGAGGCAAGACGGTGAGCAGCTGCCGCTACGACTATAGCGGCTACAAAATTTTGACCTATGCTTCGGGTAAAAAGGGCGTTCGCTACCTGTTTGAGTGTAAGGATAACGCGAGCCAGGCGCCGAAATTTGTGCAGTTCAGCGACCATACCATCGGGCCGAAAGCCTCTTCACACTTCCATATCTTCATGGGAAACACCTCCCACGAGGCGCTGCTGAAGGAGATGGATAACTGGCCGACCTATTACCCGAATGAGATGTACAAAGAGCAGGTGGTGGAAGAGATGTTGCACCACTAGGCTGTTGGTTTTGCCGGGTGGCGGCTTCGCCTTACCCGGCCTACGATTAGGGTTTTCCAGGTCGGGTAAGCGCAGCGCCACCCGACACGCTATCTTCACTTTTCACGCGCATCCCGCGCAAAATCATCAGCCACGCCGCGACGATGGCGGCCATCATAATAATAAATAACGACCAGTGCGGCAGATGCGTCAGGATCAGCCCCGTGATCATCGGGTTCGCCGCCGCCCCCAGCCAGCCCAGCGCTTGCGCGGAGAAGTAGCTCGCCTTCATGCCCGGCGGGGCGATATTGTCGATCAGCATGTATTCGCCCGGCGCATAGATAATTTCACCCAGGGTGAAAATCGCCGCCGCGATCCCCCAGTAAATCAGGTTCTCGCCGGAGAGCATAAACCCACCCAGCCCGAGGATGAAAAAGAGCGTCGCGGCAGTCATTAGCGGGCGGATGTTGCTGGCGGAGATCTTGCGGCCAAGGGCGTATTGCAGGGTGACCACCACCACCGCGTTGACGGGCAACACAACGGCCACCACCTTTTCTGCGAAATCGCTGTCCGCATACGCGGCGAGGACATATTGAGAAATGCAGGTGGCGAACGATCCGCCCACGTAGGACGCCAGCAGGCCGGAGAGCGTGTACCAGAACAGCGCCCGGTCCTTCAGCAGCACCGAGGGCTGCCACGGCGCTTTTTCTTCCACGCTGTCAGACGCTACGCTTTTCTGCACAAAGAAATGGATAAACCCGAGCGGCAGTGCGGCGCAGAAGGCCGCCAGCCAGAACGGCAGTTGCAGGCTGTACATCACCAGCAGGGTGCCCATCGGCGGCCCGATGGTCCAGCCGATATTCAGAAAACTGTAGTTGAGCGAGAACACGCGCGCCTTTTCGCTGGTGGTCAGCACGTCGGCAAACCATGCTTTCAGCACCGTTGAGAATACGGAATAGGCGCAGTTAATCAGGGCAAAGAACAGCACCACCAGCGTAACGTTATTCACCAGCGGAATGGCCACAAACCCGGCAATAAAGGCCACGATGGCGATCAGCATATAGCGTTTTTTGTCGAACTTATCCGCCAGGATGCCAAACCCCAGGCTAAACACCACGCCTATGGTCAACGCCACGGTAAGGGCGTAGCCAATATTCTCCACGCTCATGTTGTACACGCGCGTGAGATAAATGGTCATAAAGGGCAGCGTTGCCCCGCGGCCAATTGTTAATAACAATGACGACGCCAGCAGCGCTGCGGTTGAGCGCCTGAGAGATGGTTTCATTTTCCTGCCCGACAAATGCTTATGCTTTTTTTGTTGTGTTATTACAGGATTATCACGGGATCGGCAGCTTGTATAGCACCCAATTTATCCGCAAGTGCTTCGCCTCTGTACCAGAATTAATGATCTTCTCGCGGGGCTATTTTTTCTGTTACCTTGAAGTGTTTACAAAAATTTAATAATTCAGGGGCGGAAGATGACGCGTAAAGACGGGCTGTTGGCGTTGCTGGTTGTGGTGGTGTGGGGACTCAATTTTGTGGTCATCAAAATGGGGTTGCACAACATGCCTCCGCTGATGCTGGCCGGTCTGCGCTTCCTGCTGGTGGCGTTCCCGGCGCTGCTGTTCGTTGCCCGTCCGAAAATTCCCCTCAAGCTTCTGCTGGGCTACGGCCTGACCATCAGTTTTGGTCAGTTTGCGTTTCTCTTTTGCGCCATTAAATTCGGTATGCCTGCGGGTCTGGCTTCGCTGGTGCTCCAGGTGCAGGCGTTCTTTACCATTATTCTCGGCGCGTTTGTCTTTGGCGAGCGCTTGCAGGGCAAACAGCTGGCGGGCATAAGCCTTGCGGTCTTTGGCGTGCTGGTGCTGATAGAAGGCAGCCTTAACGGTCAGCATGTCGCCCTGCTGGGCTTTATGCTGACCCTGGCGGCGGGGCTGAGCTGGGCGTGCGGCAACATCTTCAACAAGCTGATAATGCAGCACGAGGCGCGTCCGGCGGTGATGTCGCTGGTGGTCTGGAGCGCGTTGATCCCCATCGTGCCGTTTATGGCCGCGTCGTTTATTCTGGATGGCCCGCAGGTGATGCTGAAAAGCCTGGTGGAGATCGACCTGACGACCATTTTGTCGCTGGTCTATCTGGCGTTAGTTGCCTCAATCATTGGCTACGGCATCTGGGGATCGCTGCTCGGGCGCTATGAAACCTGGCGCGTGGCGCCGTTATCGCTGCTGGTGCCGGTGGTCGGGCTTGCCAGCTCCGCACTTTTACTGGACGAAACGCTCAGCGCGCTGCAACTGTCTGGTGCGGGGTTGATTATGGCCGGGCTGTATATCAACGTCTTTGGCTTACGGGTGCGTCGGGCGACGCGAGTGCGGAGTTAAGGCAGAAAAAAGCCCCGCCATAGCGGGGCAAAAACGAATTACAGGTCGTGGTTGTAATACGGCACGCCTAATTCGTCGGATTTGTCGCTGCCAGCGCCCATGTGATTGAAGTCATAGGGAGACTGGCTTTGCGTGGACGGCATAATCATGGTGTCACGATTATTTTGCTGCCCCGCACTGGGGGTTTGCTCCGCGAAACTCTGGCCGGAAACCAGCACCAGCAAGGTGAGGGCGGCGGAGACGATAAATTTCATGATTTCCTCGGTTACGTCTTAACAGGCGATGATTAACTGCAATGTTTTAGCGGATACAGATAACGGGATTCACCCGGCATACTGGTAATACGGTACTTATGAGGCGGCACGTCAAAGTAGTTCTTGAACGTACGCGTCAGGGTTTGCTGCGATTCAAAACCATAACGCTCCGCCAGATAAAGGATCGGCTCATTGCTTTCTTTCAGCTTCTGGGCAATCTCCGTCAGCTTGCGGCTGCGAATATATTGACCTAATGAATGACCGGTCTCTTTTTTGAACATCCGTTGCAGGTGCCATTTTGAGTAACCTGAACGCTCAGACACTTTTTCAAGAGAGAGCGGAGATTCCAGGTTATCTTCGATCCAGTCCAAAATGCTATGAATGGTGATAGCGTCAGTATTGCGTCTGGACATCGTCATACCTCTTTTTCTGTTTACGGCAGGATTTTCTTGAGTAAAAGCTCAAGCGTTGCCACTTCATCTGCCGTTAAGTTTTTTGTTAGTTCCTGGTGCAGTGTTTGTCCTACTAATTGATGACATTGCTCACACATGGCCGCGCCATCGCTGGTCAGTTTCACCAGTACGCCACGTTTGTCATTCGGGTTAGGGCTTCGTTCGACCCATCCTTTACAGACGAGACGATCCAGCATGCGGGTTAACGCACCCAGATCGACAGAGAGCACCTTTTTCAGCTCAACCGGCGTGATACACACTTCGCAGCGAATGGAACACAGCACTTTGAACTGTGTTGCGGTGATATCCAGCGGTGACAGGTAGTCATTGAGCAGGCGATCTTTTTTCTGGTTAACCATATGAATAAGACGACCCAGTGGGATTATGTCGTTAAAGAGGTCACTGGTGCTTTTCACAATGGTTGCCCTGGCAAGTAGTTTAGTCACGGCAGATATTATTGCTCAGGCAAGTATAAGTCAACTGAATGAATCAGCCGATGCCACGAATTGCTAAAACGCTTCAGGAACTTTTTCAGTACGCTTTTAAATCAGTTACATAATCTGAGGTTATTGGTTGCGCGGGGCAATGAGAGTTACGTTACGCGGATGGCTCAGGACGAGGGTTTCCCCCTATAATTGCGGTGTTGAATAAGGATAAGGACTGCGGTGCACTATGTTGGATTTGATTAAGGCAGTGGGGCTTGGGCTGGTGGTGTTGCTGCCGCTGGCGAACCCGTTAACGACGGTAGCACTATTTCTGGGGCTGGCGGGGAACATGAACAGCGCGGAGCGCAATCAGCAGTCGATGATGGCCTCCGTATACGTTTTTGCCATCATGATGGTGGCGTATTATGCCGGGCAGCTGGTGATGAATACCTTCGGCATCTCCATTCCGGGCCTGCGTATTGCCGGCGGGCTGATCGTGGCCTTTATTGGTTTCCGGATGCTGTTCCCGGCGCAAAAAGCGCACGAATCGCCGGAAGCGAAAAGCAAATCGGAGGAGCTTGAAAGCGAACCGAGCGCCAATATCGCCTTTGTGCCGTTAGCCATGCCGAGCACGGCGGGGCCGGGGACGATTGCGATGATCATCAGTTCCGCCTCAACGGTGCGCGATGGTTCGACTTTCCCGGACTGGGTTATCACCGTTGCGCCGCCGCTCATTTTTGGGCTTATCGCCCTTATCGTCTGGGGATCGTTACGCAGTTCCGGGGCGATTATGCGCTGGGTAGGCAAGGGGGGGATTGAAGCTATCTCCCGTCTGATGGGCTTCCTGCTGGTCTGTATGGGCGTGCAGTTTATTATTAACGGCGTGCTGGAGATTGTGAAGACGTACCATTGAGAACAGTGCCGGGTGGCGGCTACGCCTTACCCGGCAAACTCAACGTCAACCGTGGCTGGTCTGTTCTTCCATCGCGACCGGCCATTTACGGAAGATCAGCACCGACCAGATCAGTGCGATCAGCGCCGGAACAGCCCCAAGATAGCCAATGGCCGACATCGACACATGCAGGCTGATCTGATTACCCACCAGCGCGCCGGCCCCAATTCCCAGATTAAAAATTCCGGAGAAGAGCGACATCGCCACGTCCGTGGCATCCGGTGCCAGTGCCAGCACTTTGACCTGCATTCCCAGACCGATAATCATGATCGCCACGCCCCAAAACAGGCTGAGGATCGCCAGATGGCTTTCGCTACCCGCCGCAGGCATCAGTAAAAGCAGGCACGCCAGCAGCAGGCCAATCGCACCGCTTACAAGCGCAGACGCGTGTCGATTGCCCAGCTTCCCAAACAGGACACTGCCGATAATCCCCGCGCCGCCCAGGATCAGCAGCAGAACGGTGGCGAAGTTGGCGCTGAAGCCCGCGACAACCTGTACGAACGGCTCAATATAGCTATAGGCCGTATAGTGGGCAGTCACCACAATCACGGTCAGCAGATAGATGCTCATCAGCGCCGGACGACGCACCAGCAGCGGCAGACTTTTCAGCGAGCCGGAGTGTTCGCTCGGCAGTTTTGGCAGCAGTTTAACCAGACACACCAGCGTGATCAGCGCCCCCATGCCGATGGCAAAGAAGGTGGTGCGCCAGCCAAAGTATTGACCCACGATACGCCCGATGGGCAAGCCTAACACCATCGCCAGCGCCGTTCCGGTGGCAATCAGGCTAAGCGCCTGGGCGCGTTTACCCGCGGGCGCCAGACGAATGGCGAGCGACGCGGTAATCGACCAGAAAACGGCATGGGCAAAGGCGATACCCGTGCGGCTGATGACCAGCACCGTAAAGTTCCATGCCATAAACGACAGCACATGGCTGGCAATGAACACCACAAACAGCCCAATCAGCAGCTTACGGCGTTCCATCTGGCTGGTCAGCAGCATAAACGGCAGCGACATCAGCGCCACGACCCATGCATAGATGGTCAGCATGATGCCTGCCTGTGCCGTCTCCATGTTGAAGCTGGCTGCGATGTCAGACAGCAGTCCAACCGGAACAAACTCCGTGGTGTTGAAAATAAACGCTGCGATGGCGAGCGTGACCACGCGTAGCCACGCGACCCTGCGGGAAACCGTGTGTGTTGTCATAGGGATATCTGGGATTCGTTGCCTGAAAGATGAGGTGACGATCTTAAAGCGTTAAACGGCGAAAACTCAACCGTTATGTGACGTGAATCACAAAATTTACCTTCATGCAGCGGTAGCGAGCGAGGGGGATTTCATTGAAGATAGAGAACAACACAACAAAAACGGGCGGTAACTCGATGCAGGAGATTGATTTTTATCTGGTAGATGCGTTCAGCGCGTCCTCCTTTGGCGGCAACCCGGCGGCGGTATGCCCGCTGAAAGCGTGGCTGCCGGATGAGACGTTACTGCGTATGGCGCAACAGCATAACCAGTCGGAAACCGCGTTTTTTGTCTGCACCGAAGGGGGGATTGAGCTGCGCTGGTTCACCACGCTTACCGAGGTTAATCTCTGCGGTCACGCGACCCTTGCCGCAGCGTATGTTCTGTTCAACGAACTGGACTATCCGGACTCGCGCATTCATTTCGATACCGCTTCCGGCCGCCTGACCGTCAGCCGGGAGGGTGACTGGATGACGCTGGATTTCCCCGCCTGCCCGACGCAGGCGCAGATGCCGCCTCCAGAGATGCTCTCCGCGCTCGGTATCAGCCGCTATGTTGACGCCCGCATAGGCCGTGCCTGGGTGCTGGTGCTGGAAAACCGCGAGCAGGTGGAAGCCGTTACGCCGGACTTCTCCGCCATGTTGCCGGGCGTTCATAAGGTGGCTGTGACCGCCCGGGATGAGGGGGAGTATGATTTTGTCAGCCGTTTCTTTTCGCCGGGCGTGGCCGTGCCGGAAGATCCGGTCACCGGCTCCGCACACACCATGCTGGTCCCATACTGGAGTGAGAAACTCGGTAAAACAAAGATGTTTGCGCGTCAGGTTTCTGCCCGCGGTGGGGACGTCCGCTGCGAACTTAAGGGCGACCGCGTGCTGATGGGCGGGCAGGCGTCACTGTATCTCAAGGGCACAGTTTTTCTGCGCTGACTAAATGGATAAGAGGAATAAACGATGCAGGAAATTGATTTTTATCTGGTAGATGCCTTCAGCGACAGGGCGTTCGGCGGCAACGCAGCGGCAGTGTGTCCGCTGGAGTCCTGGCTTGCGGACGAGACGTTGCTCAACATGGCGAAACAGCATAACCAGTCGGAGACGGCGTTCTTCGTGCGCACGGACGAAGGCTTTGAGCTGCGCTGGTTTACCACGCAGGATGAAATTAACCTGTGCGGCCACGCGACCCTGGCCGCCGCGCACGTCATTTTTGAATACCTGGACTATCCGCACACGGAGATTACCTTTAGCACGCGCTTCGTGGGGGATCTGACGGTAACTCGCAGCGGCGACTGGCTGACGCTGAATTTCCCGGCCTGGTCAACCGAGGCCGTCGACAACCCGCCGCCGGCGCTGTTCAGCGCGCTGGGCATTAGCGCGGCGAAAGAGGTGCGCGTCGGTCGTGACTATATGGTCGTGCTCGACAGCCAGCAGCAGGTGGAGGCCCTGACGCCGGACATCGCGGCGATGATCCCGCTGGGGAAAATGGTCTGCATCACGGCGCCGGGGGACGCGTATGATTTCGTCAGCCGCTTCTTCTGTCCGGGTGAAGGGGTGCCGGAAGATCCGGTCACGGGCTCAACCCACAGCATGCTAATCCCGTACTGGAGCGAAAAGCTCGGTAAAACGCAGATGGTTGCCCGCCAGGTGTCCCGACGCGGCGGCGATTTGCGCTGCGCGCTGAAGGGCGACCGCGTATTGATTGGCGGGCAGGCCACGCTGTATATGAAGGGGAAAGTTTACCTTCGCCTTCAGGATTACGGACAACGTTAATTGCCCGTACGCTGATGCTGTTATGCAGAAGTCGCCGATGGCTGACGTTCGTTCAGCAACGCGATAAATGCCTCGAGCTGGCGCGTCATCGCCCCGCGTCGCCACACCAGCCAGGTGGTGAGCCAGCGCCAGTTCTCCGCCAGCGGCCACGCCGCTACCTGGTGGTGCCCCGGCATGCTCTCCAGCATGGAGCGGGGCATCAGCGCAATGCCTGCTCCCGCGATCACGCAGGCGAGCATCCCGTGATAGGACTCCATCTCATGGATCCGTCCCGGCGTGACGCGGTCAGCATGAAACCAGCTCTCCAGATGACGCCGGTACGAGCAGTTGGCGCGAAAGGCGTAAACGTCGCTGCCGCTCACCTGCGCGGCTTTTGATACTTCTGCGTGTCCCGCAGGGGTGACCAGCATCATCTCTTCCCGGTAAACCGGCATGCCTTCCAGCTCCGGGTGCGAGAGCGGCCCGTCGACAAAGGCCGCGCTGAGCGTGCCCTCAAGCACGCCGTCAATCATCGTGCCGGAGGGCCCGGTAGACAGCGCAAACTGAATGCGCGGATAGCGCTGGTTAAACAGCGCCAGGCTTTCCGGAATGCGCACGGCGGCGGTACTTTCCAGCGCGCCGAGGGAGAATAATCCCTGCGGTTCATCCCCGGCGACCACCATTCGGGCTTCGTCGACCAGCGCCAGGATCTGCTTGCTGTAACGTAAAAAATTGTGCCCGGCGGGGGAAAGCCGCAGGCGCTGATTCTCGCGAATAAACAGCTCCACGCCCAGATCTGCCTCAAGCTGACGGATGCGGGTGGTGAGGTTTGAAGGCACCCGGTGCACCTTCTGCGCCGCCTGGGTAATGCTGCCGGTCAGCGCGACGGCGTTAAACATCTCAAGCTGTGTTAAGTCCATACCATTCTCGATTCGTGAATAAGGTGGTGAGTATTATTCATTTTTAAGAAATACCAGAGTGGGCCACAATGAATCAACCGTTATTACGTGGAGAACATCATGACCTATTCATCTGCAACCCATGCTCTCTCTGTTAACCCGGCGACCGGCGAAACGCTGTCCGCCTGGCCGTGGGCAACGTCTCAGGACGTGGAGCGAGCCATTGCGCTGGCCGATGCCGGTTTTCGCCAGTGGCGACGCGAAGGCATAGCGCACCGGGCACAAAAACTTCGCGATTTGGGTACGGCGCTGCGCAGCCGTGCGGAAGAGATGGCGCAGACTATCTCCTGCGAGATGGGCAAGCCCATTGTCCAGGCGCGTGCGGAAGTGGCGAAATCAGCCAGCCTTTGCGACTGGTACGCCGAACACGGCCCGGCGATGTTGCGCGCGGAATCCACCCAGGTCGAAAATGCGGTCATTGAGTATCGTCCGCTGGGGCCGATCCTGGCGGTGATGCCATGGAACTTCCCGCTCTGGCAAGTGTTGCGCGGCGCGGTGCCGATCCTGCTGGCGGGGAACAGCTATCTGCTTAAGCATGCGCCAAACGTGCTCGGCTCGGCGAACCTGATTGGGCAGGTGTTCGCGGATGCCGGCTTCCCGGAGGGTGTCTTTGGCTGGGTAAACGCGACGAATGACGGCGTCAGCCAGGCGATTAACGATCGTCGTATTGCGGCGGTGACGGTGACCGGCAGCGTTCGGGCAGGCGCGGCGATTGGCGCGCAGGCAGGTGCGGCGCTGAAGAAATGCGTGCTGGAACTGGGTGGCTCCGATCCGTTTATCGTCCTGAACGATGCCGATCTGGATCTGGCCGTCAGCGCGGCCGTGGCCGGGCGTTATCAGAATACCGGACAGGTTTGCGCGGCGGCGAAACGCTTTATCGTGGAAGCGGGCGTGGCGGAAGCCTTTACCCAACGCTTTGTTGACGCGGTTGCGGCGCTGAAGATGGGCGCACCGGATGAAGAAGAGCACTACATTGGCCCGATGGCGCGATTTGACCTTCGCGATGAACTGCATCGGCAGGTGCAGGCTACGCTGGCGGAAGGGGCGACCCTGCTGCTGGGCGGAGAGAAGATGTCCGGGACCGGTAACTATTACGCACCAACCGTACTCGGCGGCGTCACCCCGGAGATGACGGCCTTCCGTCAGGAGCTGTTTGGCCCGGTAGCCGCAATTACCGTTGCGAACGATGCGGCGCATGCCTTGCAGCTGGCTAACGACAGCGACTTTGGCTTATCTGCGACGGTCTTTACCGCGAACGACGCGCAGGCTGAAACCTTCTCTCGCGAACTGGAGTGCGGCGGCGTGTTTATCAACGGCTACAGCGCCAGCGATGCGCGCGTCGCCTTTGGCGGCGTGAAGAAGAGCGGCTTCGGGCGAGAGCTTTCTCATTTCGGTCTGCACGAGTTCTGTAACGTTCAGACGGTCTGGAAGGATCGGGTGTAATGTTGTTGCCGGGTAGGGCAAGGCCGCTACCCGGCTGTTCATGTTTCCTGTCATTATTCTGCAATGGTTCTGTCATTTTCGTTTCGTAGACTCGCTCGCGTCTAACGTATTGTTACAGAAGAAAATTATGAACCTAACGCAAATTTTTCGCCGTCTTGCGCAGCGCATTATTCCCCGTCAGTTTGGCCTGCTGACCGGCATCTTTTGTATTATTGGCCTTTTCTCCGCTCTGCAACTCTCTTCCTCCTTCCTGCTGACCGCCTCCCTCAATGAAGCCCAGCGTAACGAACAGCGTAATCAGCTGGCCTGGCAGCAGCAGAGTAAGCTGGATCAGGCACGCGTTTCCCTGCTGGCCGCCAGCGATCTGCTCAACCGCTCCGGCGTTTACTTTATGCAGGATAAAGAGACCGGCTCTGAAGGGAGCTGGCATAGCCTGATGGACGAGGCGCAAAAATCCCTGGCGGCGTCTCAGCAGGCATGGCAAGCCTGGCTCGCGCTTAATCCGCCGAAAGACGAGGGGCTGGTTAACAGCTATCAGCTTTTCTTCGGCGCCATCAGAGAGCAGGCGGAAGGGCTGGTGAAAACCAACAGTATCGATCTCTTTTTTGCCGTACCTGCCCAGGCGTTTCAGACCGATTTTAATGACAACTTTGCGCGCTATCAGCAACGGAGCGAGAAGCAGGCGATACAGGGGCGTCAATCGTTGATGGAACAACTCTCAGGCCTGCAACGGCTGTTCCTGTTTGCGCCGCTGGTGCTGCTCGCCATTGCCATTGCCGTCTGGTTCGGAATGGCGAAATGGGTGATATCTCCGCTACGCCGTCTGATTGCCCATATCAACCAGCTTGCGGCAGGGGACCTGTCGGGCACGCCGCCTGACGTTATGCGCTTTAACCGGGAAATCAGCCAGCTCAGCAACAGTATTACCGCCATGCAGCGCGGGCTACAGCAGCTGGTGACTCAGGTCAGCGAGGCCACCACCTCCATGGTTGAGAATATCGGGTCACTTGCGCAGGGAAATCAGAAGCTTTATCAGCAGTCTACGCGTCAGGCAAAAGAGCTGGAGGAGGTAACGGCACATATTGCCGATCTCGAAACCCACGTTGAGGGCAATACGGGTTATGCAAAGCTCGCCCGCTCGCGTGCCGATGAGGCCCGACAGGCTGCCGCCGGCGGGGAGCAAATGATGTCTGCGGTGAATGGCTCAATGCAGACGATCGTTGACCGATCCTCAGAAATGCGCGGGATCGTCGCAATGATCGACAGCGTGGCGTTTCAGACCAACATTCTGGCCCTTAACGCCGCCATTGAAGCCGCCCATGCGGGGGAACAGGGGCGCGGATTTGCGGTGGTCGCGCGGGAAGTGGGGCTACTTGCCCGAAAAAGCAGTCACTCCACGCAAACCATCCAGGCGCTGATCAACCACTCGCTTCAGGGCATTGAGGAAGGTTCTCAGGTGGTCAACCGTCTGGAGGATAATCTGCAACAGGTCACCGGGCTGGTGGCGAATCTGAGCAGCCTGCTGAACGATATTTCGCTGGCTACCCTGAATCAGGGGGAAAGTATCCATCAGATGACCCGTCAGCTTCAGGCGCTGAATCAGGTATCGCGTCAGACGGACGTGCTGGTCAGCGAAGCGTCGAATGCCTCTGAACGCCTGCATCAGGCGTCCGATCTTTTGATGCAGGCCGTCTCGCGTTTTCGTCTCCCTGCCTGACGTGACGTATCAGCCTCTGTTATACTCGCAGCCCGTTTTAGCCTGAGGGCAAGGAGCAAAGTGTGGCTGCGGTCATCCATAATGAGATGCTGGACGAGATTCTGGCGCAGGTTCGTCCGTTACTGGGGCAGGGTAACGTTGCCGATTACATTCCCGCGCTGGCTTCAGTCAGCGGGAATAAGCTCGGCATCGCCATTTGTACTATCGACGGTCAGCGCTTTCAGGCGGGAGACGCGCTGGAGCGCTTTTCCATTCAGTCGATCTCAAAAGTGCTTAGCCTGGTTGCCGCCATGCGCCAGTATGACGAGCAGGAGATCTGGCAGCGGGTAGGCAAAGATCCGTCCGGTCAGCCGTTCAACTCCCTTCTTCAGCTCGAAATAGAGCAGGGTAAGCCGCGTAACCCGTTTATTAATGCCGGAGCGCTGGTGGTGTGCGATATGCTGCAAAGCCGGCTGAGCGCGCCGCGGCAAAGAATGCTGGAAATTGTACGTCAGCTTTCCGGCGTACAGGACATTGCCTACGATCCGGTGGTGGCGCGGTCCGAATTTGAACACTCCGCCCGTAACGCCGCCATTGCCTGGCTGATGAAGTCCTTCGGCAATTTTCATAATGACGTTGCTACGGTGCTGCAAAACTATTTCCATTACTGCGCGCTGAAGATGAACTGTGTCGAGCTGGCGCAGACTTTCCTTTTTCTGGCGCATCAGGGCCATGCCCCGCATCTGGCCGAGGACGTCGTCTCTCCGATGCAGGCCCGGCAAATTAACGCCTTAATGGCAACCAGCGGCATGTATCAGAACGCCGGGGAGTTTGCCTGGCGCGTGGGGCTACCGGCTAAATCCGGCGTTGGCGGTGGGGTTGTGGCAATTGTCCCCCACGAGATGGCGATTGCCGTCTGGAGCCCGGAACTGGACGAGACCGGTAATTCACTGGCGGGCGTGGCGGCGCTGGAACAGCTGACCAAACGTCTGGGACGGTCCGTCTACTGATGTCTACGCTCGATCCTTTATTTGCGCGCCTGGCTCGCTCGACGTTCCGTTCGCGTTTTCGTTTGGGTACCAAAGAGCGGCAATACTGCTGGGATAAGGGCGTGGAGACTATCGATCGGCATGCTGCCGATTTTGTATCCGCGCGGCTGGCACCTGCACACCCGGTGAATGACGGTAAGCAGACGCCGATGCGCGGCCATCCGGTTTTTATCGCCCAGCATGCCACGGCAACCTGCTGTCGGGGCTGTCTGGCTAAGTGGCACGCTATCCCGCAGGGCGTGCCGCTCAATGCGCAGCAACAACAGTATATCGTCAACGTGATCCATCATTGGCTGGTCATTGAGGTAAATCGTGCCTCCTGAACTGACAATGTCTCTGTTTAAGCTACGCTTTTACTAATGCTCAGCGTCAGGAGACGTTATGAAAGCACCTTTAGTTCCCGTTAATGAAGCGGAGCGCCTGATTGCTCTGCGCGAGTCCGGTCTGCTCGAGATCGACAATAATCCCGCGTTTGATCGTCTGACGCGGCTGGCATCACGCTTTTTCAGGGTGCCGCTGGCGATGATAACGCTGGTGGATGACAACGCCGTCATCGTGAAGTCTGCCGAGGGCAAAGTGCCCGTCAGGCAGCCTCGCGATCTCTCGTTCTGTGGCCATACGATTCTGGGTGATGCCCCGCTGGTGGTGAGTGACACGCTTCTGGACGAACGCTTTGCGGATAATCCGCAGGTGGTGATAGAGGGCGGCATACGCTTTTATGCCGGTTTTCCGCTGCGTTTACGCGACGGGGCGTGCGTAGGATCGCTGTGCATTATTGATTACGCACCGCGCGAATTTACGGCGGCGGATTCCGCCGTGCTGGCCGATCTTAGCGCGCTGGCAGAAGATGAATTTGCCGCAGTCAGCGCGGCCACGACCGATGAGCTTACGGGGTTGTTCAACCGTCGCGGGTTTAATCAGTTTGCGCATTTTGCCCTGTCGGTTGCGCGGCGTCGGGCAGAGCCGTTAACGCTTGGCTGGCTGGATCTGGACCATTTCAAAACCATTAACGATCGCTTCGGCCATCAGGAGGGCGACAAAGCCCTGAAAGCGATGGCTAACCTGATGCGTTCCTCCTTCCGCGAGGCCGATCTGCTGGTACGTTTCGGCGGAGATGAGTTCGCGGTGCTGTTTGCGGACACCGATGAGCCAGGCGCCTGGATCGCCATGCAGTATCTCGTCGAACAAACGGAAAAGTACAACGCGCGCCAGCTGCATCCCTGGTCGTTACAGTTCTCCTGGGGGCTGAGCGAGTTCGATCATCACCGGAACGATATGCAGGCGTGGTTAAAACAGGCGGATACGCAGATGTACGCCATGAAGCAGCAACATCACCGCGAAAAATGACATAACAAAATCCTATGTCATCGCCTGTTGCGTTACAAAAATGTTAATAGCAAAGTGGAGAGATTCAACCTAAGGACGCGCTATGAACTCTCCCATGCTAATTAAACCTCTTTCCCGGCAGGACATTCTTACCCACCTCGATGACCTGATCGATATTCTTGTCAACTGCGTTAACGGCGGTGCCTCCGTCAGTTTTATGCTGCCTTTTACTGCTGAGAAGGCGCGTACGTTCTGGCTCGGCGTTGCGGACAGCGCCGGGCGCGGCGAACGTACAGTCCTGGGCTGTTTCGATGAAGAGCAGGGCCTAATAGGAACGGTACAGCTCATCACCGATCAGCCTGAAAACCAGCCGCACCGCGCAGACGTCGCAAAACTTCTGGTTCACGAGAAGGCGCGCCGTAAAGGGGTAGCCATGGCGCTGATGGAAGCGCTGGAGGCAGTTGCGCGTGAAAAAGCGCTGACGGTGCTGGTGCTTGATACCACGACCGGCAGCGGCGCGGAGACGTTTTACCAGCGTGCAGGCTGGCAAAAGGTGGGGGAGATCCCACGATACGCGTTGATGCCGAACGGCGATATGGCGGCGACCTCGGTGTTCTATAAATTTTTGTGATTATTTTTCGCCATTGCGTCATGAGTTGATCCAGACAGGGGTTCTGGTTGTGAAGTTTTGATAAGTTATTACACCAATCTTATCAGGCTGTATGACTAATCATAAAGGACCTCCATTGTGAACACACTCAACCGTCGTGATTTCCCCGGTGCGCGCTACCCTGAACGTATCATCCAGTTCGGCGAAGGTAACTTCCTGCGCGCGTTCGTTGACTGGCAAATCGACCTTTTGAACGAGCACACCGATCTCAACTCAGGTGTGGTGATTGTTCGGCCGATCCAGAGCGATTTTCCTCCGTCGCTGAGTACTCAGGATGGTCTGTATACCACGATTATTCGGGGTCTGAACGAGCAGGGGGAAGCGGTAAGCGATGCGCGTCTTATTCGCTCTGTGAACCGTGAAATCAGCGTCTACAGCCAGTACGATGAATTTCTGGCGCTCGCCCATAACCCGGACATGCGGTTTGTCTTCTCCAACACCACGGAAGCGGGCATCAGCTATCACGCGGGCGATAAGTTTGACGATGCGCCTGCTGCCAGCTATCCGGCCAAGCTGACGCGTCTGCTGTTCGAACGCTTTACCCACTTCAACGGGGCTGCGGATAAAGGCTGGATCATCATTCCATGCGAACTCATTGACTACAACGGCGAAGCCCTGCGTGAACTGGTGCTGCGTTATGCGCAGGAGTGGGCGCTGCCGGCGGCGTTCATTGCCTGGCTGAACGACGCGAACACCTTCTGCTCGACGCTGGTTGACCGCATTGTTACCGGCTACCCGCGTGATGAGGTGGCGGAGCTGGAAGCCGGGCTGGGCTATCACGACGGTTTCCTGGACACCGCTGAACATTTCTATCTGTTTGTTATTCAGGGGCCAAAATCGCTTGCAGCCGAACTGCGCCTGGATAAATACCCGCTCAACGTCCTGATTGTTGACGATATCAAACCGTATAAAGAGCGTAAGGTGGCGATCCTCAACGGCGCGCACACGGCGCTGGTGCCGGTTGCTTATCAGGCCGGACTGGATACGGTAGGGGAAGCCATGAACGACGCGGAGATTTGCGCGTTCGTTGAAAACGCTATCTATGAGGAGATTATTCCGGTACTGGATCTGCCGCGCGACGAGCTGCAATCCTTCGCCCGTGCCGTAACGGGGCGCTTCCGTAATCCGTACATTAAGCACCAGCTGCTGTCGATTGCCTTAAACGGGATGACGAAATACCGCACCCGCATTCTGCCGCAGCTGCTGGCAGGGCAGAAGACGACCGGCAAACTGCCCGCACGACTCACATTTGCCCTGGCGGCGCTGATTGCCTTCTACCGTGCCGAACGCAACGGTGAGCGTTATCCGGTGCAGGACGATGCGCACTGGCTGGAACGTTATCAGCAGCTGTGGACGCAGCATCACGACAAGCAGATTACTACGCACGATCTGGTGTCGTCGGTGTTAAGCGTGAGCGAGCACTGGGAGCAGGACCTGACACAAGTGAATGGACTGGTAGAACAGGTTGCGCAGGATCTGGATGCGATTTTAAATAAAGGGATGCGCGATGCGGTGAAACCGCTCTGCTAATCAGACTGCCCGGCGTTAGCCGGGTATTTTATCAACTCTTTTTAGTTACAACATACTATAGGTTCTTTTTTTTAAATCATATGCAGCACCGTGCGGTTTAGGCTAATCAGGTGAGGGAATGCAATGAGTTGTTAACATGCTTGCAACCGTGACAGGGATCACGTTTAATAGCCGCGCTCTTTACTTTTCAGAAGCTGATTATGATTGTTCGTCCTCAACAGCACTGGCTGCAACTGATTTTTGTCTGGCATGGTTCGGTACTACCCAAAATTTATACCCGACTGCTGCTTAACTTCCTGCTTTCCATCGCCGTGATTGTCATGCTGCCGTGGTATACCTCGCTGGGCATCCGGTTTACCGTCGCGCCATTCAGCATTCTGGGCGTGGCTATCGCTATCTTCCTTGGCTTTCGGAACAACGCCTGCTATTCGCGCTACGTTGAGGCTCGTCTGCTTTGGGGGCAGTTGATGTTAGCGGCGCGCTCGCTGTTTCGCGAGGTAAAAAACACCTTACCGGATGATAAACATCTCGGAGAGTTTGTCCGCCTGCAAATCGCTTTTGCTAACTGTCTGCGCATGACTCTGCGTAAAGAAATCAATGCCGAGCGGCTTTCTCGCTATCTGTCTCCGGACGATTTACGTAAGGTGATGGACGCCAACTCCCCGGCGAACCGTATCCTGCTGATTATGGGGGAGTGGCTGGCCGTACGTCGGCGTAGCGGGCATCTCTCAGACATCCTGTTTCACAGCCTGAACAACCGCCTGAACGATATGTCCATCGTGCTGGCCGGCTGCGAGCGTATCGCCAATACGCCCGTCCCGTTTGCCTATACGCTGATCCTGCACCGAACGGTGTATCTGTTCTGCATCATGCTGCCGTTTGCGCTGGTTGTTGATCTGCATTACATGACGCCGTTCGTCTCCGCGCTGATTTCGTACACCTTTATCTCGCTGGATACCCTGGCGGAAGAGCTGGAAGATCCGTTTGGGACAGAAGATAACGACCTGCCGCTGGACGCCATCTGCAACATGATGGAGCGCGATCTGTTGCAGATGAACGATGAAGAGAACATCCCTGAAAGACTGATGCCGGATAAGCATTATCAGCTGACCTGACGGGCATTCCACTCGTCGCGGGTGATTTCCCACAGTTCCGAGTCCAGCACGCCGCTGACGTAGGCTTTCTTCTCCGTCCTGATGAGCCGCATGCCGCTACTGTCTGAAATACGTCGGGAGCGGCTATTGGCAGCCGCTTTCGGCTATTGGCAGCCGCTTTCGGCGCACGTAGCACCGGTTTGTTAAGCGTATTGAACCAATAATCCGTGGCCGCGATACTCGCCTCCCGCATATATCCCTGTCCCTGAAATTCCGACGAGAGCCAGAAGCCTCGGTTGTTGTCTTCCACGTCGTACAGGCAAATTAATCCCATCAGTTCATCAGGCGCTTCGCGACGGCGAATCGTCCAGAACCACGCTTTACCTTTGGCCATATCGGGCAGCGCAACGTTGTTGACATAGCTTTGAGCACCGTCGTCCGGATAGGGCCAGGGTACGGAAGCCACCATATAGCGAACAATTTCCCAGCGTGGATAACGCTGCTGGATCTGAACGGCATCGGCGGCAACGAGGGGTTTAAGCAATAGGCGTGCTGTCGTCAGCGTGGGTATCGTCATCCGGTGATCTCCATATTTGAGCGTTATGTTTTTGTTTGGGTTCTGGTATTTTTATCTTAATGATATTCTGAACGGATGTAGTGCAATTTTTTGATTCTAAGGTAGTAGTGCAAACGCTTCATTGATGTTTAATGATGACTCGAAGTGGTCATGTTTCCATAAAGTTAAACTAATAACGAGCATACGGGTTTAATATGAAGCCATTCTTTAATTTCCTCATTTACCTACTTTTTTTCATTATCGCCTTTACCCTTTTGAAATACGCTGATGTTCTTGAGTTTGCCGAAGCATCACGACCGGGGGTTGTTTCAAGGTTTCTTATTGCGTTGATTGTATTAATAGCGGTAACCCGATGGGGCGTTAACTTGGTGAACCGATTGAAAAATAAATGAAATACATTGTTCGATATCCAAACTTACCCCTATCTGGTAGATCTGTTTGCTGATGCTACCGAACGTGACGCAGGGGCAGGTAAAGCCTCGACGATTACGTCCGTTATCGAATCACCCTTTAACCCGATTTGTATCACACTGTATCTGCGCCTGAGAGACATACACGGGTATGCAATAATACCGCCTCCGCACACATCCCCTATACAAACTCATGGTGTTATATCTCCGTCAACTGAACTCACCCGGAGATAACATCATGCTTAACAAACTCGCCTATTCAGCAGTCGCATTGACCGTTTCGCTTGGCACCGTAATGTCCTGTCAGGCAGAAGCGATGGGTAAGGATTACTCGTCGGCTTTTAACCAGGTAAAACAAATTAATGCCGGCGATCTGAACGTCGGTTATGTCGATATCGGGCCGAAAGACGGGCAACCGGTGATCCTGCTGCATGGCTGGCCGTACGATATTCACAGCTACGCGGAAGTTGCCCCCGCGCTGGCCGCGAAAGGGTATCGTGTCATCGTGCCGTCCCTGCGCGGTTACGGCACCACGCGATTTATCTCTGATAAAACACCGCGTAACGGCCAGCCTTCGGCAATGGCGAAAGACATCGTCAACCTGATGGACGCCCTGAATATCAAACAGGCGGTGTTTGCCGGTTATGACTGGGGAGCACGTACGGCGGATATCGTTGCGGCGCTTTGGCCGGAGCGCGTGAAATCGCTGGTCTCGGTGAGCGGCTACCTGATTAGCAGCCAGGCGATTGGTCAACAACCTTTACCGCCGAAAGCGGAGGTACAGTGGTGGTATCAGTTCTACTTCGCCACGCCGCGCGGTGCTGAAGGCTATGCTAAAAATACGCACGATTTTGCCCGCCTGATCTGGTCCCAGGCTTCGCCTGACTGGACATTCAGCGATGCCACCTTCAATACCAGCGCCAAATCCCTCGATAATCCGGACCACGTAGCCGTCACGCTCAGTAATTACCGCTGGCGTCTGGGGCTGGAGAAGGGTGAGCAGAAATATGACGCCTATGAACAAAAGCTCGCCGCGTTGCCGAATATTACGGTGCCGACCATCACCATCGAGGGCGGTAACAACGGAGCTCCACATCCGGCACCTGCGGCCTATGCCGGAAAATTTACCGGGAAATATGAGCACCGCACCTTTGGCGCTAAGGTTGGCCACAACCCGCCGCAGGAAGATCCGCAGGACTTTGTTAAAGCGGTTGTCGACGCGGATAAGCTCTGACATGTGCTATTTTCAATCCGTTACCTCTTAATCAGGAGCCTGCGGTGGAGCATATTGATCGCATCCTTGTTGTCGATGACGACAGGGATATTCGTGAACTGATTGTCGATTACCTCGTGAAATCCGGTTATCACGCCTCTGGCGCGGCGAACGGGAAAGAGATGCGCGTGATGCTCGACAAACAGCATATCGACCTGGTGGTGCTGGACGTGATGATGCCCAGCGATGACGGTCTGACGCTGTGCCGACAGCTGCGCAGCAGCAGGTATAAGGATCTGCCGATCCTGATGCTTACCGCGCGCAACGAGGACACGGACCGGATCCTGGGGCTGGAGATGGGCGCAGACGATTACGTGGTAAAACCATTTGTGGCCCGCGAACTGCTGGCGCGTATCAAAGCCATCCTGCGGCGGTTTCGCACCATGCCGCCAAATCTTCAGGTGACCGAGGCAGGGCGCCTGGTGGTGTTCGGCGAATGGCAGCTGGATACCGTGGCGCGTCATCTGATCGATAATGAAGGGATGATCGTGGCGCTCAGCGGGGCAGAATACCGGCTCCTGCGCGTGTTCCTCGATCATCCTCAGCGGGTGTTAACCCGTGACCAACTGCTGAACCTGACGCAGGGACGCGATGCCGAACTGTTTGAGCGTTCGATTGATCTTCTGGTGAGCCGCGTGCGGCAGCGCCTGAATGAGGATGCCCGCACGCCGGCCTACATAAAAACCGTACGCAGTGAAGGCTACGTGTTTACCATGCCGGTGACCATCGTTGAGGCCAATGAATGACGCTGTGGCCCAAAACATTACTGGCCCGGCTGCTGATCATTGTGCTGCTTGGGCTATTGCTGGCTAACGCACTCAGCCTGACGCTGGTCATGGTGGAGCGAATGCACAGCGCGCGCACGGTTATGCTGGGCAATCTTGAGAATGACGTTGCCACCAGCGTGGCCATTCTCGACCGGCTTCCCGCGAAAGAGCGCCCGCAGTGGCTGGAACGGCTAAGCCGGGGGAATTATCGTTACATTCTTGGCCCCGGTGAGGCCGGCGCCGCGCCAGTGGATAAACGCTCGCGGGACGCGGTTCGTACCCTGAAAGAGACGCTTTCTGCCCAATATCCGCTCCAGTTCACGGCGGTTCCGGGGCCGATCTCCCATATTCAGGCCCATCTGACGCTCCGCGACGGGGCACCGCTCACCATCGATCTGATCCCGCGTATGCCGCCCGTCGCCAGCTGGTTACCCGTGGTGCTGGTTCTTCAGCTGTTACTTGTCGCGCTTTGTTCCTGGATTGCCGTGCGCCAGGTTGTCCGGCCGTTCCTGCAATTCACGCGCGCGGTTGATTCGCTCGATCCTGCGGCCCATTCACCCATGACTGAAAAAGGACCGATTGAGGTGCGTCAGGCGGCGCATGCGTTTAATGAGATGCAGTCGAGGATACAGACGTATCTGCGTGAACGCGCGCAAATTCTGGCGTCCATTTCTCACGATCTCCAGACGCCCATCACGCGCATGAAGCTGCGGGTCGAAATGGCGGATCGGCCCGAGTTGCGCGATAAGTTGATGAGTGACCTCGATAATATGTCGCGCCTGGTACGGGAGGGTATTGCCTATGCCCGGTCATCAGAATCCCTTGAAGAGACCACGCTGAAACTGGAACTGAGTGCGTGGATTAACAGCATCGCCAGTGATTATCAGGACATCGGTAAAAACGTGCAGTTTCATGCACCCGCTACGCGTCTGCCGATCGTTACCCGCCCACAGGCGTTGCGTCGGGTAATGACCAATCTGCTGGATAATGCGCTGAAGTTTGGCGATAGCGCGGTAATAGACATTGATGCAGATGAAAATCAGGTGGCAATCCGCATTCTGGATAACGGTCCTGGCATTCCTGAGGCTGAACTGGAGGCCGTGTTACAGCCGTTTTATCGGGTTGAAACGTCGCGCAACCGCGACACGGGCGGCACCGGATTAGGCCTCGCGATTGCCGCGCAGCTCACCGCCCAGCTTGACGGGAAACTGCATCTTGCAAACCGTAACGAGGGCGGGCTGGCCGTCAGCGTGACCCTTCCGCGCGGTTAATTGTACCCCTGTGTATCTGTACGCCGCGCCGATACACGGGCAGACGAAATGCAGCTTTTAGCACACAGCCTGAACACATTCTTACGGTGAAATGACCTCACTGCACCTTCGCAGCAACGGTATTGTGAGGTCTTTATGTTTCTGATAATTGCTTTTTTGGGCGGCATGATTAGCCTGCTCAGCCCGTGTACGCTTCCCGTCATTCCTCTGCTGTTCGCCGGTTTCCAGGGGCAGCGCAAACACATTCTGGCGCTACTCGGGGGGATGATTGTGATGTTTACGTTGGTGGCGATGGTGGTCACGGTTGCCAGCGAGTGGATCGCCGACGCTACCGTTATCGCCCGCTGGATTGCGCTTCTGGTGCTGGGCATCGCCGCACTGGCCCTCATTTTCCCCCAGTTCGCACAACGAATTGCCAGCCCGGCGGTCAACGTCGGAAACGTGCTAAACACCCGCAGCGCACAGACGCGCGGCATGTTGTCGGCATTTCTGGCAGGGCTGTCCGTAGGACTCCTGTGGTCTCCCTGTGCCGGACCGATTCTCGGGGCAATATTCAGCATCAATATTGCGGGTCACTCGGCCATTGCAACCGTCGCGCTGTTAGCCGCTTACGGCGGAGGATGCGCGCTGATGCTGGGGCTGCTCGTCATCGGAGGGCGTAAGCTGATCACCCCTCTGAGGGCAAAATCCGCGTTGATGGCGCGTCTGCGTCAGGGCGCAGGGGTAATGATGTTAACCGCCGTGGCCTTTAACGCATCAGGAATGAGTTCGTCGCTGAAAGGAGCTAACGGCATTGCTGACCGTCTGGAAAACGCCCTGTTAAGGCTTGCGCAACCAGCCTCCACGCAGGTGAAACTGCAACCTGTGGCTGAAGCGGTGCCGAACAGCCAGCTGCCGTCGCTGGACGGCGGCACGGGCTGGATAAAGGGTGACCCTGTCACGTCTGCATCCCTGCGAGGAAAGGTGGTGCTTATTGATTTCTGGACGTGGGACTGCATTAACTGCCAGCACACGCTCCCGCACGTACGTGACTGGGCGAAGAAATACCAGTCTGAAGGCCTGGTGGTGATTGGCGTCCACACCCCGGAATATCCATGGGAAAAGCCGTTATCATCGGTGAAAAACGCGGTCAACAAATGGCAGCTGCCGTACCGCGTAGTGACGGATAATAACTATAAAATCTGGCGCGCGTTCGGAAACCAGTACTGGCCGGCGCATTACTTTTTCGATGCGAAAGGGCAACTGCGTTACACCTCGTTCGGCGAAGGTCACTACGACAAGCAGGAGGCCGTTATACAACAGCTGCTCAAGGAGGCGCGTTCCTGATCCGGCTCAGGGTGCCCGCTGAGCAACCATAAACAGGCGAGGAAAGGCCAGCAGTATCTGCCCGTTTTCCTGGAGCGGATACTGCTCTACCAGCCGTTCATGATAGCGTTTCAGAAAGTTTTTCTGCTCGCTCTCGTTGAGATCCTGCAACCACGGCCTTAACCCCGTTGCGCTGACCCAGTCAATAATCGCCTGATGAGAGCTCATCTGATGGAAGTAGGTGGT
Source organism: Enterobacter sp. GD03975 (assembly GCF_029838645.1). Classification (NCBI taxonomy): domain Bacteria; kingdom Pseudomonadati; phylum Pseudomonadota; class Gammaproteobacteria; order Enterobacterales; family Enterobacteriaceae; genus Enterobacter; species Enterobacter sp. GD03975. The sequence continues at coordinate 180,553 of NZ_JAOBZC010000001.1, forward strand.
GCGCCAGATATCCACGTCGCATCCCGCTTCCGTCAAAATATCGTAGTAGGCATGGATACCCGGCAACGGCTCGCGGCCACGATCGGGGTAGCCCTGTTCCGCTGCGACTTCACGCATCAGGGCGTGCGTGGGCTCAAGCCAGTTGTCGGGCATTTGCACCGCCAGCACGCCGTTTAGCTGAAGCAGTGAAACCAGATGTGGCAGAAGGTGATAATGGTCCGGGATCCATTGCAGGGAGGCGTTGGCGTAGATCAGGCTAAGAGGCTGTTCAGGTTTGTAGTGACGAATATCCGCTTCAATAAACTGACAGTCTGGCAGAGCCTGTCGGGCTTCGTCCAGCATGGCAGGGGAGTTATCCACGCCGGCGATCTGCGCTGTAGTCCAACGCTGTTTCAGCAGCGCCGTGCTGTTACCCGGCCCGCAGCCCAGATCCACGGCAAACGTTACGTCTGAAAGCGGCACCCGGGCGAGTAACTCAGCGGCGGGACGCGTGCGCTCTGCGCTGTACTGAAGATAAAGAGAGGGATCCCAGTCTGCCATTTTTCGCATCTCCATGTTGAGGTGTTCAGCAAGAATAGCACAGGCAGAAACCTGCGCCGTGGCAGGTATCTGGATAACCGTGAGATTATAAAATGCCTTTCAGGGCTACGTGATAAAGCAGCATGATGGTTTTACCGTCAACAATCTGGCCGTTCTCAATGCCCCGTAGCGCGTCGTCCAGCGTCATTTCCAGCACGTCGATATCTTCCCCCTCGGCCTTAACGCCGCCGCCCGCGCTGGCCCGATCCTGCGGGTGATATTCCGCCAGATAGAAATAGAGCTTTTCGGTAACGGAGCCCGGGCTCATGTAGGCCTCAAAAACTTTCTCAACGCGCGTCACCTTAAACCCGGTTTCTTCTTCCGCTTCGGCCTTAATCCGGCTTTCAGGATCCAGGTTATCAAGCAACCCCGCGGCTGCCTCAATGAGGTCCTCTTCGTGACCATTGATACACACCGGGAAACGGAACTGACGCGTCAGAATAACGGTTTTGCTGTCGCGATTATAGAGCAGGATCGTCGCGCCATTCCCGCGGTCATATACTTCGCGCTCTTGCCGCTGCCAGTCGCCATCGCTGCGCTGGAGGTCAAAAGTGTATTTTTTCAGGTTATACCAGTTATCGGACAACGTTTCGCTAGTGATAATGCGTATATCTGCACGTTTTGATTGCACGTTTAACTCTCCTCTCGTAGAGTAAACATCATAAGCAGCACTATCGTGCAAAAACAAGCTGTATCGTGCAATACCAGGAATAAAAAATGCTCACCAGTCAGCGTAAACAGTTAATCCTTGAAAAGCTGGAGGCGGAAGGCCAGGTTCAGTCAACTGCGCTTAGCCACTTATTTTCGGTGTCAGAGGACACTATTCGCCGGGATTTACGCGAACTGGCGGCAGAAGGGCGTTTGCAGCGTGTCCACGGCGGCGCGCTTCCGGCATCGTCAGCGATTGCGCCTTTTGCCGAGCGCCAGTCCGTTAAAATGGATGCCAAGAAACGCGTGGCCCGTCGGGGCGCGCAGCTCATTTCGCCGGGGCAGGTGGTGATTGTCGATGGCGGGACGACCACCTCAGAACTGATCACGTTCTTACCGCCAGATCTACGGATTACCGTGGTGACGCACAGCCCGGGTATCGCATTGGGGCTGGTCGACCATCCGAGCATAGAAGTGATCCTGATTGGCGGTCGATTGTATAAACACTCCATCGTCACGGTCGGCGCGGCCGCTATTGAAGGCATCAACAATATTCATGCAGATCTGTTCTTCATGGGCGTCACCGGCGTTCATCCCGAGGCCGGGCTGACTACAGGAGATTATGAGGAAGCGTGCATCAAACGTGCATTTTCCGGCAGAGCGGCGGAAACGGTAATACTGGCCTCGCCGGAAAAGATCAATACGGCCTCGGCGTTTGTGATTGGCGATTTGTCGCTGGTCAATACGCTGGTCGTTGAGGACACAACGGATGAACGCTGGGTCAACGCCATGAAAGAAAAGGGCATTGCGGTGATCGCAAGCCAGTAAATATCCGCTTTTTTGCCAGCCTGGCTGCGGGGCTGTCAAACAGACAAAGGTTATGCGTCACGCTGATTCTTACACTAACGCTTTCATTCTTTTAAGGACAACCCATGAAAGCGATCTCCATTCTGGCCTTCGGCGCGGACCCAACCGCGCAACGCCTGTCAACTTCCGCCATTCAGCAAGCCATCAATACCGCGCAACGCAACGACGTCATCGTTATCCCGCAAGGCCATTTTCTGACCGGAGCACTGTTCCTGAAAAGTGGAGTATCGCTTCGTCTGGACGCCGGCGCTCGGCTTATGGGAAGCCAGGATTTAGCAGATTACCCGCTGATTGATACCCGGGTAGCCGGCATTGAAATGCGCTGGCCGGCAGGCATCATTAATATTATCAACTGTGAAAACGTCAGCATTACCGGTACGGGCACGATAGACGGGCAGGGTGCAGTCTGGTGGCAACGCTTCTGGGGCGAGGACGAGCACAGCGGAATGGTCGGTGACTACAGCGCCAGAGGGTTGCGCTGGGTGGTTGATTACGACTGTCAGCGCCCGCGCAATGTTCTGGTTTATGAAAGCCAGACCATTTTGCTGCGTGACTTCACCAGTCGGGAATCCGGATTCTGGAACATGCACCTCTGTTATTCGCGCCATATCGCGGTTGAGGGCGTGCAGATTAGCAATTCTGCGGGGCCGAGCACCGACGGAATAGACATCGACTCCTGTGAACAGGTGCGCGTTGAAGGCTGCATCGTTTCCTGCAATGACGACAATATCTGCATCAAATCAGGACGGGGTCGCGAAGCGGCGCAAAAAGCACGTCCGGCGCGGGATATAGTGATTCGCGGCTGTACGCTGAATAAAGGGTCCGGGATCACCCTTGGGAGCGAAACCTCAGGCGGCATTGAACGCGTCCTGATCGAAGATAATGCGTTTAACGGTACGGGCGTTGGATTTCGCATTAAGTCTGCCCGCAACCGAGGCGGGTTCATTCGGGATATTACCGTACAGAATTTGCGACTTACGGACGTACGCTTTCCTGTTCTGATCCAGCTGAACTGGTTTCCGCAGTACAGCTATGGCGACCAGGGCAATTTATCTGAAAAACCAGAACACTGGCGCAAGCTGGCTGAGGGCGTCGAGGGAGAAGCCGGGCTTACTGCGGTCAGCCGCCTGACGCTTAAAAACATTGTGACCCGGCGATCCGCCAATACCATTTTTTCACGCGCGTTTTTCATTGAAGGGTATCCGGAGCGTCCGGTATCCGGGCTCGTGCTGGAAGATATTGCGATTGATGCCACCGAGTTCGGGAAGATTTCGGGCGTTGACGGGCTGCACTTTAATGATGTCCATGTCACGGCAAGGGAGGCCACGCGGGACAGCAATGATGTTTATGAGCGTTGAGAGCACAACACTCATCGCATTTTTTAAAGCAATCTTTTCAATGCTACACTGTCCGCAACCATAAATTTCCTGAATCAAATAACTGATGGCTATGACTAATTTTGAACGTCCGAAACTACAGCTTCCAAACGGCGCAGATAAACTGTTGTTGCACTCGTGTTGCGCCCCTTGTTCCGGTGAGGTCATGGAGGCCATTCAGGCGTCGGGCATTGATTACACCATCTTCTTTTACAATCCGAACATTCATCCGCAGAAAGAGTATCTCATCCGCAAGGAGGAGAATATTCGTTTCGCTGAGAAACATGGCGTGCCATTTGTCGATGCAGATTACGATACCGATAACTGGTTTGAGCGCGCCAAAGGTATGGAATGGGAGCCTGAGCGCGGCGTTCGGTGCACCATGTGCTTTGATATGCGCTTTGAGCGCACAGCGCTGTATGCCGCTGAAAATGGGTTCAGCGTGATCAGCAGCTCGCTCGGAATTTCCCGCTGGAAAAATATGCAGCAGATTAACGACTGCGGACAGCGCGCCGCCGCGCATTATCCGGGAATGGTGTACTGGGATTACAACTGGCGTAAACAGGGAGGATCGTCGCGCATGATTGAGATCAGCAAGCGCGAACAGTTTTATCAGCAGGAGTACTGTGGCTGCGTTTATTCATTGCGTGATACTAACATGCACCGTAAATCACAAGGCAGGCCGCTGATTAAACTCGGTAAACTTTACTATGGTAAGGAAGATGAAGGTCAATAGTATGAGAGACGCCTGGAACCGCACCAGATTTTGCGCCATGGTGTAACTTTCGCGGATTGGGGATTGGACTGAGACGGACGCTAGAATTTAGCTTCTTTAATCTTAGTGCGCATAATGTATATTATGTTAAATCACTTATTGTGATGAATTGTTTGTGATTTGATCGCTGAGTTAACGCTGCTATTATCTAAGTCTAAAAGTTGGAATCATAAATTTTTTCAATAAATTACCCTGCTAATTCACAGTCCTCACGGAATGAAGGAGCTCTCCGATGAATTTACCCGGTCAGCAGTCGCCTGACAGCACCCTTCCCTCTTATGATCTCTCGCGAAGCCTTGGCTTACTGGCCGGTACTGATATCGACTTTAAAAAGCTGGCTGCGCAGCTCGACTGCACACGTAACTTTTACAATGTCGGCATCATTTTCGATGATGGCAAGCAACGCTGGCTGGTTCGCCCGTCACGACGCATTGCTGATGTGAATCAGAGTACCGTCAGCCATGTGGTCATAAGTAGAATTCCAGATGCTAAGGAAACCAGTGCGGAAAAAGCCGTGGTGGCGACGTTAACCACGCCAGCACTTGCGACAGAAATCACCTCAACCGGTTTCGCCTGTGGCGCGATGATTGTTACGCTTGTCATGGCGTTTGGTGCCGGTGCGGCCGTGCCTTTTACCGCTGGCGGATCCGGCGTGATTGCTGCGATTAGCCTGTCCGGCACGCTGGCTACGGGAGCACAATGCATGATTGGCGCGGGCCGTCTGCTGGCTATCCATAACGACCATGGTTCCGATGTTGCCTGGCTCGACAGCCAGGACTGGTACGTTGCCACCACGACGGTTCTGGACGTTATTTCGCTGACTGCGGCAGGAACCGCGCTACGAGGTACTTTAGAAACGTACAAGCTGATGAAAGCGGCATCTTCAAGTAAAGTTACCGCCTGGTTCCAGAGCCTGAGCCGTGCCGAGCGTAAGCGCATCACGGAAGAAATTATTAAAGCGCAGAATCCAGGCATCTCCAGTGCTGGCGTAAAGGCCGCGATCCGTGCAGGTGTTTATCCGAAACGTTTCCCCAGCGAATCGTTACAAAAATCACTGCAACGCGAGCTAATGAATGCGGTCAATAACGCATCTGCCTTTGTGGGGAGTTCACTCACAGGGACTATCCGCAATCCACAAAATACCGTCCAGTCAGGACGTTATGTGGTTGGTGTGTTGCAGTCTTTTTTACCTAACTAAACGCTGAGTATTCAAATGTTTAAAGTTTTAACCCGTCGCCTGCAATATTGTAACGAGGTGTCTGCCAGCATAAAAAATGCCGCCCCGACACAGTTGCAGCAGTTGAAGACGCAGTTGGCTGAAGATATGGGTAAGCCAGTGGGGCTACATACCATGGGCATTCCGGCGGCGGTCAGTACGCTCGGGGTGATTGTCAGTTTCGCCATTCCTCAACTGTGGCTGGGGTATGGCGTACTCGCTGCACTCGGCCAGCCAGCAGAGCGCGTATTCGTGTGGGTTGTGCTGATCGCCCTGCTCTTCGCCGGCATCAACGGAGTGACGATGTTTATGATTGGCAAAGGTAGCATGCGTGCCGTGCGGTTACATCTTATGTTAGCTGTGCTAAGCCTGGTATTAACGGCAGCCTATCTGCTGGCCGCGCTGAGCGGTAGTTCTTCTCCGGGCGTCAGCCTGACCGCGGCGCTAGTAAGTATTGTCATGCTTGGGATTAGCGGAAGCTGTATCCTTTCTACCGCTTTCTATAAGATGCTGCTATTTACTTTGCATAACAAAGTCTGGCGCAAGCTTATCAGCCAGACGCGCTAAACATTTATTCCATAAAGAAATCTCGCCGCTACCGGCGGGATTTCTTTATAGCTTTTATACCAAGAGGTGCTAAACAATCGATCATCGAGTAAAAGGTAATAAAAGCTCCTCACATTCACCCCTTCCCCTTTATCTCTACTGAGGAAGTCTCAGAAACAATGTCCGTTCCTGAGTCTGCGATGCCCTGAAACCATGGTGAATATAAAAAGCCTTGGCTTCCTCAGTCAGTGCATGAACCATGATCGCCCGCACGCCGATGTTTTCTGCCACCCGATAACAGCGTAAAACCGCATCATGGAGTAAATCGGCTCCCAACCCCTTTCCACGCAATGAGACATCGACTGCCAGACGGGCAAGTACAATCACGGGAATGGGATCCGGCATGTTACGCCGTAGATTACCGGTCGCTTCCGTATGGTTAACGCTGCCGGTAGCCAGTGAGTAAAAACCCGCTACCTGCTTCGTGCCCGTTTTACAAACAACGAACGTTCGGGCTGCGCCGAGCGCCTGGTTTTTCAGACCTCTTTGTTTTAGCCATTCATCAAGCACGGCTTCACCACTGACGAACTCCGCCAGTTGATGGACGCTGGTTAATGGCTTTGGTGCGGTTACACGTCCCACTGGGGTTTCCTTGCCAGCAGTTTTTCTAAGGCAGGATCGTCCGCCACCGGGGCATCGAGCATATCAATGAACTCGGCATACTGTTCATCGTTAAAATTGAATACACGCCGATCGAGGATCACATTCTCGGCCGCCTGGCAGGCCATCTCCAGAATGAAGTCCGTACGTGATTTATGGAGGATCTCTGCGGCGGCATCGATAAGCGCCCGCTGAGATTCTTTGGCTCTAAGATTGAGCTGAACATCTGATTTCATGGGAACACCTCTTGTATAGCATTTGCTTTACAAGCATAGCACAGGCATTGTGTATAGCAATCTCTATACAAATTCATACGGAAGCCGTTAACGTTAAGACCTGCCCTCACCACATATCGCAAGAATTTTGTCTCTCAGCCAGCGGTGACCAGGGTCGCGTTCCATTCGCGGATGCCACATTTGCGACACCGTAATACGCCTGCTTTTGAACGGCAGTTCGAAAACGTGTACCTGGTCTGTTACCTGCTGATTAAGTAAATAGAGCGCGGGTATCATGGCGATAAGATCTGATTCCAGCGCCACGGACAGGGCCGTCGGAAATCCCGGTACGACGCTTGCGATTTTACGCTTCATCCCTATCCCGGCCAGCGCATCGTCCACGGATCCGTGCAATGCACCCTCGGGTGACGCCACCACATGGCCCCACGAGACATAGTCGTCCACGCGTATATCTGCCAGGGCAGCCAGCGGGTGTCCTTTACGCACAACGCCCACAAACCGATCCTCAAACAGCCGTTGCAAACGGATTTCAGGCCCCATATTGCTCTGGACGCCAATCTCCAGATCGACCAGTCCTTCCCGTAGATAGCGCGACGTTTTTTCCGGCTTGGGCGCAAAGCGTATACAGACGCCCGACGCGGCGTTGGCCACAGCCGCTATAAGCGCAGGCCCAAACGCCACCACAAAACCATCGTTTGCCCGGATGGTGAAAAGGCGCTCCAGAGTTTCCACGTTGAACGTTTCGGTTGAGGGCTGCAATACCGCCTTCGCCTCGTGCATCGCGTGCCGGGCGCGATCCCGCGTTGCTTCGGCCCACGGGGTCAGGACCATGTTTCGTCCGGCGCGTACCAGAATCGGATCGCCTGTGACGTCACGTAACCTGCTCAGCGTGCGGCTCATGGCCGAGGTGCTGAGGTTCAAACGACGTGCCGCGCCTGCCACGCTCGCTTCGCTCAGCAGTATGTCGAGCGCTATCAGCAAATTAAAATCCGGATCGGACATTATCCCTCCTCCCTGCAAATTCGGATAAGGCGTTTCATGCAACGATAAAGTGCAAATGGTGCGCCTTCCGCCCGGTAAAAGCCATCTTTATAGTTTCGTCATCCATAAACTTTGAGAGGACAACATGATGACGCTCTTTTCCAGTCAACCCGGCGACGAAGGACTGCCTGGCCCGGCGCGCGCACGGGTGATGGCCGCAGTCATGACCACCACGTTAATGGGCGTGTTTGATGGCACCATGATCAATATTGCCCTGCCGTCTATGGCTCAGGAGATGCAGGTATATGCCAGTTTTGCCGTCTGGTTCGCCAACGGATATTTACTGGCGGCTGCGATGTCGCTGGCGATATTTGCGGCGCTTGCGGCCCGCCTGGGTTACCGCCCCGTATTTCTCGCAGGCCTGACGACCTTTACCCTCACGTCACTGGGCTGCGCGCTGGTGAATACCCCGGAAGCGCTCGTCGGCATGCGTGTGCTTCAGGGGATCGGTGGCGCAGCGACGCTGAGTATTGCCCCCGCGATATTGCGGTCCGTGTTCCCCGGACGATTGCTGGGCCGCGTTCTGGGGCTGCACGCCCTGCTCATCGCCTTCAGCTCCGCTATCGGGCCGGTATTGGGCGGTACAATTCTTCATATGCTGAGCTGGCAATGGCTGTTTGCGATAAACATTATACCGGGCGCTCTCGCCTTGTATCTGGCTGTCAGAGCGCTGCCGCGTGACGCGGTTCGAACGCAAGCGCCCTTCGATACACCGGGGGCAATATTGTCGGCGCTGCTGTTGGGCTCAACGATCGTGGCGGCGAACAGTTTCCAGAATGCAGAACATCACATCACCAGCCTCTGCTGGTCGGCGCTCGCCGCGCTAAGCGGCATCGCCTTTGTCTGGCAGATCCGCCGCTCGGCTAACCCATTATTGCCGCCTGCCATCTTCAAAAATGAACGTTTTACCCTCGCGGCCCTTACGTCGATGATGGCGTTCGTCAGCCAGGGGATCGCCTTCATTGCCCTGCCGTTCCTGCTTCAAAGCGTCTATGGCTTTAGCCCGCTCGTCTCTGCCCTGCTGTTTACGCCGTGGCCGCTGGGGATCGTGCTGATTGCACCGCATGCAGGCCGGTGGGCGGACACGATTTCGGCTCCGCCGATCTCCACTCTCGGGCTGATGATTTTCGCTGTGGGGTTGGGGCTACTGGCGACGCTGCCTGCCAGCCCAGCCATGTGGGACATCTGCCTGCGGTGCCTGGTGTGCGGTATGGGGTTTGGCTGCTTCCAGAGCCCCAATAACCGGGAGATGCTCTCAAACGTTACGCGTGACCATGCGAGCTTTGCTTCAGGCGTTTTGTCCATCATGCGGACGTTCGGACAGTGTCTCGGTGCAGCGGTTGTAGGGGTAATGCTGACAGCAGATGGAGGGCCCGTTCATGCTGCGCTGTGGATCGCCACGGCAGCCTCAGCGGTATCCGTATTGGTTAGCGTAAGCCGGTTACGGTCGCTGAGGCTGATAAAATGAGGCCCGGCTGGGCTTCTCCAGCGCCAGCAGCGCAAAGCTCGCCAGCCAGTGTCCGCCGCTGTAGTGGCTGCCGACGACATGCTCCACGCTTGCCGAAAGATGGCGCGCAACGGCATCGCGTAATGCCTGCCGGGCGCGATGATTCTCCGGTAAGGCACGGGCAATGTGCTTCATGCACCACGCGCGGCTGAGGTTGAGCCCGTCCAGGTGCGCAATTTTCGGATCGGTGCGGTCGCTCACCTCTGCCGGATGCATCAGTGCAGAAACGGACGCGATTTCGGGCAGAAACGCATCGAACCAGGCCGGGAAATCCTCCGCCACCTTGCTCATCAGCAGGGCCTCGGTCAGTGCCCCGGAGATATACTCGTCGCCGCCCGGCTCATAATGTGCCGGATAATGCGTATCCGCGAGATAAAACCGCGTCGATGCGTCCAGGATGGCGTGCTCGAGCGTGTCGTCGTTCACCGCGCGGGCATAGTCCAGCCCCAGCGCGAGGGCAAACGCCGTGTTGTAGTGCGTCCCGACGCGGATCGGATAGGTAAGCTTGCTGAGGTAATCCACCAGCCGCTGGCGAATGTCCAGGGTTAGCGGTTGCAGCGTCTGGTACCAGCGCTCCGCCTGCGGCAGCGTCGATTGTTGCAGCTCCTGCGCCAGCGCCAGCAGCCAGCCGTAGCCATAGGGCCGTTCAAACGACGCGCGGAACGGCGCGGTAAAATAGGCCAGCTCCTTCGCCACCTTCTCATCGGTCAGGTGTTCGTCGAACAGGGCGATAATCTCCTCCCGACACGGCAGTTCGGGATAGATACGCAGGCAGCGCAGCAGTAACCAGTAGCCATGTACAGCCGAATGCCAGTCGAAGCAGCCGTAAAATATCGGATGCAGCTCGCGAGGCGGCAATACGTCACCGTCGTCGTTGAGCAGGTGCATAATGTGGTTCGGGTATTCCTGACGTAAATAGGTCAACGGCATTCTGGCGAAGGCGTCAGCCTGATGTTGCGTTAATTCCATAGCGGCTCCTTAGCGAAACACGAGGAAATACATTAAGAACACGTTCACCACCAGCAGGGTTAACGCGGTCGGGATCTGGATCTTGATGACCTGATATTTGTCTTTTAGCTCCAGCAGCGCGGCGGGCACGATGTTGAAGTTAGCGGCCATAGGCGTCATCAGCGTGCCGCAGTAGCCCGCGTACATGCCGATAGCCAGCAACGGCGCCGGGTTGCCGTGATGAACGTTAATCAGGAACGGCAAGGCAATACCGGCGCTCAGCACCGGGAACGCCGCAAAAGCGTTACCCATGATCATGGTAAACAGCGCCATCCCCACGCAGTAAATCACCACCAGCATGAAGCGGCTGTCCGGGTTCACAAACAGGCTGACCACCTTCTGCACCGATTCACCGGTATTGGCCACCACAAACACCCCACCGAGCATGGCGAGCATCTGCGGCAGGATCACCGCCCAGCCGATGGTGTCGACCAGCCGACGAGACTGACGAATCGCGTGCAGCGGCGTGCCTTTCGTCAGCCACCAGCCGGTGAGGATCGCCGCCACGCAGGCCACGCACAGCGCCGCCAGGGTGAGCTGTTTCTGGTCGAGCAGGTAAACGCCGCCGATCGAGACGCCCTTCAGGAACAGCGTCCCGATCACCGTCACCACCGGGATCATCAGCGCGGGTAAAAACAGCCAGTTTTTGAGCCGGTTCGACGAGGCAACGCGTTCCTCCTCGGTAGCCATTTTATAGTGCCCCTTCCCGACCAGCCCGAAACCGGCCAGCAGCGCAATCACGATCACGGCGCCGCCAATAATGCGATACGCCAGCGACCTGCCCAGCTCCTGCACCATCAGATCGCCAAACAGGAAGATCCCGCCGAAGAGGAACCAGAACAGCGCGGTCGTAAAGCGTTTCGGGTTGGCGCGATCGCGAAGGGTCATGACCACCAGCAGCATCACGACGAAGCCAATCAGGTAGTACACGCGGTTAATGGTGATGAGCGTCATCATGATGCGATCTCCTGCGTGCCCTGCTCTGCTTTCCAGGCCATCACGTCGCGACGAATGCTGGCGTCGAGACGCAGCAGGCGCGTCATATGGATAATCAGGGCCGCGATGGCGGTCGGAATGGCCCACAGGCCGATATGCAGCGGCTCGATCCCCTCGATCCCGTTCTCCTTGAGGAAGGCGTCAATCAGCAGCACCGCGCCGAAGGCAATAAAGATATCTTCCCCAAAGAAAACCGCGATATTGTCGCAGGCGGCGGCATGGGCTTTGATTTTGTCGCGAATGTGCTGCGGCAGGTCGCCGTATTCATTCAGCGCGGCCCCTTCCGCCATCGGCGCCAGCAGCGGACGCACCGTCTGCGCGTGGCCGCCCAGCGACATCAGCCCGAGCGCAGCCGTCCCTTCGCGGGCGACAAAGTAGAGCATCAGGATACGCGCCGAGGTGGCGCTGGCGATCTTCGCCACCCAGGCCTGGGCGCGCTCTTTCAGCCCGTAATACTCCAGCAGGCCAATCACCGGCAGGATCAGGATGAAGGTGGCAAGCGATCGGCTATTCACAAACTTTTCGCCAAAGGTTTCCAGCAGCATGCCGAAATCCATGCCAACCAGCAGGCCCGTCGCCAGCCCCGCCACCACGACAACCAGCAGCGGGTTGAAACGCAGTGCAAAACCAATAACCACCACCGGAATCCCGATAAGCGGCAACAGTGTAGAACTGTCCATAAACGTTACCCTATCCAAAGTGAGCGTTGCGCGCCGACGGCTATTTTTTATACTTCGCAGCAGAGCGAAGCCGGTGCATTACGGCGCGCGATGTTGTGTTTTGCGTCAGGCTCCGCAGAACCTGCACTAAAAAGCTATATCTGAACGTCAAAAACATGTAAACAATTTATCAATAAAATGTTCTTATTTTATCGACGGGTTTACATTCTGGAGAAAGGATCGGTATGACGACTAAGAAAACGAAGGCAGCGTTAAACCACGACGATATTGCGGACGGGCGTATCGTCTCCTCCCGTCATCTGGTCTCAGAGCGGTGCGCCGAATTATCAGAGCTGGAATACGCTCTGATCATGACCAGCAACGCGTTCAACAAGTGGATGGTGCGCTGCATGACCGCAGCAGGTGAACCGGATATGGGAGCCTTTGACGTTTCGCTTCTGCACCACGTGAATCACCGCAACCGCAAGAAGAAGCTGGCCGACATCTGCTTTGTGCTGAACGTGGAAGATACCCACGTGGTGACGTATGCGCTGAAAAAGCTGGTGAAGGCGGGCTACGTCACCAGCGAGAAAGCGGGGAAAGAGCTTTTTTTCTCTACGACCGAGGACGGGAAAGCGCTGTGCATGAAGTACCGTGAGGTGCGGGAAGCCTGCCTGATCAACATTCATGCGGAAAGTGGCATTCCGGGAACGTCAATTGGCGAGACCGCGCAACTGCTGCGCGCGATCTCGTCCCTGTACGATACCGCCGCACGCGCGGCGGCCTCGCTTTAAGGGCGGCGGAACAGGGTGATACTCCGCCCGGCCAGCTCATAATCGACAGATTCAGTGATGATTTCCCCCGTGGGGGCATCCTCCGCCGTCGAGAGTTCGAGCACCCATCCCCCTTCACCAAACTGCGGGATCTGGAAAGGCACGGTGCCTTCAAACGGATTGAACAGCATCAGCACGTCGTGCCAGACGCCCTCTTCCTGCTGAAGATCCGGACGGCTGATGGAGAGACCAAGGGTGGAGCCCTCGTCCCACTGTTCCGACTGCTGCGGGCCGCCGCCGGCGTTAAACCAGCGGATCTCCAGCCCGTCGCGCCAGTTCTCCCGGCGCAGCAGCGGTTGCTCCGCGCGCAGGGCGATCAGCCGACGGGTAAACTCGCGCAGCGCCTCGTCGTTTTCTGACAGCCCTTCCCAGTTTATCCAGGAGATCTCGCTGTCCTGACAGTATCCGTTGTTGTTGCCCATTTGCGTCCGGCCAAACTCATCTCCCGCCAGCAGCATCGGCGTGCCGTGGGAGAAGAAAAGCGTGGTGAGGAAATTACGCTTCTGCCGCTCGCGGGTGGCGATGATATCCGGGTTTTCCGTCGGCCCTTCTTCGCCGTAGTTATACGAACGGTTATCGTTATGTCCGTCGTTATTATCTTCCCCGTTATCGGCGTTATGCTTCTCGTTGTACGATACCAGGTCGTTGAGCGTGAAGCCGTCATGCGCGGTGATAAAATTGACGCTGGCCCACGGACGACGACCGCGCAGGTCATACAGATCGCCGGACCCCAGCAGGCGGGCGGCAAAATCGTTAGAGACGTTATCCCCCTTCCAGTATTCACGTACCGTATCGCGGTATTTATCGTTCCACTCGCCCCAGCCTGGCGGGAAGCCCCCAACCTGATATCCACCCGGGCCGATATCCCACGGCTCACCAATGAGCTTCAGCTTCGACAGTACCGGGTCCTGGGTCACGGCATCGAAGAAGCCGCCGCGCGGATCGAAGCCCTCCGGCTCGCGTCCGAGTATGGTTCCGAGATCAAAGCGGAAGCCATCAATCTGCATCGATTCCGCCCAGTAACGCAGGGAGTCCATGACCATCTGCAACACGCGCGGGTGCGACGTGTTAACGGTGTTCCCGGTGCCGGTATCGTTGATGTAATAACGGTGCTGATCCGGCATGGTGCGGTAATAGCAGAAGTTATCAATCCCTTTAAACGACAGGGTTGGCCCCAGCTCGTTGCCCTCCGCCGTGTGGTTATAAACCACGTCGAGGATCACCTCGATGCCCGCATCATGATACGCGCGCACCATGTCGCGGAAACCCTGGATACCCGCCGGACCGTAATAGCGGGACGCTGGCGCAAAGAAAGCCAGCGAGTTATAGCCCCAGAAGTTTTTAAGACCGCGATCCAGCAGGTGCTGATCGTCCGGGAACCAGTGAACCGGCAGCAGCTCCACCGAGGTGATCCCCAGGCTTTTGATGTAATCCACGGAGGCTTTGTGTCCCATCCCTTCAAACGTACCACGCAGTTCGGGCGGAATGGCCGGATTAAGCTGGGTAAAACCTTTCACATGGCTTTCATAGACCACGGTGTGTGGCCACGGAACGTCAGGCCGACGCGAGTCCTGCCAGTCGGCGGCGTTTGGGTCGATGACCTTACATTTCGGCGTAAACGGCGCGCTGTCGCGCGTATCAAAGCTGAGATCGAGCTCGTCATGCCCCAGCTCATAGCCGAAGTGGGCATCGTTCCACGCAATGTCGCCCACCAGTTCGCGGGCATACGGATCGATAAGCAACTTGTTGGGGTTAAAACGATGGCCATTCTCCGGATCATAGGGGCCGTGAACGCGATAGCCGTAGAGCGCGCCCGGCTCGAGGTCGGGCACATAGCCGTGCCACACCTCATGCGTATATTCCGGCAGCTCCAGTCGGGCGATTTCGGTTTTGCCGGAGGGGTCAAACAGACAGAGCTCTACCCGCTCCGCGTGGGCGGAAAACAGGGCGAAGTTTACCCCCTTTCCGTCATAATTTGCGCCAAGCTGCTGGCCATGGCCGGCCCGAATTTCAAACGTTGTATCCTTTGGCATTTTTGTTCTCCTCGATTATTCGCAGGTAAGCAGAACCAACAAACATCCCTTTTCAGACGTTAAATCCAGCGTCTCTGGCAGTAGGCGACGCTCTCCGGTAAACAGATCCCGATAGTGCTTTCCGGCCAGCTCCTGGGGTATGGCCACGGTGGTATTGGCCCACAGAGCCGCATTGTCGGTGACGTCAAACACCAGGCGCGGCACGGCAACGATAAGCGCCTCTTCCTCGTGAAGGCGCGCATAGACAATCAGGTTCTCCTCGCGCTCGCCGGTCACCTTCAGCGGCAGCCAGTCGCCGTAGCGGAAAAGCGCTGGGTAATGCGGCCGGATCCGTAACAGCGTGGCGGTGACATACTGCTTCACGCTGCCGTCGCGCCAGCGTTGCGCATCGTTAAAGATGTTGCCATCCGCCGTGCTCAGGTTCTCCGCCAGCGCGGTGAAATCCGGTTCGCGTCGGTTATCCGGGTCGACCAGGCTAAAGTTAAGCCCTTCGCTACCCTGATAGATGTCCGGTACGCCGGGGGCAGTCAGCTTGATCACCGTCTGGCTCAGGCTGTTCAGCAATCCCGCCCGAATGAACGGCTGTAGTGCGGCACTAAAATCACGCAGGAACAGGGTGTTATCCGGGGAGAGCAGATGCCGCACGTAGTCCAGCACCACGCTCTCGTAATCTTCGTTGCTGTCGATCCAGTCGGTCCGCTGCTTGGCCTCGCGCAGGGCTTTTTCGATAAAACCGAGGAAACGCTCTTCCAGTGACTTAAGCCCGTCGCGATCGTCAGGCGAGAGCGTGGCAGGCCAGACGCCCGCCAGCGCCTGGTAGATCATCCAGGTATCGGCGGCGTTCGGCGCGGTGCCATCGTTCAGGAACCGGACCTGCGTCTGGTTCATCTGCCGCCAGCGCGCCAGGTTTTCTCCCCACAGATCCGGCGCTTCCGTCAGCGTGTACAGACGCGCTCGCGCATCCTCGCCGCGTTTGGTGTCGTGGGTAGAGGTCCCCAGCAGCGCGTCGGGCTGGCGGGCAAGACGAATGCGCATCTCCTGGTGAAAACGGGAAAGTGAAAACGCGCGCGGCGTCGGGTCGGCGCCTACTTCGTTCAGCGCCAGCTCCAGGTTGTGGCGGAAGAACAGCGTATCCTCTACCGATTTCGCCATCAGCGGCCCGGTCAGCTGCTGAAAACGGGTGCGGAAAAGGGATGCCTGCGCGTGGTCATGCTCCGGCAGATCGCCGGTAAGAATACGGACGATCAGGCTCAGGGCGGGTTCGGACGTGTTCACGTTGGCGACCACCCGGCTAAGCAGCGCCACGTCCGAGGGCGTCAGCCCCTCTGCGGTGCCGTAGGTGCGATACACCGGAAAGGCGATAAGCAGCTCGCGCAGGGCGTGGCGAATATCGTCGTGCTGCACCGCCACGTCGTTGCGCCGGGCCAGCTCGCTGGCAATAGTCAGCAACGTGGTGAATTCGCCCTCAAAGTTACGGTCGGTCATCAGGCCTTTTGCCTTGCGCAGCTCCGTATGCCTGTCCACGGTCGTGCCCAGCGTCTCGTCGTGGAGCGTCTCCAGCCGCGAGAGGTTGTTATCGTCCACCAGCACTTCTGCCAGCGAGGCGATAAACTCATAGCCCGTAGTACCCGAGACGGGCCACTCCGCAGGAAGCTGTTCCCCTTTCGCGAGGATCTTCTCCACCGTGATGTAGCAATCCGGCCCGGTCGCCGCCCGCAGGCGCTGCAAATAACCCAGCGGATCGGCAAGCCCGTCCACATGGTCAATGCGCAGGCCGTCGACGACGCCAGCGTGAACAAGCTCAAGGATCAGGCGGTGCGTGTCTGCAAATACCGCCTCATCCTCCACCCGCACGCCCACCAGCCCGGTAATTTCAAAAAAGCGTCGCCATGAAAGCTGTTTCGGCGCTTCCCGCCAGGACATGAGGCGCCAGCTTTGCGCCTCGTGGATCTCAGCGAAGCTTTTGTCCTCGGCAAACGTGCCGGGATTGAGCGGATAGGCGGTGTCGTAGTAAACCAGTTCCGCCTTATTAGTGACACTGTCACGTTTTATGGTGATAGCCCCGCGCTCCAGCTCGGCTTCGAAGTTGTCGCCAAGAAACGGCAGCGTTAGCGGTCTGGACCAGTCGATATCAAAATAGGTCGCGTAGCGGCTCTGCCTGCCGTGCTCGATCACATCGCGCCACCAGCGGTTCTCCAGGGAGGTGGACATGTGGTTCGGCACAATATCCAGAATCAGCCCCATCTCTGCCTGTTTAAGCGCCGCCGCCATGCGGTCAAACCCTTCCCGCCCGCCAATCGCCGGGTCGATTTCGTTGGGGTTCGTCACGTCATAGCCGTGAGTAGAATCCGTGGTTGCCGTGAAAACAGGTGACGCGTAGAGATGGCTGATACCGAGATCTTTCATATACGGTATCAGGGTCACCACGCGGTCAAAGGTCATGCCGTTGCGAAACTGAATGCGATAGGTTGAGGACGGGATCATAGCGTTGCTTCTCCTTCAGCAAAGCGAACAACAATGCTGTTCGGCGACAGGTTTTCGATTGCCTCCGGCCAGCTAAAGATCGGTTTTCCGGGCAGGTCCGGCAAGGTGAGCGGCTTTTTACCGATATTCAGCGCCAGCGACAGCGTACCGGACGGAAAACGCCAGCTCACGGCAACCATGCCGAGTGTCGTTTGCAGGACGTTACCCTCAACAGCGCCGTGCTGCTTCAGTAACGGGACGACATAGCGCTGACGCAGCGCAATCAGTTCGCGCGTCAGGTGCAGCCACGCTCTGCCTTCCTCCGTCTCCACCCTGTTCCAGTCCAGCTTCGAGCACATAAAGGTATTCAGGTCGTTGGGATCCGGTACGGTTTCATCGTGCCCGGCATGGCCGGTAAACTCTTTCGCGCGCCCTTCCCGCACCGCTTTCGCCAGGTCACCGTGGAAGTCGGTGAAAAAGAGGAACGGTTGCGTTTCGCCATACTCCTCGCCCATAAACAGCAGCGGTATATGAGGCGACAGGAGCAGCGCCGCGAACAGCACCCGCGTTTTATCCGCGCCAGCCAGAGAGATGAGCCTCTCACCCTGGGCACGGTTGCCGACCTGATCGTGGTTCTGAATAAAATCGACAAAAAATTGCGGAGGCTGCTCGCGACACTCTACTCCGCGCGATTTTCCGGTCTGAAGCGAGATTTCGCCCTGGTAGACAAAGCCTTCGGCCAGCGCTCGCGCCAGCTTTTTCTCCGGCTCGTAGGCGAAATCCTGGTAATAGGCGTGAGATTCCCCGGTCGCGAAGACATGCGCGGCGTTGTGAAAATCATCATTCCATTCGGCGGTGAAAAGCGGCGTCTGACCATGCTCATCGCGCGGATGCAGGAAAATGACGTTGCGACTGTCTTCGGTGGTGAGATGGATATGACGATCCGGAAATGCGTCGCGGATCCGTTGCGCAATGTGGGGAAGAATATGGGTCTCTGCGTCGTCATGGATCTGGTCGATGGCGTCGAAGCGCAGACCGTCAAGATGATACTCCGACAGCCAGAATAACGGCGCCTCGGCAATGTATTGCCGGACCGCGTCAACCTCATAGGCAATCCCGTTGCCCCACGGGGTCATCCGATCCTGATGGAAAAACGCCGGCGAGAGTAACGGCAGGTAGTTCCCTTCCGGGCCAAAGTGATTGAGTACGATATCGAGCACCACGGCAAGCCCAAGCGCGTGGGCGGCGTCGATAAAGGCATGAAAATCTTCCGGCGTGCCGTAAGCCGGGTGCGGGGCATACAGCAATACGCCGTCATACCCCCAGCCGCGTTGCCCCCCAAACTGGGAAACGGGCATCACTTCCAGCTGCGTAATGCCCAGTTCGGCCAGATAAGGCAGTTTTGCGATAGCCGCCCTGAAGGTTCCTTCCTTGGTGAAGGTCCCGATATGCAGTTCGTAAATTACCGTCTCTTCCCACGGCCGCCCTTTCCATTCTGGTTGCGTGGACGGATTGCGTCGGGGGTCGATCACCACCGACGGGCCGTTGACGTCATTCTGCTGGGCCCGTGAGGCCGGATCCGGCACTGCCAACCCATCCTGTAAAACAAACTGATACGTCGTACCGTGCCTGACGCCGGGAACGTCAATCTGAAACCAGCCGTCGCCCACCGCCGCCATCGGAATGTCGGTGTCGGTTAAACGCAACGTGAGATCTTTCTGCCCTTCAGCCCAGACGCGAAAACGTACAACGTCATCGGAAATAAACTCGGCACCCCAGTGCCTGCGACATGTTCTGAATTCCATTCACTGTCCTCGAATGACCACATTCTACGCGGAACGAAATACAAGCTTAGACCAGGATCAACAGAGTGTTATGCCAGCAGGGTATGCCGCTTCGTCTATTATCTATTTATAACTCCCACTTAAGGAATACCATGCATATTCGAAAAGGATTAAGTACCGATCTCGCCCGTCTTGAATGCTGTGATTTTTCTTTCACGGTTGATGAGATTGCCAGAGAGCCCTTTCTCAATGGCGATTTGCATATTGAAGCGTTAACAGAGCCTTATCTTAAAACGTATGAACTGGATCTCCAGACGCTGGAAAACCATTGCGTTAATCCGGATTCAATATTTCTGATTGCCGAAACGGATGACGGAGAAATCGCCGGTTTTATTACTGCATCCTGTAACTGGAATAAATTTATCTCAGTGGATTACATTGCCGTGGAGCGTTCAAAGCGCCGGACGGGCGCGGCGCATAAGCTGATGTCTGCCACCCACGTCTGGGCGCGAAGCCTCAATGCGCCCGGCTTACGGCTGGAGACGCAGAACGTCAACGTTTCAGCCTGTCTGTTCTATCGTCACTATGGATTTATTCTGGGCGGTTACGATCGCTATCTTTACAACGCCCTGCCGGAAAAAGATGAGGTCGCCCTTTTCTGGTATTACATGCTGGCTTAAGAAAATATTTTACATCCGGCAATGGAATATAGATTTGTCTGAATTTGTCAATTTTGCCCGCTTGCGTCTAATTAACGACTAATCTTGGAATTCACTATTTAAGGAGGCCGGTATGTCTACAGGAAATAATCACACGCTGCATTACCCTCGTCCACCGTTTGCTGAACAACCGCAAATGGCCCCCGGGCTGGCATCGGAAATGAAGCCAATACCGGATCATGGTGAAACAAGTTATATCGGGTCGGGAAAACTGGCAGGAAAAAAAGCGCTGATCACCGGCGGTGATTCCGGCATTGGTCGCGCGGTCGCCATCGCCTATGCCCGTGAAGGGGCAGATGTTGCCATCGGCTATCTGCCTGAAGAGGAATCCGATGCCGCATCGGTCATTGCGCTGATTAAGGCCGAAGGCCGTAAAGCGGTCGCTATTCCCGGCGACATTCGCGTAGAGTCGTTCTGCGATACGCTGGTGGAAAAAGCCGTCGCCGAACTGGGCGGCCTGGATATTCTGGTGAATAACGCCGGGCGCCAGCAGTTCTGCGAATCGATCGACGATCTCACTACCGCTGATTTTGACGCGACGTTCAAAACCAACGTCTATGCGCCCTTCTGGATCACAAAAGCCGCGCTGCGCCATTTGCAGGAAGGCGCCGTGATCATCAACACCACTTCCGTTCAGGCATTTAAGCCGAGCGCGATCCTGGTCGACTATGCGCAGACCAAAGCCTGTAACGTGGCCTTTACCAAATCTCTGGCGCAGCAGCTGGGGCCGCGCGGCATTCGTGTGAACGCTGTCGCGCCGGGTCCGTACTGGACGCCTCTTCAGTCCAGCGGCGGCCAGCCTCAATCCAAGGTCCAGAAGTTCGGGGAAGATACCCCGCTGGGCAGACCGGGCCAGCCGGTTGAAATCGCACCGCTGTACGTGCTGTTTGCCTCCGATACCTGCTCATACGCCTCCGGACAGGTCTGGTGTTCTGACGGCGGTACCGGCGTTCTGTAAAAACTTCTCTCAGACCTATCCATTTCATGGATAGGTCACATTCACCCCCCTTCCGTTCTCAAAAATCTCAGTTGAACTATGATGAACTTACTATTGAGGAGCCCATCATGTTTACTGTGAAAAAACTTGCTTTATCAACCCTGTTTACCGGTTCTGTTCTTTTCTTTCCCGCGATCCACGCGGTGGCCAGCGTTCCCCAGCACGTGGTGAAACAGCAGGCTGGCGGCTATAGCGTTCAGGTTGGCGATACGATTGTCACCGCCTTTACGGACGGCAGCGTACCGCAGGATCTGCACGCCCTGTTGCGCCGGACGACGGCGGAAAATACCGATGCGTTACTGGCAAAAAATTTCCAGGCCAACCCGGTTGAAGCGTCAATTAATGCGTTCTATATCGCGCTGCCCGGCCACAAAATCCTGGTGGACACCGGTTCAGGCCAACTCTTTGGGCCCGGCAAAGGCGGCCGACTGATTGAAAGCCTGGCGACGCAGGGCATCAAACCCGAAGATATTACCGATATTCTCATCACCCATGCTCACTCCGATCACGCCGGTGGCCTGGTGAAAGACGGCCAGCGCGTGTTTACTCATGCGCAGGTCTATGTCGGCAAACCGGATATCGAATTTTTCTTTAACGACGAGAACCAGAAAAAATCTGGTTATGACCAGAACTACTTCGACGTTGCGCGCAAAACCTTAAAACCTTATCTGGACGCCGGAAAAGTGAAGACCTTCTCCGGGACGGAACAGCTTCTGCCGGGCATCCGCGGAACGGTACATCCGGGCCACACCCCAGGTTCGGCGTTCTATACGCTGGAGAGCAAAGGTGAAAAAATCACCTTTGTCGGCGACATTATTCACGTCGCTGCGGTTCAGTTCCCCCAGCCGAATGTGACGATTGCTTACGATGAGGATCAGGACGGCGCCGCCAGGGTGCGTAACGCGGCGTTCGCGGAGTTTGTGAAAAACAAAGATCTCATTGCGGCTCCGCACCTGCCTTTCCCCGGTATCGGTTATGTCACGCAGGGCGAGCGGCAAGGCTACGCGTGGGTCCCGGTGACCTATACCAACCGTGACGCAAAATAAGATGCCACCTTCCGATATGGATATAGATCTGCTCCTGACGCTGGATGCCCTGCTCAGGGAGCAGAATATCACCCATGCGGCCGCGCGGCTGGGCATCAGCCAGCCGGCAATGTCTGCCCGCCTTGCGCGCCTGCGTCTCCTGTTCGGTGAGCCGCTGTTTGTCCCTTCCCCACACGGACGTGGGGTGTTACCTACGCCGCGCGCCGAGGCGTTAAGGCCGCAGGTCACGACGGTTTTACAGGGCATTTCGTCAATGCTTGAACCCACCACGTTCAACGCGCAAAACAGCAACCGCACCTTTGTGATTGCCCTGCATGAGAACCCGGCGCTGATGCTCGGGGCGGAGTTGCAGAATCAGATTAGCGCTGCGGCACCGGGCATCCGCCTGCGTTTTGCGCTCCCCGAAACCCAGCTGCTGGCGGCGCAGATGGAAAATGGCGAGGTGGATATTTATGTCGGCATTAACGCGGGCGCGCACGATGCATGGGTCAGACGAAAACTGTTTGACGATGAATATGCCACCGCCCAGCGTAAAGGCCATCCGCGCGGTACGGGGCCGATGGATCTGAAAAGCTATTGCGCCCTTTCCCACCTGGTGGTTTCGTCCGAGGGGGACCCTTTCTCAGGCTTTGTCGATCGGCATCTGGCGGGGCTTGGCCACCAGCGTAACGTGGTGATGTCGACGCAAAGCTACGCGATGGCGCCTGCGATTGTTGGCGGTACCGATTTGCTCTGCACCCTACCCAGACGCATGCTGCAACGCTTCGCGCAAACGCTGGATATTTTTCCGCCGCCGCTGGATCTCCCGCCGATCGTTATTGGTATGTACTGGCACCCGAAAAACGGTCAGGACCCGGCTAACCGCTGGCTGCGGGAACAGCTTCTTCAGGCCGCCGGGCGTCAGATATGATCGAGAATGTTCATCAATTTTTTCAGAACCTCAGAGCGAACCACCCGATGGCAAACCAGCGTCAGCTCACTCTCCCGGAGTCGGTCAAGAATATCCACAAAGACCACGTTTTGTACGCGTATTGCCTTCGCTGAGGCTGGCAGCATGGCGATGCCAAACCCCGCGGCGACAAGGCTTATCACCGTGGGGACATCGGTGGCATTTTGCACGACGTTAGGCTGTATACCCGCGCTATGGCAGGCATCATAAAAGTATTGCTCCAGTCCCATACCCTGCGGATCGCGCAGGGTAATCCACTTTTCC
The DNA here is from genome assembly GCF_029838645.1 of Enterobacter sp. GD03975. NCBI lineage: Bacteria > Pseudomonadati > Pseudomonadota > Gammaproteobacteria > Enterobacterales > Enterobacteriaceae > Enterobacter > Enterobacter sp. GD03975. The sequence continues at coordinate 203,755 of NZ_JAOBZC010000001.1, forward strand.
TCCTTCACAGACGAAAGCGTCAGCGCGGAAGATCCCGCCAGGCTATGGTGATGCGGTAACGCCAGCACGACTTTTTCCGTGGTGAAAGGACGGCTTTGCAGATCGTCAGGCAGCAGCGGTAGCGGCGCACGGATGATGGCCACATCCAGTTGGTTACTTTGCACGCCGGTGTAAAGGGTTTGCACGTTCCCCGTCATCATAGAAAGGGTGATGGCCGGCCATTTCTCATGAAGTAGCCGCAGCGCGGCGGGCAGTTTGCTGTCGAATATCGCGCTTGAAACACATCCGAGATTCAGCACGCCCTGCTCGCCCCTGGCCGTTTGCCTGGCGTCCAGAATCGCCTGATCGGTCATAAATATCGCGATTCTGGCTTTATGGAGAAACGCCTCTCCGGCTGGCGTCAGCGTTAAGCGACGATTCGCCCGGCTGAACAGCGTGACCCCCAGGCGATCTTCAAGGGTTTTAATCTGCTGGCTCAGCGCGGGCTGCGCCATGTTCAGGCGCTCTGCCGCCCGGTGCATGTGGAGCTCTTCGGCCACCACAATAAAATTGCGCATCAGTCGAAACTGCAAATCGTGCCTCCGTCATTGATACTAATTTTCTTATCAAAATAGCATAAATGATGCAATTGATAGCAATGTTCGTCCGGTTAAGAATGGAAGCATTCAACCAAGGAGGTAAATATGGAAAACTACATTAACGATCTCAGAAGTGCCATCGAACTGCTCCAGCCCCACGAAGGCCAGTACATTGAAACTGACCATCCGGTCGATCCGAATGCAGAGCTGGCGGGCGTTTACCGGCACATCGGCGCTGGCGGCACGGTCAAACGTCCGACGCGCATCGGCCCGGCTATGATGTTCAATAACGTGAAGGGTTATCCGGATTCCCGCATCCTGGTGGGCATGCACGCCAGCCGCGAACGGGCGGCGCTGCTGTTGGGGTGCGAGCCCTCTGAACTGGCAAAACACGTCGGCCAGGCGGTGAAAAACCCGGTTGCGCCCATTGTCGTTCCGGCGGCACAGGCGCCGTGCCAGGAACAGGTGTTTTACGCCGACGATCCGAACTTCGATCTGCGTAAGCTGCTTCCGGCCCCGACCAATACGCCGATAGATGCCGGCCCGTTCTTCTGCCTGGGGCTGGTGCTGGCGAGCGATCCGGAAGACGCGTCGCTGACCGACGTCACCATTCACCGTCTCTGCGTTCAGGAGCGCGACGAGCTCTCCATGTTCCTTGCCGCGGGCCGTCACATCGAAGTGTTCCGTAAGAAAGCCGAAGAGGCGGGAAAACCGCTGCCGGTCACCATCAACATGGGTCTTGATCCGGCTATCTACATTGGCGCTTGCTTCGAAGCGCCGACCACGCCCTTCGGCTATAACGAGCTGGGCGTCGCCGGTGCCCTGCGTCAACGCCCGGTTGAACTGGTGCAGGGCGTGGCCGTAAATGAAAAAGCGATTGCGCGTGCGGAAATTATCATTGAAGGCGAACTGCTGCCGGGCGTGCGCGTCGAAGAAGATCAGCATACCCATACCGGGCATGCGATGCCGGAATTCCCCGGCTACTGCGGGGAGGCGAACCCTTCGCTGCCGGTGATCAAGGTGAAGGCCGTCACGATGCGCCATCAGGCGATCCTGCAAACGCTGGTCGGTCCAGGCGAAGAGCACACCACGCTTGCCGGTTTACCCACCGAGGCCAGCATCCGCAATGCGGTGGAAGAAGCCATCCCCGGTTTCCTGCAAAACGTTTACGCGCATACCGCTGGGGGCGGCAAATTCCTCGGCATCTTGCAGGTGAAAAAACGCCAGCCCTCTGACGAAGGGCGTCAGGGTCAGGCGGCTCTTATCGCGCTAGCCACCTATTCCGAGCTGAAAAACATTATTCTCGTCGATGAAGACGTGGATATCTTCGACAGCGACGACATTTTGTGGGCGATGACCACCCGCATGCAGGGCGACGTCAGCATCACCCATTTGCCGGGGCTCCGCGGTCATCAGCTCGATCCTTCGCAGTCGCCGGACTACAGCCCCTCCATTCGTGGAAACGGGATAACCTGCAAGACGATTTTTGACTGTACGGTACCCTGGGCGCTGAAGTCTCGCTTTGAGCGCGCGCCGTTTATGGAAGTAGACCCAACGCCGTGGGCGCCTGAACTGTTTAAAAAATAGTAATCCCCTCTTCTTCACCCTCTCAAGGGTGAAGAACCTCACGCTGAAATTGCCGCGTCCCCTGCTTTCTTGTAACCTTTGAGCGTTTATCACATCCCCATAAAAATTGAGACTACCGGACGCCTATGACTGCACATACTTCCAACGATCCTTTGCATGGCGTAACGCTCGAAATGCAGGTTAACGCGCTGGTTGCGCGATATGGCTGGAATGAACTGGGCAACCGAATCAAAATCAACTGTTTTCGCAAGGACCCGAGTGTTAAATCGAGTCTGAAATTTCTGCGCCGTACCCCATGGGCGCGGGCGGAAGTCGAAGCCCTTTACCTCGAATCCCTTCACGATGACGGTCCCGGGGAACAGGACGAACCGGCCTTTAATCCCTGGACGGAAAGCCGGACACCCAGGAGCTAAAACGCAAATGATGCGACACGTAAAACGGACCGGCGCGCTGCTTGGCTGCGCGCTTTTACTGGTAAGTTGCACCTCCAAACCACCCAAATCACTCGTTACCCCGCTGCCGCAGGCGAAACCAGTACAGCAGACCAACGAACCCATGCGCGGGATCTGGCTGGCGACCGTCTCCCGTCTCGACTGGCCACCCGTTTCCTCGGTGAATGGCCGCAGCGCGGACCAGCGTATCGCCCAGCAGCAGCGGGCGCTGACGGACAAGCTCGATAAGCTGAAAACCCTGGGGATCAATACCGTCTTCTTTCAGGTAAAACCGGACAGCACGGCGCTGTGGTCCTCTAAAATCCTGCCGTGGTCGGATACCCTGACGGGGACTATCGGGGAAGATCCCGGTTACGATCCGCTCCAGTTTATGCTGGATGAAGCGCACAGGCGCGGCATGAAGGTTCACGCCTGGTTTAACCCGTACCGCGTTTCCACCAATACGAAGCCGTCGACCATTGCCGCGTTAAACCGGACCTCGTCGCTTCATCCCTCCAGCGTGTACGTTCAACATCCGGAGTGGATCCGCACCTCGGGGGATCGTTTTGTTCTCGACCCGGGCATTCCCGAGGTGCGGGACTGGATAACCCAGGTGGTGATGGAAGTGGTGAATCGCTACCCTGTCGACGGCGTTCAGTTCGATGACTATTTTTATACCGAAACGCCGGGTTCAGCCCTGAATGATGCCTGGACCTTCAGGCGCTACGGCGAGGGATTTGCGTCAAAAGCCGACTGGCGGCGGCATAATACCCAGGAGCTGATTGTGCAGGTCTCCCGGGCGATTAAGCAGGCTAAACCTGAGGTAGAGTTTGGCGTAAGCCCGGCGGGCGTCTGGCGCAACCGCTCCTTCGACCCGGCAGGTTCGGACACGCGCGGTGCCGCAGCCTACGATGAATCCTACGCTGACACGCGCAAGTGGGTACAGCAGGGGTTACTGGATTACATAGCGCCGCAGATTTACTGGCCCTTCGCCCGCGACGCAGCACGTTACGATGTGCTGACAAAATGGTGGGCTGACGTGGTGAAACCGACCCATACCCGCCTGTATATCGGGATCGCGTTCTACAAGGTGGGCGCGCCTTCCAGAAATGAACCGGACTGGACGGTGAACGGCGGCGTGCCGGAGCTGAAAAAACAGCTCGATCTCAACGATTCCCTGCCTGACGTAAAGGGCACTATCCTGTTCCGCGAAGATTATCTTAACCAGCCCCAGACGCAGGACGCGGTGAATTACCTGCGGGGACGCTGGGGTAGCTGATGAAGAAAAGGCAGAAACGCCCTGTTTCTGCCTTTCTTTTAGGGCTTCGGCCCGAACATCGCCTCAAGCTGTTTCGCGTCGGGCATGCCCACGACCTGTTGCAGTTCGTTTTGTTCATTCAGGTAATAAATCGCCGGCGTGGCATTCGCGCCGAGGCTGTCCATTAACGTCTGATGATTTTGCAGGATCTCAACGGTTTCCCGGGAGGCCGCGCCTTCCGGTTTCGGCAGCTTTTTGCCGCCGGAGAGCTCGTACTCTTTCCAGGCCGAGACCGGATCTTTCGCGTTCAGGATCGCCGAAGCATTACGCCCGCTGTTCGGGTTGAGGAACGCGACCAGCAGCGTGTTGAGCTGGACTTTCCCGGCCTTCACCCACGGCTGCGCTTCTGCCCAGAACTGTTTGCAGTACGGGCAGAACGGGTCGGCAAAGACAAAAACTTTCTTCGGCGCAGTTTCCGCGCCCTCTTTTAGCGGATGCGCCGCATTGAGCTTCTTCCACATCTCGCGGCCCATCGGGGCGTATATTTCCTTCTGGAAATAGGCTTCGCTGAGGTTTGTTCCCTTATCATCATACAGATAGCCAGACACCACGTGCTTTCCGTCAGGGGTCAGAAAGAGCGTCACGCCCATGTCCTGATACTGCCCCAGCCACGCAGGCGCGCCGCCGGGGGCATCAATTTTCTTTATGATTTTGATGTCCTGCTGTTCGCTGAAGTGCTTCACCACATCCGGAAGCGTCTCCTCTGCCCTGACCAGCCCTGAAGCCAGCAGAGCAGAAAGTAACAGCACCTTTTTCTTTGCAAACCGTTGAAGCATAACGACCTCTCTAAGATAGAGTTTTAGAGTGGTCGAAGATGCGTGCCCTGTCAACGCTTGCTCGTTACGCCGTCCTGGGCAGACTGAAACTTGAAATACTCTGCGACAGCTGCTGCGCCTGCTCCTCCAGCGAGGCTGCCGCAGCGGCGGACTGCTGCACCAGCGCCGCGTTCTGCTGGGTTACGCCGTCCATCTCGGTTACGGCCTGCCCAACCTGACCAATTCCGCGGCTCTGCTCTTCCGAGGCAACCGAAATCTGCTCCATCAGCGCATTCACTTTATTCACAGAGCTGATAATAGAATGAATCACCTCTCCCGAGCGGTTCACCAGCTCCGCCCCGTTTTTCACGCTGGAAACAGACTGGGCGATAAGGCTTTCGATATCCTTCGCCGCCACCGCGCTTTTCTGCGCCAGCGTGCGGACTTCACTCGCCACGACGGCAAATCCCCGTCCCTGCGTACCGGCACGCGCCGCTTCAACGGCCGCGTTCAGCGCCAGAATGTTGGTCTGGAAAGCAATGCTGTTGATGACGCTGGTGATGTCTTCAATGCGCTTCGAATTGGACGCGATGGTATTCATCGTCTCGATGACTTCACGGGTTACCGCTTCGCCGGTACGGGCATTTTTCACGGCATCCTGCACCAGCTTACCGGCCTGGAAAACGTTATCGGTGTTATTCGCCACCGTCGCGCTCAGCTCTTCCATGCTGGCCGCCGTCTGGGTCAGGGCGGAGGCCTGCTGCTCGGTACGCGAGGCCAGGTCGATATTACCGGAGGCAATTTCCTGCGCCGCGTGGGTTACGGTATGGCTGGCATCGCGCACCTGAGAAAGCGTGGAGAGGAGCGCCTGACGCATCTGCTCCATTGAGCCCATCAGGCGATCGATTTCATTCCCGGAATCATCCTTGACGGGTACCGGTACATCCAGCTTCCCTGCCGCAATATGGCTACAGTGCTCACGCGCCAGGTCAACCGGCGCAAAGACAAGGCGTTTCATCAGCAGGCTGACGGCAAGGATCACCACCACGAACAGCGCGGCAATGCTGGCGATAATGACCAGCCCCGACACGAAATTACGGCTCGCATCCTCGTTCAGCGTTTTCGCGTACTTCTGGTGAACGGAAAGCACCTGATCGAGCACAATTTCATATTGGCGATCGAGCTGGGACACCACGGGGATGAGGGTATTGAAGCGTGACACATCGCGAGCGGCAGCCGCGGCGATCAGCGGCGCCAACCCCTGGTTACGGTAGTTTTGCCACGCCACCTGGTAGTCATTGACCAGTGGGGCTTCATCCTGCAAACGCGGCGAGGCCATAAACGCCGAAAAGGCACGGTCGGCTTTGGTCAGCGCCTCCTTCACCGAGGCCAGTTTTGCGGACGAAACGGCTGCGTCCCCCGCTTCCACCATTTTCACATACTCCATGACCCTGACGCGCAGGGTTCGGCTGTGGTTAATGGGGTCAATAATCGACAGAACCACCTGAATTTCTTTGTTCACGTTATCCAGCGAATTATTACTTTTGATGATGAGCCCAACGCTGGTGATGGTGCTGGCCACAAAGAAGAAAAGCAGGGAAAACAGGATAATCAGTGATGATTTTTTCAACGACATAACAACAAACCTCAGGAATATAGTTTCCCTTTGGTTATCGGCGAAAACAGATCTTTAATTAATTAAAGTTATGGGCGTATTCGCGAGTTGCTCATCTTTTATTCGGCTGACCGGTAACGACGTTGCAGGGTTGCATCCAGCTTGCGCTGGATCGGCTCCGGCGTCTCCCCCTCAATCAGTTTGCCAATCAGATCAAAGCAGTGCCAGGCGAGCTGTCGGTTATCCTGACGAACGGTATCGACGGGAATAGACAGAGAGTCATAGAGATAGTGATCGTCGAAGCTGGCCAGACGGATATCGCTTTGCAGCAGGTTATGTTGCCCCATGTAGCGCAACACCCCTTCCAGCAGGCCACAGGCGGCGGTAAAAAGGGCTTTTGGCGGGCGGCCCAGGCGCGCGCAAAGCTCGGCAAACATTTCGTAGCCGGAGCTCGGATGGTAATTACCATGAATGATCCACTCCGGACGTAACTCGACGCTGGCGTCGCGCAGCCCCTGCTTAAAACCTTCAAGACGGTCACGGGTTGGGGAAAGCCTCGGCTGCCCGCCGAGGAAGTAGAACTCGTCCGGATGCTGGCGCGCAATCTCGGCCACCAGCCTGGCGGTTGGGGTAATCGAATCGGTGATGACCAGCGGCAGGGAGCTGTCGTTCATATGACGGTCAAAGAGCACAACGGGCAGCTGTTCGCTCAGCTTTTGATAGTCCGCGTCGTTGAGCATGCTGGAGGCGACAATAAGCCCGTCCACCTGGCGGGCCACCATGTTGTTGACCACCACCGTCTCCTGGCCCGGATTTTCATCGCTACAGGAGATCAGCAGTTGAACGCCCGCCTCGCGGCAGAGGGTCTCAAGCTCGTGCGAAAAAACGGCAAAACCGTAGTTGGTGATTTCGGGCACCACCAGTCCAATGGTGTGGCTGCGGTTATCCCGCAGCGAACGGGCGTGAATACTGGGCTGATAATGCTGTTCTTTGGCAATCGCCAGCACGCGCTCCCGCGTCTCTTCCGCCACGCGAAGCTCTTTGCTGCGGCCGTTCAGAACCAGGCTGGCGGTGGCTTTTGATACCCCCGCCAGCTCCGCGATATCTTTGATGGTGACGCGTTTTGTTTTTCTCACAACGACTTAGATCCGGCTGCCAAAACGCCTATTCTATCATGCAGGTGCGCAGCGACCAGTAGCGTAATGTGATGTCGGACGCACCTTCGACGCGCACCCGTGCCGGATGGTCAGGAAAATAGCGGCTGCTCATCACGCCTTCACCGTGATTAATGAAAATTTCGACGCTGGAACGGTCGCATAGCACGCGCAAATGATTAACGTCACCCTTCCAGTAGCGGGTCATCGTTTCTCCGGTTTCCAGACTGGCGCGCGCCAGACGTAAACCCTCATCATCCATAACCAGCCGCAACGCACCGGCAAAGTTCACCTTCACGTGCGAAGCGCTTAGCTCGAACTCAAGGCGCGTCCCGTCCAGGTCCGGCGCATCGTCGGCACGCCCCTGCCAGTGGTGTTCATCCTCGCGCAGCGCTTCCAGCTCACGCACCGGCGTTTGCCAGAGCTTACCGTCGCGGTAGCGCAGCTCGCGTGGACAGGTCATCTGGTGGATCCAGCCGTGCGCGCGGGTGGGCTGAAGCATCTCCTCGCCGTCCGGCACGCCCATCCAGCCGATGAGAATGCGGCGGCCATCCTCTGCTACTGCGGTTTGTGGCGCATAAAACTCAAACCCAGCGTCAAGCTCGTGCAGTTCGCCATGCGCAAAGGCAGACGTTTGATAATCAAATGCCCCGCTCATCCAGACGGCCGGATAGGTATTGAGATAGCGATGCGGCTCGCGCGCCAGCCCCTGCGGGCAGCAGATCAGCACGTGCGTGCCGTCGAGCGCAAAGAGATCCGGGCACTCCCACATATAGCCTGCGTCCGCCAGCCCGTTGACGCCGTGACCGGCGATTTCACCGCAGGAGACCCAGGCGTGCAAATCGGCTGATTTAAACAGCAGCACCTTGCCGCGCTTATGCCGATCCTGCGCCCCGAGCACCATGTACCACTGCCCGTCATGGCGCCACATTTTCGGATCCCGAACGTGCCCGGTATACCCTTCCGGCAGGGGCAACACCGGCCCCAGCTTGGCAAAAGTGCCATCGTCGTTTTGCACCGCCAGACACTGCCAGGCGGTGCGGCCCCCATCGTCAAACTTTACGTTGCCGGTATAGCACAGGGTCAGCACGCCGTTGTTATCCACGGCGCTGCCGGAGTAACAGCCGTTGCGGTCGTACTCTTCGTCGGGCATCAGCGCCATGGGCTCGTGCCGCCAGTGCACCAGATCCGCTGAACTCCAGTGTCCCCAGCACTTATAGCGATGATCGCTGTCCAGCGGGTTCCACTGATAGAACAGGTGGTAACGTCCGGCAAACCAGATAAAGCCGTTCGGATCGTTCATCAGCCCCGTCACGGGTGCGGGATGCCACTGCGGATAATGGCTGTCTGCCAGCGCGCGCGGCTGGCCTTGCATCACGGCCTGCAACACGGCAGGCCAGCGGGAAGGTAACGTCATTATTCAGAGTCCGTTTTATATTTCAGCAGCAGAGAGACGGTGAACGCCACGCCAAAGGCTATCACCATACCGATGATATAGTTGAGCAGCGAGCTGGCCTGGACAATCGCCATCCCGGGCAGCGCCGTCAGCCCAACGGCGGTCATGTAGACATGCACCGATACCACCCAGGCACCGCCCGCCGCGCCACCGATCAGCGCCGCGATAAACGGCTTCACGAAGCGCAGGTTAATACCAAAAATCGCCGCTTCGGTGATGCCCAGCATCGCAGAAAACGCCGACGGTAAGGTAATGGCCTTGATTTTGGCATCGCGGGTTTTGAACCACACCGCCAGACACGCCCCGCCCTGGGCCACGTTCGCCATCGCCCAGATCGGCAGCAGGAAGTTAACGCCGATTGACGGATTACCCAGCAGCCCGGCCTCAATGGCGTGGAAGCTATGGTGGATACCGGTAATGACAATCACCGAATAAAGCCCACCGAACAGCAGCCCGGCCAGCCAGCCTGCGTGGGCAATGAGGGTGCTGAGAATGAAGGAGATCCCGTCGCCCAGCGCGCGCCCCGCCGGGCCAATAATCAACAGCGCAATAAAGCCGGAGATAATGACGGTCAGGAACGGCGTGAGGATCAGATCTAACGCATCCGGAATCGCCCGGCGCAGCTGTTTTTCCACAATGCTCATAAACCATACCGCTAACAGCACCGGGAAGACGGTTCCCTGATAGCCAATCATGGCGATTTCGAGGCCGAAGAAGTTCATGGTGTGGAAGCCGGACGCCACGCCCCAGGCGTTGGTCAGCGCCGGGTGCGTCAGAATGCCGCCCAGCGTCGCGCCCAGATACGGGTTGCCGCCAAACTCGCGCGCGGCGGTGAAGCCAATCAGGATCGGCAAAATGATAAACGCCGCCGAGCTGCACATATCCAGCATGATATACAGCGCGTTATCCGGGTTGACCCAGCCGTAGGTTTTAACCATCCCGAGCAGGCCCATCAGCAGACCCGAGGCCACAATCGCCGGGATAATCGGCACGAAAATATTAGAGAGCAAGCGCGCGATACGCTGGAACGGGTTCAGCTTGCGGGCCGCAATATCCGCCGCTTCTGATTTACTGGACTCGCTAATTCCTGCCGCCTGAATAAATGCCGCGTAAACCTTATTCACCACGCCCGTGCCGAAGATCACCTGCATCTGCCCGGCATTGCGAAAACAGCCCTTTACGCCTTCAACCTTGCCGATAGCCTGCTGGTCGGCAAGCGCATCGTCGACCAGCACCAGACGAAGGCGCGTGGCGCAGTGCGCCGCGCTGGCAATGTTCTCTTTGCCACCGAGCAGCGGAATAAGCTCGCGAGCAATATGATTAAAATCCATAGATACCTCTTCCTGACCTCTTTTTATGATGTTCGAAACGCCCCCGCGATGCCGGAGCGTGAAGGGTTAAAACCAGGTTTCCATCTGCACCCCAAAGTTCCATTCCCCACCCGCGTTGAAGCCGCTGCTGCCAAAGGCGTCATCGCTGGCGTAGTTATCCAGCCTGCTGCTCCAGTCCATCCAGGTGGCGAACAGGCGCAGCTCCGGACGGCTGAAGAAATCGCCAATCTTGCCCGCCTTTAGCGTCGGGGCGAAGGTCAGCTTGTAGAAGCTGCCGTTAACCGCATTGCGATCCTTGTAGCCTTCCGGATTCAAATCCATGTACTGATAGCTGCCCTCGAACGCGAGGGCGAAATTCTGGGTCACCTCTTTGATCAGACGCGTGTTGAGCGTGACCCACTCATAGCTGTCGCCCTTCACGTAGCGGTCCTTACTGCTTTGCGCCAGCACGGCGGGCGCTATATGCCAGCCACCGCCCAGCGGCGTGACACCGTAACTTGCGAAGCGCCAGGTATCGGCCTCAGACAGCAGCGCGCCGTCAGAACCGATGCTTTTCACCTCGGCACCCAGACCGTGGCCGTAAAGCAGCGCCGTTTTGGCGGAACCTTCCCGCAGGCCGTAGAAGCTCTCGTTATGCAAACCAACCAGCGCATGCACCCCGTTGTTCGCCGCGTCGGTTTTAATCGGATCGCCGTTGCTGTCCTTACGGTCGTCATTATCTTTTGCCCGCAGGCCGCTGACCATCAGCTGCACCGGCCCGGCGAAGTGATTCATGCTGAGGATATAGTTCTGAACGTTATTGTCGATCTCCTCTTCGCTGCCGAAGTTACGGCCATAAAGGGAAAAGTTACTGCGCAGCGTATCGTTCCATTTCACGTCATAGACGCCGCCGCCGGTCCCGGCGAGGAATACCACGTCGGAATCCAGCCAGTGAATGTCGAAGTTGTCGCGATCAAAACGCTTGCCCGCCCAGAAGGTGCTGCCCTTCAGCGCGCCGGTGAAGTCCGGCAGATTGCCCAGTTCGGCAAAGGCCTGACGGACGTTCAGGTCGCTGCTGTCTGCTGACCAGTCGTTATAGGTTTTCTGTCCGTCGGCCAGCATCGCCTTGAAGCGCGTCGTCGCGCCGTTATCCAGCGTCTGCTTGTGCTCAACGTTCAGCTCCACGTAGGTATCCGCTTCGTTCCCCAGACGCCCGATGGCCCCGCCCGTTTCCCCTGCGGGAGTCAGATAGGGACCGCTTTTGCTGCTGGAGGCCGCGTCGTTCATCAGCAGGCCGGAACGGGCATAACCGTGAAACTCAAAGCCGCCGGACCGATCGGCTTTCTCCTCCAGGGCCGTGGTACGCTGCGCCACCGCCTGGGTGGTGGTTTGCGCTTTTTGTTGCGCGGTGACAAGCTGCTGCGTTTTCTCTTCCGCTATCGTGGCGCGCTTTTCAGCGGCCTGCGCGCGGGTTTCTGCCTCCTGCAAGCGTTGCTCCAGCGCCGCCAGACGTGCTTCGATACGCGTCATATCCGTCTGGGCAAAAACAGAGGTACTGCCGGCCAGCATGCCTATCATCACGGCAAGTCTGCGTTTTTTATACATTTTGTCGCATCCCGAAAATATTGGTGAAAGTGCTAAATTGCTAAACCGGTTTAGGCTGATGATACTAAACCGCCAAATTTTGGATCGGCAACTGTTTTTGCTAAACCGTTTTAGTAAGTGTGATCGAGGCGACAATTCAGGCCGCCGACCGGCGGCCCATGAGAGGAGAATTACAGTTCGTGATGGTAAGGCAGCGCGGTCATTGCCCCTTTTGCGGTTGTCGCCAGCGCCCCGCAGCGCTGGGCGAGCGTGATAACGTCTGAGAGGCTGGCTTCGCCATCACGTGCCAGGCCGAACAGCAGCCCGGCGACGAAAGCATCTCCCGCCCCGGTGGTATCAATGCATTCCACGGGTGATGCAGGATAGTGCGTCAATGTGCCTTCCTGCCAGGCGGTCACCCCCGCTTTTCCCTGCGTCACCAGTACCCGTCTGGCCGGACAGGTACGCGTCAGTGCCGCCAGCCCCTCATGCACCTGCGCATTTCCGGTTAAGAACGCCAATTCCTCTACCGAGAGTTTCACCACGTCTGCACAGGCCAATGCCCGCTCAAGACAGTGGCGCAGCTCGGCTTCATCGTGCCAGAGATCGGCGCGAATATTGGGGTCAAAGCTGACGAAACCGCCCGCCTGTCTGACAGCGGCCATCGCCTGAAACGTCGCGGAACGGCTGGGTTCGGCGCTGAGCGCGATGGAACAAACGTGCAGCCACTCTCCGGCGCGAAATGGCGGGAGGTCGCCAGCATCGAGGAATAAATCCGCGCTCGGGCGAACCATAAAGGTAAAGGAACGTTCACCGTCGTTATCGAGATCCACTACCACCGTGGAGGTCCGCTGCTGCGGGTCCAGACGCAGCCATTCTGTATTAACCTGCTCATCCGCAAGCGTTTTTTGCATAAAACGCCCAAACGGATCGTCGCCCACCCGGCCGATAAACGCGCTCCTGCCACCCAGACGCGCAATCCCCACCGCAACGTTGGCCGGCGCGCCGCCCGGACATTGCAGCAGTTTGCCTTCGCCATCGGGCAAAAGATCTACCACCGCATCGCCAAGTACCCAGATCGTCTCCATATCACTCTCTTAGCTAAATAATATTAAACCGGTTTAGCTATTTAAGCACAGGCGTGGTATTGGGGAAATAAGGCGAGGGAAAATTTGCTTAACGCACCCGATGGGGCCAGTGGATATCACCCACGCCATTGAGCTGTGGACGGGCGAACAAAAAGCCCTGAAAGCGGCGAATACCGGCAGACTCAAGCCAGCACCACTCCTCTATCTTCTCAATACCTTCCGCGACCAGGGTAATCTCCAGATCAGTGCAGCAGCTGATTATCGACTTCACAATCGCCTGCTTGGGGCCGCTCAGGTGGATATCGCTGACGATCTCCCTGTCGATTTTAAGCTTGTCCGGCTGGAATCGCGTGAGCAGCGACAGGCCGGCATAGCCGGAACCAAAATCATCTATCGCCAGCCCAACCCCCTCCGCGCGCAGCTGTTTGATGGCACTGTTAAACTGGTTGAAGCCGGAAATCATCTCGTTCTCAGTGACTTCAATGACCACCTGCTCTGGCTGGAGACCGTGCTGTTTGATTTGCGTCACCAGAAACTCAACCGCACCGGGCACGTTAACCAGCGACATCGGCAGGAGATTCACCGCCAGCTTGTGGCTACCAATGCCCAGCTTTTTCGCCAGCGAAAAGGTCCAGGCTTTGGTTTGCAGGTCGACTTCGTAAATCCGTTGGTGATCGAGGCTTCTGAAGAAATGCTCCGGGCTACCGCCGTCGTTTCCGCGTATGAGCGCCTCAAGAGAGCTGATTTTGCCTTCGGACGGCTCGACAATCGGTTGCAGCGCAAACTGGCAGGGCTGGCCCGCAAGCAGTCCTAACCCTTCACCAAACGGCGTGCTTTCCCGCGACAGCGTCCATTTATCAGGCTCATAGTTCGAAGCCCGTGGCGCAGAGATTTTGCCGGTGACAAAGGTCTGGATGAATTTGAAGACCCGATCCTCAGAAGTGAGGTAGCTTTCCAGCTTGCTGTAGTGCAGTACCGAGGCCAGAATCGCCTTCGGGGTCTGAACCTCCAGGTCGAACCGCAGCATCCCCACGTTATCGAACCGTCTGCGCGGACCGTAATCGCGCATCAGCTCCACTACGCCGGTATGCCGGTTATCTTCGCGGATGGTATTAAACAGCGCGACTACGCTCTGTTCCGTTCCCTCAAGAATTTGCAGGACGTCACGGCCACTGGAGAGAAGAATGCCGGATATGCCCTGCTCCGTATTGCGGATCCTGGCCTGTTCAACCAGCTCGCTTAACGCTGCGGAGGTGCAGGTTAAGCTCAGCTGGCTTCGATAAATGAGAGTTGTCAGCACAGAAAGAGGTCCGATAGGGATTTAGGCCAGAGCGGTACTGTTTAACACAGTTCCCCGGCGGGACCTAATCTATTCCGCAGCGGAATTAATTTTCCCCGATGCGGCTGTCAATCCGCGCCTGCATGTAATCGTAGAACGGATTCGACGTCACGCGCATTAGCGCATCTTTGCCGACGCTCAGCACCGATGTTTCTCCCCACAGGGCAATCGTCCCGAGGCTAATGCCATAGTGATTTTTTACCTCAGGATGTCGGCCATACAGATCGTCATTGGGCGGGAACGGAATGGCAACGTGCGACAGGGAATACACCTCTTGCGGATAAGAGACCGACAGCGGCACCACCGTTTCCCGGGTGCTACCCGCTGGCGTTGCCTTTGCCACCATATCGAAGTTGTCGGGGCTGGCATTGGTTACAATCGTGACACTGTAACGTCTTTTTACCACGGGCAGCAGATCGGCCACCGCCGTCCAGGATGAAGGCCTGAACAGCGGACGGAAGCTCCCGGCCTGGTTGATATCAAATACCACCAGTTCGCTGCCGTTATCCGGAAGCCGATCAAACAGCCCGGTAACCACGGCGCGGGTACTGACCGTTGAATCCATAACCGACTGAAACGCCAGAACCGGCGGGAGCTGTGCCAGTTTGTGGTCCTGAACATCGCGATTTAACTGCTCATGCAGCGCCTGGGTAAGCAGCCAGGACTGACGTGCCGCATTCACCGGAAACGAGTTGTATTTGTAAGGGTTGTATTCCGGCACAATGTTGAGCCATGCGGCTTTGGCAAACGCCGGTAACATGGCCGGTAGCCCGGCGAAACCGGCAAAGCGAGCAAACGCCGTGACGCCAATCATCGGTGACAGCAAAACAATCTGCTGGGGTTTACGCAGTGCCGGCGCATCAAGGGCGTCGAGGGCATATTTCATCGCCAGCGCCCCGCCGTTGGAGTAGCCCACCAGATGCAGCGGGAGATCGCTCCCCGTCAGACGCGTCGCTTCACGAACCGCAAGGCGCGTCGCCGCGAGCCACGCTTCCCACTCGACGTTTGTCAGCGCGCCCGGCGCCGTGCCGTGTCCGGGCAAACGAGGAACAACGGCCACAAAGCCGTGCTTTTGATAATTGAGAGCCAAATGCCTGACGCTGTAGGGCGAATCCGTCAGACCGTGAAGCAGCACCACCGCCCCGCGCGGCTTTCCGGCAGGCATCAGCACAAACGACCGGTTCGCATCCGGAGAAAACTGTCCTGGCCACACCAGGCTCTGGCGATAATAGCGGTTTAACGGCGTGCGCTCCGCTGCGGTGGCTTTCGCCGTCACCTCAGCGTCGAGATCGGTGAAGATGGCGTTTTCACGGGCGACATAGGCCGCGAAGCTCGCGTTATCCATCTCCTGCACGGACATCTCGTCAGCGCGCCAGGTGTGCCAGTGATGCAGGGCCGGTCCCTGCTGGGACAGATAAACCCGCACCGCGAGCAGGACGAGCACAATGATCCCGATAACCATCGCCAGTTTTTTTGCGAGAGCCATCAGGCGCACGCTGACCCGCCAGGGCAAATTCGCCATGTGAGGCTCCCTCTCTTGTCCACAGATCCTTCATCTTACCAAAAAATGTGAAGAGACTGACGTATTCACCAAATAGATATCTCTCGGGTCGGACACTGCACCAAAAGTGAACTACGCTGCACAAATGTTGATCATCTGTTAAACAAATATTGCATTAACTTAACTGCACAGCGCGTTTTCGCCGCAATGTGAACATGGCACGCGTCCTGCATTGTTAATGCGGTAACAGAAATCCGGCCAATGACAGCCAGTTAACAGCGAGGCGGTATGACGACCAAACCTGAGGTGTTAAGCCGTATCGAAGCGACCTTCAGTCAGCTCACCCCGAGCGAAAAGCGGGTGGCAAGCTGGATGCTGGCGCACGTCGGGCAGATCCCGTTCGAAACGGCAGAAAGCGTGGCGCTGGCCACGGCCACCAGCGGGATCACCGTCGGGCGTTTTCTGCGCAAGCTGGGCTATCGCAACCTGGACGATGCCAAAAAAAGCCTGCGCGATCCCCATCAGCCCTGGGGCATTAACGAGCGCCTCGACTCCTGGAAGCAGCAGCAGCCGCTGTCGGATCGCGTTCAGCACTCCCTGTCGCTGGAGGTGGAGGCCATTGCCCATGTCTACCAGCTGGCGCAAAGCGAAACGTTCAGGCAGGTAGTCCATCAACTTGCTCATGCCGATGCCGTCTTCGTGCTGGGGATCCAGTCCACGCGCGGGATCGCCAATGCCTTCTTCAGCCACCTGGAGTACCTGCGTCCGCGCGTGAGCTATTCCGAAGGGCTCTCCGGCAGCTGGGTGGAGTCGCTTAACTCCGGGTTTGCGCACCCCTATATCGTGCTGACCGATACCCGCGCCTACTCCGCCATTGCCCGCCAGTACTGTCGCGTGGCGAGTGAAAAAGGGCTGTCGATGGCGCTGATCACCGATATCTGGTGCCCGTGGGCGCGGGATTACCCAATTGATTTACTCCAGGTGAAGACCGATACCGGCCATTTCTGGGATTCGCTGGCGCCGGTGAGCTGTCTGTTCAACCTGCTGCTGTCGGGTGTGGTGGAGGCGCTGGGGGATGCGCTGCCGGAGCGTCTGGCAGTCAACCGACAATTACAACAAGAGTTTGGTCAATTTGAACGCTAAAGGAGCGGAGCTATGCCTGAAGAGAGTCAACTGATTGATGTGGCGAAAACCTTTCCAACGCTGCATATCGATCTGAAATACGCCACTGCCGATAACATTACCGGACGCCCAATCTACCAGCACGCCGCGTGTCTGCTGCATACGGACGCCGCCACCGCACTGGCAAAAGCGATCGGCATTGCCACGCTGGCCGGTCTGAAACTGGTGGTCTACGACGCCTATCGTCCACAGCAGGCGCAGGCGCAACTCTGGGATGCCTGCCCCAATCCGCAATATGTGGTGGACGTCGCGATTGGCTCCAACCACAGCCGGGGCACCGCCATTGACGTCACGCTGATGGATGAACACGACAACGTGCTGGATATGGGGGCCGCGTTTGACGAAATGCACGACCGCTCTCATGCCTGGCACCCTTCCGTTCCGCCCGCGGCACAGCGTAATCGTCTGCTCCTGAACGCCGTGATGTCCGGCGGCGGTTTTGTCGGCATCAGCAGCGAATGGTGGCATTTCGAGCTGCCGAACGCCGCAAGCTACCCGCTGCTGGACGACCAGTTCGCCTGTTATTCGACCACACCCTCACTGTAATTCTGGAGCCCGGCCATGAAAACAACGCTGCTTACTACCCTGATTGCCGCTACGCTCGCCCTCAGCGCCCCGCTCGCGCTGGCGGCAGTGCCAAAAGATATGCTGGTAATAGGTAAAGCTGCCGATCCGCAAACGCTGGATCCGGCGGTGACTATCGATAACAACGACTGGACGGTGACCTACCCCTCGTACCAGCGTCTGGTGAAATACAAGCCTGGCACCACGGAGGTGGAAGGCGATCTGTCGACGGGCTGGAAGGCGTCAGACGATCAGAAAGAATGGACGTTTACCCTGGCGGACAATGCAAAATTCTCCGACGGCACGCCGGTGACCGCCGAAGCGGTTAAGCTGTCGTTTGAACGCCTGCTGAAAATTAACCAGGGGCCATCCGAAGCGTTCCCGAAAGATTTGAAAGTGGACGCGGTGGATGAACATACGGTGAAATTCACCCTCAGCCAGCCGTTTGCCCCGTTCCTCTACACGCTGGCGAATGACGGCGCGTCGATCGTCAACCCGGCGGTGCTGAAGGCCAATGCCGCCGACGATGCGCGGGGTTTCCTGGCGCAAAACACCGCAGGTTCCGGGCCATTTATGCTGAAAAGCTGGCGCAAAGGTCAACAGCTGATAATGGTGCCCAACCCGCACTGGCCGGGCGAAAAGCCGCACTTTAAGCGCGTCTCGGTGAAGATTATCGGTGAAAGCGCCTCGCGTCGCCTGCAACTTTCCCGTGGCGATCTGGATATCGCCGACGCCCTGCCGGTGGATCAGCTTGCCGCCCTGAAGCAGGAAGGCAAAGTGGCCGTGGCGGAATACCCATCCCTTCGGGTGACCTATCTCTATCTGAACAACAGTAAAGCCCCGATGAATCAGGTGGATTTGCGCCGCGCGGTCTCCTGGGCGACCGATTATCAGGGAATGGTGAAAGGCATTATCAGCGGGAACGGCAAGCAGATGCGCGGCCCGATCCCGGAGGGCATGTGGGGCTTCGATGCAAACGCCATGCAGTACAGCTTTGACGAGGCCAAAGCCAAAGCGGCGCTGGAAAAAGTCAACGATAAACCCGCCAGCCTGACGTTCCTCTACTCCGATAACGACCCGAACTGGGAGCCTATCGCCCTCTCCACCCAGGCGAGCCTGAACAAGCTCGGGATTAACGTCAAGCTGGAGAAACTGGCGAACGCCACCATGCGCGACCGCGTCGGCAAAGGTGATTATGACATCGCGATTGGTAACTGGAGCCCGGACTTCGCCGATCCGTACATGTTCATGAACTACTGGTTCGAATCGGACAAAAAAGGGCTGCCGGGCAACCGCTCATTCTATGAGAACAAAGAGGTCGATGCGCTGTTGCAGGCGGCACTGAAAACCACCGATCAGGCGGAACGCACCAAAGACTATCAGCAGGCGCAGAAAGTGGTGATTGACGAGGCGGCTTACGTTTATCTGTTCCAGAAGAACTACCAGCTGGCGATGAACAAAGAGGTCAAAGGCTTCACCTTTAATCCGATGCTGGAGCAGGTCTTTAACATCGCCACCATGAGTAAGTAACGGTCCATGCCGGGGGAAAGTGTATGACGTTCTGGAGCATCGTGCGCCAGCGCTGCTGGGGGTTAATCCTCGTCGTGGCCGGTGTCTGTATTATTACCTTTATTATTTCACACCTGATCCCCGGCGATCCGGCCCGCCTGCTGGCCGGTGACCGCGCGAGCGATGAAATTGTGCAGGGCATCCGCCAGCAGCTGGGCCTGGACCAGCCGCTTTATATTCAGTTTGGCCGCTATGTTGAGGCGCTGGCGCACGGTGATTTGGGCACGTCCATTCGCACCGGTCGTCCCGTTGCGGAAGATTTGAAAGCCTTTTTCCCCGCCACGCTGGAACTGGCCTTCTGCTCCCTGCTGCTGGCGCTGGTGATTGGCGTACCGCTGGGAATTTTATCGGCGGTGTACCGTAACCGCTGGCTGGATCACCTGGTGCGGCTGATGGCGATGACGGGCATCTCGACCCCTGCCTTCTGGCTGGGTCTGGGGGTCATCGTGCTGTTCTATGGGCAGCTGCAAATTCTGCCCGGCGGCGGCAGGCTGGACGACTGGCTCGATCCCCCTGCCCACGTGACCGGCTTTTATCTGCTTGACGCCCTGCTGGAAGGCAACGGTGAAGTGTTCTTCAACGCGCTTCAGCACCTGATTTTGCCGTCCCTGACCCTGGCCTTTGTGCATCTGGGAATTGTGGCGCGTCAGGTGCGCTCCGCCATGCTGGAGCAGCTGAGCGAGGATTATATTCGTACCGCTCGGGCGAGCGGGCTCCCGGGCTGGTACATCGTGCTGCGCTATGCCTTACCCAACGCCATGATCCCCTCCATTACTGTGCTCGGGCTGGCGCTGGGCGATCTGCTGTACGGGGCCGTCCTCACCGAAACCGTGTTTGCCTGGCCGGGAATGGGCGCCTGGGTCGTGACCTCCATTCAGGCGCTGGACTTCCCTGCCGTCATGGGCTTCGCGGTCGTGGTGTCGCTGGCCTACGTCTTCGTCAATCTGGTGGTAGATCTGCTGTATCTGTGGATCGACCCGCGAATCGGGCGCGGAGGTGCCGAATGATGTTAACTCAGGAAACGCCTGTCCCTGTCAGCACCGCTAAACAGCGCATCCAGTGGGCGAGGCTGTTCTGGATGCTACGCAAAAGCCCGCTCACGCTGATCGGCGGGGTCATTATGATCCTGATGCTGCTGATGATGGTGGTTTCGCCGTGGATAGTGCCGCACGATCCGAACGCGCTGGATCTCACCGCGCGTTTGCAGGCGCCGTCATTCCAGCACTGGTTCGGCACCGATGAGGTGGGCCGGGATCTGTTCAGCCGGGTGCTGGTGGGCAGCCAGCAGTCCATCACGGCGGGGCTGGCGGTGGTGGTGATTGCGGGCGGCATCGGTTCGCTGCTCGGCTGCTTGTCCGGCGTACTCGGTGGGCGCGGCGACGCCATCATCATGCGCATCATGGACATTATGCTCTCAATCCCCTCGCTGGTGCTGACCATGGCGCTGGCAGCTGCGCTCGGCCCAAGCCTGTTTAACGCGATGCTGGCGATTGCGATTGTCCGCATTCCGTTTTACGTACGGCTGGCCCGTGGTCAGACGCTGGTCGTGCGCCAGTTTACCTATGTGCAGGCCGCCCGTACCTTTGGCGCATCGCGCTGGCACCTGATTCGCTGGCATATCCTGCGTAACGCCCTGCCGCCGCTGATCGTTCAGGCGTCGCTGGATATCGGCAGCGCTATTCTGATGGCCGCCACGCTGGGCTTTATTGGGTTAGGTGCGCAGCAGCCCACCGCCGAATGGGGCGCGATGGTGGCCGTCGGACGTAACTACGTGCTTGACCAGTGGTGGTACTGCGCGTTTCCCGGGGCAGCCATTTTGATTACGGCGGTCGGGTTTAATCTGTTTGGCGATGGTCTTCGCGACCTGCTGGATCCCAAATCAGGAGGGAAGCAGTCATGAGTGATTCTGTATTATCGATTGAAGATTTACACCTGAGCTTCCCCATTTTTCGCGGCGATGTACATGCGCTCAACCACGTTTCGCTGGAGATTGGCCGGGGTGAAATTGTTGGCGTAGTGGGCGAATCCGGCTCGGGAAAATCGGTCACCGCGATGCTGGCGATGCGCCTGCTGCCGGAAGGCAGTTACCATGTTCACCACGGGCGGGTCACGCTGCTCGGGGAAGATGTACTGAACGCATCGGAAAAACAGCTTCGCCAGTGGCGCGGCGCAAAGGTGGCGATGATTTTTCAGGAGCCGATGACGGCGCTCAACCCCACGCGGCGGATCGGCAGGCAGATGGTGGAGGTGATCCGCCAGCATCAGCCGTTTTCACGGCGTGAAGCGCAGCAAAAAGCGATCTCCCTGCTTGGCGAGATGCAGATTCCGGACGCGGCACAGGTGATGGATCGCTATCCGTTTGAGCTTTCCGGCGGCATGCGCCAGCGAGTGATGATCGCCCTTGCCTTCTCCTGCGAGCCGGAGCTGATCATCGCCGATGAACCCACCACCGCGCTGGATGTGACCGTCCAGCTCCAGGTGCTGCGGCTGTTGAAACATAAAGCGCGCGCCAGCGGAACGTCGGTGCTGTTTATCAGTCACGATATGGCGGTAGTGTCGCAGCTTTGTGACCGGGTGTACGTCATGTACGCGGGCAGCGTGATCGAAAGCGGCAGCACGCAGACCTTGATTCACCATCCTGTGCATCCCTATTCGATTGGCCTGCTGCGGTGCGCGCCGGAAAATGGCGAACCGCGTGAGATCCTCCCGGCCATTCCCGGCACGGTGCCTAATCTCAGCCACCTGCCGCGCGGATGTGCCTTTCGCGAGCGCTGTTTTGCGGCCGGTGCGAAATGCGGTGAAACGCCGCGCTTACACTCCACGGGCGCAGAAGGCCAGCAGGCAGCCTGCTGGTATCCGCAACAGGAGACACGCCATGTCTGAGGTATTGCTGGAACTGGACGACGTGCACGTGAATTTTCCCGCGCGCAAAAACTGGCTGGGGCGCGTGACGGAACAGGTGCACGCTCTGAACGGCATGGATCTCAAGATCCATCGCGGCGAAACGCTGGGCATTGTGGGGGAATCCGGCTGTGGAAAGAGTACGCTGGCGCAGCTGCTGATGGGCATGCTCAAACCGAGCACCGGCGCCTGTCAGCGCGCGAACGCGGCGGGCGGTATGCAGATGGTGTTTCAGGATCCGCTCTCATCCCTCGATCCGCGTTTACCCGTCTGGCGCATCATCACCGAGCCGGTGTGGATACAGCAACGCCGCAGCGAGCGGGAGCGTCGTCAGCTGGCCGAAACCCTGGCGCAGCAGGTGGGCATTCGTGCTGAATATCTTGACCGTCTGCCGCATGCGTTTTCGGGCGGACAGCGTCAGCGAATCGCCATTGCCCGGGCGCTCTCCTCGGATCCGGACATCATCGTGCTGGATGAACCCACCAGCGCGCTGGATATTTCCGTCCAGGCGCAGATCCTCAATTTGCTGGTTGCCCTGCAACAGCAGCGAAATCTCACCTACGTGCTGATCTCGCACAACGTCTCGGTGGTCCGGCACATGAGCGATCGCGTGGCGGTGATGTATCTGGGGCAGATTGTTGAGCTGGGCACGGCAGAACAGGTGCTGGGCCAGCCGCGTCATCCGTATACACAGCTGCTGCTTGACTCCGTTCCCCGCACCGGCCAGCCGCTTGACGACGCGCTGGCGCTGCGAAAAACCGATCTGCCCGGCAACCGGCACCTGCCGGTGGGATGCTATTTCCGAGACCGTTGCCCACTGGCGACGCAGGGATGTGAACAGCCGCAACAACTTCAATCCTCTTCCGGGAGCCAAAGCGTGCGCTGCTGGCGTAACCGTTAAAAAATAAGCCGGGCATCTGCCCGGCCTGCAATCAGTTCAGCTTATAGTCCAGCGTAATTTCCGCTTTCAGCAGCTGCGAGACCGGACAGCCCGCCTTCGCTTTCTGGATAATGCCGTCGAACTGCTGCGGATCGATACCCGGTACCGTCACCTTGCTTTGCAGCGCGACCTTGCTGATGGCAAAACCCCCGTCGGTTTTATCCAGCGAGACGTCCGCCGTGGTATCGATGGAGTCAGCGGTGTAGCCCGCTTCTCCCAGCATCAGCGACAGGGCCATGGAGAAACACGCTGCGTGCGCTGCACCAATCAGCTCTTCCGGGTTGGTTCCCTTCTCGCCCTCAAAGCGGGTGTTGAAGCCGTAAGGTTGCTGGTTAAGGACGCCGCTTTCGGTTGATACCGTCCCTTTGCCGCGCTTAATGTCGCCTGACCAGTGTGCTGAACCGTGCTTATGAATCGTCATTCTTGCTCTCCTTTTGGCTTACAAAGGGTTAAGTATAGGACGCCTCACCCATTTTGCAGGGAACACAGACTAGTCCGAAGGCGCAGCGAGGTGGTTTGCCAGCGCGTCGAGAAACACGCGCTGCGCCGCCGGCTGATAGTCACGCGACTGATAAATGCCAAAAATGCCGATCGGTTTTGGCGTAAAGGCGTTAAGCACCGGCACCAGGCTGCCCTCTCTGAGCGCCGCGCTGGCCTCGCGTTCGGGCAGCATGGCAATACCGCAGTGGTTTATCGCTGCCTCCATCAGCAGAGACGAGATACTGGCGCTCAGATTGCCGCTCACCGCCGTTGCGATCGCTTCGCCTTCGGGCGTCAAAAAACGCCACGATTGCCCCGCGAAGAAGCTGTAATGCAGGCAGTTGTGCCGGGCTAAATCTTCAAGCTGTTCAGGAACGCCCCGGCTGGCAAGATACTGCGGCGAGGCGCAAAGCACGGACCTGCACTCTCCCAGCCTGCGGGCGATCATGCCGGGCTCGGGGCTATCGGTGATGCGGATCGCCACGTCAATTCGCTCTCCCACCAGGCTCACCGGATGATTATTGACATCCAGTTCGATGCGCAGCTGAGGGTAACGCTGCAACAGATCCGGCAGCACCGGAGCGATCAGCTGGGTCGCGGTAAAATGCGCGCAGGCGACGCGCAGGGTGCCTGAGGGCAGATCCTTCACGGACTGATCTTCGATTTCCTGAGAAATTTGCGACAGCGTACGGGTCTTTTGCAGCACTTTCTCTCCCGCCGCCGTCAGCGTCAGCTTGCGGGTGGAACGGTTCACCAGCCGCGCACCGGCCCACTTCTCCATCTGCTCCAGATAGCGGCTCACCATCGGGCGAGAGATCCCCAGCGCCCGCGCCGCCGCGCTTAAACTTCCCAGCTTACAGATGCGGTTGTACACCTGGGCGGCAATTACGCGATCCATTCTGACCTCCATTTGCTCGATTTATGAAACTAAGCATCTCCTGTTTCAGGAATTCTGGCAAATGCAGAGATCCGTACAATAGAGACTTTCCTGATGAACAGAGAGTTGACCATGACCATCGCCCGCCTTGCTTTGCTGACCACCCTTGTTACTCCGGCCGCGTTTGCCGCGCCGTTAACCATTGATACGTACAACCCGCAAGAAAAAGGCATTTTTGCCGTCTCATCCACCCTGGTATCTGGGCCGAAAGAGGCAGTGCTGTTTGATGCGCAGTTCAGCGTGAAGGATGGCGAAGCACTGGTGGAAAAAATTCGCCACAGCGGTAAAACGCTGAACAAAATTGTGATCACCTCCGGCGATCCGGATTTCTATTTCGGACTGCAACCGCTGGTGAAAGCCTTCCCGAACGCCAAGGTTGTCGCTACGCAGCAGGTGGTGGATCATATCAATGCCACTAAAGACGCCAAGCTCGCCTTCTGGGGGCCGCAGATGAAAGACGGCGCGCCCGCGCAGCTTTACGTACCGCAGGTGCTTGCCTCAACCACCTTTATGATTGACGGTGAGAGAGTGAGCATTGAAGAGCCTGAAAGCTATGCGGCGTACGTCTGGATCCCCTCCGCGAAAACCATCCTCGGCGGCACGGGCGTCGCCTGGGGCATTCACGTCTGGACGGCGGATACCCAAACGCCAGAAAGCCGCAAACAGTGGCAGCAGACCCTGGATAATATGGCCGCCCGTAAGCCCGATCGCGTGATTCCGGGCCACTATCTGGGAACACCGCCCGCGGGAACCGGCGCGATTGACTTTACCCGTGACTATCTACAGCGTTTTGAACTGGCCCTCACGACGCATAAAGAATCAACCGGCGTCATCAACGCAATGAAAAAACAGTGGCCGAACCTTGCGGAAGAAAGTTCTCTGGAACTGAGCGCCAAAGTGAATACCGGCGAAATGAAGTGGTAATAGCCTGATTATCTCCTGCTATATTTAAATTTTTTATAGCAGGAGTTTTATATGCAATCGCCAGTAAGGGGCATCGACCATATCGGTATTACCGTGCCCGACATTGAAAAAGCCACCCTATTTTTTGAGCACGCTTTCGGCGCGAAGGTTTTATATCATTCTGTCGATGCTGAAACCGATAATATTGACCAGTCCGCTCAGCAACACACCTTAAAATTATTTCCCGGCACTAAAATTCATGCCATCCGCATGCTCGCCATGCCTCACGGACCCGGCATTGAACTCTTCGAAATGCACGGTCCTGAGCAGGGTATGCCCGCCCGCGCCAGCGATTTTGGCCTTCAGCATTTTGCTGTTTATGTTGATGATTTTGATAGTGCCATCGCGGCTTTCACCGCCGCCGGCGGCGAGATGTTTACCGCGCCGAAGCCGCTTAGCTTTCCGGATGAGCAAGGTGAAGGCAATGCTTTCTGCTATGGTCAAACCCCCTGGGGCAGCGTTGTAGAATTGATCTCCTGGCCGACGCCCATGCCTTATGAAAAAACGACGAATTTACGCCGCTGGAAGCCCTAAAATTTATTTCTGTGCTACGGCATGTGATATTTTTATTTCCAGGACGAATCTGAGCCACAACGACGAAAATATTTGTCACTCTGAATGTGAATTACGATTTTGCACGCCGTAACATTAAACAGACAACGACACGGAGGCAGCATGTTTACTTATTACCCGGCACATACCACAGCAGCACAACCGGAACTTGTTAACGCGATCGCACAAGGTCTTCACGCCGAGCACGGTGTTGTTACTGAAGATGACATTTTGATGGAACTGACCAAGTGGGTGGAAGCCACGGACAATGACATCCTCAGTGACATCTACCAGCAAACCATCAACTATGTGGTTAGCGGGCGCAACGCACCTTTATAAAAACCTGCTAAGCTGGATCTGCAACCTAAGGGGTTACATTTCGTTTGCGTAAGCAAACTTGTCCTTAAAACTATCAACAGGATTGAGGAGTTAATATGAAATCGAACCGTCAGGCACGCCACATTCTGGGACTGAACTACAAGCTCTCTAACAAGCGTAAAGTGGTTATTGAGGAGGGTAGCGAAACGCAGGTTACCCACGCTACCGGCAGAAAACGCCCTTCCGGCAAGTAAGTTCCGGCACGATATTCACAACACCATCGGTAATCCCGATGGTGTTTTTGTTTATGTGTTGCGGTAATTAATATTCAGCTCCTTTATAATACCAACCGACCGCACCCCGTAGCACAGGCCAGAAAGATGACAAACAGCAGTGTCAGGGACGGATCTTCTTAAAAAGAGTGAGTGACATGGACAACAAACTGAAAAAACATCGTTCCCTTTATATTCCTTACGCCGGTCCGGTTTTACTGGAGTTCCCTCTTCTGAACAAAGGCAGCGCCTTTAGCATGGAAGAGCGCAGCAGCTTTAACCTGCTGGGCCTGCTGCCTGAAGTGGTTGAAACCATTGAAGAACAGGCAGAACGTGCCTGGATCCAGTATCAGGGCTTTAAAACCGAAATCGATAAACACATCTACCTGCGTAATATCCAGGATACCAACGAAACCCTTTTCTACCGCCTCGTGCAGAACCATCTCGAAGAGATGATGCCGGTGATTTACACCCCAACGGTCGGCGCGGCGTGCGAACGCTTCTCCGAGATCTACCGCCGTTCCCGCGGCGTGTTCATCTCCTATCAGAACCGTCACAACATGGACGACATTCTGCAAAACGTGCCGAACCACAACATCAAAGTGATCGTGGTGACCGATGGAGAACGTATTCTTGGCCTTGGCGATCAGGGCATTGGCGGGATGGGTATTCCTATCGGTAAGCTTTCTCTCTATACCGCCTGCGGCGGCATCAGCCCGGCCTATACCCTGCCGGTGGTGCTGGACGTGGGGACCAACAACCAGCAGCTGCTGAACGATCCGCTGTACATGGGCTGGCGTCACCCGCGCATTACCGACGACGAGTACTATCAGTTTGTTGATGATTTCATTCAGGCCGTGAAGCACCGCTGGCCGGACGTTCTGTTGCAGTTCGAAGACTTCGCGCAGAAAAACGCCATGCCGCTGCTTAACCGTTATCGCGATGAGATCTGCTCGTTCAACGACGACATTCAGGGCACCGCGGCAGTGACCGTCGGTACGCTGATTGCCGCGAGCCGTGCGGCGGGCAGCCAGCTCAGCTATCAGAAAATTGTCTTCCTGGGCGCGGGCTCTGCGGGCTGCGGCATCGCCGAGCAAATTATTGCCCAGACCCAGCGTGAAGGCCTGAGCGAAGAGCTGGCGCGCTCGCGCGTCTTTATGGTGGACCGCTTTGGCCTGCTGACCGACGGCATGCCGAACCTGCTCCCGTTCCAGACCAAACTGGTGCAGAAGCGCGAGAACCTGAAAAACTGGGATACCGACAACGAAGTGCTTTCCCTTCTTGACGTGGTGCGCAACGTCAAGCCGGACATTTTGATTGGCGTGTCCGGGCAGACTGGCCTCTTTACGGAAGAGATCATTCGCGAAATGCACAAGCACTGCGAACGTCCTATCGTGATGCCGCTGTCAAACCCGACCTCACGCGTGGAAGCAACGCCGCAGGACATCATCGCCTGGACCGAAGGCAACGCCCTGGTCGCGACCGGCAGTCCGTTCGATCCGGTGGTGTGGAAGGACAAACTCTACCCCATCGCGCAGTGCAACAACTCCTACATCTTCCCGGGTATTGGCCTGGGTGTCATTGCCTCCGGCGCATCACGCATCACCGACGAAATGCTGATGTCCGCGAGCGAAACGCTGGCGGGCCACTCTCCGCTGGTGAACAACGGTGAAGGACTGGTACTGCCGGAGCTGAAGGACATACATAAGGTGTCCCGTGCCATTGCCTTTGCGGTGGGCAAAATGGCGCAGCAGCAAGGCGTAGCGGTGAAAACCTCTGCCGATGCGTTGCAGCAGGCAATTGACGATAATTTCTGGATGCCGGAATACCGTAGCTATCGTCGTACTTCGATTTAAATTTTGTCCCTTATCCCAGCCCTCTCCCTAAAGGGGAGAGGGTCAGGGTGAAGGGAATATACGGCACTTCCCGCTAGCCAAACCCACATTCCCCCGCTACACTCCCTTCATCCATCAACCCATTGAATATATAAGGAGGCCAATTATGCTGTACTGTGAAATTTTCAATGTTTCACATACATTTGGTGATCGCACCAGCTCAAGCGTTATCGGTATCGTGCTGCGATAACTTCCGCTTGAGCGAAGACACCAACCCCTGAAATCCCTTCTCTCGGGCTTACTGAGTTATCGTCAGCGATGTTTGACGAGGCATAAACATGCCTGTAACTCCTGGGTAAGCAACAATGAGCACTCTACTCACTGCACATTCTTTACGTGTTGATACAGCGTTTAGCACGCTCTTCGACTCTCTCTCCTTTACGTTGAAAAAGGGCGACCGCATTGGCCTGCTGGGTGATAACGGCTGCGGAAAAAGTACGCTGCTGAAAATCCTCGACGGGGCGCAGTCCCCTGCTGCCGGAACCGTTTCACTGGCGGGACATTGCCTGCTGGCGCGCGTGGAACAACATCTGCCGGAGACCCTTTATCCCCTGACCATGCTGGATGCAGTGCTGGCGCAGCTGCCGACCGCTGAGCGCGACAGTCTGCGCTGGAAGGCCGAGACGCTGCTGGCCGAAATGGGCTTTACGACGCAGGAAACGGCGCTGCAATCCGCCACGCTGAGCGGCGGTCAGCATACGCGTTTATTGCTGGCGAGAGCGCTGATAAACGATCCGGATCTGCTGTTACTGGACGAACCGAGCAACCACCTCGACCTGCCGACCCTGCTGTGGCTGGAGCAGTTTTTACAGCGCTGGTCCGGCAGCTTTGTGCTGGTCTCTCACGACAGACAGCTGCTGGACGCGGTAACCAACGGCAGCTGGATCCTGCGCGATAAAACACTGCACTACTTCGCCCTTCCCTGCACTGCCGCCCGTCAGGCGCTGGAGGCGAAAGACGAAAGCGATGCGCAGCGCCACAAGGCAGAGCAAAAAGAGATCGACCGCGTAACGGCCAGCGCCAAACGCCTCGCGACCTGGGGCAAGGTCTACGACAACGAAGATCTCTCCCGTAAGGCTAAGCAGATGGAAAAACAGGTCGAACGGCTGAAAGAAAACCAGACAGAACTGACTGCGGGAAGCCCGTGGACCTTAACCCTGCGCGGGGACGCGCTGCGGGCCGATCGCCTGCTGGAAATAACCTGCCTCGGCGTGCCTCCGGAGCCGGGTCTGCCAGCGCTGTTTACCCTCGACAGCGCGCGGCTGAAAAGTGGGGATCGCGTGGCGATTGTGGGGCGTAACGGCTGCGGTAAATCGTCACTGATGAAGCTTATCTGGCGTCATTTTCGCGACGAGATTTTAGACGACAGGCTTAAGCGTCATCCGCGCGTCTCGGTCGGCTACTACGACCAGACGCTGCACCAGCTGCCGGACGATGCGGCGCTGCTGGATGCGCTGGAACCTTTCGCGCCAGATCCGCAGACCCGTAAAATGGCGCTCATCAGTGCCGGCTTCCCGTGGGCGCGGCACGGGCAAAAAGTCAGTACGCTGAGCGGCGGGGAACGTTCGCGCCTGCTGTTCGTCGGCCTGACGCTTGCCCGCTATAGCCTGCTGATGCTGGATGAACCGACAAATCATCTGGACATGGAAGGCAAAGACGCGCTGGCTGTTACCCTGCAACAGTTTGAAGGCGGCGTGCTGCTGGTGAGCCATGACCGTCAACTGATCGGCCAGAGCTGTAACCGTTTCTGGCTGATTGAGGACGGCAGGCTGAGCGAATGGCACGATGCGGAGGCGGTGTTCGAACGTCTGCGCGAGGGGACCGGTCCGGTTGTCCCCGAGCCGTCGATATCAGCGCTAAACGCGCCACCTGCTGCGTCTGATGATTTGCTCGAACGCCTGGTCGCGCTGGAAACGCTGCTGGAAGAGGATTTGGCGCGCAAGCCCAAACATCAAAAACCGCAGTTGCAGGCGCAATGGCGAAAAGAGATTGAGGTGATAGAAGCCCAACTGTAAATCTGTACCCGGCGGTTGCTACGCCGGGTCTTTTTTGATGTCAGTGTTTTCCCCTACTGATTATTAGAGGATCGCCGTATTCTTAATCTGAAACTGCACTAAATGATGACATTATGTTGCGGCTGCCTTGCATTACTGCGCCAAAGTATTAATCCTTAATGGGTATTACACCTGCAATGCAGAGACTCATCATGAAAAGGAGAAACACATGAAGGCTGCTGTTGTCACTCAGGATCATCAGGTTAACGTTACAGAGAAAACCTTACGTGCGCTCAAGCATGGTGAAGCGCTGCTGAAGATGGAGTGCTGTGGCGTTTGCCATACCGATCTCCACGTTAAAAATGGCGATTTTGGCGACAAGACCGGGGTGATCCTCGGCCACGAAGGGATTGGTATCGTCAAAGAAATTGGTCCGGGCGTCACCTCGCTGAAAGTAGGCGATCGTGCGAGCGTGGCGTGGTTCTTCGAAGGCTGTGGCCACTGTGAATATTGTAATACCGGCAACGAAACCCTGTGTCGCGACGTGAAAAACGCGGGTTACTCCGTTGACGGCGGCATGGCGGAAGAGTGCATCGTAACCGCGGATTACGCGGTTAAGGTCCCGGAGGGGCTGGACTCTGCTGCGGCCAGCAGCATCACCTGCGCCGGGGTCACCACCTACAAAGCGGTGAAAGTGTCCGAGATCAAACCGGGTCAGTGGATTGCGATCTACGGTCTTGGCGGATTGGGTAACCTCGCCCTGCAATACGCGAAAAACGTCTTTAATGCAAAAGTCATCGCCATTGATGTGAACGATGAGCAGCTTAAACTGGCTGCCAGCATGGGCGCAGACTTAACCGTGAACTCCCGCAATGAAGATGCGGCAAAAGTCATTCAGGAGAAAACCGGCGGCGCCCATGCGGCGGTGGTGACGGCGGTAGCGAAAGCGGCCTTCAACTCTGCCGTTGACGCGGTTCGCGCCGGTGGGCGCGTGGTGGCCGTTGGCCTGCCGCCGGAAGCGATGAGCCTGGATATTCCTCGTCTGGTGCTGGATGGTATTCAGGTGGTGGGCTCCCTGGTGGGTACCCGTCAGGATCTGCTCGAAGCCTTCCAGTTTGCCGCAGAAGGTAAGGTGGTTCCGAAAGTCACGATGCGCCCACTGGAAGATATCAACGCCATCTTCAAAGAGATGGAACAGGGCCAGATCCGTGGCCGTATGGTGATTGATTTACGTTCTTAAACGGCAGTTGCCGGGTGGCGGCTTTGCCCTGCCCGGCCTTTCACGTGGATGAACGCCGATCGGAAATCCATTCCTGAACTTCAATCTGGAACGTGTCCGGCGCTTTTCGGTACATTTTACGCGCCAGGTCGAGGATAGTATGGCGCCCTAACTCCTCTTCCATCCGCTGCTGCGCGCTGTCCATAACTGACCGCACTCCGCACGGGCCGTCGCACACCCAGGCCGGTGGCGTTTCATCAAACACCGCCAGGCGTTGTCGCACTTCCCGACACTCAAACATATTTTTCTCGCCGTCGATGGCATGCGCCACGTCCAGCACGGTAATCAACTCTGCCGGACGCGCCAGCCGGAACCCGCCCCCTTTGCCTTCGGTGCTGATAACCAGCCCCGCACGGGACAATCGGGTGAAGATCTTTCCAAGATAGTCGTACGGCACGCCCTGCAAGGCCGCCATCTCCCGGACGCTCATCTCACGCTCATTACCTTTAGCATCCACCATACACATCAGGCTGTGAATGCCGTATTCCACACCAGAACTGTAAAACGCCATGGCTTACTCCGGGTTATCGTTCGCTGCATTATAACGATTTTTAACTCAGAAAAAAGTTGTCGTAGTTAACTCCGACAAGTATAGTGGCAGTTATGTCAGACATATGGCCTGACGATCAAAAGGATCGAGTATGAAAAAGCAGATTTTAATTGTGGGTAGTGGGTTTTCCGGCATGTGGGCTGCGGTCAGCGCCGCGCGTCTTTCTGCTCTGGAGGGTAACAACAGCCTTAACATTGCCGTGCTGGCCCCCGTCCCGGAACTGCGCGTTCGCCCCCGCTTTTATGAGGAAAATGTGTCAACGATGGTCGCGCCGCTGACCGATCTGTTTGCTGAACTGGATATTGCGTTTATTTCGGGTGAAGCACAACGCATTGATACAACGTCAAAAACCGTTTTTTATCGCGATTCAAACGGCGCCACAGCTGAAGTCACCTACGAACGCCTGATCCTCGCAACCGGTAGCCAGACTAAGCGTCCCCCTATTGCCGGCCTGGCGGAATACGCCTTTGATATCGACCAGCTTGAATCCGCAAGGCTGCTCGAGCAACACCTGGACGCCCTGGCTACACGCCCTTCCTCCCCGGAGCGTAATACCGTGGTAGTGTGCGGCGGCGGTTTTACCGGCATTGAGCTGGCAACGGAACTCCCAGCCCGACTTCGCACTCGTTTCGGTGCTGATAAGAAGACCAAAGTAATCGTAGTAGAGCGAGGTGCAACCCTTGGCGGACGTTACAGCGAGGCGCTGCGTAACACAATTGAAGAAGCCAGCAACGCGCTGGGGGTTGAATGGCGTTTAAACAGTGAAATTGAAGCCATTGATGCCTGCGGCGTGACGCTCAAAAAAGGAGAGCGCATTGCCAGCGCTACCGTGGTATGGACGGCAGGTGTCGAAGCGAACCCCCTCAGCCAGCACGTTACCGGGGAACGCGACCCGCAGGGACGTCTGAAAGTCACCGACACGTTGCAGGTGCCTGCGCATCCGGAGGTTTACGCGACGGGTGATATGGCGCACGCAAAAACGGACGACGTGGGCAACACGGCGCTCATGACCTGCCAGCACGCGATCCAGCTGGGAAAATTCGCCGGACATAACGCCGCCGCCAGCCTGTTAAATCTGGCGCCGTACCCTTACCGTCAGGTGAATTACGTTACCTGTCTGGATCTGGGTGGCTGGGGCGCGGTGTATACCGAGGGGTGGGAACAGCGTGTTAAATCCGTGCGCAATGAGGGCAAGAAAATCAAAGTGGCCATCACCAACGAACTGATTTACCCGCCAGCAGCAGACAGAGCGGTCGCATTTGCCGCCGCTGACCCGCTGGCGAAATTTGTGTAGTTCACGCTTACGTGCCGCGACCTGCGGGCAACGTGTGAAATCAGGCCAATGCCCCCGCGTTGGCCTGACGCTTTTTAGCGCACCGGAGGCCATACAGCAGCAGTGAGGTCATCGCCGAGAAGGATAAGATCGCTGCCGGGAGCGTGACATAACTCCAGCTAAAGCCAAGGGTAATCATCATTCCACCAAAACAGGCGCCAATCGCGCTGCCGAGATTGAACGCCATTTGCCCGCCTGCGGCCCCCAGCATCTCGCCTCCCTTCGCATTTTGCAGCAGCAGAATTTGCAGCGGCGCTGAGAGCGCAAACAGCCCGGCGCAGCAGACAAATCCCATCACCAGCGAGGCCGTTTTCAGTTCGCCAAACGCAAACAGTAACAGCAGCGAAGCCACAATCACCAGGTCGGTGGTGGCGGCAATACGCAATGGGCTAAAGCGCGCCGATAGCTTCCCGCTGAGCAGATTGCCCAGCACCATACCCAGCCCCATCAGCATCATGATCGCGGTCATAACGCCCTCGGAGAAGCCTGACACGTTGACCATAAACGGCTTCACGAAGCTAAACCAGGCAAACACCCCGGCGTTACCAAACATCGTTGCGGCAAAGATCAGCCACGGTTCAGGCTTCTTCAGAAAGTGGAATTGCTCTGCCAGGCGGGTGGTGGAATTGTCATAGAGAGAGGGAACCCAGAGCAGGACAGACAGGATCACCAGGGCGTCAAACACCGCAATTAAAAAGAAGGTGTAACGCCAGTTAAATTCATGTCCCAGCCACGTCCCGAGCGGGACGCCAAGCAAATTGGCAACGGTCATCCCGGCTATCATCCCGGCCACAGCGACCGTTACTTTTCCCGGCGGTGCAATTTTTGACAGAATTATCGCTCCCACACCGAAAATCGCGCCATGCGGGAAACCAGAGATCAACCGCCCCGCTGCCAGCCCTACGTACGAGTCAGAGAAAGTAAAAAGCGCATTACCGAGGACGCACATCGCCACCAGAAACAGCAGCGTGGTTTTCAGCGAGAATTTGCTGGAGCACAGCGCCACAATCGGCGCGCCGATCACCACGCCAAAAGCATAAAAGGAAATCATATTCCCGGCGGAGGGAATCGAAATGCCCGTGTCATGAGCCAGCTCTGTCAGCACGCCCATGATGCCAAATTCAGCCATCCCCAGGCCAAAGGTAGCCAGTGCTAACGAAAAAATTGTTTTTTTCATACCGCAACCACTGTTGAAAAATATGCAGCGTGCATTATTGAATAAACTTGTATGGTGAACCAGTTCAAATCAGCTTTCTGACACATTAATCCATTCATTCAGGTCGATTACACTCTTAGTACGGCCTCGATTCCGCGACCGCACACAAAGGGAGACCCACCATGGTCAGTAAGAAGAAAACCCGTATTGTTGATGATGTCGCTAAAAATGCGCCACTCAAAACCAAAGCGTATGAGCAAGAACTTCGCCGCCTCCATGTTGAACTGGTTAAGCTCCAGCTATGGGTGGTCGCCAAAGGGTTAAAGGTCTGTATTGTTTTTGAAGGACGGGACGGCGCCGGTAAAGGCGGCACCATCAAAGCCATCACCGAGCGCGTCAGCCCTCGGGTTTTCCGCGTCGTTGCGCTACCGGCCCCTACCGATAAAGAGAAAAGTCAGCTCTATTTTCAGCGTTACGTATCCCATCTGCCCTCTGCCGGTGAAATCGTGATTTTCGACCGCAGCTGGTACAACCGCGCTGGCGTGGAGAAGGTAATGGGTTTCTGTACCGAAGAGCAGGTCGAAAAATTTCTTGATGGAACGCCGGTGATGGAAAAAGCGATGGTCGATGCCGGGATCATTTTGCTGAAATACTGGCTTGAGGTCACGCCAAAAGAGCAGGAGCGCCGCCTGCGCGACCGCATTAACGACGGTCGCAAGATCTGGAAGCTGTCTCCAATGGACATTAAATCTTTCAATCTGTGGGATGAATATACCCTCGCCCGTGACGCCATGTTTAAAGCGACCGACACCGCCTGGGCGCCGTGGTTTGTGGCGCGTTCAGAAGACAAAAAAAGGGTGCGGCTGAATATTATTTCGCATCTGCTTTCGCAGATCCCTTATAAAGACGTTCACGTCGACAAGGTGGATTTACCGAAACGAAAAATCGGCAAAGTGAAGCCAACAAAATATCCCTTCCGGTATATTGCAGAGCGGTTTTGATATTGAGAAGTAGGCCCGCGCAAGCGCAGCGCCGCCGGGCAAAGCCGACGGCGCAGGGCATTTACTTCATCCCTTCTGAACTCTCTTTTTGCGCTTCAAGACGCTCAACGTCCCGGTACCAGCGCGGGTGGTGCTTCTGCGCCCAGCGGCGGCTCACCTTCCCTTCAATCATGCCTTTAATTGAACCTTTCACCCAGAATGCCATATACATATGGATCAGGATGGCATGGATCAAAATAATGGCTGACGTCGCGTGGATCAGCAGTGCGTAGCGCACCACCTGAATCGGGAAATAGTGCGCAAAATACGGTCGCCAGATAATCACCCCGGTCACCAGCAGCACAAAAATCATGCTCATGATGGTCCAGAACATCATCTTCTGCCCGGCGTTGTATTTGCCTACCTTCGCGACCTTATGCTCGTTGCCTTTCAGCACCTCAACAATCCCTTTAATCCAGGGAATATCCTGCTTGTCAGGGATGTTGTGATGAACGAAACGCACGAACATAAACATCAGCACCACGAAAATCAGCACGCCGAAGAACGGATGCAGAATGCGCCCCATCTGCGGCGTCCCGAAGGTTTCCGTAAGCCACTGTAGCGTGGGGAAAAAGAACGATATGCCGGATACCGCCACCAGGAAGAAGCAGATCACCACCGTCCAGTGACAGGCGCGATCGACAAACTTTGTGCGCACTATCATTTTCGACTTACTCATGATGCTCCTCCTCGTCGTCATCCACCTCTTTATTCGGCCCGATACCAATGTAGTGATAAATCAGCCCGGCAAAGGTGGCGATAAAGCCCGCCGCAGAGAGCGGTTTAAGCGCCCCTTTCCAGAGGTTGATTGAGGTATCGATCGCCGGATCTTTCGGCAGATTGTGATACAGCTCCGGCTGGTCATTGTGGTGCAGAACATACATGACGTGCGTACCCCCCACGCCCTGCGGGTTATAAATCCCTGCCTTGTCATAGCCCCGCGCTTTGAGCTTATCCACCCGCTGCTGCGCCACTTCCAGCATCTCTTTTTTGGTGCCGAAGTGGATCGCCCCGGTCGGACAGGTCTTCACGCACGCAGGCTCCTGGCCGACGCTGACGCGATCGACGCACAGCGTGCATTTGTATACCCGGTTATCCTCTTTATTGAGGCGCGGGATATTAAACGGACAGCCCGCGATGCAGTAGCCGCAGCCGATACAGTTGTCCTGCTGGAAGTCGACTATGCCGTTGGCGTACTGAATAATGGCGCCAGCAGACGGGCACGCCTTCAGGCAGCCCGGATCTTCACAGTGCATACAGCCGTCTTTGCGGATCAGCCACTCAAGCTTGCCGTTCTGATCGGTTTCGCTAAAGCGCATCACCGTCCAGGACTTGGCGCTCAGGTCAGCCGGGTTATCGTAAACCCCGACGCAGTGCCCTACCTCGTCGCGGATATCGTTCCACTCCGAGCAGGCCACCTGGCAGGCTTTACAGCCCACGCAGGAGGAGACATCAATCAGCTTGGCGACTTCTGCCTTGTAGTCCCGCGCACGAGGCGCGGGGGTTATCGGGTTGGTCGCGGAGCGTTTAATAATGTCTTGTGTTTCCATCGCCATTTAATCGCTCCTTACGCTTTCTCGATGTTGACCAGAAACGCTTTGTACTCCGGCGTTTGCGAGTTGGAATCGCCGACGTTTGGCGTCAGGGTGTTGGCGATATAGCCTTTCTGCGCCACCCCTTCAAAGCCCCAGTGCAGCGGAATACCCACCGTCTCGACCTGCTGGCCGTGCACGTTCAGCGACTGCAAACGACGGGTCACCACCGCCACCGCGCGAATAAAGCCGCGCTTGCTGCTCACCTTCACGCGATCGCCGTTGGCAATGCCCTTCGCTTTCGCCAGCGTTTCGCTGATCTCCACAAACTGTTCTGGCTGCGCGATAGCGTTAAGCCGCGCGTGCTTGGTCCAGGTGTGGAAATGCTCGGTCAGGCGGTAGGTCGTTCCGACATACGGGAACTTGTCCTTTTTACCTAAACGCAGCACGTCGTCTTCATAGATGCGCACCACCGGGCTGGAGACCACGTTCGGGTGCAGCGGGTTAGTGCCGAGCGGCGTTTCCATTGGCTCGTAGTGTTCCGGGAACGGCCCTTCCGCCAGCTTGTCGATAGCAAACAGACGTCCCAGCCCTTCCGGCTGCATGATAAACGGCCCGGTGTTGCTTCCCGGCGCGGCGGTATTGAAGTCCGGGATATCATTCCCCGTCCACTTCGTGCCGTTCCACTCGATCAGCATGCGTTTCGGATCCCACGGCTTGCCGTTCACGTCGGCGGATGCACGGTTGTACAATACGCGACGGTTCAGCGGCCACGCCCAGGCCCAGCCCAGGGTATTGCCCAGGCCTGACGGGTCGGCGTTATCGCGGTTAGCCATCTGGTTACCCTGCTCCGTCCAGCTGCCGGTGTAGATCCAGCAGGAAGAGGCGGTAGTACCGTCGTCACGCAGCAGCGCGAAGCTGTTCAGCAGCTGGCCTTTCTTCGCCACCAGGTTGCCGTTGGCGTCGTAGAGATCCGCCAGCGCCACGCCGTTGTTCTCTTTCGCGACTTCCTCAGACTCAGGACGATCCGGCTGCTTGTAGTTCCAGCTCATCTTCAGCAGCGGCTCGGCGCCTTTGCCGCCTTCGGTGCGGTACATTTCGCGCAGACGATGGTAAATACCGGCCAGAATTTCGCCGTCATTACGCGCTTCGCCCGGCGCATCCTGCCCTTTCCAGTGCCACTGAAGCCAGCGGCCAGAGTTGGCAATAGAACCATCTTCTTCCGCAAAGCAGGTAGATGGCAGGCGGAAGACCTCGGTCTGGATCGCTGCCGGATCGACATCGTTCGATTCACCATGGTTCTGCCAGAAGGTAGACGTTTCGGTGACCAGCGGATCGATAACCACCATGTACTTCAGCTTGCTCAGGCTGCGAACGACTTTGTTTTTATCCGGGAATGACGCAACCGGGTTAAAGCCCTGACAGATATAACCGGTGACGTCGCCCTTATCCATCATGTTGAAATACTTGATGACGTCATACGCCTGATCCCATTTCGGCAACCACTCAAAGCCCCAGTCGTTTTCCTTCTGCGCCGCGTCGCCGTAGAAGGATTTCATCAGGCTAACGGCAAACTTCGGATAGTTGCTCCAGTAGTTCACCTGATCCGGACGCGTCGCTTTCGGCGTGTTGGCGTCAAGCCAGCTTTGCCAGTCGCTCTGCTTCTCGGACGGCAGCGTCAGGTAGCCCGGCAGGCTGGTTGACAGCAGGCCGAGGTCGGTTAAGCCCTGAATGTTGGAGTGTCCGCGCAGCGCGTTCACGCCGCCGCCAGCCATGCCCATATTGCCGAGCAGCAGCTGGATCATCGCCATGGTGCGGATGTTCTGCGCCCCGACGGTGTGCTGTGTCCAGCCCAGCGCATACAGGAACGTGGTGGTCCTGTCGGCGGCGCTGGTGGAAGCCAGCACTTCACACACCTTCAGGAAATCGGCTTTTGGCGTTCCGCAGATGTTTTCAACAACGTCCGGCGTGTAGCGGGAAACGTGCTGCTTCAGCAAATTCCACACGCAGCGCGGATCGGTCAGGGTGTCGTCGCGTTTCGCGTAGCCGTTTTCGTCGAACTGGTAGTTCCAGGACGATTTATCGTACTGACGTTTTTCCGCGTCATAGCCGCTGAACAGGCCATCTTCAAAGGCGAAATCTTCCCGCACCAGCAGGCTGGCGTTGGTGTAGTGCTTAACGTATTCCGCGTTGATTTTGTTGTTTTCAATCAGATACAGCAGCACGCCGGAAAGGAACGTAATGTCCGTACCGGAGCGGATCGGCGCATAGATATCCGCCACCGATGCCGTACGCGTAAAGCGCGGATCGACGACGATGAGCGTCGCATCGTTGTTATTTTTCGCTTCCATCGCCCAGCGGAAACCCACCGGATGGGCTTCAGCGG
Source organism: Enterobacter sp. GD03975 (assembly GCF_029838645.1). Taxonomy (NCBI): domain Bacteria; kingdom Pseudomonadati; phylum Pseudomonadota; class Gammaproteobacteria; order Enterobacterales; family Enterobacteriaceae; genus Enterobacter; species Enterobacter sp. GD03975. The sequence goes on from NZ_JAOBZC010000001.1 coordinate 243,314, forward strand.
CGTTACCGCCCATCACCACCACGACGTTAGCGTTTTTGATATCAACCCAGTGGTTGGTCATCGCACCGCGACCAAATGTTGGAGCAAGACTTGCTACCGTTGGTCCGTGTCAGACGCGCGCCTGGTTATCTACCGCCAGCATGCCAAGGGAGCGCACAAACTTCTGCGTCAGCATGCCGGTTTCATTACTTGCCGCAGACGCGCACAGCATCCCGGTGGAGGTCCAGCGGTTAACCGTGACGCCCTGCTCGTTCTTTTCAATAAAGTTGGCGTCGCGGTCCGCTTTCATCAGTTTTGCAATACGGGAGAAGGCCTCGTCCCAGGAGATGCGCTGCCATTTGTCGGAACCCGGTGCACGGTATTCCGGATAGCGCAGGCGGTTTTCACTGTGAACGTAGTCCAGCAGTCCCGCCCCTTTCGGGCAAAGTGCCCCGCGGCTCACCGGATGATCCGGGTCCCCTTCAATATGATAAATCGCTTCTTTGGCGTTCTTCGCGCCATCACCCAGGCTATACATTAATAGCCCACAACCCACGGAGCAGTATGTGCAGGTGTTACGGATCTCTTTCGCACGCAGCAGTTTATAGTTGCGTGCCTGAGCCAGCGCCATTTTGGGAGCGAATCCCAGCATTGCGGCTGTTGTTCCGGCCATACCGCCCGCGCAGATTTTAAAAAATTGTCTGCGGCTGACGTCCATTGCTGTCCTCGTTATCTGAAAAGACTTCGCGCCGCAAACTAACAGCAAAGCCCCTGTTTTTTTTGCGTCAAATCAAGGTCGCCGAACTTCGCCCCCTTAATAGTCACCGCCGGTATGATTTATTACTCCTTTCGGGTTAACCGCGAAACAGAAAATTCGCCTGGTGAATGGGTTAGATGCTATAAGTTTACCCTTTGATTTTTATAAGACTGGCAGGGTAATGGACAGAAAAAAAGCAACGCTGATTGGTCTGGCGGCCATACTGCTGTGGAGCACCATGGTGGGTCTCATCCGCAGCGTCAGTGAGGGACTGGGCCCGGTGGGGGGCGCAGCGATGATCTACACCGTCAGCGGGTTATTGTGTCTGGCGACGGTAGGTTTCCCGGATATTAAACGGTTTTCGAAAGGCTATCTCATTGCGGGCAGCGCCCTGTTTGTCAGCTATGAAATGTGCCTTGCCCTGTCGCTTGGTTTTGCCGCGACACGCTCGCAGGCAATTGAGGTGGGCATGGTCAACTATCTCTGGCCAAGCCTGACGATTGTGTTCGCCATTTTGTTCAACGGGCAAAAATCCACCCTGTGGGTGATCCCCGGCTTAGCGGTCTCCCTGCTGGGCGTGGGCTGGGTCTTAGGCGGCGAAAACGGGCTGCACGTTCACGACATCATGCACAACATCGTTTCCAGCCCGCTGAGCTACGGGCTGGCATTTGCCGGCGCCTTTATCTGGGCCGCCTACTGCACCGTCACCAGCAGGTATGCCAGAGGGCAAAACGGCATTACCCTATTCGTCCTGCTGACCGCCTTAAGCCTGTGGGTGAAATATGCCCTAAGCGACCAGCCCGATATGGTGTTCAGCGTGCCGGTAGTGGTGAAGCTACTGATGTGCGGCGTTGCTCTTGGCTTCGGCTATGCCGCCTGGAATATTGGGATCCTCCACGGTAACGTGACGGTGCTTGCAGCCGTCTCCTACTTCACCCCGGTACTTTCTGCCGCACTGGCGGCTATTGTGCTGAGCTCGCCGCTTTCATTCTCATTCTGGCAAGGAGCATTAATGGTTTGCGCCGGGTCATTACTGTGCTGGTATGCCACCCGTAAATAGACATTTTATTTCTGGCCGGGGTTGCCATGCCCGGCTATTAATTAACATAAATTTAAAATGTGATCACACTTGAGAATATCATTTATAACATTAGAGAGGGTGACGTATTCCGCTTATATTGCCCTTATGCGCTTTGACTGCGGCGTTAAATTGACAAAAACTGACAACGCCCGTAATTAATTACAGCGAAATATTCCCACCCTATATAGCACAAACTGCAATAGTTTATTTCTGAATGTGTCTATTAAGGACAACTTCCCTGTTTAAAACAACGCCCCCAACATGCTGTTTTAACAGCAATTAAAAATAATTCCACTTAAGTAACGTCATTCTATCGCTCTGAATTAGAAAATAAAGCGTCCGCTATTAAATTATAAGCCGCTAAATTATCATGGCGAGTTAATAAACGTTTTATGTATAAATATTAATCTATTTATCCACATTTACGGCAATTTTTCAGATCGCGATCACACTAATTGAAATTTTCTTTAATATTTTGAAACTTATTATTGAAAGCAGTCTACGGAATTTTAAAAATAGTCTGCCATTGACGATAAGCCTCGTTTAAAAATCGCTCATATGGTTTAGGAAATACCTAATTAAAATTATAAAGGTCAATTAAGATGAAACTTAAATTAGTTGCAGTGGCAGTCACTTCCATGTTGGCAGCAGGCGTTGTTAACGCGGCTGAAGTTTTTAACAAAGACGGTAACAAGCTGGATCTGTACGGTAAAGTTACAGGTCTGCACTATTTCTCTGATGATGCAGGTAGCGACGGCGACAAAACGTATGTTCGTCTGGGTTTCAAAGGTGAAACGCAGATCAACGATCGTCTGACCGGTTACGGCCAGTGGGAATATGAGTTCAAGGGCAACCGCTCTGAAGCTCAGGGTTCCGACGGCAACAAAACCCGTCTGGCCTACGCGGGTCTGAAGTTCGATGAATTCGGTTCTTTCGACTACGGTCGTAACTACGGTGTTGCTTACGACGTTGGCGCATGGACTGACGTTCTGCCAGAATTCGGTGGCGATACCTGGACGCAGACGGACGGCTTCATGACTGGCCGTACCACCGGCGTTGCAACCTACCGTAACACCGACTTCTTCGGTCTGGTCGACGGCCTGAACGTTGCCGCTCAGTACCAGGGTAAAAACGACCGTACTAATATCACCGAATCAAACGGTGACGGCTGGGGTCTGTCTTCTACCTATGAATTCGACGGCTTCGGCGTGGGCGCAACCTACGCGAAATCTGACCGTACTGACCGTCAGGTTCGTGCAGCAAGCAACCTGAACGCAGGCGGCGATAACGCAGAAGTATGGGCAGCGGGACTGAAGTACGATGCGAACAACATCTACCTGGCAACCACCTACTCTGAAACCCGCAACATGACCGCGTTCGGTGACGGCCACGTTGCAAACAAAGCGCAGAACTTTGAAGTTGTAGCACAGTACCAGTTCGACTTCGGCCTGCGTCCGTCCATCGCTTACCTGAAATCCAAAGGTAAAGACATCGGCTCTTACGGCGACCAGGACCTGGTGGAATACATTGATGTTGGCGCGAGCTACTACTTCAACAAAAACATGTCCACCTACGTTGATTACAAAATCAACCTGGTTGATGACAGCCAGTTCACCAAAGATGCCAAAGTGGCAACCGACAACATCGTTGCCGTTGGTCTGACCTACCAGTTCTAAGACAGGTTCGTTATGAAAAGCCAGCCTCTGCGGCTGGCTTTTTTTATGCCTGCTCTCCTGCCTTCGCCAGACTAAACCAGATCCCGACCGCCAGGATCAGCAGCATGCCTCCCGCACTGCCTAACGCGACGCTGTGTGACGTGATAAACGCCGTTTTGGCGGCGTCAATCACCGAGTCAGCGAGGGCTGGCGTCAAATCCTGCGCCACCCTGACCGCTTCGCCGATGGATGACGAGGCCTTATCTACAAGCGACGCGTCCAGCGCCTGCGGCAGCTCAATGGATGCCGAGAAGCTGCGGGTTAACAGCAGACCGAAAATGGCGATCCCCAGACCTGCCCCCAGCTCATAGGACATGGTTTCGATCGCGCCCGCGGCGGCGGCTTTCTCTTTCGGCGCGGCGGCCATGATCGCCGACGTGGAGGCGAGCAGCGCGCTGGCAGCGCTAAAGCCCAGCAGCACCATCAGGCTCCACGCCTGCCACTGTTGCGTACTGAAATCGAGCGTCGACAGGCCGATAAAACTGACCGCGCTTAGCCCCATGCCTCCGGCTGCGACAATGCGCAGCCCCAGACGTCCCACCAGCACGCCGGCAATCGGCCCGCTGAAGCCGCTCGCCACCATCACCGGCAGCATAAACATCCCTGCTTCAAACGGCGTAAAACCATGCACGAACTGCAACTCCTGCGCCATCAGCAGCTCAAAGCCCACCAGCGCAATCATGGCGGTCATCGCCATCACCACGCCGCTTAAAATGATGCGGTGGCAAAACAGGCGCATGTCGATCATCGGCACGCTCGCGCGCAGCTGGATACGGACGAAGACAAACAGCATCGCCGCCCCGGTCAGTAGGGTGCTGGCCACGATCCACGGGGACAGCACCCCTTTCAGGGCCGTTTTTGCGCTGTAAACCAGCAGCAGGATCGCCACAATCAGCATGATCGCATGGCTGATATTCAGCGGCTGCTCTGGCCGTCCCTGCTGAGCAGGCACAAAGCGCGCTGCGAGCGACACCACAATCAGGACAATGGGCACGTTAATCAGGAACACCGATCCCCAGTAAAAGTGTTCCAGCAGCATGCCGCCAATCAGCGGGCCAAACGCCGCCCCGCCCGAGCCCACCGCCGCCCAGACGCCAAGCGCGATATTACGATGCCGCGCGTCGACAAACAGCGTGCGGATGCCCGCAAGCGTGGCCGGGATGATCATCGCCGCGCCAATCGCCAGCGATGCGCGGGCGGCAATCAGCCAGCCCGCCGTAGGTGCGAAGGCCGCCGCCAGCGACGACAGGCCAAACAGCGTACTGCCAATCATCAGCAGGCGCTTGAAGCCAATGCGATCCCCCAGCGCGCCCATGGGCAGCACCATTCCCGCCATCACCAGCGAGTAGATATCAATAATCCACAGCAATTCGTTGCCGCTGGCACCCAGCGTCATGCTCAATGTCGGTGCGGCCACGTGCAGCACCGTCGCGTCAATCGCCACCGGGATATACACCAGCACGATAATCACTAACGCTAACCACTGACGAAACATAAATTTCCTTTTCAGTTAAAAACTGGACACATGTCCAGAATGCGATCCTACGTAAAGTTGAACACTTGTCCAGCTCTTTGTTACACTCGTTGCGTTGCCATTGAGAGTGAGGAAATATGCGTTATCTGAGCAAGGACGAGCGTCGGGAAGAAATATTACACGCTGCGATGCGCGTGGCCCTGTCTGAAGGGCTATCGGCGATGACCGTCCGCCGCATCGCTACCGAAGCGGGCATCTCGACCGGGCAGGTTCATCATCATTTTGCTTCGGCGGGGGAACTCAAAGCGCTGGCGTTTGTACGGCTGATCCGCGATCTGCTGGATGCGGAGGTCGTGGGTGAAAATGCCGGCTGGCGCGAACGCCTGCACGCCATGCTCGGCAGCGATGACGGCGGGTTTGAGCCCTACATTCGCCTGTGGCGCGAAGCCCAGATCCTGGCAAGTCGGGATAGCGACATAAAAGGTGCGTATGTTCTGACCATGGAAATGTGGCACCAGGAGACGGTGGCGATAATTCGTGCCGGGGCGGAGGCCAACGCCTTTACCCTCACCGACCGGCCAGAAAATATTGCCTGGCGCTTAATCGGGCTGGTCTGCGGTCTCGACGGTATTTACGTTTTAAATATGCCGGAAATGGACGATGCGGCATTTAATAAGCAACTGGACAAACTTATCTCCCTCGAATTGTTTTAATACTCCCATCGGAGTATTAATTTCCGCAAAAAGTTACATTTCGTAACACATAAAGCGAACCCTGATTCCCTTTCTAAACTCAGGTATTCGCTTTTTTTATCTATCCTTTCAGATGTATCCCAAAAAATCCAATAACATCTACATACTACCAACAGATATCTGACTGTTTTTAATTGTTTTTTCTCTTAATCTGGTTGAGCAAGAGGGCGATATGTCACAACAAAGTGAGAAAAGTAATCAGCATCTATTGAGTAACTGGAAACCGGAAAACGCGCAATTTTGGGAAAATAAAGGGAAACATATCGCACGAAGAAACCTATGGATTTCCGTTGCTTGTTTACTGCTGGCGTTTTGCGTATGGATGTTATTTAGCGCCGTTGCGGTTAACCTTAATAAAGTCGGATTTAATTTCAGCACCGATCAGCTTTTTATGCTAACGGCATTACCTTCCCTGTCCGGCGCGATATTGCGTGTCCCCTACTCTTTTATGGTTCCGATATTTGGCGGGCGTTACTGGACCGTGCTAAGCACCGTCATTCTGGTGGTTCCCTGCGTCTGGCTTGGTTTCGCCATTCAGAATACCGCCACGCCGTACTGGGTGTTTATCATCATCGCGCTGCTGTGCGGCTTTGCCGGGGCTAACTTTGCCTCCAGCATGGGCAATATCAGCTTCTTCTTCCCGAAAGCCAAACAGGGCAGCGCGCTGGGCATTAATGGCGGGCTGGGTAACCTGGGCGTCAGCGTCATGCAGCTGGTCGCGCCGCTGGTGATTTTCCTGCCAATGTTCACCTTCCTCGGCGTGCACGGCGTGCCGCAGGAAGACGGCTCAACGATGTGGCTGGCGAATGCCGCCTGGATCTGGGTGCCGCTGCTCATTCTGGCCACGATTGCCGCGTTCTTTGGCATGAACGATATCGCCAGCTCGAAAGCGTCCATTGCCAGCCAGTTGCCGGTGCTGAAACGCTTTCACCTGTGGCTGCTGAGCCTGCTGTATCTCGCCACCTTCGGCTCGTTTATCGGCTTCTCGGCGGGCTTTGCCATGCTGTCGAAAACCCAGTTCCCGGACGTTAACATCCTGCATCTCGCCTTCTTCGGCCCGCTGATTGGCGCTCTGGCGCGTTCGGCGGGCGGAATGATCTCCGACCGGCTGGGCGGCGTGCGGGTTACGCTGATCAACTTCGTCTTTATGGCCGTCTTTAGCGCCCTGATCTTCCTGACGCTTCCCGGCTCCGGCTCCGGCAGCTTTATGGCGTTCTATCTGGTCTTTATGGGGCTGTTCCTCACCGCGGGTCTCGGCAGCGGATCGACCTTCCAGATGATTGCAATCATCTTCCGCCAAATCACCCTCGACCGCGTGAAAAAGCAAGGCGGCACCGACGAGCAGGCGCAGCACGAAGCGGTGACGGAAACCGCCGCCGCGCTGGGCTTTATCTCCGCCATCGGCGCGGTGGGTGGATTCTTTATCCCTAAAGCGTTCGGCACATCGCTGGCCATGACCGGTTCGCCGGTTGGGGCCATGAAAGTTTTCCTCGTGTTTTACATCGTCTGCGTGTTCGTCACCTGGCTGGTGTACGGCCGCAAATCCTCAAAAAAATAATAACTACATTTTCGCCGGAGCGTGATGCATCGCCCTCCGGCAATGCTATCGAAGCAGGAGAAATGTCATGAGCAAACTGTTGGACCGCTTCCGTTACTTCAAAACAAAAGGCGACAGTTTCGCCGAGGGGCACGGGCAGGTGTATCACACCAACCGCGACTGGGAGGACAGCTACCGTCAGCGCTGGCAGTTCGACAAAATTGTGCGTTCCACCCACGGCGTGAACTGCACCGGCTCCTGTAGCTGGAAGATTTACGTTAAAAACGGCCTGGTCACCTGGGAAACCCAGCAGACCGACTACCCGCGCACCCGCCCTGACCTGCCTAACCACGAGCCGCGCGGCTGCCCGCGTGGCGCAAGCTACTCCTGGTATCTCTACAGCGCCAACCGTCTTAAGTACCCGCTGGTGCGCCGCAGGCTGATCGAACTCTGGCGCGAGGCGCTGGCGCAGCACAGCGATCCGGTGCTGGCCTGGGACGCCATCCAGAACGATCCGCAAAAGGCACAGAGCTACAGGAAGGTGCGCGGTAAAGGCGGGTTTATCCGCTCGAACTGGAAAGAGCTGAACCAGCTGATTGCCGCCGCCAACGTCTGGACCATCAAACATTACGGCCCGGACCGCGTGGCCGGTTTTTCGCCTATTCCGGCGATGTCGATGGTCTCTTACGCCGCCGGTACGCGCTACCTCTCCCTGCTCGGCGGCACCTGCCTCAGCTTCTACGACTGGTACTGCGATTTGCCGCCCGCGTCGCCGATGACGTGGGGCGAACAGACGGACGTACCGGAATCCGCAGACTGGTACAACTCCAGCTATATCATCGCCTGGGGCTCGAACGTGCCGCAGACGCGTACTCCGGACGCCCACTTCTTTACCGAGGTGCGCTACAAGGGCACCAAGACCGTTGCGATTACGCCGGACTTCTCGGAGGTCGCCAAGCTGAGCGACCAGTGGCTGGCGCCCAAACAGGGCACCGACAGCGCCCTCGCCATGGCGATGGGCCACGTGATCCTCAAAGAGTTCCACCTCGATAACCCGAGCGACTACTTCCTCAACTACTGCCGACGCTACACCGACATGCCGATGCTGGTGCTGCTCGACGAGCAGGCAGACGGCCGCCTGGTGCCGGGCCGGATGCTGCGCGCGTCCGATCTGGCCGACAGGCTGGGGGAAGCCAACAATCCGGAGTGGAAAACTATCGCCTTTAACGTGGCCGGGGATCTGGTGGTGCCAAACGGCTCCATCGGCTTCCGCTGGGGCGAAAAAGGCAAATGGAACCTGGAGTCGCTCGCCGCAGGCCAGGAAACCGAGCTGACGCTTTCCCTGCTCATGACCCACGACAGCGTGGCGGACGTCGCCTTCCCGTACTTTGGCGGCAACGAGAACCCGCACTTCCGCAGCGTGAAGCAGGAGCCGGTGCTGACGCGCCGCGTGCCGAGTAAAACCCTGACGCTGGCCGACGGCAGCCAGAGACGCGTGGTGAGCGTGTACGATCTGGTGCTCGCAAACTACGGCCTCGATCGCGGCCTGGAAGACAGCAACGCCGCGTTAAATTACGCCGAGATTAAGGCCTATACCCCGGCCTGGGGCGAGCAAATTACCGGCGTACCCGCCTACCTGATCGAAAAAATTGCCCGCGAGTTTGCCGACACGGCGCACAAAACCCATGGCCGCTCGATGATCATCCTCGGTGCCGGTGTGAACCACTGGTATCACATGGACATGAACTACCGCGGGATGATCAATATGCTGGTCTTCTGCGGCTGCGTCGGGCAGAGCGGCGGCGGCTGGTCCCACTATGTCGGCCAGGAAAAACTGCGCCCGCAAACCGGCTGGCTGCCGCTGGCCTTCGCGCTGGACTGGAACCGCCCGCCGCGCCAGATGAACAGCACGTCGTACTTCTACAACCACGCCAGCCAGTGGCGCTATGAGAAGCTCACCGCGCAGGAACTGCTCTCCCCGCTCGCGGACGCGTCGAAGTTTACCGGTCACCTGATTGACTTCAACGTTCGCGCCGAGCGCATGGGCTGGCTGCCGTCCGCACCACAGCTCAACCTCAACCCGCTGCACGTGAAGGCCCGCGCCGACGCCGCCGGAATGTCGCCGCAGGATTACACCGTGCACGCGTTAAAAACCGGTGATATCCGCTTCGCCTGCGAACAGCCGGACAACGGCAAGAACCATCCGCGTAACCTTTTCGTCTGGCGTTCAAACCTGCTCGGCTCGTCCGGTAAAGGCCACGAGTATATGCTGAAATACCTGCTCGGCACCGAGAGTGGCATTCAGGGTGAAGATTTAGGCTCAACGGACGACGTGAAGCCTGAAGAGGTCGAGTGGCAGACCGCCGCCATTGAGGGCAAGCTGGACCTGCTGGTGACGCTCGATTTCCGCATGTCCAGCACCTGCCTGTTCTCCGATATCGTCCTGCCTACCGCCACCTGGTATGAAAAAGACGATATGAATACTTCGGACATGCATCCGTTTATTCACCCGCTTTCCGCCGCCGTTGACCCGGCGTGGGAATCACGCAGCGACTGGGAGATCTACAAGGGCATCGCCAAAGTCTTCTCGGAAGTGTGCCTCGGCCACCTTGGCACCGAAACCGACGTGGTGCTTCAGCCGCTACAGCATGACTCTCCGGGGGAGCTGTCGCAGCCGTTTGATATCCTGGACTGGCGCAAAGGGGAATGCGACCTGATCCCCGGCAAAACCGCACCGAATATTGCGGTCGTCGAGCGCAACTATCCGGAAACCTATGAGCGCTTTACGGCTCTTGGGCCGCTGCTGGACAAACTCGGCAACGGCGGGAAAGGCATTTCGTGGAACACGCAGAACGAGGTCGATTTCCTCGGTAAGCTCAACTACGTCAAGCTCGACGGTCCGGCGAAAGGCCGTCCGCGCATCGAAACGGCCATTGACGCCTCCGAGGTGATCCTTGCCCTTGCGCCGGAAACCAACGGTCAGGTGGCGGTCAAAGCCTGGGAAGCGCTCGGCGAACTGACCGGGCGCGACCACACCCATCTGGCGCTAAACAAGGAAGACGAGAAAATTCGCTTCCGCGATATTCAGGCGCAGCCGCGCAAAATCATCTCCAGCCCGACGTGGTCAGGCCTTGAGAGCGAACACGTGTCGTATAATGCGGGCTATACCAACGTGCATGAGCTGATCCCATGGCGCACGCTGTCTGGCCGCCAGCAGCTGTATCAGGATCATACCTGGATGCGCGCCTTCGGGGAGAGCCTGGTGGCCTATCGCCCACCGATTGATACCCGCAGCGTGACCCACATGCGCGAAATCCCGCCGAACGGCTTCCCGGAAAAAGCGCTGAACTTCCTGACGCCGCACCAGAAATGGGGCATTCACTCCACCTACAGCGAAAACCTGCTGATGCAGACCCTGTCGCGCGGGGGGCCCATCGTCTGGATCAGCGAAACCGACGCGCGCGAGCTGGGCATTGAGGACAACGACTGGATCGAAGCCTTTAATGCCAACGGCGCCCTCACCGCCCGCGCGGTGGTCAGCCAGCGCGTGCCGCCGGGCATGACCATGATGTACCACGCCCAGGAGCGCATTCTGAACATCCCGGGCTCGGAAGTGACCGGACGGCGCGGCGGGATCCACAACTCGGTCACCCGCGTCTGCCCAAAACCGACCCATATGATCGGCGGCTATGCGCAGCTGGCCTATAGCTTCAACTATTACGGTACCGTCGGCTCGAACCGCGACGAGTTCATCATGATCCGCAAAATGAAAAACATTAACTGGCTGGACGGCGAAGGTCGGGATCAGGTTCAGGAGGCGAAAAAATGAAAATACGCTCACAGGTTGGCATGGTACTGAATCTCGACAAATGCATTGGCTGCCACACCTGCTCGGTCACCTGCAAGAACGTCTGGACCGGGCGCGAAGGGATGGAGTATGCGTGGTTTAACAACGTGGAGACCAAGCCGGGCATCGGCTATCCGAAAAACTGGGAAGATCAGGACGAGTGGCAAGGCGGCTGGATACGCGGGATCCACGGCAAGCTGACCCCACGCCTCGGCGGCAAAATGGGCGTGCTGTCGAAGATTTTTACCAACCCCGTTCTGCCGCAGATTGACGATTACTACGAACCGTTCACCTTCGATTATCAGGATCTGCACCGCGCGCCGGAAGGCGATCACCTCCCTACCGCCCGCCCGCGCTCGCTGATTGACGGCAAGCGGATGGACAAAATCGTCTGGGGGCCAAACTGGGAGGAGCTGCTGGGCGGCGAGTTCGAAAAGCGCGCCCGCGACCGCAACTTCCAGAAGATCCAGAAAGAGATGTACGGCCAGTTTGAAAACACCTTCATGATGTATCTGCCGCGCCTGTGCGAGCACTGCCTGAACCCGAGCTGCGTGGCCACCTGCCCGAGCGGCGCAATTTACAAGCGCGAAGAGGACGGTATTGTGCTGATCGACCAGGACAAATGCCGCGGCTGGCGCCTGTGCATCAGCGGCTGTCCATACAAGAAAATTTACTTCAACTGGAAGAGCGGCAAGTCCGAGAAATGCATCTTCTGCTATCCGCGCATCGAGTCCGGCCAGCCGACCGTTTGTTCGGAAACCTGCGTCGGTCGCATCCGCTATCTCGGCGTGCTGCTGTATGACGCGGACCGTATTGAAGAGGCCGCCAGCACCGAACATGAGACCGACCTGTATGAGCGCCAGTGCGACGTGTTCCTGGATCCGAACGACCCGGCGGTGATTGAAGAAGCGCTGAAGCAGGGCATCCCACAGAACGTCATCGACGCAGCGCAGCGCTCACCGGTTTATAAAATGGCGATGGACTGGAAGCTCGCCCTGCCGCTGCACCCGGAATACCGCACCCTGCCGATGGTCTGGTACGTGCCGCCGCTATCGCCAATTCAGTCCTACGCGGATGCCGGCGGCCTGCCGCAAAGCGATGGCGTTCTGCCCGCCGTCGAGAGCCTGCGCATCCCGGTGCAGTATCTGGCGAACATGCTCAGCGCGGGCGATACCGGCCCGGTGCTGCGCGCCCTGAAACGCATGATGGCGATGCGTCATTACAAACGCTCCCAGACCGTGGAAGGCGTGACCGACACCCGCGCCATTGAGGAAGTGGGCCTGACCGAAGCGCAGGTTGAGGAGATGTATCGCTACCTGGCTATCGCTAACTACGAAGACCGCTTCGTGATCCCGACCAGCCACCGCGAAATGGCGCGCGACGCCTTCCCGGAAAAAAATGGCTGCGGCTTCACCTTTGGCGACGGCTGCCACGGCTCCGATACCAAGTTCAACCTCTTTAACAGCAGCCGCATCGACGCGATTAACATCACCGAAGTGCGCGATCACGGGGAGGGAGAATAATGCAGATCCTTAAAATCATCGCGCTGCTCATTGAGTATCCCGATGAGCTGCTGTGGGAAAACCGCGAAGAAGCGCTTTCCCTGGTAGAACAGGACGCACCCATGCTGCTGCCCTTCGCGCAGCAGCACCTGAGCGCCCCGCTGCTGGACAAGCAGGCAGAATGGTGCGAGGTGTTTGAACGGGGCCGCGCGACGTCGCTGCTGCTGTTCGAGCACGTTCACGCCGAGTCGCGCGATCGCGGTCAGGCAATGGTCGACCTGATGAGCCAGTATGAGAAAGCCGGGCTGGAGCTGGACTGCCGCGAGCTGCCCGACTACCTGCCGCTCTATCTGGAATATCTCAGCCTCGTCACCGACGACGAGGCGCGTGAAGGTCTGCAAAACGTCGCGCCGATCCTGGCGCTGATTGGAGGTCGCCTTAAGCAGCGCGGCGTGGCGCATTACCAGCTGTTTGACGCCTTGCTGACGATGGCCGGTACGCGGCTTTCCAGCGACAGCGTGGCGAAGCAGGTGTCCGGTGAAAAACGGGATGACACCCGTCAGGCGCTGGATGCCGTGTGGGAAGAAGAACAGGTGAAGTTTATCGAAGACAACGCGACGTCGTGCGACAGTTCGCCGATGCAGCAATATCAACGACGCTTTAGCCAGGACGTCGCGCCGCAGTACGTGGACGTCAGCGCCGGAGGCCCAAAATGACGCATTATCTGAATGTATTTTTCTATGATATTTACCCGTATATCTGCGCCACCGTCTTTTTCCTCGGCAGCTGGCTGCGCTACGACTACGGACAATATACCTGGCGCGCCTCGTCGAGCCAGATGCTCAGCAAGCGCGGTATGAACTGGGGCTCTAACCTGTTTCATATCGGGATTTTGGGGATCTTCTTCGGGCACCTGTTCGGGATGTTAACCCCGCACTGGATGTATGCCTGGTTTTTACCCGTCGCGGTTAAACAGCAGTTAGCCATGATTGCGGGAGGTATTTGCGGCGTACTGACGCTGATTGGTGGGTCAATGCTGCTGATCCGCCGCCTCTTCAACCAGCGGGTGCGCGCGACCTCCACAACGCCGGATATTATCATCATGAGTATCCTGCTGCTTCAGTGCATCCTCGGGCTGTCGACCATTCCTTTCTCCGCTCAGTACCCTGACGGGAGCGAGATGATGAAGCTGGTCGGCTGGGCGCAAGGGATCGTGACGTTCAGGGGGGGCTCATCGGAGATGCTGAGCGGCGTCGCGCCGATCTTCCGGGTTCATCTGGTACTGGGGATGACGATTTTCCTCATCTTCCCGTTCACCCGCCTGGTGCACGTGTGGAGCGCGCCGTTTGAATATTTTACCCGTCGGTACCAGGTGGTGAGATCGCGTCGTTGATTTTGTCGGGTGGCGGCTTCGCCTTACCCGACCTACGGGCCCGGTAAGGCGCAGCCGCCACCGGGCTATTTCCCCGCCTGCGGATGCGTATCAAACCCCGCCATCACCGCCGTTAGTTCTGCCAGCGTAAAGCCGTGCTTCGGATCGTCAACACCCAACCCAAAGCGTTCCCGCATCAGCTGATACAGCGCCTGTGCATCCGGCAAATGGATCTGCTCCTCCACGTGACCGTTCTGCCAGTGGGTGAAGTTGAAGTTGGTCAGCGTCAGCTTGCCCCCGTCCGGCAGGTGGCGACACATCAGCAGATGATGACGAAAATGGGACTGCGGCCAGTGCGCCGACCAGAAGTTTCCCATCACGTAATCGTTGAAGTATTGCGTCCCCAGGTCAAAATGGTACATCGACTGCCAGTGATCGTGATGGCGGAACTGTAATACCCAGTCGTTACCCTCGCTCAGAAGACGGTACATGCCGTGCGGGGTTTCCTGCTCCTCGTTGGCGATCAAACGAATCGGTGCCGTCAACGTTTGTCCGCCAAATCCCACATCGGCGATCCAGCGTTCGCCGTTCAGCTCTATCAGCAGCAGCCGATGCGTGCGCGGCGGCATCTGGGACGGATTTGCCAGCACGACCCGCCCCAGCACGCTGCGCACGGTAAACCCGACTTCGCGCAGTACTCGCTCGAACAGACCGTTTTGCTCGAAGCAATATCCCCCGCGTCGCGCCGTCACCAGCTTGTCGACCAGACATTGATCTTCAAGATGGATTTCGCGCGGCAGAACGACGTCAATATTTTCGAACGGGATCGCACAGTTGTGGTGTAAATGCAGCCCCCGCAGGGTATCGATATCAACCTGTACGGGCTGCTGCCAGCCCGTGCGGGCGAAATAAGCACTCAGAAATGGGGACATGGTCTGCTCCAGAATGGGATATTCCCTGTTTATAAACTAATTTGCCTAATGCATATGCGCAAAAGTGCTTTTTCGTCATACTCATCGTGTACATGAGGAGATCCTATGAGCCATTTTCGCCCCGTTGAATTACGCCATGCCAGCCGTCTTCTGAATCACGGGCCCACCGTGCTTATTACCAGTCGGGATGAAACGATAGACAGACGCAACGTTATGGCCGCCGCATGGTCCATGCCGGTGGAATTTGAACCGCCTCGCATCGCGATTGTGGTGGACAAAAGCGCCTGGTCGCGAGAGCTGATCGAGCACAGCGGTAAATTCGGCATCGTTATCCCGGGCGTGGCGGCAGCGAACTGGACCTACGCGGTCGGCAGCGTCAGCGGACGCGACGAGGATAAATTTAACTGCTACGGTATCCCGGTTATTTATGGTCCTGAACTTGGCCTGCCGGTTATAGAAGATAAATGTCTGGCGTGGATGGAGTGTCGGTTATTACCTGTCACTTCTGCGGCAGAAAAATATGACACCCTGTTTGGGGAGGTCGTTTCCGCCGCGGCGGATGAGCGCGCTTTTGTGGCCGGACGCTGGCAGTTTGACGAGGATAAGCTGAATACGTTGCATCATCTGGGGGCGGGCACGTTTGTGACGAGTGGGAAGATGGTGAAGGCGCTGGATTGATTTACATAATCATATCAAACGTTACATGGTCTACCATTTTCCTACAAAAATCATGTTAGAACCGAATAACGACAACCAGATGTTCCTGACCTCTCATACTGACTGTACATAAAATCCCCGGCATTGTACCGGGGTCAAACTCAGCGTCTTTTAAACATTAACGCCGTGTTGAGAGGCAAGCGCAGACAGGCCACCGGCAAAACCCTGACCGACAGCTTTAAACTTCCACTCAGCGCCATGGCGATACAGTTCACCGAAGACCATAGCGGTTTCGGTTGAGGCGTCTTCAGACAGATCGAAACGGGCAATTTCAGCTCCGTTGTCGTTGTTGTAAACGCGCATGAAGCTATTGCACACCATGCCAAAATTTTGTTTACGCGCTTCTGCATCATAGATGGTAACGGCAAACACCAGTTTTTTAATGTCTGGTGAAACTTTAGTCAGATCGATTTTGACCTTTTCATCGTCACCGTCGCCTTCACCAGTAAGGTTGTCGCCCTGGTGTTCTACCGCGCCATCAGGGCTGGTTTTGTTATTGAAGAATATGAAATGGGCATCTGACAGTACTTTGCCGTCTTCGCCAACTGCGAACACGGAAGCGTCCAGATCAAAAGCTTGACCATCAGTTAAACGGGCGTCCCAGCCCAGACCAACCATAGCGACGTTCATGGTTGGTGCTTCTTTGGTCAGAGAAACGTTGCCGCCTTTTACGAGAGAAACTGCCATTTTTAGCTCCTGCAAACAGTTGAATGAGGCTGAATTAACAGCCCCGGATATGAAAACTACTTTTCGATCAAGACGCGTTAATACCGTACTGAGCACATACAGTTGCCAAACCACCAGCATAGCCCTGTCCCACTGCGCGGAATTTCCACTCGCCATTGTGGCGATACAGCTCGCCGAACAGCATGGCGGTTTCCGTCGACGCGTCTTCGGTCAGATCGTAGCGAGCAACTTCAGTCTGATTATCGTCATTAACCAGGCGGATAAACGCACCGGATACCTGACCAAAGCTCTGGCGACGAGCCTGGGCATCATGGATCGTCACAACGAAGATGATCTTGTCAACGTCAGACGGGACGGCGTCCAGTTTGATTTTCAGCGATTCATCATCACCATCGCCTTCACCGGTACGGTTATCGCCGGTATGTGTTACGGAACCATTTGATGACGTCAGGTTGTTATAGAAGATGAAATCTGTATCGCCGCGCACTTTACCGTTAGCGGCCAGAAGGAATGCTGAAGCATCCAGGTCAAAGTCCTGACCGTCAGTTGAACGCGCATCCCAGCCAAGGCCAACAAGGACATTCTTCATTGACGGTGCTGCTTTACTGAGGGAGACGTTTCCGCCTTTAGAAAGAGAAACACTCATAAAATTACCTCTTCGATTAGTCATTGTTCTGGTTAAGTCTTCAGGGAATTAGCTCCCCTTTTCCTCAGATTCAGGTTTGACCGGGAACGTGACGCTTGCAACGATACCCAGTGCCAGGACGCCCAGTACAACATAGAGGCTGGTTGTCGCCGCGATGCTGTAACCATGATGCCAAATGTGATCGGTCGCATTCAGACCCAGTTTTGCCGCAATGAAAAAGAGCAGTACGATAACGGCCTTCTCCAGATGAACCAGATACTGTTTCAGTGCTTCAAGGACAAAGTACAGAGTGCGCAGACCCAGGATGGCAAACATCATGGCGCTATAGACGATAAGCGGTTCACGGCTGACAGCAATAATTGCCGGTACCGAGTCAAACGCGAACATAACATCCGAGAGCTCGACAACGGCCACACAAAGGAATAGCGGAGTGGCATACAGTGCGGCCTTTTTACCACGCCCGATGCTCACATCGCTGTTTTCCGGCTTTGTCAGTTCGACATCCACTTCCTTCTGATTAAGCAGGAAAGCATGACCTTTGAGCTTCGGCCAGACAGGAAAGAAGCGTGTAACCATGCGGTAAGCAAGATGCTGGGAGTAATCCTCAATTTCATCGTCATCATCAGCGCTTTTAAGCATCATGACCGCTGTCCAGGCAACGATGATAGCGAAGACGACTTCAACATACGGCCCCAGACTCAGCAGACTTGTACCGATCGCGACAAAGATGCCCCTGAAGACAATGGCACCAATGACTCCCCAGTAGAGGACGCGGTGGCGGTAACGATCCGGAACGGCGAACCAGGAGAAAATGGCCATCATGACAAACAGGTTGTCAACGGACAGCACTTTCTCCAGCGCATAACCTGTCACAAACAGACTGGCAACTTCAGCACCGTGGTGGATGTAAAGGAAACCGGCAAATGCCATCGCAACCACGACCCAGAATACGGACCATAACGCCGCACTCATCAGGGAGATTGGCTTATCATTACGGTGCATAAACAGATCAATAAAGATGGCACCGACTGAAAGCGCAATGAAAACAATGACTGTTTCAGCCGGGAAGCCGATGTGTGTTGAAACCATAATTTACCCTTAGGGATGTAGATCAGAGACCAAATTCAGCCGGGTCGAAACCTAACGCGATAGCGATCTCTCGGGAGGCCAGCTTTTCATCCTGATCGAAGTTACCGTCACTCTTAGCAACGGCAATACCAACGCGTAAGGCTAGCTGAGCGGCCTCGGGCTGATCTTTCAACGCCAGGATGTATTTCATGGTTTCGCCCTTGCCGATTTCCATATCGAAATCAAAGCTTGAAACCAGTTTATTGAAGAACTCAATCACCTCGTTGGTATCGAAGACCTTTAGCTCTTCCGAAGATCGCAAAAAGCCCATCATTTTCTGCTTTTCTTCTGCGCTCACGCCGTCACTCGATACGGCAATACGTGCGCAGACAGCAACGGTGCCGTGCATAAATTTTTTGTTTTTGAAACGGCCAACCTGGCGCGTCAGTTCGTCCCGACCGGTATTAATGGCACCTTTAACTTTGTCAAAAAAGCTCATACCTGTTTCCTTTGTTGCTGTATTATTTAGAACCCGCGCGCCAGCGAAATCCCCAACCAAAAGCACGGTCCATTTCGTTCTGGCCTTTAAAGTACTGGTTGATGCGCTCGACTTTAATCGCGCCGTTTTCGTTGACGAGTCTGGCAATAGCGCACAATGTGCGACGGTTTTCACCTTCTGTGAGGCGGGTCTCAATGGGAGGTTGATCCGGAACGTGAATGGTGACCACACCATCAGTTTTGTCCCATCCAGGAACACCTTCATAAATAAAGGCATATATCAGCACTTCACGGATATGCTTCCATTCACGGCCATTGATATGCAGCCACTCGCCGTCTGACATATCACCCGTCCGGTCATCCCCCTTGAGCTGAACGTAAGGCTCATCCCGGAAGTCACCGAAAGCATTCCCCAGCGCCTGAATAACCGACTTATAACCGTTCTGAAGCGCAACAAAAGCCCCTAGATCCAAGTCAATACCTCTGGAGCCGAACATGCCTGCAAAGCCTGATTTGCTGCTCCCACGGTGCCAGTTCAGGTTTATCCGGATTTCGCCGAAGTTATCCCTTTTGGTCAGGCTGATTGCAGGCTTCTCTTTTGTCAGCGATACCTTGCTCAGGCTAAATTTTTTCTCAGCTGGCGGAGGTGTTACTACAGGAGGAGTTGGTGCAGCGGGAGATGGCTCGTCGGCAATATTTACGCCGAAATGTTCTGCCAGTGGTTTAAGTCCACCATTAAAACCTTGAGCAACAAAACGGAATTTCCAGTCCTGGTTACGACGGTAAAATTCACCAAGAATTAAGGCTGCTTCCTGACGCCCGCTCAGTTCAACAGTGCCGCTAACCAGGCCGGTAGCCCCCTGCTCAACGTCAATGGAAAGATTACGAAGACCAGATATTGTCTGCCCGCCGTCACAGGTTACTGTGAACGCCATTTTCTGGACATCAGGTTTCAGCCGGTTGAGCGCGACAGCAAATGTTGAGTAGTGGCCATCACTGACCAGGCTGACGGTGCCATCATCGTTACGTGTCTGACCATAGAACACCATGTCTGCATCACCCTGCACCTTTCCGTCTGCATACAGGCGAAACGCCGAAGCATCTACCTGACCGCCCGAGGTGATCCGGACGCGCAATTCCTGGGATGGAACGGGGGCATTGCCCCCCGGCGTCAGGTTCATTAACGGATAACTGCTGAAACGATATCGGAGTGCATATCGTCGATTGTACGTCCGCGACAGGCATGACCAAGGGCGGTAAAGTCCCAGTTGCCGTTATTACGGCGCAGGGAAGAAATAACGATCCCGGTATGTGCTCCCTGCTCTGTCAGCTTATAGCGAGCCAGCTCTTTGCCGGTTTGATCGACCACGCGGCAGAACGCATTATCGACGTCATTGAATGATTGTCCTCTGAAGCTGTTAACCGTAAACGCTAAATATTCAACGATTGCTGGCAGTCGGGTGAGATCGACTTTGATCACTTCATCGTCGCCGTCTCCTTCACCGGTCAGATTATCGCCACTGTGAACAACAGCGCCGCAAGTGGATTTCAGTTTGCGGAACCAGATGGTGTCCACTCTATTTCCGGTGCTGTCCATTAATACGCAACCAGCATCGAGATCGATTGAGTCGTTGCTACCTATTAATCCGCTAAGAAATCCTATTTTCTTAATCGGATCCCAACCGAGACCGAATTGAAGTCTGCTTAATGAAGAAGATTCTTTACTGAGTGAAACCGTCTGGTTTTTACTTAATGAAACCATGCTTAATTCCTTGAATGGCAATAACCAAGACAACAAAATGTATATTCGAAAATCGCGAAAGAGAATATCACGATGAAATTTCCGTTCAAGTAGGATTTGCGCATTTTAAGTTTACACTTCGATTCTTATATAATAAAAAATTAGCACATTCAAAATTCACATAACAGTCATCAATGAATTACTTATGTCGTCTTGAATATCGCTCCGCGTGAATCAGCTAATAGCAATCAGTCATACTTTGATTGACATGTTAAAACGACACCCATAGACTCAGCTCACTTATCTAAATAACTCGACATGCTGGACATCCAAAAGGAATGAATAAAAAAATTTGGCTTATGGAAGGCCTTTCCTCCCAGCGAGATATTATTCATGGGATCAAATTATTTTCTAATAAATATAATCTTGACATTATAGTTGTTGCCTCCCACCGTTACGAAAGAAATGAAATTCTCTCTGTTGCGGATTATTCTTTAACTGAACCTGAAGAGCCTCAAAAGCGCCTTCTGTTTATTCAGGAAACTATCCAAAACCACGGCATCCATCATATTCATACGGGCCGTAACAGCCAGTGGTTTGAAGAACACCGCAAAGCTATTGAATCGACCGGAGCCACCCTTACTACCGGTGCAAGGGGCGTCGACTGGCTCACTATGGCTGACGAGAAAGTTAATTTTGCCCGTTTCATGGAGCAAAATGGGCTCGCCGTCGTGCCATCCTGGCGCGTGAATACCCTCGCTGAGTTAAAGGCGCATCTTCTGGCTCCGCCTTTTTCGGACAGCCCGATATGCGTGAAGCCGGTGACGGGTATCTATGGCATGGGGTTCTGGCGCTTTGATGACAGTGCTTCGCCCATGGACGTCTTTAATCATCCAGAATATCGTCTGGTCAGTCCGCAACAGTATATTGCAGCAGCATCGGCTTCTGGGCCGTTCAACCCCCTTGTTTTAATGCCTTATCTGCCAGGCCCGGAATATTCCGTCGATATCCTCGCGGATAAGGGCGAAATACTCGCAGCCGTAGGACGCCGTAAAGAAGGGGCTATCCAGTATCTGGTCAACGAAGGAAGCGCCCTGGAACTGGCGTGTGCTTGTGCGCGGACAATGAAAGCAGACGGGCTGGTGAACGTTCAGACGCGAAACGATGTGAATGGCAATCCGGTGCTTCTTGAAACAAACATGCGTCCGTCAGGCGGAGTTGGTTATACCCTTCATAGCGGTGTGAATCTTCCCGGGTTGTTTGCTGCCTTTAAGCTCGGTCTGATGTCTGAAGATGCGGTGATGCAGAGCGCTAAAAAAACCTTTTCTCCGGTTGCGGTGAGGTCCATCACGGATGTAATCGCCTACCCAGAAACACTTTCTAACCGGCTGAATTAAGGCGTATTTATGTCTGTCATCCTCGAAGATATGATTTATCGCCGCACACTCTCATGCGGTACGATACAGGTTACCCGGTACCGGGGTGAAGTTCCGCTCAACAATCTCTTTGATATCGCCGAAAGACGCAACCCAAAACGGGCCTTCCTGTTTGTCAGCAAAGTTCTCGGCAGGCACATACCCGTACCACCCTCAGTCATGCGACAGGCTTACAGGCAGCTTGCCTGCCAATTCCCCTCAACGCTGACAGGGCCTGTGCTGTTTATCGGTATGGCTGAAACGGCCGTTGGGCTTGGGGCCGGTGTATTTGATGAAGTGCGCCACCTGCATTGTGAATCTGTTTATCTGACTTCTACCCGGCATCCGGTTGATGGCACGTTACTTTGCGAGTTCAAGGAAGAACACAGCCACGCCACCGATCATCTGATCTATCTGCCAGATGATGAAGAGAAAAGACGTCGTGTCACTAACGCACGAACGCTGGTTTTAATTGATGACGAGGCAACCACAGGTAATACCTTTATTAACCTGCTTTCTGCCCTGCGTAAAACTGACCAGCTTCAACATATTGAACAGGTTATCGCCGTTACGCTTACCGACTGGAGTGGCAATGCCCTGTCCGATCGCTGCCCCTTACCCGTCACTTCGGTTTCTCTTGTAAGCGGTCAGTGGGGATGGACCCCATTCCCTGATGCACCTGTCCCGGACATGCCGAAGGTCAACGTCACTTCACGCGGAGAATGGGACATCCAGGGAAAACAGTCATGGGGACGACTTGGGATGCTCGCACCTGCGGCCGATCTCGGCCATGAGGTCTCAGTCCGGAAGGGAGAGCGTGTTCTGGTTCTCGGGACAGGGGAATTCGTCTGGGAGCCGTTCCTGCTTGCTGAACGGCTCGAAGCTGCCGGGGCACAGGCATTTTATGGTTCGACCACCCGCTCCCCTATCGCCGTTGGTTATGCCATTAAGTCCGCGATCTCCTTTATGGATAACTACGGGCTGGGCATCCCCAATTTTGTCTATAACGTCGCCCACCAGCAGTTTGACCGCATTCTTCTGTGTACTGAGACACCCGCAGAAAGTATTGACTCGCAGCTTCTTAAGGCGCTGGCTGAAGTTGCGCCCGTCGTGGAGATTGTTACCTATGAATAAACCCATTGTTCTGAGCGACCTTGACGACACACTCTTTCAGACCCGTCGTAAAATGGTGGACGAGCTGGCCCTGGAGCCATTCCGTACCGGTGCCGTTGATCGCACCCTGAATCCACGAAGCTTTATGACGGAAGAACAGTCCATGTTAGTGGACTGGCTCCTGGAGCAGGCTGAACTCATTCCCGTTACCGCACGGGGTACTGAAGAAATCAGCCGCGTCCGGATCCCTTTCCACTCATGGGCAATCACCACGCACGGAGCCGTTATTCTCACACCTGAAGGCAAGCCCGACGAGGAGTGGAAGGCCCATATGCTTGGCCAGCTGGCTCCCTACCAGGAAAAGCTGACATCAATGCAGCGTCTGATCACTGAAATGATGGACGCCAAAGGGATCAATGCCTGGGCAAGACTGAACTCCGAATACGGTGAAACGGCGGTTTATATGGTAATGAAACACCGCGACAGCACCCGCCTTGACGAGCTCAATGCCATTGCAGATGAGATAGAAACGGTGTTTCCGACCGAGGGCTTCTACATCCACCGCAACAGTAATAACGTGGCCTGGCTTCCCACACCGGTTGAGAAAGGGCTGGCTGTCAGCTGGCTGCTTGAAAAACTTCGGGCTGAACGCGGCGTTTTCCCCGTAATTGGTCTGGGCGACAGCCTGAGCGATCATCGTTTTATGAAACTGTGCAGCTGGTTTGGTATACCGCGTCAGAGTCAGTTTGCAGATGCCATTTCACAGCGAATTTTTGGAGAAAAATGAAATGCAGCCACATGTAACTTTCTCAGGATCATACCAGCCCGGTGACGTGGAATTCCTGCTAAAGCCGATTGTCATTGAGATGACGCCGGTTGAGCATAAAGAAGAGCTGATTCAGTCAGGAAAGAAACACTATTCGGACATGCTCAGCCAGGAGCCAGCGCCTACACAATGGCATCTTGATTTGTTTCACCGGGCGCTGGATCGGGGCGCAGAGAGACTTGCAAAAGAAGTCACGCAGCTCGCTTTTGCTCTGGCCAAACGCTTCGGTGACGAGCCCATCGTTCTGGTCAGTCTTGTCAGAGCTGGCGTTCCGCTCGGGGTTATGCTGCACCAGACTCTGCGGGATATGGGTGAAACCTCATGGCATTACGGTGTCAGTATTATCCGGGATCGCGGAATAGACAATGCAGCACTCGACCTCATTGAAAAGCGACATGGTACCCAAGGTATTGTGTTTGTAGACGGATGGACAGGAAAAGGCGTAATTACCGGAGAGCTTGTACGCGCACTAAAAGATCGCCCGGGCTATCCTGAGCAGCCGCGACTGGTTGTCCTGGCCGATCCCTGTGGCTGTTCCTGGCTTGCGGCCAGTGATGACGACTGGCTCATCCCTTTTGGCATCATGGGTGCGCCGGTGTCAGGCCTGATATCCCGGTCAGTGTGGTCATCTGAAGGGTTACATGGATGCATGATTTGCGAGCATCTAAGCAGATACGAATGCAGCAGAATGCTTGTCGATACCGTTGCCCATTTCCGTGAAAAGTTAACACCGTCATCACTCGCACCTCTGAGCTGGAATACGGAATCAGCCCATGTCTTACGGCAAACAAGTCGCGACGTTATCGCGTTCCTGGCCGATGAATTCAAAGTGGACAGCGTCAATCGTATTAAACCCGGTATTGCTGAGGCAACCCGGGCTGTATTACGTCGGGTACCGGACCATATATTTGTGCGTTCGATTGACGATCCGGACGTTTCACTACTTATGGGGCTTGCACGTGAAAGGGGAATTATTGTTACAGAAATGGGGAAAAGCCTCGGCCAGTATCGGGCTGTAACCATTATCAAGAAGGTGCTCTGATGAAAAATCGTCTTTCTCCCTGGAATCTGGGAGCCACGCTATACATGCCTGCAACACGGGAAGATATTGCTGATGCCATTCTGTACGGAAAAATCCCGGGTTTGCGCTCTCTGGTGATTTGCCTGGAGGATGCTGTCAGTGAAGCAGACATCCCCATCGCCCTCAAAAATCTGGAGCACCTGCTGCACGAGCTCAGTAACAGCATGCGTAGCCTGGGTAAAAATGACTGGCCTCTGGTGTTCATTCGTCCCCGGCATGCCGAAATGGGCAGATGGTTAAAAGCGCATTATGATCTTTCCGCTGTCGACGGGTTCGTGTTGCCGAAATTTACCCTCAGTTCGTTAGCTGAATGGTGGGATATCATGGGGGAGACTCACCTGTGCATGATGCCAACGCTGGAAACAGAAGACGTCTTTGACGTGGTTCAGATGCGCGAGCTGGCCACCCGCCTGGTTGAACATCCCTGCCACGAACGCATTATTGCGCTGCGAATCGGCGGCAACGATCTCATGAACGTAGTGTCGCTACGACGTCCCCGCAATCTGACGCTGTACGACAGCCCGATGGGCTACGTCATCAAAATGCTTGTTTCGATCTTCGGGCCGCGTGATTTTGCCCTGACCGCGCCCGTATGTGAGCATATTGACGATCATGCAGTCATGGCCAGAGAACTGGCTCTTGATATGGCGCATGGACTTGTTGGTAAAACAGCCATTCACCCACGTCAAATAGAGATTATTCATAATTCCCTAATGATCTCGCACGGTGAGCACTCTGACGCTCTGCGGATCCTAAATTCTTCCCTGGCGGTATTTAAGTCACAGGGGGCAATGTGCGAACCCGCCACACATCGCCGCTGGGCAGCAGGAATTTTAGAGAGAGCGCGTTTTTACGGATTAAAGAATGAACAAGGCGATGATGGAATCAAAATGGCTGTTAACAGATTACCCTGAAACGGCTTCTGATTATTACCAATTGCACCATTAAAATATTCCGTTTTAGCGAATTAATAAACTATCGCCTAAATACTTGCCCATCATCATTGATCGAGTGAATACATCAAAACGTTGGATGAACTCTAATAATCCCTTCGGTCTGTTTTTTCTCTTTGTGGTTATCAGGGATAAATATCCTCGCATGAACATTGTTAAAAATTTCACCGCACAGGACTCATCACCAACTCGCCAGAAGAAGCTTTAAGAGTAACTAAAAAACACATGGTAGCCAACCGACTACCATGTGTAATTAATTAACTCTTCACGCGCTTCGCAATAATCTCATCCGCCACATTTCGCGGAGCCTCCGCAAAATGGTGGAACTCCATCGTATACGTTGCGCGCCCCTGCGACATCGATCGCAGCGTGGTGGCATAGCCAAACATCTCGGCCAGCGGGACGTCAGCGCGAATAATCTGGCTGCCATACTGCTCTGCCATTCCCTGCACCATGCCACGACGTGAGGAGAGATCGCCCATAATGTTCCCGGCATATTCCTCCGGCGTTTCCACCTCAACGTGCATCACCGGCTCAAGAATTACCGGGTCCGCCCGCCGCGCGCCCTCTTTAAAACCGAGGATCGCCGCCATGCGGAAGGCCATCTCCGAGGAGTCGACATCGTGGTACGAACCAAAGGTCAGGGTCGCTTTCACATCCACAACCGGATAGCCCGCCAGCACCCCGGTGTTCATGGCTTCACGCAAGCCTTTCTCCACCGACGGGATGTACTCGCGCGGCACCACGCCGCCTTTAGTGGCATCTTCAAACACAAAACCACTCCCGGCCGCTAGCGGCTCCAGGCTCAGGACCACATGGCCGTACTGCCCTTTCCCGCCGGACTGTCGGACAAATTTCCCTTCAATATCCTTGACCGCTTTGCGCAGGGTTTCACGGTAGGTGACCTGAGGACGACCAATGTTCGCCTCGACGCCAAACTCGCGCTTCATGCGGTCGACGATGATTTCCAGATGCAGCTCGCCCATCCCGGAGATAATCGTCTGGCCGGATTCCTCATCCGTGTGCAGGCGGAACGACGGATCCTCCGCCGCCAGGCGCTGTAGTGCGATCCCCATTTTCTCCTGATCGGCTTTGGTTTTCGGCTCGATCGCAAGCGAAATGACCGGATCCGGGAACTCCATCCGCTCAAGGGTGATCACCGCGTTCGGGTCGGTCAGCGTGTCGCCGGTAGTGACGTCTTTCAGACCGACACAGGCTGCAATATCCCCTGCACGCAACTCGTCCACCTCATGGCGATCGTTGGCATGCATCAGCACAATGCGCCCGATACGCTCTTTCTTGCCCTTCACCGGGTTGTACACTGCGTCGCCTTTACGCAGTATGCCGGAATAGACGCGGATAAAGGTCAACTGCCCGACGTACGGATCGCTCATCAGCTTGAAGGCCAGCGCCGAAAACGGTTCATCATCGCTTGGATGACGCACAGCGTGCTGCCCGTCTTCGTCTACCCCATCAATAGCGGGTACGTCCAGTGGAGACGGCATCAGCTCAATTACCGCGTCAAGCATGCGCTGCACGCCCTTGTTCTTGAATGCGCTACCGCACAGCATCGGCTGGATTTCACCGGAGATGGTCCGGACGCGCAGCCCCTGGATGATTTCCGCTTCATCCAGATCGCCCGTTTCCAGATACTTGTCCATCAGCGCATCGCTGGCTTCTGCCGCAGCTGAGACCATTTTTTCTCGCCACTCCTGAGCGGTACTCAGCAGATCGTCCGGCACCGGCGCGTAGCTAAACGCCATGCCCTGCGTGGCATCGTCCCAGAGGATGGTGCGCATCTTGATGAGATCCACCACGCCGGTGAAGTGTTCTTCCGCCCCCACCGGAATCACGATCGGCACCGGATTGGCTTTCAGGCGCTCCTGCATCATCCGCACCACGCGGAAGAAATCTGCGCCCGGGCGGTCCATTTTGTTGACGAATGCCAGCCGCGGGACGTGGTATTTATTCGCCTGACGCCAGACGGTTTCCGACTGCGGCTGCACGCCACCGACGGAGTCGTACACCATCACCGCGCCGTCGAGTACCCGCATGGAACGTTCCACCTCAATGGTAAAATCGACGTGCCCGGGGGTATCAATAATATTGATGCGGTGCGGTTCAAAACCTCTGTCCATGCCGGGCCAGAAACAGCTTACCGCTGCCGAAGTAATGGTGATCCCGCGCTCCTGCTCCTGCGCCATCCAGTCGGTGGTTGCCGCGCCATCGTGTACTTCACCCAGCTTGTGGCTCATCCCGGTGTAAAACAGAATGCGCTCGGTAGTGGTGGTTTTGCCGGCATCGATATGCGCGGAGATACCGATGTTGCGATAACGTTCGAGTGGAATGGGTCGGGGCATGATATTTCCTTAAGTCTTTGAGACTGGTTTGTGACGACCGGGATGGTCGCGTGTGAGTTCGTTTGTTATAATAGTCCTATTGTACGAGTATTATCGAACTATTTTTTAACGGTTGACCTATTGTTGATATAGCTCAATCTGACCCGAGACGCAGGAAAACGATGATCCCAAACCACCCGGAACCTGAACAAATACTGCTGGAAAATGTGCTGTTCGCCCTCGGCAATCCGCTGCGATTAGCGATCGTCCGCAGGCTGGCCGACGGCAGCGAACTGAGCTGTAACGCGCTGCGCCCGGACGACGTGGTGAAATCCACCATGACTCACCACTGGCGCGTGCTGCGCGACAGCGGCGTGATCTGGCAGCGCCCGCAGGGGCGCGAGAATATGATTTCACTGAGAAGAGAGGATCTGGACGCCCGTTTTCCGGGACTGATGGCGATCCTGTTACAGTCGAAATCATCAGCGTTCTGACTGTAGGCCTTCAGCCAGCGCGCCCAGTGTCGCTTTTAGCCAGTTCGTGACGCCTCGTTTACCGCTGCGTTTATGCGAATAAATTTTTACTTCAAACGGACTGATGTGGAACGGCAAGTCAAAAATTTTGATATTGGTGGCTGGCAGTAGCTTTTGAGCGGCGAATCGCGGTAATGCCATCAGCAGATCGCTTTCTGCAATAACAAACGGGGCGCTGAGCATGGACGGGGTTTTAATCGCAATGTGTCGGGTATAGCCCATGCGTTCAAGCTGCAAATCCAGCACCCCCTGCTTCTCGTTCCACGGCGTAACCACAAGATGCCGGGCGGCGAGATAATCCTCCAGCGTCAGTGCCATCCGGCTCGCATTGCTAATCACCACATACTCATCTTCGAACCAACTAATCTCTTCCAGCTCCGGGTACCGGGGATCCTCAACGGTGCTGAATCCCAGGGCCAGATCCACCTCTCCAGCCAGTAACTACGTCAACGCTGGGCTGTGCGGCAAATAACGTAATTCCAGACGCAGGCCAGGCGCCTCATGTTGAAGTACATTCATGAGCGCAGGAAATATGCAGAACGCAGTAAAGTCCGTTATCGCAATCTGCAAACACGCTGTACTCACAGCAGGATCAAACTCCGGCTGCGGCGAGAGCTCCCGATCAAGAGACTTCAGGGCCGATGCAATAACAGGCGCAAGCTGCGTGGCATAGACACTGGGACACATTCGATGCCCCTCCCGGTAGAACAGCGGATCGTTGAGCGAAACACGCAGCCGTGACAAAGCATGGCTGAGCGCCGAGGTGCTCATCGCCAGCTCATCCGCCGCCAGTCGAACGGAACTGTGGCGATAAATCGCGTCAAAAACCGGCAGGAGGTTTAAATCGAGGCGCCTTAAGGCCGGATGCATAATATTCATCATTGGTTGATTTCATTGCACTTAATTCTTCTGACATTAGCCTTTATG
Organism: Enterobacter sp. GD03975; assembly: GCF_029838645.1. Classification (NCBI taxonomy): domain Bacteria; kingdom Pseudomonadati; phylum Pseudomonadota; class Gammaproteobacteria; order Enterobacterales; family Enterobacteriaceae; genus Enterobacter; species Enterobacter sp. GD03975. The sequence continues at coordinate 272,806 of NZ_JAOBZC010000001.1, forward strand.
CTTACCTCCATCAACTACAAACTCTAATAAAGGGAAACCAATGAGCATTACGATTCGTCAGGCGCGACCTGAAGATGCAGCGGCAATTTACGATATGATTTACGAACTCGCGGTCTATGAAAAAGCGCCAGAAGAAGTGGTCACCACCCCGGACGAGATCCGCAAAACGCTGTTTGGTGCAGACAGTAAAACCGAAGCGCTGATCGCCGAAGATGCTGGCCGCGTGGTGGGGTATGCCGTTTTTTTCACCAGCTACTCCACCTGGCTTGGCCGCAACGGTATCTATATGGAAGATTTATATGTCTCCCCGGAATACCGCAACAAGGGAGCGGGAAAAGCACTGCTAAAAAAAATCGCGCAATGCGCAGTGGAACGTGACTGCGGCCGGCTGGAATGGAGCGTGCTTGACTGGAACCAGTCTGCCATTGATTTTTATTTAAGCATCGGCGCGTTACCGCAGTCCGAATGGGTACGCTATCGTCTTGATGGGGATGCGTTGCGGGCATTTGCTGGCTAACGCTGTCATCGCGTGAAAACGCCCCTCTTTCTCAGGGGCATAATGTCAGTGTAGGCGTTACTGAAGCACGGAATATCTGAGAAAGAAATTACCGCCATTTTCCGTCCTCTCTGAGGCACTCGAAGGATCGGTGACCGAGGTTCATTCCGGCTGAGTCAGGCTGTAGACGGGGATCTGCCGGGTTGTCATCGTCAGCGTATCGAACACCTCAGTCTCTGACGTCACTATCCTCATACCCGTTTTTCTTAACCGCTGCACGTCGGCGGCTATGCGCTGAATACCAAACCAGAACAGTCCGTCAAGCGCCGTGACCGCAAGCCCATTTTCCAGCGCCAGCTTGAGGCGCTCGCGAGGGGCTTTCACCTGCTGAGCAATGTGCCGGTAAGGTACTTCCGAACCGCCTGCCGCATCGATTCGCTGAATACGGGTCTTAAGATGATAGGTAAACTCATCGGGAATGCCGTTCAAATCCTGCTTAAGGCTGTAGACGCAGCCAAAGCGTTTACCGTTGAAAAGGACATTTTTTTGACTGAGCTGAAACTCATTTCTGATCCCATCAATCAACTGCGGGGCGCGAGTGAGGAGTAACCGGAAGGGAAGCTCAAAGCTGGTGACATAATCCACATTCAGCAGCGCGAGACGCAGGCGCTCTTCGGCCCCTGATTTCTGGTCATGGCATTCGCGCATCACTTCCGCCCACTGGCGCGTCAGGCGTTCTGGCTCGGCGGCTTCGGTGAGGAGGTATTTTTCGAGGTGATAATCGACTCTTCCGGTCATGTTTTGCATCCCGACAATGTGGATGCGGTAATTCTATCCAGCGCCGCAGGTTTTATAAAGGGCGGAGCGCACCGGCATCCGCCCTCCTTTTCTACTGCTGAATTCGCGACTCGTCCGACATGTCGCTGGCAGAGAAGGTTCTTGCTGGAGAACGGGCCTGTTTTTTGCGTGCATAGCGGTCCGGCTGGCCTTCCGGGCGAGTTTTGAAGCGGCGATGCAGCCACATATATTGCTCGGGTGCCATCAGCACGGCGCGCTCAATCGCTCTGTTCATCTGCGTGGCCACCGACGCTTTATCGCCCCCCTGCAACGTATCGCTGATATCTTCCAGGATAATCAGCTCATACCCTGTACCGTCTGCTTTACGGCATGGTACAAACGGGATCACGGCCGGTCTGGCACTTTTCACCAGCATGTAGCTCCCGGCCGTAGTGGCAGCGTCCGGGACGGCAAAAAACGGCACAAACACGCTATTCGCTTTGCCATAGTCGTGGTCCGGGGCATACCACAGGATCTCATTTTGCTTCAGCGCGCGGATCATGCCCTTCAGGTCATGGCGGTCAAGCATGGTTTTATTGGAACGCAGGCGCCCGCGCGTCTGTAGCCAGTCGAGCAGTGCATTATTGTTGGGTCGATACACTCCAATACCTGCGTTGAGCATGCCGAAGATGCGCGCGCCCAGCTCGAGCGTGAGAAAATGCATGCCGATAAGCACCACGCCCTTTCCTTGCGCCCGAGCCTGTTCCATATGTTCGTAGCCGGTCACGCTAAAGTGTTTGCGCACGCGCCAGTCAGGCCAGAACCACGCTATCCCCGTTTCGATGACGCCCATTCCAACCGATTCAAAATTACGCTCGAGTAAACGCTCTCGCGCATCCTCTTTCATCTCCGGAAAGCAAAGCTCAAGATTTCGTCTGGCGATCTCCACGCGGCGTGGAAGCAGGCGCATGGCCAGACGCCCGAGTCCGTGCCCTGCTTTTAACAGAAGCGAATAGGGGAGCTGGACCGTACACCAGAGTGCGGCGATACCTGCCCAGCTGAGCCAGTAACGAGGATGAATAAAGGCGAGTGAAAACCGAGGTAATTTTGTCATGAAAAAATTATCCTTTTACTATCTGTACTTAATCTGGTGCAGTTGCAGTGCTTACCTGCTGATTTAACGAATATTGTTCGGAAGGAAGAATTGTAGCGGAATCGTTATGGTTTTTATTATCGATTTTTGCGATAGCAAATAAAGGCGGGGATCGCCGGGTGACAGTGCACCACCCGGCAAGCGGGTTACATCGAATAGCCGGGTTTCTTAATCAGCTTATCGAGTTTCGGGCCGATCTCGGTATCCCAGACCTGCGCCTTCCAGTCAGCTTCCTGAACTTCCTGAAGCGCCACGGAGATTGAGCGATCTTTGCTGTTCAGATGACGGGCGATCGCTTCGGCGATATCCGCCGCCAGCGCCGTTTTTTGTTCGTCATTTAGATCGCGTGGAAAACATTTGATATCAACATGTGGCATGGGCAGGGCTCCTTTTGTAGATGAGCGTTCCACGTTATCAGATTATGTCGTTAGCTTTTAGCACCTTGTGCAGTTCCGGCAGCGCGCAAACCGCATCCGCGATGGCGGTGATATGGGGCGTATTGGTGGCAAACCACTCATGACGTGGCCCCCAGGTACGCGCGACGGCAATATAGACGTCAAGCAGCGTCAGCTGTGTGCCAAAAGCGAAAGGCGAGGCGCTGAGTTGCGTGTCGAACCACAGATAGAGCGCTTTTCGGTACTCAATGCAGTTTTTCTTCAGCTGTTCGGGAGCATCAGGCACCCAGCGTTCCGGATAGTCTGCATACGTAAAGGTGGGATAGACGTTGGCCACAAACCAGATGAGCAGGCGCTGAAACTGCTGGCGCTCGGCCTGCCCTACGGGCGGCGCGAGATCGGGACATCTGTCGAGCACCATCAGGGCAATCGCCGCAGTTTCCGTCACGATCGTCCCGTTTTCCAGTTCCAGCGTCGGCACCTGGCACAGCGGGTTCAGTTTTAACAGCAGTTCGCGCTGCGGGCCGGGCTGGTCAAACCCGTCCACGTTGACGAACTGATACGGGATGTCTGCCAGAGTCAGCATCACTTCACCGATTGCCGATCCCCAGCCGGGTACGCCATAGAGTTTGATCATGTTGCCCCCTCAGGGATGAAAACCCTAAGTGTAGAGCAGCATGACCAGGTTATCCCAGGCGGGAAAACTACAATACTTTCGACAAAAACTGGCGCGTTCGCGGATGCGAAGGTCGGTTTAACACGTCCTCGCTGCTGCCCTGCTCCACAATTTTTCCGTCAACCATAAACACCACCTGGTCCGCCACTTCCCGGGCAAAGCCGATCTCATGGGTAACCACCACCAGCGTCGTGCCGGAACGGGCCAGCTTTTTAATCACGTCCAGCACTTCACCAACCAGTTCCGGGTCAAGCGCTGAGGTGGGCTCATCAAACAGCATCACGCGGGGGCGCAGCGCCAGCGCGCGGGCAATGGCGATGCGCTGCTGCTGGCCGCCGGAAAGGTGACGCGACCAGGCATCGGCTTTTTCGCGCAGGCCGACCACATCCAGCAGGCTGTATGCGTTCTCGATGGCCGCCTTTCGGGTGAGTTTCTTATGCGCGATCGGCGCCTCAATCAGGTTTTCCAGCACCGTAAGATGCGGAAACAGGTTGAAGTTCTGAAAAACGTAGCCCACGTTAACGCGCTGTTTGAGGATCTCTTTCTCTTTAAGCTCGTACAGTTTGTCACCCTGGCGGCGGTAGCCAATGTACTCTCCGTCAATCTGAATAAAGCCTTCGTCTACGCGCTCCAGATGGTTAATGGTACGCAGCAGCGTCGATTTCCCCGATCCGGATGGGCCGAGGATCACCGTGACGGAACCCGGCGGTATCTCAAGCGTGACGTTATCGAGCGCTTTATGTCGGCCAAAAAACTTGCTGACGCCGGTAATAGAAATGTGTCCTTCAGGAGAGGCTTGCATGAACAGGCTCCTGTTCTGGTGAGGTGGTAACGGAACGCGTCCGGCTGGCTGCCCGATTCTGGTTTACGGCGGAGCGGCGCTCGCTGCGGGCGAGCCCACGCTCAACGATATGCTGGATGGCAGACAGGACGGTGGTAATCACCAGATACCAGACGGCTCCCACCATCAGCAACGGGATCACCTCCTGCGTACGGTTGTAGATCATCTGGATCGTGTAGAACAGCTCCGGCATCGCCAGCACGTAAACCATCGCCGTACCCTTGGCGAGGCTGATGATTTCATTAAATCCGGACGGCAAAATGGTGCGCAGCGCCTGCGGAAGAATAATGCGCACGGTGCGACGCCACGCCGGCAGCCCAAGCGCGGCGGCCGCCTCATACTGGCCGTGATCGACCCCAAGGAAGCCCCCGCGAATAATTTCCGCCGTATAGGCGCTCTGCACCAGCGTCAGCCCCACGACGGCGGTAGAAAACTGCCCGAGCACGTTGATGGTTTCAACGCTGCCCCAGGTAATACCGGTAAAAGGCACGCCGAGAGAGAGCGTGTCGTAGAGATAGGAGAAGTTATAAAGAACGATCAGCACCACGATCAGCGGCAGCGAGCGGAAAAGCCAAATGTATCCCCATGCCAGGCTGCTCAACAGCCAGGATGACGAGAGCCGCGCCAGCGCCAGCATGCCGCCAATCACCACGCTCAGCACAGTGCCTATCAACGTGAGCAGCAGCGTCTGACCGACGCCTTCGAGGATCACCGGATCAAAGAACCAGCGAGCAAATACCGCCCACTCCCAGCGTGGATTAAAGGCCACGGACTGAATCACGACCGCCAGCACAAACAGCGCCACCGCAGCGCCGACTGCGCGCAGCGGATAACGTGCGGGGACCACTTTTATGGTTTCAACGTTACTCATCGTCGCTCCTTATGCGGTTTTGCTGAGCGCTTCGCGGATCAGCGTCTTGGTGAAACGCAGCCGACCATCGAACGGCGGCTGGCTGTACTCTTCCGGATCGCGGTTGAGATCGAACTGCGGCTGATACCCCTGACTGAGATAGAGCCGTACCGCCTCCGGCTGACGAAACCCGGTAGTGAGGTATATGTGGCTGTAGCCCGCCAGTATCGCCCTGCGCTCCAGCTCCTGTACCACGCGCGCGGCCAGCCCCTGCTGGCGCAGCGTTTTATTCGTCCAGATACGTTTGATTTCTGCCGTGCGTTCGTCGAAGGGCTTGTAAGCGCCGGTAGCGATGATTTCGCCATCGCGCTCCAGCACGATAAACAGCCCCTGCGGCGCCAGGTACCACTCCGTCAGCTCGACTTCCGCATCCTTTGAAAAGTAGTCGCCGTAACGAGCGGCGTATTCACCGAACAGGCCGTTAATAATGGGCTGAAGATCGCTATCTTCCGGCGAAACGTCACGAAATTGTTCCCGCATAGCGCCTCCTTAATCGCCCAGACCAGCCGGGTTAACCTCGGAACGGGGGATACGCTCAACGCCTTCTCCCCAGCGGTTCAGCACTTTGTCGTAATCTCCGTTCTTAATTACGCCGTTAAGCGCGGTTTGAACCGGTTCGACCAGGCCGCTCCCTTTTTTCAGCGTCACCGCGATATGCGCCGCCTTCGGCCAGCCGCCGTCGACGCTGCCAACCAGTTTGGTTTTACCGGTCAGCGCCGCTTTCCAGGCGCCGATCACGTTCGGGCCAAAATAGGCGTCTGCACGACCTGACTGTAGCGCGAGGGTTTGCGCCGCATCGTCTTTGGTGTAGACCGGGATAAACGGCTTAAGCCCTTTTTTAAGGTTCTCTTCGTTCCACGCCAGCAGGATCGCCTCCTGGTTAGTACCGGAGCCAACGATGATGCGCAGCCCGGCGATATCCTCCGCCTTCTGGAGCGACGCGATCGGGCTGGTGGATTTCACGTAAAAGCCAAGGGAATCCTTGCGATAGGTGGCGAAGTCGAATTTCTCTTTGCGCGCTTTGGTGACGGTGATGTTGCTGATCGCCGCGTCGTATTTCCCGGATGCCACCCCCAGCGGCCAGTCCTCCCAGGAGGTGGGAACCACGTTTAGCTCCAGCCCGAGGCTGTCCGCCACCAGGCGCGCAATGTCGACCTCACTCCCCAGCAGGGTTTTGTTGTCGTCGGAAAAGACCGTCAGCGGCGGCTGATTCAGCCCCGCCACCGCCACGGTAAATTTCCCCGGCACGGCAAAGCGATAGTCTTTCGGCAACTGGGCGATCGCATCGCTGTTTTTGGCGGTGTCGATCGGCGTTTTATTAGCCTCAATGCTCACGCCGGTGCCGTTAATATTGACGTTCTCTGCCCAGACGGCAGGGGTAAAGGCCAGCGCAAGCGCCAGAATAAGCGATGATTTCTGCATAGCGTTTTTCTCTTTTATTGTTGTGTGAACTGATTTTTGGGTTCGTCTAAGCCCAGACTTTCGCGCAGCGTGGTGCCGGGATAGTCAGTGCGGAACAGGCCGCGCGCCTGTAAAACGGGCACCACCTGGTCGACAAAGCGCGGGAAGGTATCCGGCGTACCGCCCTGAATGATGAAGCCGTCTGCCGCCTTCTCCTCGAACCAGGCCTGTAAACCATCGGCTACCTGCTCCGGCGTGCCGGAAAAACGCGGGCGCGGCGATGCGGCTTCCAGCGCGACCTGACGCAGAGTTAAGTTGCGCTCACGGGCGTTACGCTTGATGTCATCGGTGGTGCTGCGAAAGCTGTTTTTGCCTAAATCGCCGATATCCGGGAACGGCGCGTCAAGGGGATACTGGCTAAAGTCGTGATGCTCGAAATAACGCCCGAGATAGTTCAGCGCATCATGAATGGAGACCAGTGCCGCCGTGGTTTGATACTGGTTTTCAACGTCATCGGCGTCATTTCCGACAATCACGCTGACGCCCTGGAATATATGTAAATCACCCGCGCGGCGACCGTGACTTTCCAGCTGCCGTTTGACGTCGCGGTAAAAGGCCTGCGCTTCTTCCAGCGTGTCATGGTGGGTAAAGATGGCGTCGGCGTGTTTTGCTGCCAGCTTTTTACCGTCGTCGGACGCGCCGGCCTGAAAGACAATCGGACGTCCCTGCGGCGTGCGGCCAATATTCAGCGGGCCAGAAACCTGGAAGAAGTCACCATGGTGATCCAGGGTGTGCAGTTTCGACGCGTCAAAAAACTGTCCGCTCTCTTTATTGCGGATAAAGGCATCCCCTTCCCAGGAGTCCCACAGCCCTTTCACCACGTCGAGATACTCATCGGCAATGCGGTAGCGCAGCGCATGCTCAGGGTGTTTTTCGCGGGAGAAATTCTTCGCCGATCCTTCCAGCGGTGAGGTCACTACGTTCCAGCCCGCGCGACCGTTGCTCAGGTGATCGAGGCTGGCAAACTGACGCGCAACGGTGAAAGGCTCGCTGTAGGAGGTGGACAACGTACCGACCAGCCCCAGGCGCGAGGTGACGCTTGCCAGCGCGGACAACACCGTCAGCGGCTCAAAACGGTTTAAAAAATGCGGAATGGATTTCTCGTTAATATAAAGACCGTCAGCAACGAAGATAAAGTCGAGCTTGCCCTCTTCCGCTTTTAATGCGGTTTCTTTGACGAAATCAAAATTTATACTGGCATCCGCGACGGCCGCCGGATGACGCCAGGCGGACATATTTCCGGATGCACCATGCAAAATGGTCCCCAGCCGCAATTGACGATGTGCAGACATATTCACCTCAAATAAATTAAACGTGTTGCAGGGCTTTTTCCGCGAGCTGTGCAAAATAGCGGGCAGCGGGTTCAATTAATGCTTCGTCAGGGTTAAATGCCGGGTGATGTAAACCAAACGGGCTGTTGCTGCCAATGCTGACAAACGCGCCGGGAACGTTTTGCAGATAGACCGCAAAATCTTCTCCGCCCATGTGCAGTTCAGCATGACGGGTTTCATACCCCGCCTCGCGCGCGACCGAGGTGGCAAACCCGGCCCAGTGCTCGTCGTTCACCAGCGCGGTGGGTCCGGCGTACCAGGTGATGTTGATCTGCGCGCTAAAGGCGCTGGCAAATCCGGCGGCGATTTCACCGACGCGCGCCTTTACGTTCTGCTGCACTTCCATGCGGTGCGTGCGCAGCGTGCCCTCCAGCTCAACGCTTTCCGGCAGCACGTTCCAGGTATTCCCGCCGGCGATGCGCGTCACGCTCAGCACGACTGAATCCAGCGTATTAACGTTACGGCTGGCGACGCTTTGCAGCGCGGTCACCAGCTGGCTTGCCAGCACGATGGCGTCATTACCTTCATGGGGGCGTGCGGCATGCGCGCCTTTACCGGTGATGTGAATAACGAAGCGATCGACGTTGGCATAGAACGGGCCGCCGCGCGTGGCAAATTCACCAACCGGCAGTGACGGCTCGTTATGCATCCCGAAAATCGCGCGTACGTCGCGTAACGCCCCGGCCCGCACCATGCTTTTCGCTCCGCCGAAATTTTCTTCCGCAGGCTGGAACAGGATCCGCACGCGACCGTTGAGCGAGGCTTCCCGCTCCTTCAGCTTTAACGCGGCGCCGAGGATCACGCTGGTGTGAACGTCGTGACCACAGGCGTGCATCACTCCTGCACGCCGGGAGCTGAACGGCACTCCGCTGCGCTCGTCGATAGGTAACGCGTCAATATCGGCGCGCAGCGCAATCAGTGCGTTGCCTTGACCTATCTCCGCAACCAGCCCGGTCTGAAGATCGTAATCCAGCGGGGCAATCCCGACCGCCGTCAGCCACTCGCGCAGGCGGGCCGTTGTTTCGACCTCCTGACCGGACAGCTCAGGGTACTGGTGCAGCTCCCGGCGCCAGGCAATCAGCTGTTCGCTGAAGTTCATACGGTAACCTCCCTGTTAAGACGTACCTCGGCCAGCAGTCGCAGGGACTGCACGCGCGTTGCGCCGTCAGCGACCGGCGTGTCGATGATAAATTCGTCAATGCCCCACTGCTGATGCAGCGCGTTGAGCTGTTCAAGCACCGATTCCGCCGTTCCGGCCAGCAGAGACTGCGCCCGACGCGCGATGCGCACCGGTTCACTTTCCGCCTGCCGCGCAAAGGCGTAGGCCTGTTCTTCGCTGGCCACGGTAACGCGCTGCCCGTTTGCCAGCGCCACGCCCCACACTTCAACCTTTTGCGCCAGCGCGTCGGCCTCGGCCTGGGTTGGGGCAACAATCACCTGCACGGCCACCATCACCTCCCGGACGCTGTGTTGACGCCAGGCTGTGACCACCTCGCGCAGCAGCTCAGGGTCACCGTTCAGGTGTGCGGCAAAGACAAAATGCCAGTCGAGGGAGGCCGCCAGCAGCGCGCTTTCGGTGCTGGCGCCCAGCAGAAACCCCTGGGCAGGTACCGGGGGCAGAGGCGTGGCGCGAACCGTCTCCTCCGCTGACTGATTTTCAGGGCGGATCCAGCGATCGAGCTGCGTCAGTTGTTCCGCAAAGCTGCCTTTTTCCTGCGGATTAAGGCCGCGCTGCAACGCGCGGGTAGAGAGCGGCAGACCGCCGGGCGCTTTACCGACGCCCAGATCAACCCGGCCCGGCGCGATGGCGGCCAGTACGTTAAAGTTTTCAGCGACTTTATAGGGGCTGTAATGTTGCAGCATGACGCCGCCTGAGCCCACGCGAATACGCTTTGTTTGCCCGAGGATCCAGGCAATCAGCAGTTCCGGCGAGGGGCTGGCAAGCTGCGGGGTATTATGGTGTTCGGCAATCCAGAAGCGGTGATAACCCAACGTTTCCGCCTGTTGCGCCAGCGTTAAGGTACGCGCCAGCGCATCGGCGGCGGTTTCGTGTTCTGCGACGGGGCTTTTATCCAGAATGCTGATTCGCCATGACATGTTGCGTTCTCGTTTGACTTAACATGTCGTCATTATTAAGTGAGGATTTCACCTCTGAGAAACAATTAATTTACATTTGGATTGCCGGAAAACGGAAATAGAGGATCTGTCAACGGAGTGAGTTGAGCGAAATAATCAGTATTCCCACTTCCGCAGGTGCCTATATATTGTTTTTACTGTGCTGTATCGCCTTCCAGTGTCGTAATCGACATTATCGCCTATAAATTACTCATTGAAGCCCTGCGGCATTCATAATCTCTACCAGGCAGTAATTATCAAGTAAACCTGATGGATTAATCCGCGTTCACCGGCCTTTTTGCCTAAAAAAGCGCCACGATTCAGCGCATTACGATCCCCGTCTGCTCTGACCACACGATTTCCTTCGACATGCATCACTTTCGACACGGTTATATTTTGCGTCGCTTATCAATTGCGGGTAGGATGCCACGCCATGTTTTGCCTTATCCATACACAGAATGACTGGAAAGGCAGCATGTGTCTGCGCAGAAGCAATCGTTTGTTTCGGCTTCTGCCAGGCAGGACTATCACGTTAATGGTTCAGACAGGCAAACAGGTAACTCAATGAAAACAAGCAATAAAAGCGCAGCCGATCATCATGCTGCGAAACGTCGCTGGTTGAACTCTCACGAAGAGGGCTATCACAAGGCGATGGGCAACCGTCAGGTGCAGATGATCGCCATCGGCGGCGCTATCGGTACGGGTCTGTTTTTAGGTGCAGGCGCACGTCTGCAAATGGCCGGCCCCGCTCTCGCCCTTGTCTATCTGGTGTGCGGGATCTTCTCTTTCTTCATTCTTCGTGCCCTGGGCGAGCTGGTGCTTCACCGCCCTTCCAGCGGCAGCTTTGTCTCTTACGCCCGTGAGTTTCTCGGTGAAAAAGCCGCGTATGTCGCAGGCTGGATGTACTTCGTAAACTGGGCCATGACAGGCATCGTCGATATCACCGCCGTCGCGCTGTACATGCACTACTGGGGCGCGTTTGGCGATGTGCCACAGTGGGTGTTCGCTCTGGGCGCGCTGGCGATTGTCGGGACCATGAACATGATCGGCGTGAAGTGGTTCGCCGAGATGGAGTTCTGGTTCGCGCTGGTGAAGGTGTTGGCCATCGTGATCTTCCTGGTGGTCGGTACCGTATTCCTCGGCACCGGTAAACCGCTGGACGGCAACGCTACGGGCTTCCATCTGATAACCGATAACGGCGGTTTCTTCCCGCACGGCCTGCTGCCAGCCCTGGTTCTGGTGCAGGGCGTGGTGTTCGCCTTTGCCTCCATTGAGCTGGTCGGTACGGCGGCAGGTGAATGCAAAGATCCGCAGACGATGGTGCCAAAAGCGATCAACAGCGTAATCTGGCGTATCGGCCTGTTCTACGTTGGCTCCGTGGTGCTGCTTGTACTGCTGCTGCCATGGAACGCGTACCAGGCGGGTCAAAGTCCGTTTGTGACCTTCTTCTCTAAGCTGGGCGTGCCGTATGTGGGCAGCATCATGAACATCGTGGTATTGACCGCTGCGCTCTCCAGCCTGAACTCCGGCCTCTATTCAACAGGCCGTATTCTGCGCTCTATGTCGATGGGCGGATCTGCGCCAAAGTTTATGTCGAAAATGAGCAAGCAGCAGGTGCCTTACGCGGGTATTCTGGCCACGCTGGTGGTGTACGTCTTCGGCGTGTTCCTGAACTATCTGGTTCCGTCTCAGGTGTTTGAGATCGTACTGAACGTCGCCGCGCTGGGCATCATCGCCTCCTGGGCCTTTATCGTGGTGTGTCAGATGCGTCTGCGTAAGGCGATCAAAGAAGGGAAAGCGGCTGACGTCAGCTTCAAGCTGCCGGGCGCGCCGGTGACCTCCTGGCTTACTCTGCTGTTCCTGCTGAGCGTGCTGGTGCTGATGGCGTTCGACTACCCGAACGGTACTTACACCATCGCGACGATCCCGCTGCTGGCGGTGTTGCTGATTGCCGGCTGGTTTGGCGTGCGTAAACGCGTGAACGAAATTCACAGTACCGCACCGGTTCATCCTGAAGAGGGCAAACAGAACGGTCCGCTGGTGGAAGAGACGTCGCGTTAATAAAAAAGCCGGGTGGCGGCTTCGCCATACCCGGCCTACATTTCATTGTTTTGTATGCCCGGTAAGCGCTGCGCCACCGGGCAATTCCCACATCAGAGTGCAATACGAATCACATCGTCAGGCTGGGTTGCTTCCTGCTGACGGGTAGACTTTTGTTTCACCGTCACGTACAGCGTCTTGCCATCCGCTGACAGCGCCAGGCTGTTCGGGTAAACCGGCGTATCGTAGGTTTTGGTCACTTTGTAAGTTTTCGCGTCAATCACGCTCACTTTACCTGCCTCGCGGTGCGTCACGTAGGCTTCATTGCGTGCCGGGTTAAACAGTACGGCCAGCGATTCTGGCGCGGCGATTTTCTGCATCACGCTGCCATCTTTCAGGCTCGCCACCAGCACTTCTGGCTGTTTAGAATCCGTCAGGAACGCGCGCTGACCGGCAGTGTCCAGGCTCAGGTTCAGGTAGAAGTGCTCTTTACCGTCGTCCTGTACCTTCTTACGGCTGAGGATTTTATTGGTCGCGGTATCAATGGTGACCAGCTCGCCGTCCGCATTGGTGGTGTACAGACGTTTTGCCTGTGCATCCAGAGCCAGGCCGGTGCTGAACGTGCCGGTGTTCGTGATGGTGTCTTTCAGCTTCAGCGTTGCGCCGTCCACCACCCAAATCACGCTTTCTTTACCGATACCGGTAATGTACACCGTATTGGTCGCGTCATCGGCCACCAGCTGGCGCGGCTGAAGAGGCTTCACCGTGTCGCTACGCTTGCGATCGTCCAGCACCAGGCGCCCTTTCACCTCGCCCGTTTTGGCGTCAATGGCCGTTACGGCGCTGTTGACGGTGTTTCCGAACCACAGGGTCTGGGTGGCTTTATCGATCGTGGCGCCAAACGGCTTGAGATCGTTATGAATCGCCTGCGTCACTTCCAGCGTGACCGGATCCAGGCGATAAACCACGCCGCCTTTATCGGTTTTGCGGCTTTGAGTCGTCGCAACCCACAGCGCGTTTTCCTGCTGGCTGACGGCCATTTCATACGCGCCCTTGCCTACCGCTTTGCGCAGCATCTCTTCAGCAGCATGAGCCTGGAACGTACCGGCGATCAGTAAAGAACCCAACAGCAGAGACCCACGCAGGCGCGGCGAGCACAGATGACGTAAAGACATAACAATTCCTTTTTAAATGAGGAGATATACCGCTGACATCGCTTCCAGGGGGCAAAGTCATCGCTTTGCCGCTATTTTAATGAGAATAGTAATCATTAATGAGTTGAATGTGGAGTATTTCTTTCCCTCATTCCATTACATTCACGAAATGTGCGGTTATAGTTTTCATAAGATTTACAAAGGATTTAACATATATACACAGGTTCCAGTTGATTTGGTTCGAATTTTTCTTAAACGGTTTATTCCATGAAAATCATTTCTGCCCGCAGGGCATCGCTACCACTGTTGTTCGTCCCCGTCGCTTTTGGCCCGCTGAGTGCGTTGGCCGCAGAAGAACAAACCCTGATTGTGAGCGCTACGCCACAAACCGTCTCCGAGCTGGATACGCCAGCCGCAGTCAGCGTGGTACAGGGTGAAGACATGCGCCATGCCGCCCCGCGCATCAATCTCTCTGAATCTCTGGGGAGCGTCCCTGGCCTGCAAATCCAGAATCGCCAGAACTATGCCCAGGATCTGCAACTTTCAGTCCGCGGATTTGGCGCGCGCTCAACCTTTGGCGTACGCGGGATCCGCATGTACGTGGACGGCATTCCGGCGACCATGCCCGACGGCCAGGGGCAAACGTCAAACATCGATCTCAGCAGCGTAGAGAGCATCGACGTGCTGCGCGGCCCCTTCTCCGCCCTGTACGGCAATGCCTCCGGCGGCGTGATCAACATTAATACCCAGACCGGACAGCAGCCGGCCACCGTTGAGGCCAGCAGCTATTACGGCAGCTACGGCACCTGGCGTTACGGCTTGAAGGCCACCGGCGCGGTGGGCGACGGTACGCAGGCGGGAGACGTGGACTACGCCGTATCCACCACCCGTTTCACCACCCATGGCTATCGCGATCACAGCGGCGCACGAAAGAACCTCGCCAACGCGAAACTGGGTGTCCGCATTGATGACGTCAGCAAGCTGACGCTGATTTTTAACAGCGTGGACATGAAAGCCAACGATCCGGGCGGACTGAGCTATCAGGAGTGGCAGAACAACCCGCGTCAGTCACCCCGCGGCGATCAGTACAACACGCGGAAGACCATTAAGCAGACCCAGGCCGGACTCCGCTACGACCGTCAGCTGAGCGAGCAGGACGACCTCAGCGTGATGATGTATGCCGGTGAGCGTGAAATGACCCAGTACCAGTCCATTCCTGCTACCACGCAGACAGCAAACCCTGCGCATGCGGGCGGCGTGATTGATATGCAGCGTCACTATCAGGGTATTGATACGCGCTGGACACACCGGGGCGAGCTGCTGATACCGGTGACCTTTACCACCGGCCTGAACTACGAAAACATGAGTGAAAATCGTCGCGGGTATGAAAACTTCGTTATGGATAACGGCGTGCCGGAACTTGGCGTGAAGGGCAACAAACGCCGGGACGAACGTAACCTGATGTGGAACCTCGATCCCTATCTGCAAACCCAGTGGCAGCTAACGCAAAAACTGTCCGTTGAGGCGGGCGTACGGTACAGTTCCGTCTGGTTTGACTCCAACGATCGTTACATCACACCGCAAAACGGCGATGACAGCGGCGACGCCAGCTACCATAAATGGCTTCCGGCAGGTGCAGTGAAATACGCCGTGACCGACGCATGGAACCTGTATGCCGCAGCGGGACGCGGATTTGAGACCCCAACCATCAACGAACTCTCCTATCGCTCTGATGGGAAAGGTGGCCTCAATATCAACCTGCAACCGTCAACCAACAATACCTATGAGATCGGCAGCAAAACCCGCATCGGCAATGGCATCCTGACGGCAGCGCTGTTCCGTACGGACACCGACAATGAAATCGTAGTCGACGAAAGCAAAGATGGCCGCACCACCTACAAAAATGCGGGAAAAACGCGCCGACAGGGTGTGGAAATTGCGCTCGATCAGCAGTTTGCCGAGAACTGGAAGCTGAAAATGGCGTGGACCTATCTTGATGCCACCTACCGTACTAACGTCTGTAACAATGCAGACTGTAGCGGCAACCGAATGCCGGGTATTGCCCGTAACATGGGGTATGCATCGTTTGGCTGGGAGCCGGAGGAAGGCTGGTACGCGGGTGCAGATGCACGCTACATGAGCGACGTTATGGCAAACGATACTAATACCGCCAAAGCGCCCTCTTATACCGTGGTCGGTCTGAATACCGGGTATAAGCTCAATTACGGCAAATGGGGAATGGACATCTTTGGTCGCGTCGATAACCTGTTCGATAAAGAGTACGCCGGTTCAGAGATTGTTAACGCTGGCTACAACCGGTATTACGAACCTGCCCCTGGTCGTAACTATGGCGTGGGCCTGTCGGTCTCATATCGTTTTGAATAAAACAGTCTCCGGCAGCGCGCGTTGCCGGTAAAAATTAAAAAAATAACATTATTCCCGGTTGCCTGATGCGCCGGGAATTCATTCAGGTAATGTTAAACAGGTATAAACAGATAAGTCTGCCAGAAAGCGCCTTAACTGTAGTACTGCCGTTGCAGAAGAATATTGGCTTCATCGATGGCTTTATCGATCGCTTCCCGGCTGGCCGCCACATCCCTTTTCTCAAGCGCAGAAAGCAGATCGTCATAATGATAGGTCTCTGCGGGCACGTCACTCAGCTCTTCATGCAGGTAGTTGATACAGGGCCCTATCCGTACCCACAGCTGCTCAATCAGCGAGTTCAGGGTCGGCATCTCGGCATATTGATAGAGGGTAAACCGGAACACGCGGTTGGCCTGAATCGCTTTCTGCACATCGCCCTGATGCATGGCGGTGCTGAAGTTATCTGCCAGCGCACGTAGTGCATCCAGTTTGGTGTCGGTCATATTCTGGCACGCCGCCGCAACGGCCATCGGCTCAAGCTGCTTTCTGATGGCGTTAATTTCGTTATACCGTTCCAGCGTGACTTCAGGGACCAAAAACGCCTGCGCAGGCGTGGCCTGTAAGGCGCCCGCCGACACCAGGCGCAGCAGGGCCTCGCGCACCGGCGTGATGCTGGTGCCTAATTTATCCGCAATCTCTTTGGTGATGAGTCGAGCCCCAGGTTTTAATGAGCCCGTAATTAACGCTCCCTTTAAACTGTTCTCAACTTGCATAGTCAGACTGATTCTTTGTGCTTTTTCCAAATTATCCAAATCAAGCATGTCAAATTCCCGTAGCCAAAACAAAATGCCATTTTCGGCGACTGTTTAAAAAAACATCGCCGGTTCGATATAATCCTGTATCGTCATGCCTGGTAAGTTGGGCGCGCGTTAAAATAAAAAATCGTTCAAATAATAGTGCGTTTACTACTTATGGCTGAGCTGGGCCGAAGGCGCGCAAAGCTTATGGGTTAATTAAAGACAATATATCGTATCTGCACAAATAATTATGGCGGACCCCGTCCGCCATAACCGATGCCCTGATTAGTCTGCCGCCACGCGGATCACGACTTTGCCGAAGTTTTTCCCTTCAAGCAGCCCAATCAGCGCGTCAGGGGCCGCTTCCAGCCCTTCCGTAACCTGCTCGCGATAGTGAATTTTGCCTTCCTGCACCCAGCGGCCCATTTCTTGCTGGAACTCGTCGATACGATGACCATAGTCCTGAGCGATAATAAAGCCCTGCATGCGGATGCGTTTTTTCAGGATGGTTCCCATCAGCAGCGGTAACCGGTCCGGACCCTCTGGCAGGTTGGTCGCGTTGTAGCCGCTGACCAGTCCACAAACCGGTACGCGCGCGGAGGTATTCAGTAGCGGAAGCACGGCGTCAAAGACTTTACCGCCGACGTTTTCGTAATAAACGTCAATGCCCTGCGGGCAGGCTTTCGCCAGTTGTTCAGCAAAATCGTCCGCACGGTGATCCAGACAGGCGTCGAAACCAAGCACTTCAACCGCATGACGGCATTTTTCCTCACCGCCGGCCACGCCGATGACCCGGCACCCTTTTATTTTACCGATCTGCCCCACCGTTGCGCCTACCGGCCCCGTGGCTGCGGCCACGACAAGCGTTTCCCCCGCCTGAGGCTGGCCGATATCGAGCAGCCCCATATACGCGGTGAAACCCGGCATCCCCAGCACGCCCAGTGACCACGAAGGGCGCGACGGGTTTTCGCCCAGTTTCACCAGCCCCTTCCCGTCCGACAGTTCATAGTCCTGCCAGCCGCTGTAACCCAGAACCCATTCACCTTCTTTATAATCAGGATGGCGGGACGTCTCGACGCGGCTTACCGTGCCGCCCACCATCACGGCACCAATCTCGACCGGAGGTGAATAGGATGGCGCATCGCTCATGCGGCCTCGCATATACGGATCCAGCGAGAGCCATACGGTGCGTAACAATACCTGGCCCTCTGCGGGCGTGGGGATAGGTTGTTCTTCTAAGCGGAAGTTATCGGCGACCGGCGCGCCGTGCGGACGAGAGGCCAGTACCCAGCGTCGGTTTTGCGTAGTAGATTGACTCATTCATCTCTCCTTACTGCTGAAAATGTCATTCAAGCCTGGCACGTTATGCTGCGGATCGCTTTTGCATTATGAGCCGGACTGATTAAGCCGCACGACCAGATAAAGGCACGGTTCATCCGTTTCGTTGATAAACCGGCAGTCGTTCGGCGGCCCGAGTTCCAGACAATCTCCGGCCTTCATTTCATGGCGGGTGTCCCCCTCCAGAAAGACCAGTTCACCGGACTGCAACCAGATCAGCTGTCGCGCCAGCGCATAGGAGGAGGCAGGCATTGGCACATCGCTGCCCGCGGGCAGTTCGACCTGGACGAGATCGATAGGCAGATCGGTGCGCGGCGACACGTGGCGACGCACATAGTGGGTTTGCGGATCGCGCCACACGGGCTGGTTCGCCAGACGTAACAGCTTGCCCTCCTGCATTTCCGCGCGCGCGATGAGCGTTGACATGCTGATACCGAAGGCACCGGAAAGACGGGCAAGCAGCGTCGCCGTTGGGCTACTGTCGCCCCGCTCAATCTTGTGGATCATGGCGCGCGAAATCCCCGCCCGTTCGGCCAGTTCGCTTATAGACCAGCCCCGAGACTCGCGTTCCAGGCGGATACGGGCGCTAATCCGTTGATTCATATTGTCTGTTATTGTGTTCATGACGTCATACTATAGTGTATGGATGCTCTCTCTGGGCGGTCTGGCGGTAAAAAAATAGGGATTTTGTCGTAGCGGTGCAATACAAGAACTGTGTAATATTGTGAGTAGATCGTACTACTATAGTGAACAACACAGCCAGAGGTTAACCATGATCGTTCGTCATGCCTGCAAAGAAGATTGTGCCGCTATCGCTGAAATTTATAACCATGCGGTACTGCACACCGCCGCCATCTGGAACGATAAAACCGTCGACACCGATAACCGTATCGCATGGTTTGAGGCGCGTACGATGGTGGGTTATCCGGTACTGGTCAGTGAAGAAGACGGTGTGGTGACGGGATACGCCTCATTCGGCGACTGGCGGGCATTCGACGGTTTTCGCCATACGGTGGAGCACTCGGTGTACGTTCATCCGGATCATCAGGGCAAAGGCATTGGTCGGCTGCTGATGACGGAATTAATTAATGAAGCCCGCCAGATCGGTAAGCATGTGATGGTTGCCGGGATTGAGGCCCAGAACCAGGCGTCCATTCATCTGCACAACACTCTGGGCTTTATCACTACCGGAAATATGCCGCAGGTGGGCACCAAATTTGGCCGCTGGCTGGATTTAACCTTTATGCAGCTCCAGCTTGATGAGCGCAGCGATCCGGATGCTCTGCCATGAACCAATCGTTGACGTTAGCGTTTCTGGTAGCCGCCGGGATTGGGCTGGTGGTGCAGAACACCCTGATGGTGCGCATTACGCAATCCTCCTCCACCATTCTTATCGCCATGCTGCTCAATTCGCTGGTGGGGATCGTGCTGTTTGTCAGCATCCTGCTGGTGAAAAATGGCCTGGCGGGGGTTAGCGAACTGGCGTCAACGGTGCGCTGGTGGACGTTGATCCCCGGGCTGCTGGGCTCGTTTTTTGTCTTTGCCAGTATTAGCGGGTATCAGAACGTGGGCGCGGCAACGACGATTGCCGTACTGGTGGCAAGCCAGCTAATTGGCGGCCTGGTGATGGACATCCTCAAAAGCCACGGCGTCCCGCTGCGCGCGCTGATTGGCCCGGTCTGCGGCGCAGTGTTGCTGGTGGTCGGCGCCTGGCTGGTGGCGCGGCGCCAGTTTTAACCCTTACAGAATAGTCCCGCCCTGCGTAAGGTGAGCATGGCGCGCCTCCGCTTCTTCTTTATGTTGCTTACCGTGATGTGAAATCGCGGTGCGCAGGCGCTGCTGCTGGGTATAGCGATCTTCACGGCTCAGCTCTGCATCATCGCTTAATGCGATCAGCAGTTCATTCATGTGGGTAATAACGCTCTCTTCGATGGCGGCATCAACGCGCGCGATAACATCGTTTAAATGTGACATTGTCACTCCTTTTAACGTATTCGGTGGTGCCAGGCGTACCGGGCCTACGGGTGCTGAATGTAGGCCGGGAAACCCTGGCACCACCCGGCAATAATACGATCAGTTCAGCTTCGCTTTCGAAAAATCGCTGCCCATCAGACTCACGCTGTAGCCCGTCACATTGCTGCGGGTCGCGTAGAACGTTTTGCCGTTAGCTAACGCAATCCACGGCGCCTGCTGGTAGAAAATCTCCTGCGCCTGGCCGTACAGCTTCGCGCGTTCTTCCGGGGTGCTGGTCAGCTTAGCCTTTTGCACAAGCTCATCATACCCCTTATCACACCAGCGCGCGGCATTGGATCCGGTTTTAATGCTGTTACAACCCAGCAGTACGTCAGCGAAGTTATCCGGATCGCCGTTGTCGGACATCCAGCCGAACAGCGCGGAATCATGCTCGCCTTTACGCATGCCGGAGAGGTACTCGCCCCACTCGTAAGACACAATTTTTGCCTTCACGCCCACTTTCGCCCAGTCGGCCTGGATCATCTCCGCTATACGCCGTGAGTTCGGGTTGTACGGGCGCTGAACCGGCATCGACCAGAGCGTGACCTCCGCGCCCTTCTCCAGACCCGCCTGCTTCAGCAGGGCTTTTGCTTTTTCCGGATCGTAGTCGTAATCCTTCAGGTCTTTATTAAAGCCGAGCATGTTCGGCGGGATCGGCGATTTGGCTACCGTGCCAGATCCCATAAAGACCGCGTTCACGATGGCCTTTTTGTCCGTCGCATAGTTCAGGGCCTGGCGTACCAGCACATTATCAAACGGTTTTTTCTCTGTGTTAAACGCCAGATACCCCACGTTCAGCGCGTCCACCGAGTGCAGCGTCAGGTCTTTGTTTTTCTCAATCACTTCAAACTGCACCGGCGACGGCGCAGGAACGATCTGGCATTCGTTGGTTTGCAGCTTCGCCAGACGGGTTTCCACGTTTGGCGTGATGGAGAAGATCAGGTGTTTGGTCGGGACTTCACCGTCCCAGTAGTTTGGGTTGGCGACGTAGCGGATCAGCGAGTCCACCTTGTACTGCTGAAGCACATAGGGCCCGGTGCCGATTGGCCAGGTGTCCACATTTTCAGGCGTGCCTTTTTTCAGCATCGCATCCGCGTACTCGGCGGAGAGGATTGAGGCAAAGTCCATTCCCCAGTCGGCCAGAAATGCCGCGTTGGGTTCACTCAGCGTGAACTGAACGTGGTAATCGTCGATCTTTTTCACATCCTGAATGAGCTTGTCGAGGCCCACGTCATTAAAGTATTCGTAATTACCCTGGGATACGTTGTGATACGGATGCTTAGGGTCTTTCTGACGCATGACCGAGAAAATAACGTCATCGGCATTGAAGTCGCGCGTCGGTTTAAAGAATTTATTGCTGTTGAACTTCACCCCTTTTCGCAGGGTAAAGGTATAGGTTTTGCCATCGGGAGAAATGGTCCACGACTCGGCGAGCGAAGGCACGGGGGTATTCTTCACCGGATCGAAGTTAATCAGACGGTTATACAGCGTTTGCGAACTGGCGACGAACGAGGGTCCAGAACTGGCGATTTGCGGGTTAAACGACTCCGGTGACGCTTCGGAGCAGTAGATAATGGTGTCTTTGTTTGCCGCCCATGCGGCACTTGCCGGCAGCAGCGCGCTCAGCGCGAGGGCGAGCACGGTTTTCCCTGTAGACATGGTTATTACCCTTCGGTTTTATTATAGTGGACAGTAATAACAGCACAGGCGATATAACCTGACAAATAACGAATCACTATCAGGTTATTCTAAAGCCGCACTTTTCGCTGGTTTAAGCACCAGCACACGAAAAACGATTTGCCTTAAGGTGCGTTATTCGTCAAGCACAACCGTTCCGATCAATGCCGCAAGAAATCGTCCCTTTTGCCGTCTCCTCAGCCGTTTGTTTGCAATCGCGTTTAGCTAAAGTAACGGCGTGAAAAAGTCTACAGGACCAAATCGTGGCAAAAACACTTTTACGCAGCGGCAATCTGGATGATTTTCAGGCCGTTGGCGGCGGCGGACAGGCCGTTTTTGAATCAGCCCTGCAAATTCGGGAAGCGCTTCGGTTGCGCAAACAGCAGGCTATCGTCGATTGTCTGGCCATTCCTCAGGTCAATGACGGCGCCGACCGCGTTGACTGGTACTCCCCGGTTGAGGGCTCGGTCTCCAGCTGGAAGGCGGCGGACGAAGACGATCGCTTTCGTGCCCTGCGCTATCTGGAAAACACGCTTGCCAGCGTGGAGTCGCTGAGTAAAAAATGCCTCCAGTCATCGAAAACGGCGCAGCAGCTGTTTGGCTCACTGCTTTCAAAAGCCTTCCAGTTTCCCGGGGAGAACTTTGTCTATCTCGTCGATGGCAAGCCGGTGATCTGCTTCTGGGGTTTCGTCAATCTTAACGAGAATGCGCGCGATGACGTGCTGGACTGCCTGCGCGAATCGTTGATCCCTGAGCCTGAGCCAGAGGTGATTGTCGAACCTGAACCGGAGCCAGAACCCGCCCCGGCGGTGACTTTTGAGCAGGCCGATGCCCCGCTTATCACGCCTGCGGCTACAGTCCGTATCACAGAAGATGAACTCTATACGCCAGAGCCGGTGCGCATGAACGTCGAGCCGCCAGAGCCCGCACCGACGGTCGTGCAGAAAAAGCGTCGCTCCCCTCTGTGGCTACTGCCGGTTGCCGCGGTCATCGTTGCGGCCATTGCCACCCCGCTGCTGTGGCCAAAACAGGCCGCGACCGCGGTGCCGGCCGCCACGCCTGCACCAGCCCCCGTGGCGATTGCGCCGGTCCCGGTTAAGACGGTGGAGCCGCTTGAGTTAAAACTCCCGCTGCACCAGGCCGAAGTGGTAGAGCCGAAGATAAAAGCGCCTGCCCCGGCGGCCGAGCCTGTGGTCATTACCGCGATACCGAAAGATGCAATGGTAATGGAGGCAAACCAGGTCAAGGCCGGATTAACGCGTTTCCTGAACGGTACCTGGCGCGCGTTTCTCGATGTGCGGGACCCGCTCACCGGCAAACCGCCATCGCTGCGCTATCAGATCCAGAACAACAAAGGTTTCGCCCGGGTCGTGCATGGCGACAATATTGTCTGCCGCGTAGACGTCTTCTCCGGATTACACAGCAACGGCGAGCTGTTGATCAAAACGCGCGGCAACGCACGTTGCACCGACGGCTCACGGTATCCGATGCCGGAAGTGACCTGTAAGGCGGGTGCCAGCGATGTGGCGGAATGCACCGCACGTTACGATGCCAACACCGTCGTTCCTTTGACGTTCAAGAAAGCAGGTGTCTGATCCTATGCTGGTTAATCTTTGCGACTATAAACAGAGCGTTACGCTGATTGCTAACAGCGGCGTACAGTTCCTCGATTTTGGCCTGACGCCGCAGGACACCGCCAGCAATGGGCGTTTCGTGCGTAAAACGGCAAATGGCCCGCTGCTGCGTCTGGATTTTGATCTGGTTAACGGTCGGTACACGCTGCCTGCCGCCGATGGCGGGCAACCGGAAGTGGTCAAGCCTGAAAGCACTATTCCGCTGCACGACTCTTTGACCGTGCTGGACGGCGTCTGGCTGCCGCTTCCTTTCCTGCGCTTTAATCCGCCGCGGACGTTTGTTGATGGCCCGGACAACTGGGCCCGCGTCCAGGTGCGAAAGCTTTCCACACCCGACGCGGCTGGCAACACGCACCGCGTCACCATCGCCCTCGACAGCCAGATTGCAGAACATGCAACGTCCGCGCTGTCGCCGATTGAAAACGATATCCTGAACGGGACGCGTTTCGCACTTGCCTGGCGCGACAATGAAGTTGAGAGCTTTCTCGACCAGACCTGGATTGACGGCTGGCTGCGCGAAGCCTTTACGCAGTTTGCCGACGGAGTTGAAAAACGATCTGAACGCGAGCTGCATCAGGCCATGCGTAGCTTTGAGTATCAGGCACACTGGCTCAACCTGCTATCTATGCTCGGTGAACAACTGACCGTGCCGGAAGTGAAGTTTGTTACCCACACTCTGAGCACCCCTGCCATTCCTGTCGATCTGATCCTTGACGTAGGCAATACCCACACCTGCGGCGTGATTATTGAAGATCATGGTGATGCCAATGACGGCCTGCGCCAGACGGCTGAACTCCAGGTGCGCTCTCTGAGCGAGCCGCAGTTCCTGAATGAGCCGCTGTTTACCAGCCGTCTCGAATTTTCCGAAGCGCGCTTTGGCAAGCAACACTTCTCGGTGGAAAGCGGCCGTGAGGATGCGTTCGTCTGGCCATCTATTGTCCGAGTGGGTGATGAAGCGCGTAAGCTGGCGATGCAGCGTCTGGGCACTGAAGGCAATAGCGGGATCTCGAGCCCGCGTCGCTACCTGTGGGACGAAACGCCGGTCGTGCAGGACTGGCGCTTCAGCCAGATGAACAGCAAAACTCAACGCGAACCGCTGGCGACCGCGTTTCCGCTGATGAACCTGATGAACGACAACGGGGAACCGCTCTTTACGCTGCCGCAGGATGAGCGGCTGCCAGTCTTCTCTCCGCAGTACAGCCGCAGCACCCTGATGACGCACATGCTCTGTGAACTGCTGGCGCAGGCGCTTGGCCAGATTAACAGCGTTGCCACGCGCCTGCGGCTCGGCTTCCCGGCCTCTCCACGCCAGCTGCGTACGCTGATCCTCACCCTGCCTTCGGCGATGCCGAAACAGGAGCGCGAGATCTTCCGTCGCCGCATGTTCGAAGCCATTGCCATCGTCTGGAAAGCGATGGGCTGGCATCCGCAGGATGAAGATTTTGCCAGCCGGAAGCAGCAGGAAAAAAGCGTGGTTCCGGTTCCTGAGATCCAGATGGAGTGGGACGAAGCCAGCTGCGGCCAGCTGGTGTGGCTGTATAACGAAGCCATTTCCCACTTCGGCGGCCAGACCGAAGCGTTTTTCGCCTCCCTCGCCCGTCCGGATCGCGCGCCTGAGCCGGGCGTCGAGCCGGGGCGTGCGCTGCGCGTTGCCTCTATCGATATCGGCGGCGGCACGACGGATATGGCCATCACGCACTATCAGCTCGATGATGGCTCCGGTAATAACGTCAAAATTACCCCGCAGCTGCTGTTCCGCGAAGGGTTCAAGGTAGCCGGCGATGATACGCTGCTGGACGTGATCCAGCGCTACGTACTGCCCGCGCTGCAAACCCAGCTTCAGAAATCCGGCATAGCCGATGCTTCCCTGCTGATGGCGTCCCTGTTCGGTGACTCCGGGCGGATTGATACCCAGGCAGTATTGCGCCAGCAAACGGCGCTTCAGCTGTTTATGCCGATCGGTCACGCGATCCTGGCGGCGTGGGAATCGAGCGATATTGACGATCCCCTGGCCGGGCTGCACGCCACCTTTGGCGATCTGCTGACCCAAAAACCAACGCGTAACGTGATGAATTATCTCCAGCAGGCGATCGACCATGCGTTGCCTGCCGGCTCAGAGCACTTTGATCTGTTCAGCGTGCCGCTGCACGTCAATTTCCGGGAGATGCAGGACGCCATGCTGGCGGGGCAGTTCACGCTCGCCGCCCCGCTTCATGCGGTATGCGAAGCAATCTCTCACTACAGCTGCGATATTCTGCTGATCACGGGGCGACCGGGCTGCCTGCCGGGCGTTCAGGCCCTGATTCGCCACCTGCAACCGGTGCCCGTCAACCGTATCGTCTGGCTGGATAAATACCAGGTTCATGAATGGTATCCGTTCAGCCAGCAGGGACGGATCGGCAACCCGAAATCCACCGCCGCCGTGGGTGCGATGCTCTGTAGCCTGGCGCTGGATCTTCGTCTGCCGCGCTTTAACTTCAAAGCGGCCGATATTGGCGCGTACTCTACGGTGCGTTATCTGGGGGTGCTGGATAACACGATCAATACCCTGCGGGACGAGAACGTCTGGTACCACGACATCGACCTCGATAAACCCGGCGCGAAACTGGACGCCCGTCTGCACTTCCCGCTGCGCGGTAACGTCACGCTCGGCTTCCGGCAGCTGGCCAATGCCCGCTGGCCCGCCACGCCGCTTTACACCCTGAGCATCAACTCTGCCGAGCTGGCGAAAGCCATCGCGGGCGACGGCGTGCTGAACGTGCGCCTGAAGCTGCGTGGCGGCAACAGGCAGGAAGGCCCGGAATCGTTCGAGCTGAGCGACGCCTGGCTCCATGACGGCACGCCCGTGCCGCCCGATGCCCTGACGTTTAAACTGAATACTCTGGCCGATCGCCGACACAGCGGCAGCCATTATTGGATCGACAGCGGGAGCGTATACCTCAAATGACCGGGACGACTGCCACCACCCAGGCCTTAATCGGGTGGATCAACGAGACGCGACAGCACGCCCCGATGCTGGATAACGACGCCGACGCCCTGCTTGCCCGCCTTAACGCAGCCCGCGCGCGCGAAGAGGCGCTCGATCGCGCCCTTGTCAGCCGGAGCAGCATTGGCTTATACGGCCACTCGCAGACGGCGAAAGCACACCTGCTGGCCTCTCTGTGCGGCAGCGGCGGCGAACGGCTGAACGTCACGCCGGGTCAACGCACGTTCGATTATTTCTCGCATATCAATCCGGGACATGCGCCAACCAACATGGCCGTTCGTTTCAGCAGGTCGTCCGGCGAGATTGCCGATGAGGCGTTTCCGCTGCGTCTGCGCCTGGTGACGGAGGCCGAGCTGGTGCAGCTGTTTATCGCGCGTACCACGTTGGATCCGCAGATCCGCGCGGTGGATAAGTCCGTGATTGATACCCGGCTTGAAAAATGGCGTGCGCTGCGTCAACCGCAGAGCGTGCCGGGAATGACCGAACAGGAAGTGGCGACCATTGCCCGTTTCTGGCAGAGCAGGGTCCCGGCTGCTAAGCAGCAGATTGACGATGCCCTGTGGCATCAGTTTGCCCTGCTGATCCCGTCGCTGGATCTCAGCACGCGCGCCAGCGTCTGGTCCCTGCTGTGGGGTGAGCAACAGGAGTTAACCCAGCAGTGGCTTAAACTCGCCCATGTGCTGCATCAAACCGGCCATGCCAGCGCGCTTACCGCGCCGTTGAGTCTTCTGGTGGACAGCTTTGGCCTGCCGTGTGAAGGTTTCCTGACTCATGGGGCATTTACCGTACCAGAAGCGCAGGAAACCCTGCTTCACCCGATCAATAACGGCGAGCTGCTTAATGCCATTAGCCTGCCCGTCGATGTACTGGCATGTCTGACACGCGAACTGGTGCTGCCCGTTGAGAGTTGCGCCCTCGATAACGTCGATATTATTGATATTCCGGCCATTACTGAGGAAAACACGCCGCTGATGACGCAGGCAAAATGCCAGTGGTTGCTGGAGCATTATCGTCAGCAAATTCAGCCGGATGTGCTCGTTATCTGCAACGCAACAGCGCACCACCAGCAGACGGCAAAAACGGCCACGCTCCTGCAAAACTGGGTCAAAGAGACGCAGCCGGTAGAAGAGTCCGCATTGCCGGGGCTGGTCTGGGCCATCACCCCTCATGATGCGCGGTTCACCACGAAGCAGAACCTTGACGAAGCGGTGCAGCAGTTGCTGGGCCAGCCGGGTCTGCGCTGGGGCACGCTCCAGGCACTTGATACGCACAGCATGCAGCGGGTGATCGAATGGCTGTCGCAGGCTACCCTGCCGGCCCAGCGCCAGAAGCGTCTTCAAACGTTGAAAAGCGTGTTGCAACAGTCGCTGTCGGCACTGATGCGCCCGTATATCGGCCCACTTACCCGCGACCCAATAGCTGAGCGGGCTCAGGCCGAAAAAATGGTTCGAACGCTGCAAGGCAGCGCCGCTCGTCACGGTGAACTGCTTGAAGGGCTTCTGCCGCCGTTAAAAGCGTTTGAGACGCTGCTGACGGTTCACCAGCCTCGTGAGGAACAGGTCAACGGCCTGTTTAACGACGTTATCGATCTGTTTGCGGAAGAGTTCCAGGATAATCCTGGCGTGTTGCAGACCAAGGACAAGGCGCGAATGGCCCATAGCGTATGGGTTAACCATCTTCGTCAGTGGAGTCGCAACGACGCGGCGGCTGCCCGGCTGGGCCTGGACGCAGGCGTATTACAGCAGATTGCCGATGTGCTGATCGTCACCAGTTACCGGCTGAACCTGCCGCAGCAACTGCAACGCATTGTGGAAACCGATAAAAGTAGTGCCGCACAGCTGCACGCCGCGATAGGCAATTTCATTGGCTGGCTTGGATATGAACTGACTCCCGTCGCTGAACGGCCTGCAAGCCGGATCCGCAAAGGTCAGGCCATTTTTGTGACGCCGGTGGTGAGTAGCACCTCACCCCGCCTCACCCGGTTGGGTGAGCAGCCTGTTCATGCGGCGACAGCTTACGTTTATGACTGGCTGGTTGCGCTCTACACCCGCGCCATTGAAAACGTGGATTATCAATGTCCGTATGACGTTCAGCCTGCCGAGCGCAAAGCACTGTCTGCCCTGTTGTATTAATCATTGCAGCCCGCTTAAGTGCGGGCTGCCCATTCATGCTCCGCTCAGAAAGTCAGACAAAGCCTGAGCCAACGCGGAGGGATTTTCCCAGGACATTGAATGGCCCGCATCAGGGATAATTTTTACCGGAACGCCTTTTTGTTGCAGGCGATTAAAATCTTCATCAGGCAGAGACCGCTCACCAAAAATTAACCTTATCGGGCAGTTCAATGACAAGAACAGGTGTTCCCAGTCAGGTTTAATGCCCTCGACGAGGCTCGTTGCGCCGCGCCAGACGGCCCACTGGGCATTGCTTTGAAGGCTTCCCGCCCACGCCGACGTTTCCGCCCGCAGCAAGTCATCATATCCCTGCTCCAGAAAATCTTGTTCGGTTTGGGCCGCAATAGATCGGCTGAACATCCCGCCACCTGCACGAAAATTGGGTTCAGACACGATCAGGCCCTTCACGCGCGACTTCAATAGCGTTGCCGTTTCGATCGCGATACTCCCGCCCATGCTATGACCATAGAGCCAGAGCCTATCCAGACCGAGATGGTTTAACAGTTCAACCACCACCTGCGCCTGTTCGCTTGTGCGATAACGGTAGTTACCAGGTTTGTCACTGTAACCGCTACCGGGAAGATCGATCAGAATGGCTCTGCGCCCGCCGAAACGGGTATCACAGACAATACGAGGATATTCATACGACGATGCACAGCCCAACCCGTGGATAAACACAACCGGGTCACCGAATCCGGGAAGAACTTGCCAGCGAACGGTACAGCCTGCTTGCTGTGAATAGAAACTGTTCATAAGCACTCCATGTATGATGACTGTATATTTATACAGGCTCAATTTATGGAATGCTATGTCTGGATGACAATTCTGGAAGCGTGCTTCAGAAAAGGGAGATCAACAGGGCAACAGGAAAGCTCATCGGCCAGGTGGAGCCCACCAGGAATGCACTCAACAAGCGAATACGTTTTCGATCTTTAGACAGGAACCAGGTGATTAAGGCACAGACAGAGGCCATGATTGCGTAGAACACCAACATCTTTTGATACAACGTCATTCTGTTTACCTGAGCCAAAAAATAACCGCACGCAATATGCGTCATATGTTGACACAGATCAAGTTTTTTCATTACATCATAACCACTTAAATACTAAGGATAATAACAACTGAGTATCTTGTGTAACAACGCCGGGTAAAGCAAAACGGTTATTATTGATAAGATGCATATAAAATGCACTTTTTGATAAATTCATTTCCTCAGAAAGCAGTCTAATAAGAGCAGGCTTTCAAGGGAGGAAACATGCTACGCATTCCACAGAGTTGCATTCACACCCGTTCCACGCCTTTCTGGAACAAAGAAACGGCCCCCGCCGGCATTTTTAAACGCCACCTTGATACGGGTACGCGTCCGGGCGTTTATCCGCGCCTGTCGGTGATGCGCGGCGCAGTGCGTTATCTGGGCTATGCTGATGAATTTACGCCCGAGCCTGACAGCGAACTCGTCATTGAGGCGGGTCATTTCGGCGTTTTCCCGCCAGAGAGATGGCATCACATTGAGCTGATGACCGACGACACCCTGTTCAATATTGAATTCTTTGTTGAACCTGAGGTGCTTAAGTCCCTTTAAGCGCCCGATATCATGAAGGAAACTATTATGTTACGTATTCCTGAAAACTTTGTTCACACCCGCTCTACCCCGTTCTGGAATAAAGAGACCACCCCAAAAGCGCTTTTTACCCATCACAACACCAAAGCTGGCGTGTACGGGCGTTTGTCCGTTATGCAGGGGGCGGTGCGTTACTTTGGCTTTGCCGATGGCGATGCCACCGAACCCGATCTGGAAGTGGTGATTGAGGCCGGTTCTTTTGGCATCTCCCCTCCGCAAAAATGGCACCGCATTGAGCTATTGACCGACGATACTTACTTTAATATCGACTTTTTCGCGGATCCTGCCGTCACGCTCAGCGGGGCGGGTATCGGTAAAGTGGTCAACACGCATAAGGAGTAAGTTATGGGTAAGGCAACCTATACCGTGACCGTCACCAACAACAGCAACGGCGTGTCGGTAGATTATGAGACAGAGGCGCCTATGGAGCTGTTGATCCCGGATGTCGCGGCAGATGTCGTGAAGGATCTGGTGAATACCGTTCGCGCCTACGATACGGAAAATGAACACGACGTGTGTGGCTGGTAAGCACAATCGCCCGGCACTGTGCCGGGCATGAGGGTTTAGTGTTTGATCATCACATGTCGCACAACCGTGTAATCTTCAAGGCCGTAAACCGACATATCTTTGCCGTAACCGGATAACTTCATCCCGCCGTGGGGCATTTCACTCACCAGCATAAAATGGGTATTCACCCAGGTGCAGCCATACTGCAATCGTGCGCTGAGTCGATGGGCGCGCCCGACGTCTTTTGTCCAGACGGACGAGGCCAGGCCGTATTGCGAATCGTTGGCCCAGGCCAGCACCTGCGCTTCATCCTCAAACGCCGTCACGCTGACTACCGGACCAAACACTTCTCGCTGGACGATCGCATCTTCCTGCTTTGCCCCGGCCAGGAGCGTTGGCTGGAAGTAATATCCGCCCCCCTCTGCTTTACTGCCGCCGGTGACGACGCGGATATGTTCAAGGGCTTTGGCTTCATCCACGGCAGCACAAACGCGGGAAAGATGCGCTGCGGAGCTGAGCGGACCAAGCTCCGTTGATGCATCGTCCGGTGCGCCCATTTTCAGGCTGGCAACGGCTGCGCCCAGCTTTTCAACCAGGGCGGGATAAATTCCTTCCTGGGCATAGATTCGACAGGCTGCGGTACAATCCTGACCGGCATTGTAGAAGCCAAACGTACGCACCCCCTCAACCACGGCATCCAAATCTGCATCGTCAAAGACAATGACCGGCGCTTTTCCACCCAACTCCATATGGGTACGTTTGATAGAGGATGCGGTATGACCAATGATATGTTCCCCGGTGGCGATAGAGCCGGTGAGGGAAACTATGCGCACTTTTTCGTGACCGGTCAGCGGATCCCCTACGGTCTTGCCGCGACCAAACAGCACGTTCAGCACGCCTGCCGGGAAGATATCTTTCGCCAGTTCTGCCAGCTTCAGCGCCGTCAACGGGGTGATTTCTGATGGTTTGATGACGACACAGTTTCCCGCTGCCAGCGCGGGGGCCAGCTTCCACGCCGCCATCATCAGAGGGTAGTTCCAGGGCGCGATAGAGGCGACAACGCCAACCGGATCGCGGCGAATCATCGAGGTATGTCCTTCCAGATATTCTCCGGCAGCCAGCCCATTCAGGCAGCGGGCGGCCCCGGCAAAGAAGCGAAACACATCAACCACGGCAGGAATTTCATCCCCCAGGGCACAATGGAGCGGCTTTCCGCAGTTAAGGGATTCCAGCTGCGCGAACGCGTCGGCGTTGGCTTCAATCACGTCAGCCAGCTTTAACAGACAGTCGGCGCGCGTTTTCGGCGTCGTTTGTCCCCACTCTGTGAACGCACGATCGGCAGCCTGGACGGCGGCGTCCACCTGTGCAGACGATGCTTCAGCAATCTCAAGCAGCACCTCACCCGTGGCAGGATTATAAACCGCCTGCTTCTCACCTTCGCCGGCCACCAGTTCACCATTAATCAGCAATTGATTTTGCATAGCACCGTCCTGTTAAAGTCGACATTATTTTCGCTGTCAGCACACGTTTGTCGGATCGATACGTGACAACGTCACGCTTTTAAGCCGTACCCCCATATTAAAGGTAGACCGCGCGCCCTGCCGCTTCAGGAATTTTCATCAAGGTGTGACTGGCGGCAGCATCATTTCGCGAATTAGCGCCGCCAGCTGGACGACAGCCTGTTCCTCCCGCTCGCTCCAACCCCAGGAGGTATTGAAACGGAAAAACGGCGTCCAGATGTCGGAGGTGGAAAACATCTTGCCGGGGGCAATGCTGATTTGATGGGTTAATGCCTTTTCACTTAACAGCCCCGCATCCAGCTGTTCAGGCAGCTCCAGCCATAAAAAGTATCCGCTGTCGTTATGATGGATTTTGACGCCGGCAGGCATATGGCGCAGAAGCGATTGCCAGGCCTGCTGTTTACGTTCAGCAAGCGTACGCCGCAGGCGACGGAGGTGGGCGTCGTAACGCTTGGTCGCCAGATAATCCACCAGCGCCAGCTGCATGGGAGAGCTGGTCGATAACGTACTCATTAGCTGCAACTGCTGAATACGGCGCGCATGTTTTCCCGCCGCCACCCAGCCAATGCGAAAACCGGCCACCAGACATTTGGAAAATGAGGAGCAGTGCAACGTCATGTCCTGCTTATCCCAGGCTTTTGCCGGAAGCGGCTTTTCGCGGCCAAAATAGAGTTCGCTGTAAACATCGTCTTCGATCAGCGTGACGTTGTGCCGGGTTAACAAGGCCACCAGCTGGGCTTTCTTCTCTGCGCTCAGCGTAAAGCCGAGCGGGTTCTGACTGTTAGTCATCAGCCAGCAGGCTTTTACCGGATAGTCGTTTAACGCCTGCTCAAGGGCATTGAGATCGATACCTTCCCGCACGTCAGTGGCAATCGACAGCGCTTTCAGCTTCAGACGTTCAAGCGCCTGGAGTGCGCCATAAAAACAGGGGTTTTCAACAATAACCCAGTCACCTGGTTCCGTGACGGCCTGTAAGCTGAGGTTGAGCGCCTCAAGCGCGCCCGCGGTGATCACAATTTCATCCGGGGAGATATTCATCCCCTGCTGAGCGTAGCGACGGGCAATGGCATGACGTAAGTCGACGTTACCCGGCGGCAGGTTTTCAATCACGCTCATGGCCGTGGCGGTTTTACTGACGTTAGCCAGCGAGCGGTTGAGTTGCTGAAGCGGAAAGAGGCGCGGATCGGGAAATGCTGAGGCAAAAGGGACAACGGAGGGGTCGCGGCTGGCCTGTAACACGTCGAAGATATAGGTGTTGATGTCTACCACTTCGTCGCGCATCACCTGCGCGGGCGGTGCAGGCTGGTGCGTGGTCGGGCGCGCGGCAACGTAGTAGCCCGACTGCGGTCTGGCAACAATGCGCCCCTGACTTTCCAGCATCTGATACGCGTGGCCCACGGTCATAAAGCTCATGCCGCTGCTTGCCACCTGCTCTCGCAGGGAAGGCAGCTTATCGCCCGGCAACCATACGCCAAGCTCAATCTGCGAGATTATTTGTTGCGCCAGACGCTGGTATTTTTTCATCAGATTCTCCTTATTGCTGACAGTGTATATCAGCAGGAGAAAAAGAGAAGATTTTGCTAACTGTTATGGGAAATGCGGTGGCTTACTTGCGGTATTCGGTAACGTGATTCTGAGCAGAATGCGCAGCGGCCAGGTGGTCGAGCGTGATCATCGGCGATTTGCAGAAAATGCATTTCGCGCCGAACGGGTTTTTATCAGACACGTCAAAAGCTGAGGTGCGGTACTGCGAACCATGACAGCATGGGCAGCGGAAATGGATATAAGAAGTCATAGGATTCTCCTGTAAACGTAAAAACGTAAATTACTCATGAGCCGATCAGGCATAAATGGTTCGATACAAAACGAATCGGAATGTAGATAAAGACCCAAGAGAGGCTGCGGAGAGGCACAACGTGATGAGAACTGCTTTATAAAACTACGTCAGATATTTATTTGGATTCAAAACCAGAAATCCATTAACGCATGTTGCTGGAGACAAAGCAAGCTGTTTAATGCGTAAAAATCATAAAAAGAATTTTTTTATTCTTCCTGGTTAAGTATATCAGCCAGATAAAGTTAGCCGTTTTCCTCAACTGTTATAGATAAATTATAGCTTTCTGCTTCTGATATCACATCTGGCCGCTCTTTATCATAACAGCACACCGTTTAACATTGAGGCAATGCATGTTTGGTCTAGATGCGTTTCATCTTGCGCGAATACAGTTCGCCTTTACCGTATCCTTTCATATTATATTTCCAGCAATCACCATCGGCCTGGCGAGCTATCTCGCCGTGCTGGAAGGGCTGTGGCTGAAAACAAAAAATCCCGTCTGGCGTTCGCTGTACCATTTCTGGTCGAAGATCTTCGCCGTCAACTTTGGTATGGGCGTGGTCTCCGGTCTGGTGATGGCTTATCAGTTTGGTACCAACTGGAGCGGGTTTTCGCAGTTCGCGGGCAGTATTACCGGCCCCCTGCTGACCTATGAAGTGCTCACCGCGTTCTTCCTGGAGGCAGGTTTCCTCGGGGTGATGTTATTTGGCTGGAATAAGGTCGGGCCGGGGCTGCACTTCTTTTCAACCTGCATGGTCGCGTTGGGAACCATCATTTCTACGTTCTGGATCCTCTCGTCAAACAGCTGGATGCAGACACCGCAAGGGTATGAAATCGTAAACGGTCAGGTGGTTCCTGTGGACTGGTTTGCCGTAGTGTTTAACCCCTCCTTCCCTTATCGCCTTCTGCACATGTCGATAGCGGCTTTCCTCAGCAGCGCGCTGTTTGTCGGTGCCTCTGCGGCGTGGCATTTGCTGCGCGGCAACAACACGCCCGCCATTCGTACCATGTTCTCCATGGCGTTGTGGATGACGTTGATCGTAGCCCCTGTCCAGGCGCTGGTGGGCGATATGCACGGGCTGAACACCTTAAAACACCAGCCCGCGAAAATAGCCGCTATAGAAGGCCACTGGGAGAACCCGCCGGGTGAGCCTACGCCGCTGCTGCTGTTTGGCTGGCCGGATATGGAGCAGGAACGGACCCGTTTTGGACTGGCGATACCCGCGTTGGGCAGCCTGATCCTGACCCACAGCCTTGAAAAACAAGTTCCGGCATTGAAGGCGTTCCCGAAAGAAGATCGTCCGAACGCCACGATTGTTTTCTGGTCTTTCCGCATTATGGCCGGTTTAGGAATGTTGATGCTGCTTTTGGGCGTGGCGGCACTGTGGCTGCGTTACAAACACCGCCTCTATACATCGCGTCCCTTCCTGTGGTTTGCCCTGCTGATGGGGCCGTCCGGGCTGATCGCCATCCTCGCCGGATGGGTAACTACGGAGGTCGGCCGCCAGCCCTGGGTCGTCTATGGGCTACAGCGCACAAAGGATGCGGTTTCCGCGCATGGTGATCTGCACATGAGCATCAGCTTGCTGGCTTTCTTCGTGGTTTATACCGCAGTGTTTGGCGTGGGCTACAGCTATATGGTGCGTCTGATTAAAAAAGGGCCGCAGCCCCATGGATCCTTTGCGACCGAATCCGACGGCCGCCCTGCTCGTCCGCTTTCTGCCGTCACCACTGAATTTAAGGAGTAACCGTAATGGGTATCGATCTTTCCATTATCTGGTTCGTTATTATCGTTTTCGCCACCCTGATGTATATCGTAATGGATGGTTTTGACCTGGGCATAGGAATCCTGTTTCCGGCAACGCCGGATGCAGACGATCGCGATGTGATGGTCAACAGCGTGGCCCCGGTCTGGGACGGAAACGAAACCTGGCTGGTGCTTGGCGGTGCGGCTCTGTTTGGTGCCTTTCCTCTCGCCTATGCGGTCATCATCGACGCGCTCACCATTCCCCTGACCATAATGCTGATCGGGCTTATATTTCGCGGAGTTGCCTTTGAATTTCGCTTCAAGGCGACTCCGGCGCACCGCCCGTTCTGGGATAAGGCCTTTATTGGCGGGTCGATTGTGGCGACGTTCAGCCAGGGCATTACCGTCGGCGCGGTGATCCATGGATTCAGCGTCACCGGTCGCGCTTACAGCGGCGGTCCATTTGACTGGTTTACCGCATTTACTCTTTTTTGCGGTGCGGCCCTGGTGGTGGCTTACGCGCTGTTAGGATCAACATGGCTGGTCATGAAAAGCGAAAATGCCCTGCAACGGCGGATGCGTCAGATATCGAAGATGCTCCTGCTCCTCCTTCTGGGGTGCATTGCAGCAATCAGTATCTGGACGCCTCTGGCGCAACCGGCCATTGCCGCACGCTGGTTTACGCTGCCGAACCTGTTTTACCTGCTGCCCGTCCCTGCGCTGGTTGTGATCCTGAGCCTGTGTCAGTGGCGCTGCCTGAATAATCCGGCGAGCCATACCCTGCCGTTTATCATGACCTTAGGACTGGTATTCCTTGGTTTTAGCGGGCTTGGGATCAGCATCTGGCCGCATATCATCCCACCGGACATTACCCTCTGGGAGGCCGCCGCCCCACCCCAAAGCCAGGGCTTTATGTTGGTGGGAGCACTGTTGATCATTCCCGTCATTCTGGTCTACACCTTCTGGAGTTATTACGTTTTTCGCGGAAAAGTACAGCATGGGGAGGGTTATCACTGATGCAACAACCTGTATGGAAACGTTTGATGTGGCTTGCCATCATCTGGGGCGGCAGCGTACTGGCGCTGGCCTGCGTCAGTATGCTCTTCAAAATGCTGATGGCAGCGGCTGGATTTAAATCTCATTAAGTATCTCACCGGGTGCGCCGCCGCCCGGTCCTTTCTCGCACTTTCAGATAAACCCCATTAACACCCAGGAGGGTATCGTTACACTGAAAAAATATTTACAGCATTGATAGTTTGAGAAGAAAAATGAAAAAGCTCGCGGCAGTAAGTTTAATCAGCCTCACACTGGCTGGATGCGTTAACCCTGGCAAAGCCTCCGTTCAGACCGAACAGCTAGAGAATCACCGCTTCGTGCTGGAAAACGTTGATGGCAAAGCGGTGAAAGTCGGTAAAACGCAGCCTGAAATTCGCTTCAGTGCGCAGCCTAATATCAGCCTGATTAACAACATTGTCGTCTCCGGCACGATGTGCAACGGCTTCAACGGACAGGGGAAGTTGTCCGAAGGAGAATTGACCGTCAAAACGCTGGCCATGACGCGGAAACTCTGCACCGAGCCGCAGCTTAATGCACTGGATCAGACCATCGCCGATATGCTAAGCAAAGGCGCACAGGTAGACCTGACCGAAGACCAGTTAACGCTGGCAACAGCCGATAAGTCATTGATGTTTAAGCGAGTAGAATAACTCAGTAGCTTCCGCAGGACCCTACGGCAAGCGACTGCTCACTACAGCGTTTGCCGTTAGGCAATGCGCACATGCCGATGGCGGAGCCGTCGAGCTGGCGGGCAACGGAAAGTGACCCTCCGATCATTGCGCAGTTAGCTTGTCCAGAGCTGGACATAGCCGCTCTCATACCTGGCGTAACGTGTGCCGCTGTCGCCTGCTGTACAGGTTCATTGCTGCATGCCGATAACAGTAACGCGGCACATCCTACCCAAAATGCTGAACGCATACCTTTCTCCCCATAATTAAAGCGAAACCTAAGCATAATAGGCATCACGCGCCGCATCGTCGAGAGCGGATGTGCGTATTTATGCGCTCTGGTAACAATTTCTCGCAATTTTTTAACGCAACTAGCCATCGAGTCATTGATACAGCGCATACCGAGGACACAAAAGCGAAAATCGCAAACCCTGAGCTTTGCTAAAATACACAGATAATATTCAGGGTCTGTCGTCGTTTTACAGGCCCCTCTTTTTGCGCAATGTAAGGGTGTTGTCCTATGCAAACTATTGACGGCAATGGTGCAGTCGCGTCGGTTGCGTTTCGTACCAGCGAAGTTATCGCCATCTACCCAATTACTCCAAGCTCAACAATGGCTGAACAGGCAGACGCCTGGGCCGGGAATGGCCTAAAAAACGTCTGGGGCGACGTCCCGCGCGTGGTTGAGATGCAGTCCGAAGCCGGCGCCATTGCCACCGTGCACGGTGCGTTGCAGACCGGTGCCCTGTCGACTTCGTTTACCTCGTCACAGGGTCTTCTGCTGATGATCCCCACGCTTTACAAGCTGGCAGGACAGTTAACACCGTTTGTCCTGCACGTTGCCGCGCGCACCGTGGCCACTCACGCGCTCTCTATTTTTGGCGATCACTCGGACGTGATGGCCGTGCGTCAGACCGGCTGCGCCATGCTCTGCGCCGGTAGCGTGCAGGAGGCACAGGACTTCGCGCTGATATCGCATATTGCCACGCTGAAAAGCCGCGTGCCGTTTATTCATTTCTTCGATGGTTTCCGCACGTCACACGAGATCAATAAAATCGTTCCGCTGCCGGACGATACTATTCTGAACCTGCTGCCGCAGGCTGACATTGATGCTCATCGCGCGCGTGCCCTCAATCCGGAACACCCGGTGATTAGGGGAACGTCCGCAAACCCGGACACCTATTTCCAGTCCCGCGAGGCGACAAACCCGTGGTACAACGCGGTATACGATCATGTCGAACAGGCGATGGACGATTTTGCCGCTGCGACGGGTCGCGCATATAAGCCGTTTGAATATTACGGCCATCCGCAGGCCGAGCGCGTGATCGTCCTGATGGGTTCAGCCATCGGCACCTGTGAAGAGGTGGTCGATGAACTGCTGACGCGTGGGGAAAAAGTGGGCGTGCTCAAAGTTCGCCTCTATCGTCCATTCTCAGCGAAACACCTGCTCGCAGCCCTGCCGGAAAGCGCGCGTGCTGTGGCGGTGCTTGACCGCACCAAAGAGCCTGGCGCACAGGCTGAACCGCTCTATCTTGATGTGATGACGGCGCTGGCTGAGGCGTTCAATGCTAGCGAACGCGAAACGCTGCCGCGCGTCATTGGCGGACGTTATGGTTTATCCTCCAAAGAGTTCGGACCAGAATGCGTCCTGGCCGTATTCACTGAACTGCGCGAGGTAAAACCGAAACCGCGCTTTACGGTCGGCATTTATGATGACGTGACTAACCTTTCTCTCCCGCTGCCGGAAAACACCCTGCCCTCGAATGCGAAACTAGAAGCGCTGTTCTACGGCCTGGGCAGCGACGGCAGCGTCTCGGCGACCAAAAACAACATCAAAATTATCGGTAACTCCACGCCGTGGTATGCGCAAGGGTATTTCGTCTATGACTCCAAAAAAGCGGGTGGGCTGACCGTCTCCCACCTGCGCGTTAGCGAACACCCTATCCGCTCGGCGTACCTTATTTCGCAGGCAGATTTTGTTGGCTGTCACCAGCTCCAGTTCATTGATAAATACCAGATGGCCGAGCGCCTGAAGCCCGGCGGTATTTTCCTGATCAACACCCCTTACAGCGCCGATGAGGTCTGGGCTCGACTGCCTCAGGAAGTCCAGGCGGTGCTGAACCAGAAACAGGCGCGCCTGTATGTCATTAACGCCGCGAAGATTGCCCGCGAGTGCGGCCTGGCAGCGCGTATCAATACGGTCATGCAGATGGCGTTCTTCCACCTGACCAACATTCTGCCGGGCGATAGCGCATTGATGGAACTTCAGGGGGCGATTGCCAAAAGCTACAGCAGCAAAGGTCAGGAGCTGGTTGAACGCAACTGGCAGGCGCTGGCGCTGGCCCGCGAGTCGCTGTTTGAAGTGCCGTTGCAGCCAGTCAATGCCGGCAGCCCGAACCGACCGCCAGTGGTGTCTGACGCCGCACCGGATTTTGTCAAAACCGTAACGGCGGCGATGCTTGCCGGACTGGGCGACACCCTGCCCGTCTCTGCGCTTCCGCCTGACGGCACCTGGCCAATGGGCACGACCCGCTGGGAGAAACGCAATATTGCCGAAGCGATCCCCATCTGGAAAGAAGAGCTGTGCACCCAGTGCAACCACTGCGTGGCGGCCTGTCCGCACTCGGCCATTCGCGCCAAGGTGGTATCGCCGGAAGCAATGGCTGACGCGCCGGAGAGCCTGCACTCGCTGGATGTAAAATCCCGCGATATGCGTGGCCAGAAATATGTTCTTCAGGTGGCGCCAGAAGACTGCACCGGCTGTAACCTGTGCGTTGAGGTGTGCCCGGCGAAAGATCGTCAGGATCCGACAATCAAAGCCATCAATATGATGTCGCGTCTGGACCATGTTGAAGAAGAGAAAGTGAATTATGATTTCTTCCTCGACCTGCCTGAAATCGACCGCAACAAGCTGGAACGCATTGACATTCGTACCTCACAGCTCATTACGCCGCTTTTCGAGTACTCCGGGGCGTGTTCAGGCTGCGGTGAAACGCCGTACATTAAACTGCTTACCCAGCTTTACGGCGACCGAATGCTGATTGCCAACGCGACTGGCTGCTCGTCAATTTACGGGGGTAACCTGCCGTCCACGCCGTATACCACCGACGCGAACGGCCGCGGTCCGGCGTGGGCAAACTCGCTTTTCGAGGATAACGCAGAATTTGGACTGGGCTTCCGTCTGACGGTCGACCAGCACCGTGCCCGCGTAATGCGTCTGCTGGAAGAGTTTGCCGATAAAATCCCGGCAGAGCTTAATGACGCGCTGCATGCGGAGGCCACGCCTGACGTTCGTCGCGCGCAGGTTGCTGAACTGCGCAATGCGCTTCAGGGTATTGAAGGGGCTGAACAACTGCTGACCGATGCCGACGCGCTGGTAGAAAAATCGATCTGGCTCATCGGCGGTGACGGATGGGCCTACGATATTGGATTCGGTGGACTCGATCACGTGCTGAGCCTGACCGAAAACGTCAATATTCTGGTTCTTGATACCCAGTGCTATTCCAACACCGGTGGACAGGCCTCGAAAGCGACGCCGTTGGGGGCGGTCACGAAATTTGGTGAGCATGGCAAACGCAAGGCGCGTAAGGATCTCGGCGTCAGCATGATGATGTATGGCCATGTCTACGTCGCGCAGATTTCGCTGGGCGCACAGCTCAACCAGACGGTAAAAGCCATTCAGGAAGCGGAAGCTTATCCTGGCCCGTCGCTGATCATCGCCTACAGCCCGTGCGAGGAACATGGCTACGATCTGGCGCTTAGCCACGACCAGATGCGTCAGCTTACCGCAACCGGATTCTGGCCGCTGTACCGCTTCGATCCGCGCCGTGCCGATGAAGGGAAATTGCCGCTGGCGCTGGATTCGCGTCCACCGTCAGACGCCCTCGCCGAGACCCTGCTTCAGGAGCAACGTTTCCGCAGGCTGAACGCTCAGCAGCCAGAGGTAGCAGAGCAGCTCTGGAAGGATGCGGCAGCGGATCTTCAGAAGCGGTATGACTTCCTGGCACAACTGGCGGGGAAAGCGGAAAAATCCACCAGCGAATAACCTTTATGCCCGGCTTGTCCGGGCATTTTTTTGCCATAAAAAAAGCCCGATGCATGCGCACCGGGCGAATCCAAAAATCGGTGAAAATTGCCTCAATCTTCTGAACAATATTCACGGTAATTATGGATGGAAAAATCTTAAAGGCATATAACGCCGGGAAGATTACCTTGTTTATCCCGTAATTAATAATTTTTATTTTGTATCTGTCACCGTGATTTATTCACGGCATCAATCATCATTTCAGCCGCATTATTTGGTTGAGATTTTACTTAACCCGTAACAATTATAATTTATTCATCCGCCATCAGAGTGATTTAGCATGGGACACCTTTCCAGTCCGGAAAGTTCACGAAGTAATAAAAAAATAACCGCAAAGGAATAATCCAAATGCAAAGAAAAGTACTGGCACTGATGATCCCCGCTTTGTTAATGGCTGGAACCGCTCACGCAGCTGAAATTTATAATAAAGACGGCAATAAACTGGATCTGTATGGCAAAGTTGATGGTCTGCATTATTTCTCTGACGACGCGTCGAAAGATGGCGACCAAACCTATATGCGTCTGGGTTTTAAAGGTGAAACCCAAATCAACGACATGATGACCGGCTACGCGCAGTGGGAATACAACATTCAGGCAAACAACACCGAAGGTTCTGACAATCAGTCATGGACGCGTCTGGCCTTCGCGGGTGTGAAGGTAGGCGACTACGGCTCCTTCGATTACGGCCGTAACTATGGCGTACTGTACGACGTAGAAGGCTGGACCGATATGCTGCCTGAATTTGGTGGCGACTCTTACACTTATGCCGACAACTTTATGACCGGTCGTGCCAATGGCGTTGCGACCTACCGTAACACCGACTTCTTTGGTCTGGTACAGGGCCTGAACGTTGCGGTGCAGTATCAGGGTAATAATGAAGGTAACAACTGCGACGAGGATTTCTGCTCTACCAACGAAGGAACCAACAACGGCCGTGACACTCGCCATGAAAACGGTGATGGTTACGGTATCTCCGCCACCTATGATTTTGGCATGGGCTTCAGTGCGGGCGCCGCATACGCCTCTTCTGACCGTACCAACGATCAGGTAAATTACACCACTGCGGGCGGCGACACTGCGGATGCATGGACCGCAGGTCTGAAATACGATGCCAACAATATCTACCTGGCGGCAATGTATTCCGAAACCCGTAATATGACGCCGTACGGTGACAATGCGGATGCGGTAGCAAATAAAACGCAGAACGTAGAAGTCACTGCGCAATATCAGTTTGACTTTGGCCTGCGTCCGGCTATTTCGTATTTACAATCCAAAGGCAAAGATCTGGGCAATGGCCAGGACGATAAAGACCTGGTGAAATATGCTGACGTAGGTGCTACCTACTATTTCAACAAAAATATGTCCACCTATGTTGATTATAAAATCAACCTGCTGGATGAAGATGATTCATTCTACAAAAACAACGGCATTGGTACTGATGACGTTGTCGCATTGGGCCTGGTTTATCAGTTCTAATGGTATCAGCCCGCAGAAATCTGCGGGCTAACGTTTAATGATGTTTCGCTTCTTCTTTACGGAATGAGAGATAACCAACCACCCCGCTGTCACCATCCATGGGATGATTTACCCCATCCATCACCGCCACTTCCGGGAAGTCGAATGGCGTGACATTTTCGAGGCAGGCGACATTGACGCCGTATTCGTTGGGATTGGAGCGTCGTTGATGGAACGTGTAAATACCGCAGACCGAGCAGAAGAAATGGCGCGCAGTGCCGGTGTTGAAGCGGTACTCCGTGAGCCTGTCTTCCCCCTGTGTCACCTTAATGCCCGTCAACGGCGCAGATACGACTACCGCCCCACGCATACGACAAAATGAGCAGCTACAGCGGCGTGCGGTATTCAGGCCGTCTGTCAGCTCAACGGTAAACTGTACCGCCCCACAATGGCACTGTGCTTGCCGAATTTCAGCCATCGCTTAAACCCCTTTTCTCACTAACTCAGCTGCTTTTAAAAAGACTTCATCTTCGACA
Source organism: Enterobacter sp. GD03975 (assembly GCF_029838645.1). Lineage (NCBI taxonomy): Bacteria > Pseudomonadati > Pseudomonadota > Gammaproteobacteria > Enterobacterales > Enterobacteriaceae > Enterobacter > Enterobacter sp. GD03975. Next base: position 316,163 of record NZ_JAOBZC010000001.1, read on the forward strand.
CCATCCCCCTTCTGCCTGCCGAGCCTGACCAGCTCATCGACAATACTTTGGCGGTTGATGATCTTCTGTGATGAAACCAGCCCAATAACGGCGGCACCAATCGCCAGCCCAACTAATCCTGTCTGTTCGTCTTTATTCTTCATGGTATCGTAGATAATGGAAAGCTAAGAGGTGCTGTGCATTTTGTTAAAACCGCCTTAGTGAAGGCGGCTTGTCATCACTCTGGATCTTTATCGCCCGATTCAGGCGCTGAGCCAGGATCGTCTTTGGACTTACTTCCATCCTTTTCCGGATTATCCGGGATGGGGTTAAAATCAGGATGGTCACCATTAACTGGTCGGTCAGTCATTTTCACCTCCGTTTTATTATTGCGTAAGCTTTAAGTGTAGACAACCCATTCGCCTTGTGGGACTCAATTGTAAAACGTGCTGGCATTCGTCGCTGCAATCCGTACCATACACGGCACACTTTCGCATGCTGGTTTTTACCGGCAGCCGCAAACCCGTCTTTTATTGCTAACCAGATGGGGCACGATAATGCGCAGATGGTGTATGAAATCTATGCTACATGCAGAGAAGAGATGAACAGCGAACAGGTAGAAAAGCCGGATACGAAGCTGACGCTTTGAAATCGTTTTCCTCGCCTTGTGCCCCATTTGAGATCTGAGTAACGAATAAATGCAAGAAAATCAAGAAATTAATAAGAAAGAACAGTACAACCTGAATAAACTGCAAAAGCGACTGCGCCGCAACGTGGGCGAAGCCATTGCAGACTTCAACATGATTGAAGAAGGCGATCGCATCATGGTCTGCCTGTCGGGCGGTAAAGACAGCTATACCATGCTGGAGATCCTGCGCAATCTTCAGCAAAGCGCACCGGTGAACTTTTCCCTGGTCGCGGTTAATCTCGATCAGAAACAGCCGGGCTTCCCGGAGCATATTCTCCCCGAGTATCTGGAGAACCTGGGCGTTGAGTACAAAATCGTAGAAGAGAACACCTACGGAATCGTTAAAGAGAAGATCCCAGAGGGCAAAACAACCTGCTCGCTCTGCTCACGTTTGCGTCGCGGCATTCTGTACCGCACCGCAACAGAACTGGGCGCAACCAAGATTGCACTTGGTCATCACCGGGACGACATCCTGCAAACGCTGTTTCTGAACATGTTCTACGGTGGCAAAATGAAGGGCATGCCGCCGAAGCTGATGAGCGATGACGGCAAACACATTGTGATCCGCCCACTCGCCTACTGCCGCGAGAAAGACATTGAGCGTTTCTCTCAGGCTAAAGCCTTCCCTATCATTCCATGCAACCTGTGCGGCTCACAGCCGAACCTGCAACGTCAGGTCATTGGCGACATGCTTCGTGACTGGGATAAACGCTATCCAGGGCGCATCGAAACCATGTTTAGCGCAATGCAGAACGTGGTACCTTCGCACCTGGCCGACGTTGAGCTATTCGATTTCAAAGGCATTAACCACGGTTCAGAAGTAGTGAATGGCGGGGACCTGGCCTTTGACCGCGAAGACATCCCGATGCAGCCTGCCGGCTGGCAGCCAGAGGAAGAAGAGGCACAGTTCGATGAACTGCGCCTGAACGTGGTGGAAGTGAAATAACCTGACAGCGTCTCAGACACTGCTTCTGAGACGCTTTTTTCCTTACTTCAGCAGCCGAACGCGGCAGGTTTTCCCTTTAATCTTCCCGCCCTGCAACTGTTTCCAGGCCTTGTGGGCAACCGACTGGCGAACCGCGACGTAGACATGTGCAGGATGGACCGTGATCTTGCCAATATCTGCCCCGTCGAGACCGATATCTCCTGTTAACGCCCCCAGAACGTCACCGGGACGCATTTTGGCTTTTTTACCGCCGTCGATGCAAAGCGTAGCCATTTCCGCCGCCAGCGGAGCAACGCTGGTGTTCACTGGGGCATTTACCCAGTTGAGTTTCAGTTGCAGCATTTCCGCAAGAATATTGGCGCGCTGCGCCTCTTCGGGTGCGCAGAAGCTGATAGCGAGACCGCTGTTACCCGCACGCGCGGTACGTCCGATGCGGTGGACATGCACTTCCGGATCCCATGCCAGCTCGAAATTCACCACCAGCTCAAGCGATTTGATATCAAGGCCACGGGCTGCCACATCCGTGGCAACCAGCACGCGAGCGCTGCCGTTTGCAAAACGCACCAGCGTTTGATCGCGGTCGCGCTGCTCCAGATCGCCATGCAGCGATAACGCGCTCTGCCCGGCATCGTTCAGGGCATCGCACACCGCCTGACAGTCTTTTTTGGTATTACAGAACACTACGCAGGACGCCGGCTGGTGCTGGCTCAACAATTTTTGCAGCAGTGGAATTTTGCCCTGCTGAGAGGTTTCAAAGAACTGCTGCTCTATCGCCGGCAAGGCATCGACAGTATCGATTTCAATGGTCAGCGGATTTTTCTGCACACGCCCGCTGATCGCCGCAATGGCCTCAGGCCAGGTAGCAGAAAAGAGCAGCGTCTGTCGTGTGGCCGGCGCAAAGCGGATCACTTCGTCAATCGCATCGCTGAAGCCCATATCCAGCATGCGGTCAGCTTCGTCCATGACCAGCGTTTGCAGAGCATCGAGTGAAACGGTGCCTTTTTGCAGGTGATCGAGCAGACGGCCCGGCGTCGCCACAATGATATGCGGCGCATGCTGAAGAGAATCACGCTGCGCACCGAACGGTTGCCCGCCGCAGAGCGTTAAAATTTTAGTGTTTGGCAAAAAACGCGCCAGGCGACGCAGCTCACCCGCGACCTGGTCGGCAAGCTCACGCGTCGGGCAGAGTATCAAGGACTGGGTCTGAAACAGGGTTGCATCAATGTGCTGCAACAGGCCGAGTCCGAAGGCAGCCGTTTTTCCACTGCCGGTTTTCGCCTGCACGCGCACGTCACGGCCTTCGAGGATAGCCGGCAGGGCGGCGGCCTGGACGGGGGTCATAGTGAGATAGCCCAACTCATTCAGGTTAGTCAGTTGGGCTTCAGGCAGAACATTCAACGTGGAAAAAGCGGTCACAATATACTCTCGTGGTAATGATTGCAGTCAGTTGGCGCGTATCCTCGCAGATCTCCGCTAACGATGCGACAATTTAATCGGTTCTTCGTCCGGTGGCGGATCCGGCATCGGCTGCGGACGTGGGATGGGATCGGGTATCGGGGTCGGATCGGTGGGCACCGGATCGGACTGCCAGGTGGTCAGACGTTGCAGGGCAAGTAGCATACTCATCTTTTCCTCCAGATTTGGGTGCTGACCCCTAAAGGGTAGACGCAGATAAACAGGAGGCAAAAAAAAGCCGACTATAAAGTCGGCGTCGTACGAATCAATTGTGCTATGCAGTAATTCAAAAAAAGGAAGTAAGACAATATGGAGCGCAACGCCCATCGCTTGACGTTGCATTCACCTGCGGGAGTAATATTGCACCTAACATGGTCGGAGTTTATTGACTTCGCTCAATTAAAATGTCGTTTTGAAGCAGCCGAAGCATCATAAAAACGTAAATTTACAGCCATTTACTGCGATGCAACCACCATGCAACACCCCCAATCAAAACCACTAACATGACGCAAAATGTGGTAAAGCCATAGTGGTATTCCCCGCCGGGTATCCCCCCCAGATTGACGCCAAAGAGCCCGGTTAAGAACGTACTCGGTAAAAAGACCATCGCCATCAACGACATGGTGTACGTTCTCCTGGCTAATGATTCCTGCATCACCTGCGCTATCTCATCCGCCATGACCGCCGTTCTGGCGATACATGAATCGATCTCGTCCAGACCACGGCCAAGGCGGTCGGCAATATCCTGCATTCTGCGACGCTGATCGTCGTTCATCCAGGTCATGCGTTCGCTGGCCAGACGCGCATATACGTCGCGCTGCGGGGTCATATAGCGGCGCATAACGATGAGCTGTTTACGCAGCAACGCCAGAAAACCACGCGGAGGAATTTGCTGATCGAGCAGGTTATCTTCCAGATCGATGATTTTATCGTGGAGTTCTTCAATAAATTCGCTGGCATGATCGGTTAGCGCATCACATACATCCACCAGCCAGCTTCCGCAATCCGTAGGCCCCGTGCCCTCTTTCAGATCGTTAATGACGTCATCAAGCGCCAGCACTTTACGCTGCCGGGTAGAAACAATCAGTTGTTCATTCATGTAAACACGCATTGCCACCAGCTGATCCGGACGTTCATCCGTACTGCCATTTATGCAACGCAGCGTGATTAACGTCCCCTCACCCATCCGGCTGACGCGGGGTCTGAGACTTTCTCCCGCCAGCGCATCCCGGACATTGTTGGGCAATAGCGGCGTGGACGCGAGCCACTCGGCGCTGTCCGGATGCGTGTAGTTAAGGTGCAGCCAGCACGGATGTTCGCTGTCGATTTGATCCTGATCTTCAAGCGGCCTTGCGCCCCCGCGTCCATCAAATACCCATGCAAAAACCGCGTCAGGTACGTTAACTTCAGACCCTTTAATACTCTCCACAGCGCCTCCACCGTTTTATCGCTTTCGGTGTCAGTCTAGCTTTCGTCGAGGGTTAAGCAATAATTATATGAGGCATCGTCCTGAATACGCTCAGGAATTCACCGCCCACTCGCGGCGTGTTAACGCATTGTCAGTCTCGTACTCATTTTCCAGACGGAAATTGCGTGTTCGCGCCTGTAACTCAATCACCTGATTGCGCAGCACATCAGACGAACCACTAAGTTCTTCAACCATCGACACGTTGCTTTGCGTTACGCGTTCCAGCTCCGACAATGCCTGAGTGATTTGTGAAATGCCTTTTTCCTGTTCTGACGTTGAGGCGGAAATTTCATCCATCAGTCGGCTCACGTTGCCAGAACCGGTAACAATGTCGTGCATGTTTTTTTCGGCCTCAGAGACCACGTTCACGCCCTGCGTCACGTTATGGCTGGTAACATCAATCAGTGATTTAATATTTTTTGCCGCCTCGGCGCTACGATGCGCCAGGCTTCTGACCTCACCGGCCACCACAGAGAATCCTTTACCATGGTCGCCCGCTCTTGCCGCTTCAACGGCGGCATTTAGCGCCAGAATATTGGTCTGGAAAGCGATTCCGTCAATCAGGGATATAATCTCCGTCATTTGCTGGGCGCAATTGGTAATTGATTGCATATTGTTTGAGACCTGACCCATTAACTCTCCGCCTTTACGCGCCTGCAACGTCGCGATATTCGCCTGCTCGCTGGCTAAACGGGTATTGTCGGCATTATTTTTTGTACTTGCAGCCATCTGTTCCATGCTGGCAGCCGTTTCCACCAGCGAGGCAGATTGCTGTTCTGTTTTGACCGAAAGCTGCGCGCTGCGTGAAGAGAGCTGATCTGAAAGCGTCATCGCGGTTTGCGCGGAGGCGCGGATCTCACGGACCAGCGTTGCAATGTTGCTGGACAGACTATTAATGCCCGGGATCAGACGTCCCGCACAGTTATTGCCAAATTCAGGTATCGACACGCCGAGATTACCTGACGTCACTTCTTCAATACTTTTTTTCACAGTATTGATCGGCGTCACAAGATATTTTGTCATATACGCCCAGAGTGAAATCAAGGCGATGCATTGTACGATAACGACTGCAATAAAAAGCGAAAAACTCCCTGAAAATAGCGCTATAACTCCATCACTTACCAAAAATACACATAAAAGGAAATAGACAATGAAGGTTCTGACACTAATATTTCTTAGCATAGTTTTTCCTACAGCTTTATATTTTGGTGGGCACTTAGGGTTATAGCATTGCCACAGAAATTTGTCCTCACGTTCGTCGCTGGTTTGTTGTTTTGCAGTTTGATTTGCGCAGTTTCACTTAAGACAGAGAAAAAGCATGCTATATGGGAAATATTCGGTTTGTAGTTTGGTTACCGCTCCCCTTAAATATTAGCCTTTACCTATTTTAGGAGGAGTACCGTTGGGCAACAGTGTTTAGTCATGCTTAATAAGTTAACGTATTTTATATATTAACTACGTTTCAATGACTTCTCCCGCGAGGGTGGCTTACGTTCAGGCCAGACAGTCGACGGCATGGAAAAAATAGTCCTCTGTCATGAGGACATTCTCTTTCGCACTTTGATGTTCGCGACGTATATACCAGCCTGTTTCTGGTGCCATGCTTAAATGGTATATCCTCTCCCCCGATATACTGCCGGGGGCTTTAATGCACATTGTCATACACCCCTTCTCGGATCCCCTGATTACCTGTTCTGGTATAATGGTGACAAGTGAGTGAAAGTTCTTAAAGTAATATCGCTGGAAGCATTCATCAAAAGAATGAATGCGGTTTTTTATGGAAGGATTTTGGTAATAACTCGCCTGTAAATAGCATTAACCCTGCGTTCAGACGCTTAAGCGATGTACGGCTATTTGCCATAGCCACTTAAGCGCCTTACCTGGTTTTTAATGCTTTTCAATGTACATTGTACGACTGTACGCAACATCCTCTGGGTTATTTATCGGATACCCTTTAACCCAGGGCTTAATGAGACGACCATTTGTGTACTGATAAATCGGGGCAATCGGTGCTTTCTCGGTGAGGATCTTCTCGGCCATATTGTAGTCTGCATTACGCGCTTTTTCAGTCGTTTCAAGCGTCGCCTGATGAAGAATCTTATCGTAAGCAGAATCGTTAAACCGGGAGATGTTGCCGGTGTGTGAGGACGTCAACAGCGACAGGAATGTCGACGGCTCATTGTAGTCCCCTACCCACGACGCACGGATCACGTCAAAATTCCCGGTATTACGGCTGTCGATGTAGGTCTTCCACTCCTGATTCTGCAACTTAACGTCAACGCCCAGATTTTTCTTCCACATAGATGCGACGGCAATTGCGATTTTCTGGTGATTTTCAGACGTGTTGTACAGCAGCGTTAATTTCAGCGGGCGCTGGGGACCATAGCCTGCCGCCTGCAATAACGTTTTCGCCTGAGCATTCAGCTCCTGCTGCGACATCTGCTCAAATGGCGAGGGTTCCGGCGTAAAACCCGCAGTGACATCAGGAGTGAAATGCCAGGCCGGTTTCTCACCGGTTCCCAGAACTTTTTCCGCCATAATGCGCCGATCGATAGTCATGCTGAGCGCCAGACGCACGCGCGCATCAGCGGTTGGGCCTTTTTGCGTGTTAAACGCGTAGTAATAGGTTCCAAGCTGTGGCGGGGTATACACCTGCCCCGGAATATCCTTTAGCAGCTTCTGGTACATGTTTTTCGGAAATGATTCCGTGATATCAATGTCGCCCGCCAGGTAGCGTTTGGTCGCTGAGGACTCCTGGTTGATCGGCACGAATGTGACTTTTTTTATCACCGTATTGGCATTATCCCAGTAGTGAGTGTTCGGCTCAACCACCAGCTTTTCATTCACCACGCGGTCTTTCAGCACATATGCACCGTTGCCGATGAGCGCGCCAGGGCGCGTCCATTCTTTACCGCTTTCCACGTTTGCCTTTTGAACCGGATAGAACGCAAAGTTCGCCGTGAGGTTGCTGAACCATGGCAGCGGTTTGTCCAGCTGCACGCGCAGCGTTTTAGCATCAACTGCCGTCACGCCGAGCGTATCCGGAGCAGATTTACCATCAATAATGGCCTGCGCATTGTTAATGCCCGCGAGCGCTGCAAACCAGGCGAAAGGTGACGTCGTTTTGGGATCAACCAGGCGACGCCAGCTGTAGACAAAATCTTGTGCCGTCACCGGGCTACCGTCAGACCACTTAGCGTTATCCCGCAACGTGAACGTCCAGACACGGTTATCATTGCTTTGCCAGCGCGTCGCCACGCCGGGAACCAGCTCCCCTTTTTCGTTCTGATTCACCAGCCCTTCATAAAGGTCGCGGATCACCTGTATCTCGGGTAAACCCACCGCTTTTGCCGGATCGAGCGAAGCGGGTTCATCTTTAATGTGTCGAACCAGCTCCTGCTTTTGCGCCAGAACCGTTCCTTTGGGAACCTCCGCGGCATATGAAAGTGAAGAAAGCCCGCACAGCCACAGCGCAGTACAAAGAAGCGAAACAGGATGCTTCATACGATCCCCTTAATGATGTCAGGTAACAGGCAGATGCGTAATTATTTGTTTCGACACGGAGAAATGCAAATGCTTCCTCTGGAAAGTTGATGTCAGGCAATTTTCCATCCAGACGGAAACTATTTGATTAAGCGCGGGTTTTGCACAACACTGCCAGAAGCGACTTCATCATCAGGGTTTACTATGGCAACCACCCGACCAAGAACGGAACGCGGCGCCTTCCCGCCCGGGACTGAACATTATGGCCGCTCATTTTTAGGCGCTCCACTGATCTGGTTCCCCGCACCCGAGCCCGATCGTACTAGCGGCTTAATCATTGCGGGCACGCATGGCGATGAAAACTCGTCCATCGTGACGCTTTCGTGCGCGCTACGTACGCTGGCCCCCGATTTACGACGACATCATGTGATTTTGACCGTCAACCCGGACGGTTGCCAGCTTGGATTACGGGCAAATGCACGAGGCGTTGACCTAAACAGGAACTTTCCGGCAGCAAACTGGCGCGCGGGTGAAACGGTGTATCGCTGGAACAGTTCGGCGCAGGAACGCGATGTGGTTCTGCTCACGGGCGACAAACCGGGTTCCGAGCCCGAGACTCAGGCGTTGTGCCAGCTTATTCATAAGATCCACCCGGCCTGGGTAGTCTCTTTCCACGATCCCCTCGCCTGTATTGAAGATCCTCGTCATACGGCGCTCGGGCAGTGGCTGGCGGATGCGTTTGCTCTTCCGCTGGTAACCAGCGTCGGCTATGAAACTCCCGGGTCGTTTGGAAGCTGGTGCGCCGATCTCGGCCTGCACTGTATCACCGCAGAATTTCCGCCGATCTCCTCGGATGAAGCGAGTGAAAAATACCTCAGAGCGATGACAGATCTTCTGCGCTGGCAGCCTCAAAGATGAAGAACGCCAGAGGTAAAACTCAGGGCGGGTGAAACGTCAACCGCCAGCCAGGTTGGGCCATCCAGATCGGCAAAACGCACGCTGTTCACCAGCGGGAGTGCAGCGCCGATCGCTCTGGACGTGCACAACATACAGCCCAGCATCAGGGTAAAGCCTTGCGCCTGCGCATGCTTTGCCAGCGCCAGGGCTTCGGTTAACCCCCCTGTTTTATCCAGCTTGATGTTCACCATCTCGTAGCGGCCCTTAAGATCTGACAGGCTCTCACGGGTATGACAGCTTTCATCTGCACAGACGGGAAGCGGATGAATAAAATTCGCCAGCGCGGCGTCGTCGTCTGCCGGGAGAGGTTGCTCCAGCATGGCAACGCCCAGATCGGCAAGCAGCTGACAGCGGGCCGCCAGCCCTTCGCTGTGCCATGACTCGTTCGCGTCGACTATCAGGGTGGCATCTGGAACCGCCGCACGAATGGCGACCATGCGTTCACTAATAAGACGATCGTCGAGCTTCACCTTTAATAAGGTTGCACCGGTGGCATATAACGCCTGAGCGCTGGCCGCCATTTGCTCGGGTTCACCGATGACGACCGTTTGGGCGGTGACGATCGATTGCGGCAGCGTAACGTCCAGCAGTGAAGGCAGCGGTTTGTGTTGCTTCGCCGCTTCCAGACTCCAGAGTGCGCAGTCGATCGCATTGCGTGCCGCGCCGGCCGGCAACCGTTGCTGAAGGGACTCACGCGTCAGGCCCGCCTGCAAGTCGGGCACCACCGTCATAATTTGCGCCATGACTGAGGCCAGGTTTTCTCCGTAGCGAGGATAAGGGGTACATTCCCCGACGCCTTTTACGCCTTCCTCTTCACATTCAACCACCACCACACTGGCCTCATTACGGCTGCCGCGCGAGATCACAAATGGGGTGTGCAATGGCCAGGCTTCTTCATAGACCTTAACGCTTCTCATCACTGACTCCTTGCAGGCCGGTAAGGCATAAAATTGGTTTGCCGTGCTAACTGCGGATGACATACACTAGCCACGACGTTAACTATTTGTAAACAGGAAGATATCTATGTCACAACTCGTACATTTCCAGGGCAACCCGGTAGCTGTTGCAGGTTCCATCCCTCAGTCTGGCAGCAAAGCACAGCCTTTTACTCTGGTGGCTAAAGATCTGTCTGACGTCACGCTGAGCCAGTTTGCTGGCAAACGTAAAGTCCTGAACATTTTCCCAAGCATCGATACGGGCGTTTGCGCGGCATCCGTGCGTAAATTCAACCAGCTGGCGACCGAAATGGACAACACCGTGGTGCTGTGCATTTCTGCTGACCTGCCGTTTGCCCAGTCCCGCTTCTGCGGCGCTGAAGGCCTGAGCAACGTCATCACCCTTTCCACTCTGCGTAGCCCGGATTTCCTGGAGCAATACGGTGTTGCCATTTCCGAAGGCGCGCTGAAAGGTCTGGCTGCTCGTGCGGTGCTGGTCATCGACGAAAACGACAACGTTGTTTTCAGCGAGCTGGTTAACGAAATCACCACCGAACCGGATTACACCGCTGCACTTGAGGCACTTAAAGCCTAAACGTAAAAAAGCCTCTGCAAAGAGGCTTTTTTGTTTATTCGTCACCCTTCTTCTGATTCAACCCATATTCGCGCAGCTTATTCGCAATCGCGGTATGTGAGACCCCAAGACGTTTCGCCAGCTTGCGCGTGCTCGGATAGCTACGATAGAGCTGCGTTAACACCGAACGCTCGAAACGGCTAGTGATGTCGTCCAGCGAGCCTTCCATGGCCTCTTCGCCTACCGATACCGTCCCGGCATCGTAATCCGGCAACAAAATATCCTGAGGACGCAGTTCATACCCTTCAAGCTGAGTTAATGCGCGATAAACCGCATTTTTTAGCTGACGAATATTGCCCGGCCAGCCGTAACGCGTCAGCACGGTGCCGAGGTCGGCAGAAAGCTTCGGACGCGGCACGCCCTGCTCGTCGGCAAAACGGGCGACGAACAGCTCCGTCAACGGCATGATGTCCTGCGGGCAATCGCGCAGCGGCGGGATATTGAGCGTCAGAACGTTCAGACGATAGTAGAGATCTTCGCGGAACACCCCTTTCTGCACCAGCTCCACCAGGTTTTTCTGGGTGGCGCAGATGACGCGCACATCCACATGCACTTCATGATCTTCCCCCACGCGACGGAACGTGCCGTCATTCAGGAAGCGCAGCAGCTTCGCCTGCATGCGGGGCGACATTTCGCCAATCTCGTCCAGCAGCACCGAACCGCCGTTTGCCTGTTCAAAGAAGCCTTTTTTGCCTTCCGGCGCATGCCCGAACAGCTCGCTTTCCACCGCATCTTCCGGAATCGATGCACAGTTCAGCGCCAGATACGGTTTTGCCGCGCGCGGGCTGGCCATGTGCACAGCATGCGCCAGCAGATCTTTCCCCGTACCGGTATCACCGGTAATCAGCAGCGGCGCGGTCAGATTTGCCAGCTTGCGCGCCTGGTCGATCACGTGACGCATCTTCGGGCTTACCGCAATAATCTGGCTGAATGCGCCAACGTCCTGGCTGGACAGATTCTGTAACTGGCGGCCCATGCGCACCGTGGAGCGCAGCATGATCACTGCGCCGGTCAGCACCCGCGCGGCATTTTCGCCTTTCAGGTAGACCGGCGTGATCTCCATCAGGAAATTCTGTCCGTTGATGACGACGTGCTCGCTATGGGTATTTTGCGGGCTGCTGTCCAGCCAGCGCTGGAAATTAAATCCCGGGATCAGTTGCGTAGCGTGGTGACCGATGAGCTTTTCCTGGCTCTGCGCAAACAGCTGGCAGCTGGCCTGGTTAACGCGCTCGACTTTATTTTTCAGATCGAGAGACAGAAACGGCTCCGGCATCGCTTCCAGCAGCGCGCTCAAAGCAAGATGTTCTCGCTCGGACGGCATCCAGGGGATGGTGCGAACATCCGTAACGCCAGCGATACGGCGGATTTCCGCCATCAGGCTACTGAAGGTATTGAATTCAATTTCGGCAAAGTTGAGGTAAATTCGCCCGACAGGGTCGATCTCAATGCCACGTAAATCAATGCTACGTAAAACAAGAAGATCGAGTAACTCGCGGGTCAGACCGAGACGGTCCTCACAAAAGACTTCCAGACGCATGGGAAATTCACCGTTTAAGCCATTAACAGTAAAATGATATGTCAGATCACGGTGTTCGGGAAGGTGGCTGTCAACAAATATTGACAGCCCGCACGATTAGTAAACAAATCCTCACTGCACAGGTTTTTTACTGAGCGTCTCTTTAAGCTGACCTACCAGCTCGCGGCGGAAATCGCCCAATCGCGGCTTGTCGCCGTCGATCCAGGGAAGTGGACGACAGACCTCCATCGCTTTAATGCCTAAGCGTGCTGTCAGCAGACCGGCACCGATCCCCTGCGCCGCCCGCGCGGAGAGACGCGCCGCGAGATCCTGCGACATCCAGTCCATTCCGACCTCGCGCACCAGTTCGCTGGCCCCGGCAAAGGCGATATTCAGCAACACCAGTTTGAACAGGCGCAGACGGCTGTAATAGCCAAGCTCAATGCCGTACAGCCTGGCGATGCGGTTAATCAGGCGCAGGTTGCGCCAGGCGATAAAGGCCATGTCCACCATCGCCAGCGGGCTAACGGCGATCATCAGCGTGGATTCCGCCGCCGAACGGCTGATCTCACGGCGAGCCTGCGCATCCAGTACCGGCTGGACAATATGGGCATATAGCGTGACCACCTCCTGATCATTCTGGGTTTCGTGGATCGCCGCATACCAGCGCTGTAGCGCCGGATGAGCGTGATCTATCCCGGCCTGAGCCGCGAGCTTTTCACAAAATGCGCGCCCTTTTCCCGTGCCGTGGCTGTGTAGCAAATCCCGCGCTTCTTCGCGTTCGTGCGCGCGCTGACGCAGACGCCATAGGCGACGCCACTCGGTGACGACTGAGCCTACGCCCGCACCAACGATCAACACTCCGGCGGCACAGCCACCCAACGCCACCCAATCCTGGGTTTGCCAGGCATTGACGCCCCACTGCACGCCCTGCCCGATTACGCTCGCGCCAAAAAGGGCCAGCCCGGCGGTGACCATCTTGCGCCACAGGCTGCGTTTCGGGCGCAGTGCCGCGTCAACGACCGCTTCCGCCTGCCCCTCTTCAACCAGCGGTTCCTCTGTCAGCACGGGAGCAAAGTTGTCGGCCTGCGGGCCGCTGAAGGTTTGCGCCGTTTTGAACGCTTCATGCGGGGTCTGATCAAGCTGACCGGTAAAATCAATGCGTGGTTTCAACGGTTCCGTCATCGCAATTTATCTCCAATCAAAAACTCCAGCGCCGCATCCAGACGGATGTGCGGCAGTGGCTGGTCAACGTTCATCCTCTGCGGACGGAAGGCTTCGAACTGAAAACCCTGGCTTTGCCAGAAGGCCTGGCCCGGCAGACGCGCGGGAACTTCCCCCGGATAGACCGTGAGCGGCTCCCCGTCGCTGAGGCGGTTGCCCCGAAGGGCCGGAATTTTCTCGCCGTTAACGTCAATCAAACCGCTTTGCGTAGCCTGTACGGACGCCAGCCCCAGACAATCCATGCCGATCCCTTCGAAAGCCGCATTCTGCCAGGCATCCTGCACCAGCTGTTGCAGCAGGGAGACCATATTGGCGTGCTGATCGACTGTCACATGGTCCGCTTTTGTGGCGGCAAATAACAGCTTATCGATGACCGGAGAGAACAAACGGCGAAACAGGGTACGCTGTCCGTAATGGAAACTCTGCATCAGCTGCGTCAGCGCCAGCCGCATATCATTGAACGCCTGCGGCCCGCTGTTGAGCGGTTGCAGGCAGTCCACCAGCACGATCTGGCGGTCAAAGCGTAAAAAGTGATTTTTATAAAAGCCCTTAACCACCTTTTCACAGTAGTAGTTGTATCGCTCGCGGAGCATACCGGCGTTGGTGGTCTTGTCCGCCTGCGCCAGCTTCGATTCGCCGATGCTGTCAACGTCCGGCCACGGGAAAAACTGGAGCGCGGGGGCGCCGGCTAAATCACCCGGCAGCACAAAACGGCCCGGCTGGATAAAATGAAGCCCCTCTTGTTTGCACTGGTGCAGGTAATCCGTCCAGGCTTCGGCTATGACGGCCAGACGATTTTCATCCGCCGGCGCCAGCGGATCCAGCCCTTCGCAAAGCTGGCGCCATTTGGTCGACCACTCTGCCCGCTGCCCCTGCAACAGACCTGTCATCTGTCGGGACCAGCTCAGGTAATCCTGCGCCAGCATTGGTAAATCAAGCAGCCATTCACCCGGATAATCCACAATTTCGAGATACAGCGTGGACGTTTCTTTGAAGTGACGCATCAGGGATTCATTCGAGCGGAAACGAAGCGCAAGGCGAATTTCGCTCACGCCACGCGTCGGGGTGGGCCAGGCGGGAGGCTCCCCGTACAACTGTGCCAGACCTTCATCATAGGTGAAACGGGGGATGCCAAAATCACGTTGCGGTACGCGTTTCACGCCCAACAGCCGCTCCTCACGCACCGCGCTTAGCAGCGGCAGCCGCGCTCCCGCATGCAGGTTCATCAGCTGATTGACCATCGCCGTAATGAATGCCGTCTTACCGCTGCGGCTCAGCCCCGTCACGGCAAGACGCAGGTGGCGATCAACGCCACGGTTCACCAGAGAATTGAATTCGTTTTTAAGTCGCTTCATCGCCGTCCTTCATTGCTGGAACCCTGAAAAGAGTCACTTCAGAATACAGTAAATTGGGGCAGATCGTTGATTATCAATTCTTAATTATTGCTATTGCCGTTTTCTCTCCAGTAAGATGGGCGCAATTGCTGTCCGTCTGGAGTGAGTAAGGTGTATGTCACCCACCATCTATGATATTGCCCGCGTTGCTGGCGTTTCGAAATCAACCGTGTCACGCGTTCTGAATAAACAAACGAATATTTCTCCTGAAGCGCGTGAAAAGGTGTTGAAGGCGATAGATGAATTAAATTACCAGCCTAATAAACTTGCCCGCGCACTCACCTCTTCTGGCTTCGACGCCATTATGGTTATTTCGACCCGCTCAACCAAAACCACTGCTGGAAATCCCTTTTTCTCTGATGTACTGCATGCCATAACGGCAAAAGCAGAAGAGGAAGGTTTTGATGTTATTTTACAAACGTCCAAAAGCAGTGAAGACGATCTGCAAAAATGCGTGGGTAAAATAAAGCAGAAGATGATCAAAGGGATCATCATGCTAAGCTCGCCGGCGAACGAGTCTTTTTTCTCGACGCTGGATGAATACGGTGTGCCCGTGGTTGTTATTGGTAAAGTGGAAGGGAATTACCAGAATATCTATTCTGTCGATACGGATAATTTCCGCGACAGTGCCATATTAACAGACTCGTTTATCAAGCATGGCCGCACCAAAATTGCCTGCCTGCATGCCCCGCTCGATTATCACGTTTCTATCGATCGCCTGGCGGGCTATAAGTCCAGCCTTGAGAAACACGGCATCGAAATTAACCCAGCCTGGATTATCGATGGCGGATATACCCACGAAAGCGCGCTTAAGGCGGCCAGCCAGCTCCTCTCCTCAGACAACCCGCCCGATGCGGTTTTTGCAACTGACAGCATGAAATTGCTGAGTCTTTATCGTGCCGCGGATGCGCTAAATCTGACGATCCCGGAGCAGGTTGCCATGGCAGGATACAGCGACCCGATGCTGTCTCTCATCTTGACCCCTGCACCCGGCGGCTTTGATATCCCAACGAGAAAGCTGGGCGAAGAGAGCTGCACTCTTTTATTCAAGTGCATTGCAAGTAAACCTGCGCCGCATAAGGTGTTGGTTGAAACCCACTTTACAGATGCGGCTTCGTTACGCTAAAAACCAGGGGCAAACGCCCCTGGTATCACGTCATCAGAACGCGTAATTCACGCCGACACCCGCATAGTGGAAGCGGTCGCTGTCACCTTCGTCATGATTTTCCCATTCGTAGGCATACTCGAGCGTCATGGAAAGGCCATTCGCAAAGTCGTAAGCATAGAGCAGCCCCAGTCGGTTGAAGTCATGCCCTTCACGGGTTGGATCGTCCTGCCAGTCCCAGTTTGACCAGCGATCGAGCCCCAGACGGGTGTAAGGCGTAAGCGTTGTCTGGCCTAATGAAACCGGCAGGTAGGCACGAATTTCCTGGGTGGAGAATTCACCGTTATTACGTGAACTGTCCATATTGAAACCACGCTCTAAATAGTAATTAACTTTTGCAGAGACGGTTTCGTTTATTGTCCAGGTAAAACCGGTTTCCGTTTCAACACGGCTGTCAGAATAACCGGTTTTTCCCAGGTCATTCGCAAACTGATACATGGCAAACCAACCGCTAAAACGCCAGTCATCGGTTAATTTCAGATCCCAGTCTGGCTGAATTTTGTAGCGCTGCATATTAGCACTGCCGTCTTTCGCACCGTGTTCATCTTTAAAATGATATCCATAATTACGGAAACCGCCCGTAAGACCCAGCGTAAAATCATCGGTGCCAATGAAGCGATACCGTAATTCGAATTCAGGGCGATCGAAATAGGTGCCGCGCGTCATGCTGCTGTAATCAACCGGGCCTTCCTGATACATGGCCAGTGAAATGGTCCACGCATCATACGTGGCGTTAAACCACACGGAAGGTTCATATAATCCATCTTTATCGTCACCCTGCCCTTCGACGTTTTCAATTTCATACATGGCACCAATATTAAACTCCCAGTGTTTTGCTGTTTCTGTTGCTTGCGCGCAGCTAACCCCTGCGCACAGAACGAGCGCAGCACTTCTTAGTAGAGTACTCATTAAAATATTCCTTTATAATTAACTCACAAAAAAACCGGAAATTTTCATTTCCGGCGAACACCTTTCTTATCTAATTGCTGCTTCAGTTTCAGCATCGAAGAAATGGCACTTACTCATATCGAACTGGATGCCGATAATATCTCCTGCGACGTAATCATCCGCTGCACCCGCACGGACCACCAGTTCATGCCCACCCACGGTGGCATACAGCATAAATTCTGCCCCGGTGAGTTCCGCGACGCTGATTTTCGCCGTAACGTTTTCACCGCTACGCTGTAGAGTAAGAATGTCTTCAGGACGGATCCCAAAGACGACCGCTTTACGCTGGTAACCCTGTGCATTCAGTTCGGCGAGCTTGTCTTCCGGGATCTCCAGGCGCAGCGTTTCCGTCACGAAATAGCGATCGTCGATCGCGCCACGAATAAAGTTCATCGCAGGTGAACCAATGAACCCTGCCACGAACATATTCGCGGGCTCGTTGTAGACCTGTTTCGGCGCGCCCACCTGCTGGATGATGCCGTCTTTTAAAATCACGATGCGGGTCGCCATCGTCATGGCTTCCGTCTGATCGTGCGTCACGTAAATCATGGTGGTATTGAGCTTCTGGTGCAGCTTGCTGATTTCAGCGCGCATTTGCACACGAAGCTTGGCATCAAGGTTTGACAGCGGTTCATCCATCAGGAAAACCCCGGCTTCGCGCACTATCGCCCTGCCTAACGCCACGCGCTGGCGCTGACCGCCGGACAACGCGCCAGGTTTACGCTGGAGATAGTCGCGTAAGCCCAGGATCTGGGCCGCCCAGCTAACGCGTTCTTCGATGATGGAGGGGGCAATTTTTTGCATCTTCAGGCCAAACGCCATGTTGTCGTAGACCGTCATATGCGGATAGAGCGCATAGTTCTGGAAAACCATCGCGATATCACGAGATTTGGCGGGAACATCATTCATGCAAACCCCGTCAATAATCAGTTCACCTGCGCTGATCTCCTCGAGGCCGGCAATCATTCGAAGCGTCGTGGATTTACCACAGCCCGATGGACCGACGAAGACAATAAATTCTTTGTCTTCAATTTCGAGATTAAAATCCTTAACCACGTGGACCTGGTTATCATAGATTTTCTGAATGTGTTTCAGAGACAGTTGAGCCATTATAAATTCCTTATCAGTACGCCCGGGATGCCCAGAACGCCGTCAGGCGTTCCCAGGTCAGCTCCTGCGTTGAATGAAGTTGTAATCCCGCATGGTCCAGGCCAGGTCCAATCCCGACCGACAGCATTCCTGCGGCGTTGATCGCATCCACCCCCGCGGCGGCATCTTCAATACCGATGGCCTCTTCAGGACGCACGTTCAGTCCTTTACATGCCGCGAGGAAGATCTCCGGGTCCGGCTTTGAGCGGAGGATCCGGGAAGCATCGGCGCAAAAATCGAAGGCCTGATGAATACCCAGCGCATGCAAAATCCCCGGGGCGTTAAGCGATACGGATGCCAGCCCAATTTTGACCTCCGCAGCACGAATATCCGCCAGCACCTCGCGAATACCCGGAAGCAGCGAATCCTGCGTCAGAGACGCCAGCGACTGGACATAGAGCGCGTTTTTCCTGGCTGCTAGCGCCAGACACTGCTCTTCACTGAACATCCCCGCTTTCCCGCCGTGCTTCAGGATGCGCTGAAGAGAATCCATGCGGCTTATTCCCTTCAGTTGTTCGTTAAACACTTCGTCGAAGGTGATCCCGATCCCCTGGGCCACGGCACGCCAGGCCAGAAAGTGAAGGTGCGCGGTATCGGTGATCACCCCGTCCAGATCGAATACAACAGCGTTAAGCATCATGGCGCCCCTCCGTGGTAGCGGTCCCATTAACAGGTGCAAGAAAGTCCTGATGCGCACATACCTTCCGCCCCGATACGTTCAGCGTTTGACCCCACAGCGTCAACGTGACGGGGGCAGTAGTTTCAATGGTTAACAGATCATCTTCAAAGGTGATGTGTATTGTTGCGTCGCGCCACCGCAGCGGGAAGGCGAGTTTCCGCCAGTGAGCGGGCAGCTTCGGCGCAAGATGCAGTTCCCCGTCGCTAATGTGCATCCCGGCAAACCCCTGAATCGCCCCCAACCAGATCGCGCCGGTGGCCGCAGCATGTATACCGTCATCGCTGCTATGCGGGTCGTCCCCCAGATCGATGGCGATACCGTCACGCCAGAACGCATAGGCCCCCTCGGTGTCACCGCAGCGCGCGAGCACAATGCCGTGAATGGCTTTACTCAGTGACGAATCATGAATCGTGCGCGGCTCGTAGAACGCCAGATTGGCGGCACATTGCTGCGGCGTAAACCGTTCCGGCAGCAGGTAGTTAAGCATCACGACATCGGCCTGCTTCAGGATCTGCATCTCGTTCACTTCCGCGCGGGAGTAATCGAGCAGAATGGTCTGTTTACCCGCTTTGGCCTTGTAGCGGCTCAGATCGATGGCCGGTTTTGTCATAAAGGTATCATCCTGCGGGATCACACCCTCTGCATTGGCCTCCGGTAACCACAAACGCGCCAGAAACGTCTCGGCATTTTCCGTAAAACGCGCATCGTCACGCCCGAACATCGTCATAAACTGGCGCGCACAGGCCACGTTGTGCCAGGCCAGATAGTTGGTGTAGGCGTTGTTGTTAACATGCTCGGTGTATTCGTCCGGTCCGATCACGTCATGGATTTCCAGACGACCATTGACGTCCGTCGCGCGTCCCATCCAGAACGAAGCGGTGTCCATCAGCAACGTCAGGCCTTCGTGACGCATAAAGGCATCATCATGCGTCGCCTGCCAGTAAGCGACGACGGCCCAGGCGATATCTGCCACGATGTGGTGTTCAGCAAGTGCGGAAGCCACCTTCTGGCGAACCCCGGTACGAATGTTAATTGCCGCGAACTCAGGCGTCTCTTCCTGTCCGCTGGCGGCGCTTTCCCACGGGAACAGCGCGCCCGGCCAGCCGTTACGACGCGCTTTTTCACGGGCGCCTGAGAGATTAAGCCAGCGATAGCGCAGCAGGCTGCGGGCAATTTTTGGACGGGTAAACAGATGGAACGGCAGCAGGAAAATTTCGGTATCCCAGAAGACGTGCCCCTTGTACCCCTCACCCGTCAGCCCTTTTGCGGCGATACTGCTTCGCTCATCATGGGCAGGCGTCATTGTCGTCAGGTGCCAGACGGCGTAATCCAGCGCCAGCTGATCCTGTTGCTCCGGGGAAGTCACTTCCACACGGGCGTCGCGCCAGACGTCTTTCCAGGCATACGCTGAGCTCTCACGCAGCGCCTCGTAGCCTCTTGCCGCACAGACTTTGAGATCGGCCAGCGCGTTGCGCGCGAAAGTTTCCTGCGACAGCGCTTTATCGCTGCGATGCGTTACCCAGACGATCTTCTCAAGCATGACAGTGTCACTTTCGGCAATCGTCAGCGAATGATGCACGCTGAGCCGACGATTTTTGGCGGTGAAGCAGCTGTCGCTCTTCGTCGAGAGCTGGCAAAACGCCGAAACCACAATCTCAGAAGCCCGGTCCTGCGTTTCATACACGCCCTGCATGTAATGCTGGTCAAAGACCCTGACCGAGATTTCATCCAGATGCTGTCTGCCGCTGTTCGTTTGCGTCGCATCAATACCGGTTTTCAGCACGGCCTGCGCGGGGGCATCAAGGGGGGTGATTGCAAGCTGCATAGCCACTAAAGGCAGCTGGTCCAGCGACACAAAACGACGGCTCTCCAGCCGATAGCGTTTGCCGTTGGGTGAACGCCAGACAACGTTGCGATGCAGTTCGCCGTTTGCAAAGGCCAGCTCGCGCTGCCACTCAAGTATTTCCCCTGAAAGGAGGGTGAAATTGACGCCGTCCAGCTCAACATCAATACCGGTGATATCCGGCAGGTTGACCAGTTCAGTGGTCTCGTTGCGACCCGCGCGATGATAAAGGCCGGCAAGATACATGCCCCTGGTTTGCAGGGTGTAATCTTCTTCATGCGCAGCGCGAATGCCCATGTAGCCATTACCGCAGGTCATGACTGAGGCATATTTATTCAGGCTGTGAGGACAAAATCCCGGATCGGTTAATACAGATACGTTCAGCATAATGTCACGCTTTCCCCTGTTTCTGCGGATTCATAAAGCGCGGCGACAAGCTGTTGAATAACCAGTCCCTGCTCTGCGTCAGCGATCATCACGGGCTCACCCAGGACATGCCGTACGAAGGCATCCATGCTGCGCAGATGGCGCCGATCGTCCGCCTCTTCACGCTGGGCAAGGGTTTCCAAAACTCCGGCTTCGTCGTTATAGATATGCGCCGGGAACAGCGTTGCGCCCGCTTTCTCACCGCAGAAGGAAACGTTCATGACGGACTGCTCGCGGATGTTAAGCGCAAAGGAGGTATCCAGACGCAGAACGCCGCCGTTGCAGAACTCGATCGTGCCAAACAGGGCATCTTCAACGGTAAACTGTGTGGGATCCCACTCGCCAAACTGGCCGCTGTGTTTCTGGTTTCCGAGCTTCTGGAAGCTGTGCGCGGTCACCCGCTTCACCGCCGGGAAACCCAGGACGTACATGGCGGCATCCAGCATATGAATGCCAATATCAATTAGCGGTCCGCCGCCCTGGAGCGATTTGTTGGTAAATACGCCCCAACCCGGTACACCGCAGCGGCGCAGCGCCTGCGCCGAGGTAAAGTAGACTTCACCGAGCGTGCCGTTCATCACCGCATCACGCAGCAGCTGGGTATCCAGGGCAAAGCGATGATGAAAATCATACGCGAGGACTTTTCCAGCCTTACGCGCCGCAATACGCATCTGGTCGGCCTGTTCCGGCGTCATCGCCGGCGGCTTTTCACACATCACATGACAACCCGCTTCGAGGGCCGCCATGACGTGTTCAAAATGGAACCGGTTAGGCGAACAGACGCTCACCACATCCGGTCTTACTGTCTGCAACATCTCGTGAGCGTCCTGCCATGCCGATGGAATAGCATAACGTTCCGCGAACGCCTGTGCCTGTTCAGGGCGGCTGTCCATGACAGCCACCATTTGAACATCACTGCGCGAGGCGTAATACGAGGCATGCACTTTGTCTGCAACCTGCCCGGCGCCAATGATGGCGACGCGCAGAGGCAAAGGTGTAGAAGCACTCATCACGCTCGTCATCCTTAGCATTCACGCAGGTAATTGAGTGAGTCTTGATAGGCCTTGGCCGGATCGTCGGCACGAACCCGGCATTCGTACACTACATAACCCTGATAGTTATCGGCACGCAGTCGATCGAACAGGCTGGCGAAATCGAGGCTGCCGCTGCCCGGCTGATAGCGGTGGTTATCAGCAATGTGCACATGGCCCAGCAGATCGCGGTTCTGATGCAGCGCATCCGTCAGCGAGTCTTCTTCAATGTTCATATGATAGAAATCACCGATGATCTGCACGTGCTTCAGGCCGTTCTCTTCGATATAACGACGCGCGTCGGCCAGCGTATTGATCATATGATCCTGATAACGGTTCAGCGGCTCCAGGTAGACGGTGGTCCCGGTACGCGCGGCGACCTCATCCAGCCAGCGCAAGGAGGCGCTAACCGCTTTGCGGTCACCGTCCAGGCTGCGTGGCGAGGTCATTGGCGGCAGACGGAAGGTAAACATCCCCCAGGCCGCCGGCACGATGATCCCCTTTCCGCCCACTTCCGCCAGCGCTTCCAGAATGCGTTCGATCTGCTGTAAGCCGTTCAAACGGCGTTCTTCGATGAAATCCCCGATCCAGCCGTCGTATCCGCCACACCCCGTGGTCACCGGCAGGCCGGTGGCTTTAATAGCGGCTTTAACTTCATCGAGATTTTCCACCAGCAGGCGGCCATCAATTTCATAGCCATCAAACCCCATCGCTTTGATGTATTTGAATTTTTCCATGATGTTGGTTGGGAAAAAGGCCTGGTTTTGTGTTGCGATCTTCATGATTTGCTTTCCTTAGCTTAAAAAGTGACGCCCATTTTGATGCTCAGTTCCGGGTGCTGATCGACATACTTCATATAGCTGTCCGGGCTGGTGGCGAAGGTGACGACCGGGTCGATGAGATCCTCACAGTTGAGATAACCGTTCATCAGCAGTTCCCAGCAGGTCTCTTCAATGCGCTTGCGGCTCCAGCGCGGATAGTCCGGGTTCGGTTCACTGCACGCGCGGGAGAAGACAATCTTCGCATTGTTGAAGTGCGCTTCGCGGCCCAGGTTGAAGCCCGCCGCAAACGGTTTAGCGAACGCCACGTAAGAGATCGTGCCGCCGTAGGCGAGCCCGCGCAGCGCAGATTGCAGCGCATCCGCAAAACCGCTGGTTTCGATGATCACATCCGCACCCTGTTTGCCGGTCAGTTTCTTAATTTCAAGACCGACATCGGTACCGATTGGGTTCAGGCAGTGGTCAGCACCGTGACGGCGGGCGATGTCACAGCGATGTTCGATAGGATCGACACCAATCACCACGGACGCACCGGCCTTTTTCGCCAGCTGAATGGCGATCTGGCCAATCGCGCCCAGCCCGACAACCACAACGAAATCCCCCACGCGGACGTTAGCGTCACGCACGCCGCTCATGGCGAACTGCGCCGGATCGTAGCAAACAGCGTTTTTCCAGGACGCGCCCTGCGGCATTTTGCGCAGCTTATAATTGTTCACCGCGTTGACGATGACCGTCTCCTGCAATGGGCCGTAGCAGCAGACACTGTCGCCGACCTGGTATTCCGTGACGTCTGCGCCACACTCGATGATGTCGCCGACGATCATGTTCCCCAGCTGAAATTTGCCAAATTCGATGCCGCGCGCTGCCCCTTCTTCACGTGGGGTAAACATCTGCCACTCGGCGTTGAACTCTTCATCAATGAACGGGCTTGCCGCACGAAAATCCACGACTTCGGTGCCGTGCTTCGGCGCGCCATAACGGGCGCGAATTTTCACCTCATGCGCTGCAACAGGACGATCTTCGTATTCAACCAGCGCCGCTACACGGGGCGCTGTCGCAACTAATTTTTTCATGACTCACTCCTTGTTAAAATCGGCCGCCTCAGCCCTTCACGCCGCCGGCGGTCAAACCACTTTTAATAAAACGTTCAGACAGGGCATACATAATGACGACCGGGAGCGCCGTCACCAGCGATGCCGCCATCATTCGGCCCCAGATGTAATCTGGCGTACTGAAGAGCGTGTTCAGCCCAACCGGCAACGTAAAGTTGCTGGAGCTGGACAGGAAAATGGAGGCGAACAGATAGTCATTCCACGCCACCATGAAGCAGTAAACAAAGACCGACACCAGGCCAGAGATCGCCAGCGGCACGGTGATGCGGAAGATAATTTGCAGGCGGTTCAGGCCGTCCATCATGGCGGCTTCTTCAATTTCGTCCGGGATGGTGTCGAAGTAGCTGCGCAGCATAAAGACCGCTGTCGGTAACGTCTGAGTCACCATAGTGACGATCAGCGCCAGCTCGGTGTCATAAATGCCGAGCGCGGTGATGATTTTGAACAGCGGCACCACCAGCAGGATCCCGGAGAACATATAGACGGTGTAAAAGCTCGCATTGATCGTCGTGCGCCCCTTAAAGCGCAGTTTGGACAACGCATAAGCGCCCAGCGTGCCGAGAAACACCGCAATGACCGAGGAGGTCAGCGACACCACCATGCTGTTACGGAAGTAATCCACAAACGGGAAAATCAGCGGGTTAAAAATGTCGACGTAATGCTGAAGCGTCCACTCCTGCGGCAGAATTGTCGGATGCAGCGATATCGCCTCTTTCGCGCTTTTAAACGACGTCATTAACATCACAAAAAACGGAAACAGCGTGATAATCAGAAATACCGCCAGCCCCAGATAAAAACCGATGCGGCCCAGTACGCGTTTATTTGTTGCCATTGAGGTTTACCCTTTTTCTGGTCAGCAGAATGACGGCGAAGATGATCACAAACAGCACAACGGAGATCGCAGCCGCTTTGCCCAGGTCATTGAATGCGAAGGCCGTTTTGTAAAGATACACGCCCAGAATATCGACCTTCGTGGTCAGCAGATAAACATCCGCGAACATGTAGAACATCCAGATGGTTCGCAGCGTGACCACCGTTGCCAGCACCGGCATGATGGCGGGCAGCGTGACGATGCGAAAACGCTGCCAGGCATTGGCGCCATCCATCTCTGCCGCTTCGTACAGTGATTTATCAATGGTCTGCAAAATCGCGAGGAACGAGATAAAGGCATACGGGAAGTAGCGCCAGATGGCGAACAGCACCACCAGCACAAAGCTGCTGCCCGGATTGTCGAACCATAGCGGTGCCTGGTCATAGAGATGCAGCAGGTCAACGCCCAGATAGTTCACAATCCCGTAGCCGTTGTTGAACATGTATTTCCAGGCAAACACCAGGGAAATAGACGGCGTCACGTAGGACAGAATCACCAGCGAACGCGCCGTTTTCCGCATACGGAATTCACGGTTAAAGAAGATCGCCACGGCCAGCCCCAGCCCGGTACTGCCGATCACTACCAGCGCCGTGTACCAGAACGTCATCCACAGGGAGTGCCAGAACGCGGCATCGCCCAAAATGCGAATGTAGTTATCCAGGCCGACGAACGCCGCATCAATACGCGGGTTCAGCGGTAAACGTAAAAAACTGATTTCAATATTGGAAATCATTGGCCAGGCCACCAGGCCCCCCAGCAAAATCAGGCTGGGGGCCAACAGCAGCATGGCGAAAGGCATATCTGAACGACCAGAAAACAACGTCTTCATAATTCCCTTCGCAAAGCGCTCCTATCGTTGTGATATCAGGTCAGTCAGTTTTTTCTGGCTGTTGCTTAACGTCGCATTGAGATCTTTTTGTCCCACCGTCACGTTATGCACCATGGAACTGATAATGCCGGACCCGGTAACGTCTCCCATGCGGGTAAAGTTTTTGTCGCCCACGGCACCAAACACCTGGACGTTCGGGAACTGCGCAATCAGCTCATATGGCAGTTGACCAAAGGCCCTGATCACGTCGTTGTTTTTCCAGGAATCTGTGCCCACCACGAGTTTATTGACCGGTAGCGCGGCGCCCGGAGACATCATGACCCAGTCAGAGGCGTTCTGAGCCTGCTCCATCCAGGTGACAAATTTCTCGGCGGCCTGCGTTTCTTCTTCGGTCTGACCGGTGGTGATGGTCAATGAGGTAATCATGCCGTAGACGGCTGAGGATTTTTCCGTCGGGACCACGAAGCCAAGGTTGGCCGGCGAGCCATCTTTGTAGACCGCAGGCAGGATATAGGTGGAATACACGGCCATAGGCGCAGAGCCGTTCATGAAGGCGTCTTTGATCTCCATGACATCGTTCGAACCCGGCATTGTGGTCGCGGCCAGTGCCTTATAAAATGCCAGCGCTTTCGACATTTCAGGGGTATCGATTTCCACGTTGCCGTTTGCATCAAAGACGTTGGCGCCGCCCGACAAGGCAAACTGCGAGAAGGCCTGCTCGGTCATAACGCTTTCTGCGGTTGGAAGCGCAATACCGTAATGTTTTTTAGCCGGATCGTTGAGTGCCTGACTGGCTTTCAGCAGTTGCTCCCAGTTGTGCGGCTCTTCAATACCCGCGGCTCCGAGCGCATCTTTGTGATACCAGATGCCGGACAGCCAGGCGCTAACCGGCACCCCCGTCCATGCGCTGCCATCTTCCGTGCGAACCACACGTAAAATGCCGTCGTAAAATGTCTCTTCGCCCACCGACTTGATGGCGCGGCCGATGGC
Organism: Enterobacter sp. GD03975; assembly: GCF_029838645.1. Taxonomy (NCBI): domain Bacteria; kingdom Pseudomonadati; phylum Pseudomonadota; class Gammaproteobacteria; order Enterobacterales; family Enterobacteriaceae; genus Enterobacter; species Enterobacter sp. GD03975. The sequence goes on from NZ_JAOBZC010000001.1 coordinate 342,664, forward strand.
GTCACGATCCAGCAGTTGCTCTTTATCCATGACTTTGGCGTAATCATGGCTGATCTCAATCACCTCCGGCAGCGCACCGGTACGGGCCAGCGTAATGACCTTGGTGTTGTAGGCATCTTCTTCAACGGGTACCTGCTTCACCGTAATCGTCGGGTTTTCTTTCTCGAATTTCTCGATCAGTTTCGTTATCACCGCCTGGCGTTCCTGTTCCACCGACGAGTGCATAAACTCAATGGTGACCTGAGATGCTTTATCGTCCTTACAGCCTGATAACAGGGCGCACGAAACCAGTGCTGATAACAGCACAATTTTGGGCATTTTCATTTTAGGGTCCTTTTTAGTTTTCTTTAATCCACATTACCTGCCATGGATTGAGGGTCAGATCCGTACCGCTAATATGTTGTCCTGATAGTAATTCCTTACCAGATAGCGTTTGCTCATAAACGGTCTGCATTTTATTGCTAAAATTAAATAATGCTGTAATACGTTCGCCATTTTCAGCAACGCGGATAATTTTAAGAATTTGTTCACCCACTGCGTCGAAAACAGCCTGACTGTCTGGATGGAATGCACTTTCCCCGCGACGAATAGCGATAAGCTCACTCAAACGAGAATAAATTTGAGAACGAATACTCTTCTTATTATTCAGTTCGCTATCGACCTGCCCCGCCGTGTATTTTTTCCGGTTAATCGCGCGGTTATAGCCAAGGCGTTCAACACCTTCATAATCGTTACGCGAACCAAGAATGCTCTGAATATAAACCGCCGGTACGCCTGGAAAACTTAACAATACAGCATGCGCGAGGATGAACCGGGCAATACGCTCATCATCAGAACTGTCTTGTAAACTTAAGGCATCAAGATAGGTGACATTAATTTCGTAGGGGCTTCGCGTTCCGTCAGGGTTATTTTTCCAGTTGACCAGCGCGCCTTCCTGCTGAAGCTTCTCGACCAGCGAGAGGATCTCTGATTCCGGAAGAATGCCGCGCAGCGGGTTCAAACCGATACCATCATGCGAGGCCAGGAAGTTAAACCAGGTGGTGTGTGTTGAAGGCAGCGCCAGCGACCCCGCCCACTGGCTAAGGGCTTTAACGTCCTGACGATGAACGGCATGCAGCACCAGCGGCGGTAAGGAGAACTGATAGACCATCTGGGCTTCATTTTCACCATCACCGAAGTAAGAGATATTGTCTTTGTGTGGAACATTTGTCTCAGTGATGATCACCGTTCCGGGTGCAACGGCATCCGTAATGGCGCGGAATAACTGGATGAGGCAATGGGTTTGTTCCAGATGGATGCAGCTTGTTCCAGGGATCTTCCACATAAAACCGACCGCATCCAGTCGGATGTAACGCGCCCCTTCTGCAAGGTAATGGAGCAGTACGTCCACCATGGCAATCAGCACCTGCGGCGAGGCAAAGTTGAGGTCGATCTGGTCTTCACTGAATGTGGTCCACAGATGACGAACGCTGCCATCATGCAGCGTAAACGGCGTCAGCAGCGGCAAGGCACGTGGACGCGTCACTGCGGATAAATCGGTTTCGGGGTCGACTGAAATAAAGAAATCTTCATAGCCGGGCTTCTGCGCCAGATAATGAGCAAACCATTCGCTTTTCGCTGACATATGGTTGCAAACGAAGTCAAACATTAAGCTGGCTGACTGTTTTAATTCCGCGACATCCTGCCAGGTACCCGTTTCAGGTGCAACGTTGTGATAATCGATAACGGAAAATCCATCATCTGACGACCACGGATAAAAAGGTAAAAGATGAACATGGGAAAACGTGCGAGAAAGCCATTCATTATAGAACCGGGTAAATACCGGTAATGCTTTCTCCCCTTTCGCGGAGAACTGATCGGCATAGGTAATCAGAACAACGTCTTTTTCATCCCAGCCTGACTTACGCTTTTCCGTAATATTAACCGCCGCCTTTTCAAGCTTCGTTAATAACACGTTCAGGTGTGCATCTGAAAATGATTCACCGTAAATATGATTGATGAGTTTTTTAATTTTTGCGTTCACTTTATTTTCCATGGTAGCGGTCCCACGGACTGGCAATCTACTCCCATGAAAAATATCTGTCAACGCACCTGTGGGCTGAAAAAGGCATTCTCAAAGCAGCGCAACGCAGTAATGTGAGCTGCCGCAAAGAACGAGAAAAAGCAGAGGGGAAATTCATGCCCTCTCTCTGAGCGAGAAAGGGCTTTTGCGCGAGGGATTAGCGTGAAAGGTAGCGGCGGGAAACGCGTTTCGCCAGTTTCTTTAATAGCGGCTCCAGTGCGACCGCCAGCACCATTCTGACCGGCTTACGGGCAACAGACTTGATCGCCCAGCCCGCCACACCCGCCGGACCATAACGTAACGCCGTCATCAGAACCAGTTTACCTGCGATTTTCAGGCCGGGTTTTACCTTCTGACCGGCCTGTTGCCAGTTTTGTTTCATGTGTGTTCTCTCTTAAAGCTGACGAAAACGACTTCTCAGCGTAAAGGTATCGGAGGTGACGTAACGTTCCATCTCGCGCAATCGCTTCTCCCCTGCGCTCAGCTGCTCGTCTACCGCATTGAGGAGATCGCTGCTGGTTGGCGTGTTCTCTGCATCCAGTTCACCGTCCGGCATAGGATCGAGTACAAACGACAGAATGATGTATGCCACCAGAGTAATAAAGGCCAGGCCAAAGAAAATCGACAATACGGTGACCACGCGGACCAGTTTTACCGGGACATCCAGATAGTGTGCCAGCCCGGCGCAAACGCCCCGTACCATGCCCTGCTGTGGAATGCGCCACAATTTTTTATTCAGATTCAGTCCAGCCATTAACGCTCCCTCCAGTTCGGGTGTTCCGCATCCAGGATAGCTTCCAGCGCCTGAATACGTTCGCGCATTTTGTTTGCCTCAGCAGAGAGCTGCGCCAGCCGCTGCTGTTCACTCTGCGACAGCTCACCGCGTGAAGTGCGGTTGCTGTAGTGCAGCCATAACCAGATGGGCAGAACAAACAGCACAAAAATTGTCAGGGGTATTGCCAGAAAAAGCGCGCTCATGTGTACTCCTTGTCTTGCGATGCGGCACGCTCAGGTGCCGCAGGAATTATTATTGATTATCTTGTTTCATTTTGGCTTTCAGCGCAGCCAGCTGCTCGCTAATTTCATCATCGGCTTTCAGGTCAGCAAACTGCTGATCGAGGGTTTTCTGCTTACCGATGCTGTGGCTTTCGGCTTCCGCTTCCATGTGATCGATACGGCGTTCGAACGATTCGAAACGCGCCATCGCTTCATCCAGTTTGCCGCTGTCCAGCTGGCGACGCACGTCGCGGGACGAGCTTGCAGCCTGATGGCGCAGCGCCAGCGCCTGTTGACGCGCACGGGTTTCGCTGAGTTTATTTTCAAGCTCACAGATCTCTTTCTTCATGCGGGTCAGGGTATCATCCACCAGCGTCACTTCATGTTCCAGCGTGGCAACCATCTCGGTCAGCTTCTGCTTCTCAATCAGCGCAGCGCGGGCCAGATCTTCTTTATCTTTGCGCAGCGCCAGTTCAGCTTTTTCCTGCCACTCGTTGAGCTGGGCAGTCGCCTGCTCGATACGACGCGTTAACTGCTTTTTCTCTGCCAGCGCGCGGGCGGAGGTGGAGCGTACTTCAACCAGCGTGTCTTCCATTTCCTGAATCATCAGGCGCACCAGCTTCTGCGGATCTTCCGCTTTCTCCAGCAGCGAGTTGATGTTGGCGTTCACGATGTCGGCAAAACGAGAAAAAATACCCATAATTCAATCCTCATAGTTCTGTTATCGGGCGATGCCCTGCTGTGTAGTAAATACAATTCCCGTGCCAACTTTTTATCTTATTGATTTTACTGAATCTGATTGATATTCACCCAGCCAGAGACTATTCTCACCTGGTGAATATCACTAAGGAGTGGTTAATTTCATCATGGCTGAATACAAAGACAATTTGCTTGGCGAAGCGAACAGCTTCCTGGAAGTGCTTGAACAGGTGTCACGCCTCGCGCCGCTGAATAAACCGGTGCTAATCATCGGGGAACGTGGAACCGGTAAAGAACTCATTGCTAACCGCCTGCACTTTCTGTCTGGCCGCTGGGACGGTCCCTTTATTTCGCTTAACTGCGCGGCACTGAATGAAAATCTGCTCGACACGGAGCTTTTCGGTCATGAAGCCGGCGCCTTTACCGGCGCACAAAAACGCCATCCCGGCCGTTTTGAGCGCGCCGATGGCGGAACGCTTTTCCTCGACGAGCTGGCCACAGCGCCGATGCTGGTGCAGGAAAAGCTGCTGCGCGTCATAGAGTATGGCGAACTGGAACGCGTTGGCGGTAGTCAGCCGCTCCAGGTCAACGTTCGCCTGGTGTGCGCCACTAACGCCGATCTGCCCGCAATGGTGGCAGAGGACAAATTCCGCGCTGACCTGCTGGACAGGCTGGCTTTCGATGTCGTTCAGCTGCCGCCGCTGCGGGAGCGACGTAGCGATATCATGCTGCTGGCCGATCAGTTTGCCATTCAGATGTGCCGGGAACTGGGCCTGCCGCTCTTTCCGGGCTTTAGCGAACAGGCCACCGAGACCCTGCTCGGTTACCACTGGCCGGGAAATATTCGTGAACTCAAAAACGTGGTGGAACGGTCCGTTTACCGTCATGGCAGCAGCGAGTCCGAGCTGGACAACATTATACTCGATCCGTTTCGGCGCGAGGTTCAACAGGCCCCTGCCCCGGCAGTGCGCCAGCAGGGTCCGGCGTTGCCGCTCGATTTACGCCAGTTCCAGCATCAGCAGGAGCAGCAGTTGCTCGAGCAGAGCCTGAAAGAGGCGAAATATAATCAGAAACGGGCGGCTGAACTGCTGGGTCTGACCTACCATCAGTTAAGGGCATTGCTCAAAAAACATCAAATGCGCTGACATTATCAGCACTTACCCCCAGACATTTTTACGAAGCAGGCGTAAGTGCGATACACTTTGCAGATCGAATCTAAAAACCTTAAAAACTATGCGCCTGGTTTTATCGTCCCTGTTTGCACTCGGTCTGTTCAGCAATCTGGCCTTTGCTGCGCCCGATCGCGCTGTGCCCCCTGATATCCGTGAGAGTGGTTTCGTCTATTGCGTCAGCGGACAAGTTGATACCTTTAATCCGCAAAAGGCCGGGAGCGGCCTGATTGTTGATACGCTGGCCGCACAGCTCTACGATCGCCTGCTCGACGTCGATCCTTATACCTATCGGCTGGTTCCGGAGCTTGCCGAAAGCTGGGAAGTGATGGATAACGGGGCAACATACCGCTTCCGTCTACGCGATGATGTTGCTTTTCAGCACACCCCGTGGTTTACGCCAAGCCGCAAGCTCAACGCGGATGACGTGGTTTTCACCTTCCAGCGCATCTTCAACCGCAATCATCCCTGGCATAACGTCAACGGCAGTAACTTCCCCTATTTCGACAGTCTGCAATTCGCGGACACGGTCAAAAGCGTGCGCAAGCTGGATAACCGTACCGTTGAGTTTCGCCTGACGCACCCGGACGCCTCCTTCCTCTGGCACCTGGCGACGCATTACGCCTCCGTCATGTCAGCGGAGTACGCGGATCAGCTGACGAAAAAGGATCGTCAGGAACGCCTCGATCGTGAGCCCGTGGGCACAGGGCCGTTCCAGCTGGCTGAGTACCGCGCCGGACAATACATTCGCCTGCAACGTCACGATAATTTCTGGCGCGGCAAGCCGCTGATGCCGCAGGTTATCGTTGATCTGGGTTCAGGAGGAACTGGCCGCCTCTCCAAGCTGCTGACCGGCGAGTGCGACGTCCTTGCGTGGCCTGCGGCCAGCCAGTTAACGATTTTGCGCGACGACCCTCGCCTGCGCCTGACCCTGCGCCCGGGAATGAACATCGCTTATCTGGCATTTAACACCGATAAGCCGCCGCTGAATAATCCGGCCGTGCGCCATGCGCTGGCGTTAGCGATCAATAATCAGCGTCTGATGCAGTCGATTTACTACGGTACCGCGGAAACCGCCGCCTCGATTCTGCCGCGTGCCTCATGGGCCTATGACGGCGAGGCGAAGATCACGGAATATAATCCGGCCAAAGCGCGCGAACAGCTTAAAGCGCTGGGGGCAGAAAACCTGACGCTACAGCTTTGGGTGCCTACCAGCTCTCAGGCGTGGAACCCCAGCCCGCTGAAAACCGCCGAGCTGTTGCAGGCAGATATGGCGCAGGTGGGCGTTAAGGTGATCATCGTTCCGGTCGAAGGCCGTTTCCAGGAGGCGCGGCTGATGGACATGAACCACGACTTAACGCTGGCTGGCTGGTCTACCGACAGTAACGATCCGGACAGCTTCTTCCGTCCGCTACTGAGCTGTGCAGCGATAAATTCCCAGACCAACTATGCCCACTGGTGTAACCGTGAATTTGATGCCGTGCTGCAAAAAGCGCTGGCGTCCCAGCAGCTTGCGTCACGCATTGAAGCCTACGATGAGGCGCAAAATATTCTGGCCAGAGAGCTTCCCGTATTGCCGCTTGCCTCTTCCCTGCGCCTTCAGGCCTACCGTTACGATATTAAAGGGCTGGTACTTAGCCCGTTTGGTAACGCCTCCTTCGCGGGCGTGACCCGTGAGAAAGAGCAAGAGGTGAAAAAGCCATGATTATCTTTACCTTGCGTCGGCTGCTGTTACTGCTGGTCACCCTGTTCCTACTGACCTTTGTCGGCTTTAGCCTTAGCTACTTTACGCCGCACGCTCCGCTTCAGGGCTCATCCCTCTGGGACGCCTGGCTGTTCTGGTTTAACGGCCTGCTGCACTGGGATTTCGGCGTGTCCAGCATCAACGGACAGCTCATCTCCGAGCAGCTTAAGGTGGTGTTCCCGGCCACCATGGAGCTGTGTATACTCGCCTTCGGCTTTGCCCTTATGGTGGGGATCCCGGTGGGGATGCTGGCGGGAATTTATCGCAATAAATGGCAGGATAAATTCATCAGCGCGCTTGCCTTAATTGGCTTCTCTATCCCAGTCTTCTGGCTGGCGCTGCTGCTAACCCTCTTCTTCTCATTGACGCTGGGCTGGTTGCCGGTGTCGGGGCGTTTTGATCTGCTGTATAACGTGCATACGGTGAGCGGCTTCGCCATCGTTGACGCCTGGCTTTCTGATTCGGTCTGGCGCGACGAAATGATCGTAAGCGCGTTGCGCCACATGGTGCTGCCGGTGCTCACGCTGGCCGTCGCGCCCACCACCGAAGTGATCCGCCTGATGCGTATCAGCACCATCGAAGTCTTCGAGCGAAACTATGTTAAAGCCGCGGCCACGCGCGGACTGTCTCGTCTGACGATTTTGCGCCGCCACGTGCTGCACAATGCATTGCCGCCGGTGATCCCCCGTCTTGGGCTGCAATTCTCAACCATGCTGACGCTGGCGATGATCACCGAGATGGTCTTCAGCTGGCCGGGCCTTGGGCGCTGGATGATCAACGCGATTCGCCAGCAGGACTATGCGGCTATCTCCGCCGGCGTGATGGTGATTGGCTCACTGGTTATTATTGTTAACGTTGTTTCCGATATTTTGGGTGCCATGGCCAACCCGTTGAAGCATAAGGAATGGTATGCCTTACGATAACGTCTACAGCGAAAAGCGCACGCCCGGTGCGCTACGTACCGTGTGGCGTAATTTTTACGGCGACACCACGGCAATGATCGGCTTTTACGGCTGCATTGGCCTCGTGTTGCTGTGCGTTTTGGGTTCGTGGTTTGCGCCGTATGGCATCGATCAGCAGTTCCTTGGCTACCAGCTTTTACCGCCGTCATGGTCGCGCTACGGGGAGGTTTCTTTCTTCCTCGGTACTGACGATCTCGGACGCGACGTGCTAAGCCGTCTGCTGAGCGGCGCGGCCCCTACGGTGGGCGGCGCATTTGTGGTGACGCTTGCCGCGGCGATCTGCGGCCTGGCGCTGGGTATTTTTGCCGGATCAACCCACGGGCTGCGCTCAGCCGTGCTTAACCATATTCTGGATACCCTGCTCTCTATTCCTTCGCTGCTGCTGGCGATAATCGTCGTGGCCTTCGCGGGGCCGCACCTAACGCATGCGATGTTTGCCGTCTGGCTGGCGATTCTGCCGCGTATGGTGCGCTCGGTTTACAGCCTGGTTCATGACGAACTGGAGAAAGAGTATGTCGTCGCCGCCCGTCTGGACGGTGCCACCACGTTCAATATTCTGTGGTTTGCCGTGCTGCCTAATATTGCCGCCGGGCTGGTGACGGAGATCACCCGCGCCCTGTCGATGGCGATTCTGGATATCGCGGCGCTGGGCTTCCTTGACCTTGGCGCGCAGCTCCCTTCTCCGGAATGGGGCGCTATGCTCGGCGATGCGCTGGAGCTGATTTACGTTGCGCCGTGGACGGTCATGCTGCCGGGCGCGGCCATTATGGTGAGCGTTCTGCTTATCAATCTGCTGGGCGACGGGATCCGCCGCGCAATCAATGCGGGGGTGCAATAATGCCGTTACTTGATATCCGTAACCTCACCATCGAAATCAAAACGGGTGAAGGCTGGGTTAAAGCCGTGGATCGCATCAGCATTACCCTTGCAGAAGGCGAAATCCGCGGTCTGGTGGGCGAATCGGGTTCAGGTAAAAGCCTGATCGCCAAAGCCATTTGCGGCGTGTCGAAAGACAACTGGCGCGTCACCGCCGACCGTATGCGCTTCGACGACATCGATCTGTTGCGTCTCTCCCCGCGAGAACGCCGCAAGCTGGTGGGCCATAACGTCTCGATGATTTTCCAGGAGCCGCAATCCTGTCTTGACCCGTCCGAGCGCGTGGGCAAACAGCTGATGCAGAATATTCCCGGCTGGACCTATAAAGGCCGCTGGTGGCAGCGTTTCGGCTGGCGTAAGCGCCGTGCCGTTGAGCTATTGCACCGCGTCGGGATCAAAGATCATAAAGACGCAATGCGCAGCTTTCCGTATGAGCTGACCGACGGTGAATGCCAGAAAGTGATGATAGCTATCGCCCTGGCCAATCAGCCGCGTCTGCTGATTGCGGATGAACCCACGAACGCGATGGAGCCAACGACCCAGGCGCAGATTTTCCGCCTTCTTACGCGTCTGAATCAGAATAACAACACCACCATTTTGCTGATCAGCCATGACCTGCAAATGCTCAGCAAGTGGGCGGATAAAATTGACGTGATGTACTGTGGACAAACGGTAGAAACCGCGCCAAGTGAAGACCTGGTGACGACGCCGCATCATCCCTACACGCAGGCGCTGATTCGGGCGATCCCTGACTTTGGCAGCGCGATGCCGCACAAGAGCCGTCTGAATACCCTGCCCGGCGCGATCCCCCTGCTGGAGTCGCTGCCCATTGGCTGCCGTTTGGGTCCGCGTTGCCCGTATGCTCAGCGTAAATGTATTGAAACACCGCGCCTGACAGGGCCGAAAAACCATCTGTTTGCCTGTCATTTCCCGCTGAACATGGAGAGAGAGTGAAATGGTCGAAACCTTACTGGAAGTGCGTAACCTGAGTAAGACCTTTCGCTATCGTACAGGCCTGTTTCACCGTCAGACCGTCGAGGCGGTTAAACCGCTAAGCTTCACGCTGCGCGAAAAGCAAACGCTGGCGATTATCGGTGAAAATGGTTCGGGCAAATCGACCCTCGCAAAAATGCTCGCGGGCATGGTAGAGCCGAGTGGCGGTGAAATACTGATTGACGATCATCCTCTGGAATTTGGTGACTACTCTTTCCGCAGTCAGCGCATCCGGATGATATTTCAGGATCCGTCGACGTCCCTCAACCCGCGCCAGCGTATTTCCCAGATCCTGGACTTCCCGCTGCGGTTGAATACCGACCTGGAGCCGGAAGCGCGTCGCAAACGGATTGTCGAAACACTGCGTCTGGTAGGACTCCTGCCCGACCACGTGAGCTATTACCCCCACATGCTGGCTCCGGGCCAAAAGCAGCGTCTCGGTCTGGCCCGCGCGCTGATCCTGCGCCCGAAGGTGATTATCGCCGACGAAGCGCTGGCGTCGCTGGATATGTCGATGCGTTCGCAACTCATTAACCTGATGCTGGAGCTACAGGAAAAGCAGGGGATCTCGTATATCTACGTGACCCAGCACTTGGGCATGATGAAGCACATCAGCGATCAGGTGCTGGTGATGCACCAGGGTGAAGTGGTTGAGCGCGGCAGTACCGCTGACGTGCTGGCCTCCCCGCTCCACGACCTGACAAAACGCCTGATTGCCGGACACTTTGGTGAAGCGTTGACGGCGGACGCGTGGCGGAAAGATCGTTAGCCGTTGCGTAACCCGCTTGCCAGCAGAGTAAACACCTCAATAGCATGCGGCAGCGTCTTCTGCGGCTCATCGCTCGCGGCAATCATCAGGGCAGCATTCAGCGCAGCGCCGTTTAGCAAATGGGCTGCGACTTTTGCATCCATTTTTTTAAGCACGTTGCGTTCGATTAATGTTTCGATGGTCTGGCGGGTGGACTCAAGACAGCTGTTCTGGCTGGGCCATTGCGCCGGATCGCCCAGTACGGCCGGGCCGTCAAGCAGCACGATGCGCTGAACTTCCGGAACGAGCGCCATGTTGATGTAGGCGATACCTTCCGCCAGAAGGCGCTCCCAGTCATCGTCTGCGGCTGCGGCAATGGCTTTCGCGTTGGCCGCCATTTCGCTGTCTATCTGCGCGACTACCGCCGCCAGTAATCCTTTCTTATCGGTAAAATTATGATACAGCGCGCCGCGCGTTAACCCCACGCTTGCCGTCAGTTCATCCATCGACGCTGCGGCATAGCCTTTTTCAGCAAAAGCCTTCCGCGCCGCCTGAATCATTTTTTCGCGATTTTCCTGAGCCGTTTCAGCACGACGTTTCGTAGCCATAGAACTTCCTATAAAAGCGGTATTTTTAATTTGACATACGCGGCGTATGTGAATTACCTTTTTTCACATACATCGCGTATGTTACTTCTCTTAAGTAACCACAACAACACCTCTGACAGAAAAGGAAATACCATGCCTCCACGTAATCCTGTCTTCCCTGCCAATCGACATGCCCTTTATGAGGAGCATGGCTATTCGGCTGCCATTCGCTCTGGCGATCTGTTATTTGTTTCCGGTCAGGTCGGCAGCCGCAGCGATGGCACGCCTGAACCTGACTTCGCCGCTCAGGTGCAGCTCGCATTCGATAATTTACAGGCGACTCTGGCCGCCGCAGGATGCACGTTTGACGATCTGATTGATGTCACGACGTTTCATACCGATCCGGAAAATCAGTTCCCCGTCATCATGGAGGCGAAAAAACGGGCGTTTCCGCAGCCTCCTTACCCCAACTGGACGGCTATCGGCGTTAACTGGCTGGCCGGATTTGATTTTGAAATTAAGGTTATTGCCCGAATCCCCTCGCCAGCGAATGAATATCCGCCCCTGTAAGCGTGAAGGCCAGCTTCTGGTTGGATGAGGCGAACCCAGCCCCCGGTGATATACTGCTGGAATACGCACGAAACAGCCTGATGAAGCGTCAGTTCAACGTCTTCCATGAGCCCAGTCAACGCCCTGAAGCGAGAAATATCGTGACACAAGGGGCTGTGAGTGGGCTATAATTTCGAGCTAATTTCGAATGATTTTGAAATACTGCCTGTAACGCTATGAATTACAAGGCAAAATAAGCAATGAATATAAGGATTAAAGCTATGGGTTTTCTTTCCGGTAAGCGCATTCTGGTGACTGGCGTTGCCAGCAAACTGTCCATCGCATACGGCATCGCACAGGCTATGCATCGCGAAGGCGCTGAGCTGGCGTTCACCTACCAGAACGACAAGCTGAAAGGCCGTGTTGAAGAATTTGCCGCGCAGCTGGGTTCCAGCATTGTTCTGGAATGTGACGTTGCACAAGACGAAAGCATTGATGGCATGTTTGCTGAACTGGCAAAAGCATGGCCGAAATTCGACGGTTTCGTTCACTCCATCGGCTTCGCTCCTGGCGACCAGCTGGACGGCGACTACGTGAACGCGGTTACCCGTGATGGCTTCAAAATCGCGCACGACATCAGCTCTTACAGCTTTGTTGCGATGGCAAAATCTTGCCGCGCAATGCTGAACCCGGGCGCAGCCCTGCTGACCCTGTCCTACCTGGGCGCAGAACGTGCTATCCCTAACTACAACGTGATGGGTCTGGCGAAAGCGTCTCTGGAAGCCAACGTACGCTACATGGCGAACGCAATGGGTCCTGAAGGCGTGCGTGTTAACGCCATTTCTGCGGGTCCAATCCGTACCCTGGCCGCTTCCGGCATCAAAGATTTCCGTAAAATGCTGGCACACTGCGAAGCGGTTACCCCGATTCGTCGTACCGTTACCATTGAAGATGTGGGTAACTCTGCGGCATTCCTGTGCTCTGACCTTTCCGCGGGTATCTCCGGCGAAGTGGTTCACGTTGACGGCGGCTTCAACATCGCTGCAATGAACGAGCTGGAAATCAAATAAGCCTGTTACTCTCTTCCCGCCTGGGAAGAGAGTTTTCTCCTCTCCCCGCACGTCGTTATTCCGTTCTGCTATTTGTTATCACCTAACAATATTTTTCCCCTCATCCGCCTTACGCCAGGATATTGATCGCCATTTTGAGATCAAGGAACGCCCATGGAACAACGCCGTTTTTCCGGCAAAGGCCACTGGTATCATGAAACCCAGTCGAATCATTCGCAGACGGATGTTCTGCCGCTGGTGCCTGAAGCCGCTAACGTCGACGATCGTTTTTTGCTCGATTTAGCCCTGCCTGATGACATCCTCGCAAGCTGCGCTGTCTGGCTCACGCCTGCCCGAGCTCTCTGCAACCTACTGTTCCCGCTTGATACTCCTGTTAACCGTCTGCATACGCTTAGCGCCTACGACAGGCTGAGTACGGCCTTAACGGTTGCGCAGGCGTGTGGCGTCCAGCGGCTCTGTAACCACTACGCGGCGCTGCTCGCCCCCCTTCCGGGCCCCGACTCTTCCCGGGAAAGCAATCGACGCCTTGCAGAAATCACCCAGTATGCCCGCCAGTTAGCCAGCTCGCCCGATGTCATCGACGACAAAGCCCAATACCACCTTGATGAGGTTGGACTCACGACGTATGACATTGTGCTTATCAACCAGATCATCGGTTTTATCGGTTTTCAGGCACGCGTAGTTGCGGTGTTTCAGGCGCTGCTCGGCCATCCGGTACGCTGGCTGCCCGGACACCACATTCAGCCCCATACGCTACCGGTCAGCTTCCGCAGATGGGCCGCCACGCTACCCGCGGTTGAACTAAAATATGCCAGCGCGCTTCAGCTTGAGGCGCTTTCACGCTGGCAGGCGGAACCGGCGCTACAGGCGCTCACGCCGGTGCTGTGCCATGAACCGATGCTGCTTAATCTGACGGGCGACATTCTGGTTAACCATCCGCAAAGCGAAGACCCCTCCTCTTCGATGCTCTCAGCCGCCCATACGCTGCTCGCCGCTTCGCCGGATCGCTTTAGCGCCGCCCAGTTAACGCCCCTGACCGAGTCGGGTATCCCGCCAGAAATCGCCATTAATTTGCTCACCCGGCACGCGTTTTACGGCTGGCTGGACCGCCTGCGCGTGGCGCTCGGCAGAGAGGAATAACCGTACTCTTTACCTAAAGAGCGCTTGCTGTAGCAGTGAGAATCGCGTAAAACTGTCAGCCGCTCAATGGCTACGAAAATAGAACATTATGTTTCAGGACAACCCGCTGCTTGCGCAGCTTAAACAGCAACTGCATTCCCAGACGCCGCGTGCAGAAGGGGTCGTAAAAGCCACGGAAAAGGGCTTTGGCTTTCTGGAAGTTGACGGACAAAAGAGCTACTTCATTCCGCCTCCTCAGATGAAGAAAGTGATGCATGGCGACCGCATTTCGGCCGTTATTCATACCGAAAAGGAACGAGAGTCTGCCGAGCCGGAAGCACTGATCGAGCCTTTCCTGACCCGCTTTGTCGGGAAAGTGCATAAAAAAGACGATCGTCTCTCTATCGTGCCGGATCATCCTCTCCTGAAAGAGGCTATTCCGTGCCGCGCCGCGCGTGGCGTTGAGCATGATTTTGTAGAGGGTGACTGGGCCGTTGCTGAGATGCGCCGTCATCCGTTAAAAGGCGATCGCGGCTTTTACGCCGAGCTGACCCAGTTCATCACCTTTGGCGACGACCACTTCGTGCCGTGGTGGGTGACGCTGGCGCGCCATAACCTGGAAAAAGAGGCGCCGGATGGCGTGGCGACAGAAATGCAGGACGAGGGACTGGAGCGTCGCGATCTGACCGGGCTGGACTTTGTCACCATCGACAGCGCCAGCACCGAGGATATGGACGACGCGCTGTACGCGGAAGAAGCCGCGGATGGTAAACTGCATCTGACCGTTGCGATCGCCGACCCTACCGCATGGATTGTCGAAGGCAGCAAGCTGGACGAGATGGCCAAAGTGCGTTCGTTCACCAACTACCTGCCGGGCTTCAACATCCCGATGCTGCCGCGCGAGCTTTCCGACGACCTCTGTTCCCTGCGTCCCCATGAAGTGCGTCCGGTACTGGCGTGCCGTATGACCATCGCGGCTGACGGCACCATTGAAGAAGATATCGAATTCTTCGCCGCCACCATCGAATCCAAAGCCAAGCTGGCCTATGACAACGTCTCCAACTGGCTGGAGAACACCGGTAACTGGACACCTGACTCTGAGAATATTGCCGCGCAAATTCGCCTGCTGCACCGCGTCTGCCTGAGCCGCAGCGAATGGCGTCAGACCCACGCGCTGGTCTTCAAGGATCGCCCTGACTACCGTTTCGTGCTGGGTGAAAAAGGCGAAGTGCTGAACATCGTCGCTGAGCCACGCCGTATTGCCAACCGCATCGTTGAAGAAGCGATGATTTCCGCCAACATTTGTGCCGCACGCGTGCTGCGCGACAAATTAGGCTTCGGCATTTACAACGTGCACACCGGGTTCGATCCGGCGAACACCGAAGCGCTGGCTGCCCTGCTGAAAACCCATGACGTACACGTTGATCCTGAGGAAGTGCTGACCCTGCAAGGTTTTTGCAAACTGCGCCGCGAGCTGGACGCGCAGCCGTCAGGGTTCCTTGACAGCCGTATTCGCCGTTTCCAGTCCTTCGCGGAAATCAGCACCGAGCCAGGCCCGCACTTTGGTCTCGGCCTTGAGGCGTACGCCACCTGGACTTCCCCGATCCGTAAGTACGGCGACATGGTTAACCATCGTCTGCTGAAAGCGATCGTTAAAGGGGAATCCGTTGCCCGCCCACAGGATGATACGACGTTGCAGATGGCAGAGCGTCGCCGTCTGAACCGTATGGCGGAGCGTGATGTCGGTGACTGGTTATACGCGCGCTTCCTGAATGATAAGGCAGGAACTGACACCCGTTTCCCGGCTGAAATTATCGACATCAGCCGAGGCGGTATGCGCGTACGTCTGGTGGATAATGGCGCCGTAGCCTTTATCCCTGCCCCGTTCCTGCATGCCGTTCGCGACGAGCTGGTTTGCAGCCAGGAAAACGGGACAGTGCAAATTAAAGGCGAAACGGTTTACAAGGTCACTGACGTGATTGATGTCACCATCGCTGAAGTTCGCATGGAAACCCGCAGCATTATCGCGCGCCCTGTCGCCTGATAATCACCTGGAATATCGGTCATCTTCTTAACGGATGGCCGATACTTCTCTCCCGTACTCTCTCCCGCAAAATTATCGTTTTTACTCATACTTTTCAGTATCCCACCGCCATGTATACCGACAAAGAAAATAGTCGGGGTAAATTCTGCGTGTTCTCGCCAGAGATGAACCAGCGCGTGTTTGAATTTCTCTGGCTGGATACCAACCTGCGTAAGGCGCTGGATAACGATTAACTGTTGACCCACTATCAGGCCAGGAATGCCCGTTAGCGCCGTTTTACACTAATCCCCCCTGGAACCCGCAGCCTGCGGGGGTTAAAATTTTCACTTTCATTTAACGAATTTGGTTATTGCATTTTTTACCTTCTCTTTTGAATCAATTTTCTGCATCATTGATAATATTAACTTTTCGCTTCAGGGTGAGCTTATGTCTAACATTGATGCAGCAGCCGTGGCACAGCGTATCGATACCGTGCTGGATATTCTTGTCGCGGGTGATTATCACTCTGCTATCCGTAATCTTGAGATCCTCAAGTCTGAACTGCTGGCAGAGAACGGCGCCGATAACGCACCAGACTCCACTCAACCAAAAGCCCCGTGGGAAGTGTAACCACGTCTTTTCCGCCTTTGTCTTTTAAATGGATGCTATGAATTCCCGACAACAAATCATTTTGCAGATGGTGATCGATCAGGGACGCGTTAGCGTTGTCGATCTCGCTAAAGCCACCGGCGTTTCTGAAGTCACCATCCGTCAGGATCTGAATATTCTGGAAAAACAGAGCTACCTGCGTCGTGCGCACGGTTATGCCGTTCCACTGGACAGTGACGACGTCGAAACCCGCATGATGAATAATTATGCGCTCAAGCGGGAGCTTGCGGAGTTTGCGGCATCCTTAGTGAATAACGGTGAGACCGTCTTTATTGAAAATGGCAGCAGCAACGCCCTTCTGGCACGCACGCTTGCCGATCAAAAAGACATTACCATCATCACCGTCAGCAGCTATATCGCCCACCTGTTGAAGGAAACTCGCTGCGAGGTGATCCTGCTGGGCGGTATTTACCAGAAGAAAAGCGAAAGCATGGTTGGGCCTTTAACGCGTCAATACGTTCAGCAGGTTCACTTCAGCAAAGCCTTTATTGGTATTGACGGCTGGCAGCCTGACACCGGTTTTACCGGTCGCGACATGATGCGCTCCGATGTGGTTAACGCCGTGCTCGCCAAAGAGTGTGAAGCAATTGTGCTGACCGACAGCTCTAAGTTTGGCGCCGTACACCCGTATACGATGGGGCCTGCTTCGCGCTTCAGCCGCGTAATTACGGATGAGCGTTTGCGCGAGGAATACCGCCAGCAATTAGAACAGGACGGCCTGACTGTCGATATTGTGAAAAAAACGGCCTGATTATCCTGCTGCGCCCGAATAAAGGGCGCACTTAAACCTTTCTCTGAGATTATTCCGATCCCTCCTTTAAGAGTTTTTACCTGTTGAAACCTTTCTAAATACGTAAAATTAATATTAGCGATATAACAGGAAGTGACTATCACCTGCGTGATGATGAAACGCCTGCGCGACCAGCTTTCACGGAAACAGAATTTAGGTATGAATATTGTCTATACTTAATATGCATTCCTTTCCGTGAATCGATAATTCAGGAGAAAGTATTATGACCTTTACCAGCAAAAAATTAGCCGCCGCTGTTCTGGCAATCACTGTAGCAATGTCCCTGAGCGCCTGCTCTAACTGGTCTAAACGTGACCGTAACACCGCAATTGGTGCCGGTGCTGGTGCGCTTGGTGGTGCAGTGTTAACGGATGGTAGTACGCTGGGTACTTTAGGTGGTGCTGCCGTAGGTGGTGTTATCGGTCACCAGGTGGGCAAATAATCACCATAACGGTTCTCACCGGTATAATAATATATTTTGTATTTTCAGGTCTGACTTACGCACGTAAAAAAAGAGCCACGGCAATGTCCGTGGCTCATTTATTTTAGCCGCCCGCCAGTTTGACTTTCATGCCTTTGGCTTCCAGCAGCGATTTAATTAAATCGCGTTTATCGCCCTGAATTTCAATAATGCCGTCTTTCACTGCCCCACCGCATCCGCATTTCTTTTTAAGCTCAGCGGCGAGTTTTACCAGCTCTGCATCATCCAGATCGACGCCGGTGACCAGGCAAACGCCTTTGCCCTTTCTGCCGCTGGTCTGGCGCTGGATCCGCACGATGCCATCGCCTTTCGGGCGTTCCGCTTTCTCTTTTGGCTCTTCGATGCGCCCGGTATCCGTTGAATAGACCAGACGACTGTTGGCGTCACGCATTATGCCCCCTTTTTCAGTGATGCATTAATCGCTTTCAGGGTCTCTGCCGGATGAGCAGATTGCGTCACCGGGCGACCAATCACCATATAGTCTACGCCCGCGCTCAGCGCCTGCTCTGGCGTCATGATGCGTCGCTGATCTCCTGACTCACTGCCCGCCGGACGAATACCCGGCGTCACCAGCTTAAAGTCGCGGCCTAACTCAGTTTTGAAGCGAACCGCCTCCTGAGCGGAACAGACCACCCCATCAAGGCCACACTGTTGCGTGAGGCGAGCGAGACGCTCCGCATGTTCGGCAGGTGACAACGTCACACCCAGGTCGCGCAGGTCGGATTCATCCATACTGGTCAGGACGGTGACGGCGATCAGAAGCGGTGCGTCATTGCCAAACGGCATCAGCGCTTCGCGCGCCGCTGTCATCATCCGTGCCCCGCCGGAAGCATGAACGTTAACCATCCACACTCCCAGTTCAGCCGCCGCAGCAACGGCGTGCGCAGTAGTATTAGGAATATCGTGAAATTTCAGGTCGAGGAAAACGTCGAAACCACGCTGGTGCAGATCGCGAACGATTTGCGGGCCGAACAGCGTAAACATCTCTTTGCCGACTTTCAGACGGCAATCACGGGGATCAATACCATCAACAAAGGCCAGTGCGGCGTCACGGTTATTGTAATCCAGAGCAACAACAACGGGAGAATCGGTAACTACGCGGGAAGTGGAGGAAGTAACAGACGTCATGACCAGCCCTTTTCGTCTATGGGCGCACAGCGGCGCGAAACAGATAAACGGCGTGCATTCTACCTGCCATCGGCATAAATGAACAGAATCGAATGCTTTTCCTGCTGAACCACAGACCGCACGGTGCTGACGGAATGAATGTACCCATTAGTATGTTGTAACTAAAATAAGGTGTTTTAAAAAAATCACTGCCCGTCCAGACCACGGATTGGCTTAATGGTGGACCACGCACGGCATGAAGGACAATGCCAGTAGAGCGAGTAAGCGGTAAAGCCACATTTCTGGCAGCGATAGCGCGGTTTACTCCGCACCTGCTCGCCCACCATGTCTCGCAGCACCATCAGACTCTCTTTAGCGCGGCCTTCTTCTGCATCGTTAAGGTGGTAATCCATCAGCTTGTGGAAGACGCGCATCGTCGGATGGCGCTGCAACTGACGGGTAATATACACCTGGGCGGTATCACTCCCTTCGTGCTGTTCGACGACGTCGGACAGCATCAGCTCGGCGGTAGCCCCGGTGTTCTCTTCAACGCAGCGGCGCAAAAACGCAACCCATTCATCCTGCTTACCTAACTGCTGATAGCAGGTTTGCAGCATTTCCAGCGTTTCGCTGACCAGCTCTTTGTCCTGATCGATAACGCGAAGCAGGCTTTCAACCGCTTTAGCGTAATCACCGTTTGCCATAAAGACCCGCCCCATCATGATCGAGATGCGGGCGCTGTTGCGATCGGCCGCGGCGCCTTTCTTAAGCAATGCCATGGCTTTATCCATGTCATCGCTACCCATTTGCTGAAGGGCCAGCTCGCAGTAAAAGTGGGCAATTTCGACGCGCTGTTTGTCTTTGCCGAGTTTGACCAGCCGTTCTGCGGTATCAATCGCTTTTTGCCAGTCGCTGGTAGCCTGGTAGATTTGCAGAAGCTGC
This sequence comes from Enterobacter sp. GD03975, assembly GCF_029838645.1. Taxonomy (NCBI): domain Bacteria; kingdom Pseudomonadati; phylum Pseudomonadota; class Gammaproteobacteria; order Enterobacterales; family Enterobacteriaceae; genus Enterobacter; species Enterobacter sp. GD03975. Next base: position 362,250 of record NZ_JAOBZC010000001.1, read on the forward strand.
TGAAGCGCACCGATACGGAAATCGGTCTCATCCACCAGCTGGGAGAACATGTCTTCAGCGCGATCGTAAAGCCCCGCCGCCATGTAATCTCTGCCCAACTGCTGCACGGCCAGCAACCGTTGCTCATAGGTCAACGACGCGCTTTCCATCAGGGTCTGGTGGATACGGATGGCACGGTCAACCTCTCCGCGCGAGCGGAACAGGTTTCCCAGGGTGAGATGCGCCTCTACGGTGCCGGTATCCTCTTTGAGCATGTCGAGGAACAGATCGACCGCTTTATCCTGCTGATTGCTCAGCAGGAAGTTCACCCCCGCAACGTAGTCACGGGAGAGTCGGTTTGCTTCATCCTGTTTTGTTTGTTGCGCGCTTCTGCGGCCCATATACCAGCCATAGGCTGCGGCGACAGGCAAAAGCAGAAACAACAACTCCAGCATATTCGATTATTCCTTGACTACCGGCACACCAGAGCTCGCCGGAATGTCAGTCGCAGGCGTAAGTTGATGTTCAAGTCGTTTAATTTTACGTTCAGCGCGAACAAGAGAAACACGAACCTTAAGCCAGAACAGGCCGCATACGAGCCAGCCAATGACAAAACCCGCTGCGAACAACACGGCCAGCAGGCTCGACACCCGGTACTCGCCCTGCGCCAGCAGATAGTTGAAACTGACCTGTTGATCGTTTTGCGCGCCCAATGTGACTGAAATGACAAAAATCGCCAGTACCAGTAAGAAAATGAGTAAATATTTCACATGACTTCCCGTTATGTGGTTCGAGCGTATAAAGCGTGTTCAACTCACTGCAATCAGCCTTATAAGCTACCATTTTAGTGGCGGGCGCGAAATGGAAAAAGTGACGCGCCCTTCATGGATTTATGGTCAAATTGCGGAATATCAACCTTCAGGTTCCGCCAGACTCCCTTTCGGCTATTTCTTGCTCCTCTTGCGGCGGCGGCGTCAGTGGTCCACAAAAACGTTGTGCAAGCCATGTCGCCAGCGTCACCAGTATCCACGAGATCAGCGTTGCCACCACCAAATCGCGCGGCCAGTGCATCCCGAGCAGCATTCGGCTGCCCATTACGCCTGTCGCCCAGACAAGCAAAATCGCAATCGTGAGGGTACGCCGACGCGGCCACAGAAGCCCCACGCCGAGTAACGCCCAGCTGGCAGCAAACATTGTATGACCAGAAGGAAAGGCAAAGCCGGTCTCTTTTTGCCAGTGTTTGCGTAAAAAGGCCGGGATATCCTGCTGTTCCGCAAGCTGTTCTTTCACCAACGCCCCGCGATCCTTACGCTTTAAAGTGTAGAACTCATCTACCGGAATATGGTGCGTTTTTTCCAGCCAGACAACAAAGGGACGGGGCTCCTGCACGCGATCCTTCACCCATGACTTCACACCCTGCCCCACAAGAATGGCGCCACCGAGAATGGCAAACAGCACCAGCGCCGCGCGAAGGCGAAAGCGCAGGCACCACAGAAACCATGCACAGAGCAGCACATGCGTAATAATCCCCCACGGCTGGGTAACCGTTTCGGTTATCCAGTATAAGGCTTTCAGCCATGTCTCGTTATGTCCAGGCTGCCACATCCAGCCGGAGAACCAAACGACAAGGGGTACAACTAGCAATACGGCGGCGCCGGCGGCCGTACGTCTGGCAATTGAAAGCATGTCCTCTCCTTTTTGACTAAGCACCACAATCATAACTGAATTTCATCATTCTGGTGGATATGTCGGATCGTGCGTTTAACGTTCGTATAGCGTGGTGGTGATTAGGTGAAGTTGCCGGGCTTGTGGCAAAATAGGCGAATACAGAAAGCAAAATGGGGCACAGACACGAAACGTGTCAGCCTTCTCTGGAGAATCACATGCAGCTTAAACGTGTGGCAGAAGCCAAACTGCCAACCCCATGGGGCGATTTCCTGATGGTGGGTTTTGAAGAACTGGCAACCGGACAAGATCACGTCGCGCTCGTATACGGTGACATTTCAGGACAGACGCCGGTACTGTCTCGCGTTCATTCAGAGTGTCTGACCGGTGACGCGCTGTTCAGCCTGCGCTGTGACTGCGGTTTCCAGCTCGAAGCCGCCCTTTCTCATATCGCAGAGGAAGGTCGTGGCGTACTGCTGTATCACCGCCAGGAAGGACGCAATATCGGGCTGCTGAATAAAATCCGCGCCTATGCGTTGCAGGATCAGGGCTACGATACGGTCGAAGCCAACCATCAGCTTGGCTTTGCTGCTGATGAGCGCGATTTCACCCTGTGCGCGGATATGTTCAAGCTGCTGGGCGTGGACGAAGTGCGTCTGTTGACCAACAACCCGAAAAAAGTAGAGATCCTTACTGAAGCGGGTATTAACATCGTTGAACGCGTGCCGCTGATTGTTGGCCGCAACCCGAAAAACGCGCACTACCTCGATACCAAAGCCGCCAAAATGGGCCATCTTCTGAGCGAGTAATCGCAAAACGCCCGGCACGTCTGCCGGGCGAGTTTTATCAGTCCAGCATCTTACGAATCACGTAATGCAAAATGCCGTCGTTCTGGTAATAGGTCAGTTCTGTTGCGGTATCAATGCGACACCGGCACTCCAGCACCTCCGTTCGACCGTCTGCGCGCGTTAACTTCACGGGCACCGTTTTACCCGGTTGCAGATTTTGCAGACCGCTGATATCAATCTGCTCTTCCCCGGTCAGCCCCAGCGTTTTACGCGTCACGCCCTGCGGAAACTCAAGCGGCAGGATCCCCATCCCGATCAGGTTTGAACGGTGAATACGCTCAAAGGATTCGGCAATAACCACGCGAACCCCCAGCAGACGCGGACCTTTCGCAGCCCAGTCGCGGCTGGAGCCGGAGCCGTACTCTTTCCCGGCAATCACGGCCAGCGGCGTCCCCTCCTGCTGATACTTCACGGCAGCGTCATAAATTGAAATGACCTCCGTATCCGGCAGGTGGCGCGTCATGCCCCCTTCCACGCCCGGCACCATTTCATTACGAATGCGGATGTTGGCAAAAGTCCCGCGCATCATCACTTCGTGGTTACCGCGACGCGAGCCGTAGGAGTTAAAATCACGTCGCTCCACGCCCCGGCTTTGCAGATAACGTCCCGCAGGGCTATCCGCCTTGATGCTTCCCGCCGGGGAGATATGGTCTGTCGTGACGGAGTCCCCCAGCATCGCCAGGATCCGCGCACCCTGAATATCCTTCAACGGTGCGGGCTCTGCCAGCATCTCATCGAAGAATGGCGACAGGCGGATATAGGTGGAATCATCCTGCCAGTCATAGGTATCAGAACCCACCACGTCGATCGTTTTCCACTCCGGCGTCCCTTCAAACACTTCCGCATACTCTTTGCGGAACATCTCGGTGGAGACTTTTTCGACCGCACGCGCAATTTCACGCGATGATGGCCAGATGTCTTTCAGATAGACCGGTTCATTCTTGCGATCGTGACCAATTGGATCGGTCGCCAGGTTAATGTTCATGTTTCCGGCCAGAGCGTAAGCCACAACCAGCGGCGGCGAGGCCAGCCAGTTGGTCTTCACTAGCGGATGAATACGCCCTTCAAAGTTTCGGTTACCGGAAAGCACCGCGCCAACGGTCAAATCCCCCTGCTTGATCGCCACTTCAATAGGTTCAGGCAGTGGACCCGAGTTACCGATACAGGTGGTACAGCCATAGCCCACCAGGTTAAAGCCCAGCTCGTCGAGATAAGGTGTGAGTCTGGCCTGCGCCAGATAATCAGACACCACTTTCGAGCCCGGCGCCAGAGACGCTTTCACCCACGGCTGTGGCTTAAGCCCCAGCTCGACCGCCTTTTTCGCCAGCAGCCCGGCGGCCATTAGCACGCTGGGGTTAGACGTGTTGGTACAGGAGGTAATAGCGGCGATTACCACGGCGCCGTCAGGGAGCTGATACTGATGCCCGTTGAGCACGTAGTCCACCGGACGGTGATCTTTTTGCGCGGCATTAACCTCCAGCTCATTGCTGGCGGCAAAAGCTTTCGGTACGTTGCTCAGCGCGACGCGGTCCTGAGGACGTTTCGGCCCTGCGAGGCTTGCCTCAACGGTGCCCATATCCAGCTCCAGCGTACTGGTAAATACCGGCTCGTCGCCCGGGTTACGCCACATGCCCTGCGCTTTAGTGTAAGCCTCGACGAGGGCAACCTGCTCCTCGCTGCGACCGCTGAGACGCATATACTCAAGCGTTACGCTATCAATCGGGAAAAAGCCGCAGGTTGCGCCATATTCCGGTGCCATATTGGCGATGGTGGCGCGGTCCGCCAGCGGCAGAGAATCCAGACCATCACCATAAAATTCAACGAATTTGCCTACCACGCCATGCTTACGCAGCATCTGGGTGACCGTCAGGACCAGATCCGTGGCGGTAATGCCTTCGGACAGCTTACCGGTGAGCTTAAAGCCCACTACATCGGGAATGAGCATCGATACCGGCTGGCCAAGCATGGCCGCTTCCGCTTCGATACCGCCCACACCCCAACCCAGTACGCCGAGGCCGTTAATCATGGTCGTGTGAGAGTCGGTGCCCACCAGCGTATCCGGGTACGCAACCCACGCCTTATCCTGCAATTCACTCCAGACGGCTTTACCAAGATATTCCAGGTTCACCTGGTGGCAAATTCCGGTGCCCGGTGGAACGACGCTGAAGCGGCTGAACGCCTGCTGACCCCATTTAAGGAATACGTAGCGTTCATGGTTACGTTCCATTTCCAGACGGACGTTTTCGCCGAACGCATCGTCGTCACCAAAGTGGTCGACGGTGACGGAGTGGTCGATGACGAGGTCTACCGGGGAGAGTGGATTAACCTTAGCGGTATCGCCCCCGAGACGCTTGACGGCTTCACGCATGGCGGCCAAATCCACAACCGCCGGCACGCCGGTAAAATCCTGCATCAGCACCCTGGCCGGGCGATAGGCAATTTCTCTGTCTGCATGTGCATTCTTTAGCCACCCTGCCAGAGCCTGGATATCCTCCTCGGTAACCGAGTCGCCATCCTGCCAGCGTAAGAGGTTTTCCAGTAAGACTTTCAACGACTTGGGCAACCGCGAAATGTCCCCAAGCGTCCTGGCAGCCAGCGGTAAGCTGTAGTAGTGCCAGGTTTTATTTTCCGCCTGTAACGTGTCCTTACTGGCTTCGCGTAGGGTTAACGACATAAGCTCCTCCTTAAAAACAGGGATGTCCTGACAATCATCAGGGCTGTAATTAAAGATAACACAAAGATGTCGTAACGTTTTGATAACAACCCAAATTGATAAATTTCGGAATGGTCCAACGCGAGGGATAAAACAAAAAACCCCGCCGTGGCGAGGTTTTACGATTTAGTGGAGAGCCAGCCAGATAAGCTGACACCAGAAGAGGATCGACGCTGAGAATACGCCGAGCCATGACCAGTATTTTACGGTTGTCATGTTATTTGTCATAGGGACACCAGTCTTTAATTATTTGAGGTTCCGAGGTCTGCCCTCGATCTATATTGCTGATGTGTATTTATTAAAGAGTACAAAAGCGCACAGTCTTTATTCAGACTATTTGCATCGTTACGCAAAAAGCAAAATTATTGTTTTTTGGGCTCGTCTTCCGCGAACACATCAATAAAGGCCTGCTGCTGTGGCGTCAGTTTCCAGGAGGCTGGCACGCTGGTTGCTGGCACCTTGCGCGCTTTGTGAGCATTGTCACGAAGCTGACATATCTCTTTTCGCACTTCCGTACGCACCGTCATGACCATATTCAACCCCAGAATTTCCAGACAAGGAGAGCAACCACCACCCAGAACAGGGCAGAGCCAAGAAAGACCGCCAGCCAGGCTTTACGCTTAAGTGCGGGATCCCTTTGCGGTTCTTCACTTCCTGACGGCATTGCTAACCTCATACAATCGACATCGCTTATCATTTAGAGACCAAACAATTGGCACAAGTAATCATCTGATGAGATAAATCCTAAAGAAACTTTAGCCGAAAAGCCAGTGAATTTACGCATCTGGGCCTGGGAAAAATTCAATCTTTTGACCGGAAATAAATAATTGAAAGGAATAATTTGCACACCTGTAAATTAGTTTCTACTTTTGTCGCAAATTTGCGACAGTAAAACCCCAATCATCAAATGGGTTATGACGATATATGACAGTCGGCGCAAATGAGGTTAATTCTAATTTAGCTTAAAGAGAAATGGCGGTATCTTTCCGCAAGAGAAAGATACCGGATGTGATTATTTGGCGGGAAGTTTGATGTCTTTAAACATCTCTTCGATATCTTCGTTGGAGCGTAACGCTACGGCCGTATCTACCACATCACGCGTTAAATGGGGCGCGAAGCGTTGAATAAAATCATACATATAGCTGCGCAGGAACGTGCTGCGACGAAAACCAATCTTGGTGGTGCTGTGGCTGAAAATATCATGCGCGTCCAGACGCACCAGATCCGGGTCTGAGACAGGATCCACCGCCATGCTGGCAATAACCCCCACACCCAGGCCCAGACGCACGTAGGTTTTTATGACGTCCGCGTCCGTCGCGGTGAAGACAATCCGAGGCGTTAATCCGGCGCGGTTAAAAGCGGTGTCCAGCTCAGAACGGCCCGTAAAACCGAACGTATAGGTCACCAGTGGGTATTGCGCCAGCTCTTCTATTGTCACTTCGCCCTTCCCCGCCAGCGGATGGTCAGGGGTCACCACAATGGAGCGGTTCCAGTGGTAGCACGGCAACATAACCAGGTCATCGTACAGATGAAGGGCTTCCGTCGCGATGGCAAAATCGGCATTACCTTTGGACACGGCCTCGGCAATTTGTGTCGGCGATCCCTGATGCATATGCAGGGAAACGCGGGGATAGCGTTCAATGAAACCTTTAATCACCCCGGGAAGCGCGTAACGCGCCTGGGTGTGCGTGGTGGCAATATACAGTGAGCCTTTATCCGGCCAGGTGTGTTCCCCTGCGACGGATTTAATGGCATCAACTTTGGAAAGCACTTCCCGCGCGATGCGGATAATTTCCTGTCCTGCCGGCGTGACCTGCGTCAGGTGCTTACCGCTGCGGGCAAATATCTGAATACCCAGCTCATCCTCCAGCATACGCACCTGCTTGCTGATGCCGGGCTGCGAGGTATAAAGGCCTTCTGCGGTGGAAGAGACATTAAGGTTGTGATTAACGACCTCAACGATATAGCGAAGCTGCTGTAATTTCATGCCAGACCATCCGATTTAACGCACGCGACAATCGCTTAAGACGATTTAATAATAAGAAACGGGTTAACTATAACCACTATATCATTTATAGCCAGGCTGTATAGTACGGAACAAAAAATAATAACGAGGTAATAAAAAAGGGCCGGAGATCCGGCCCTTTCACAGGTAAGTTACGGTAAGAGATGATTATTTTTTGCCTTCAACCCATTTACCGTCGACAAAGAAGGCTGACCAGCCGGTTGCTTTACCCTCTTTTTCTGCCGCCACGTACTGCTGCTTCGTTTTACGGCTGAAACGCACCACGGTTTTGTTGCCTTCCGGATCCTGCTGTGGCGCATCGGCCAGGTAACGCAGTTTCTCCGGCAGACGGTCGCGGAAGCGGTACAGCTCTTCGACCAGCGGCGCACGAGTCTCGCGCGATTTCGGGAAGGTGTTAGCGGCCAGGAACACCCCGGCAGCGCCGTCACGCAGGACGAAATAGGCGTCTGACTTCTCGCACGGCAGTTCCGGAAGCGGAACCGGATCTTCTTTCGGCGGCGCAACTTCACCGTTACGCAGGATCTTACGCGTGTTTTTACAGTCGTCGTTGGTACATGCCATGTACTTACCGAAGCGTCCCATTTTCAGGTGCATTTCGGAACCACATTTCTCACACTCAACGACCGGACCGTCATAGCCCTTAATGCGGAACTCGCCTTCTTCGATCTCATAACCGTCGCAGGTCGGGTTATTACCGCAAACGTGCAGCTTACGTTTCGGATCGATCAGATAGCTGTCCATCGCCGTGCCGCATTTCTTACAGCGGCGTTTGGCGCGCAGCGCGTTGGTTTCCGCATCGTCCCCTTCCAGCACGTTGAGAACTTCGTTCTCCGGCACGAGGTTGATGGTGGTTTTGCAGCGCTCTTTTGGAGAAAGTGCATAACCAGAACAACCGAGGAATACGCCCGTTGTTGCAGTACGGATCCCCATTTTACGGCCACAGGTTGGGCAGTCGATGCTGGTGAGCACCATCTGGTTAGGCAGCATGCCGCCTTCTTCAGGATCTTTTTCAGCTTTCTCAAGCTGGCTGGTAAAATCGCTGAAGAAGCTGTCGAGAACTTTCTTCCACTCGGCCTTATGGCTGGCAACCTCATCGAGGCTGTCTTCCATCTGTGCGGTGAAGTCATAGTTCATCAGCTCACGGAAGTTAGCTTCCAGACGGTCGGTGACAATCTCACCCATTTTTTCAGCATAGAAACGACGGTTCTCAACGCGAACGTATCCACGATCCTGAATGGTCGAAATGATTGACGCATAGGTAGACGGGCGACCGATGCCGCGTTTTTCCAGCTCTTTTACCAGCGATGCTTCGCTAAAACGCGCAGGCGGCTTGGTGAAGTGCTGAGCCGGGACCAGATCGACCAGCGACAGCTCGTCCCCTTTGTTGACGGAAGGCAGCGTTCTGTCTTCATCACCTTTGCGCAGCGCAGGCATCACTTTTGTCCAGCCGTCGAAGCGCAGGATACGACCGCGCGCTTTCAGGCGGAAATCACCCGCACCAACGGTCAGCGTGGTGGAGTCGTATTTCGCTGGCGTCATCTGGCAGGCCACGAACTGGCGCCAGATCAGCTGATACAGCTTCTGCGCGTCCGCTTCCATATCCTTCAGTGATTCGGCCAGGACGGAAACGTCAGAAGGACGAATCGCTTCGTGCGCTTCCTGAGAGTTCTCTTTGCTGGCGTACTGATTAGGACTGTCCGGCAGGTATTTCTTACCGAAGTTATCCTCAATATAGCCGCGCACCATGCTGACAGCGTCCTGGCTCAGGTTGGTGGAGTCAGTACGCATGTAGGTAATGTAACCCGCTTCATACAAACGCTGGGCCATCATCATGGTTTTCTTAACGCCGTAACCCAGACGCGTGCTTGCCGCCTGCTGGAGCGTTGACGTGATAAACGGTGCGCCAGGCTTGCTGCTGGTCGGTTTGTCTTCACGATCCAGAACCTGATAACGTGCTTTTTCCAGCAGCGCCACGGCGGCCATGGTCTGGTCGCGATTTTCAGGACGGAACGGCTTGTCGTTGTGGTGGCTCACCTGCAACGGCAGCGCATCGCCGCCCGGCGTGGTGACGTTGGCATCCACTTCCCAGAACTCTTCCGGGACGAACGCTTTGATTTCGCGTTCGCGCTCAACAACCAGACGAACGGCCACGGACTGCACGCGCCCCGCAGACAGGCCGCGCGCGACCTTTTTCCACAGCAGAGGCGAGACCATGTAGCCTACAACGCGGTCCATAAAGCGACGCGCCTGCTGAGCGTTGACGCGGTCGATATTCAGTTCACCCGGCTTTTCAAACGCCTGACGAATCGCATTCTTTGTAATTTCGTTAAACACTACGCGGCTGTAGCGTTTGTCATCACCCCCGATCACTTCCCGCAGGTGCCATGCGATGGCCTCCCCTTCGCGGTCAAGGTCGGTTGCGAGATAAATGTGGTCTGCTTTTTCAGCAAGCTGCTTCAGCTCGTTAACGACTTTTTCTTTGCCTGGCAGCACTTCGTATTGTGCATCCCAGTTGTGCCATGGGTTAACACCCATGCGGTTGACAAGCGCGCTACGTTCATCCTTTTTAGGCTTTTTAGCCCCTTTGGTGGAGGTAGAGTCTGCGCTCTTTTTGCTGGCTGAGCCACTGGTCGGCAAATCGCGAATGTGACCAACGCTGGACTTAACCACGTAGTCATTGCCCAGATATTTATTGATCGTTTTGGCTTTTGCCGGGGACTCAACGATGACGAGAGCTTTACCCATATTCACCTTTACCTAATTTAATTCTTCCAGGAATACGCCGCACGTTGATTTCCCTTCCGCTGACGACGAGCCATTGATATTGCGACGTCGACAGGGGATATCAACCCCTATGTCTTACCGAACGTCAGAATGGCGACATCCAGGTCATTGAGTTTTCGGGTATTTTTCTCACATCAAAGCTCATTCGTGACGAATTCCCGGTCGAATGTCAAGCAATTCTGTTGCCAGAATGACGAAAGCGCACACTGTACCTGATAAAATTCGTTACGCAACTTTATTAGCATGCAAAAGCAATTCCCGCCAGCCAATCCCCTTTCCTTATCCCCTCGGATAACAGGGAAAATTTGCCCCTGAAGCGACCCAGGCGTAGACTATTGTCACTGTTTAAGGAGTGGAATATGCAGAAAACGACCCAACCCATTGACCGAGCTTCTCTGCTTATCGAAGCAAACAAACTCATTCGCGACCATGAAGACACCCTGGCGGGGATCGAAGCGACTGGCGTGGAACAGCGTAATGGCGTGCTGGTGTTCAGCGGTGAATATTTCCTTGATGAACAAGGGTTGCCAACCCCGAAAAGCACCGCCGTATTTAACATGTTTAAATACCTGGCGCATGCTCTCTCAGAGAAGTATCACCTGGTCGATTAAAAGTAAAAACGCGAGGCATATGCCTCGCGTTTTTCTTTAGAGCAACGGCTTTTGTCCGCGCTGCAACCAGCGCAGCAGCAGGCGATCCGCGCTTTCTGCCGCACTATTGGTAAAACGGTCGAGGAGGCGCTTACGACGGGTGAAGCGCACCCCCACCAGCTCACGGCCTTCCATCAGGTTTATCAGGAGATCGTCGCTGGTACCCACTTCGTCCACCAGCCCTTTCTCCTGCGCCTGCGTGCCGTACCAGTGTTCGCCCGTAGCTACCTGCTCAATGTCCAGCGTTGGGCGCATGCGGTGCACGAAATCTTTGAACAGATGGTGGGTTTCGTTCAGATCTTCCCGGAACTTCTGCCGTCCCTCTTCGGTGTTCTCGCCGAGCAGCGTGAGCGTACGTTTGTACTGACCCGCCGTATGCAGTTCGATATCGATCTCTTTGTTTTTCAGGAAACGATTGAAGTTAGGGATCTGCGCGACCACGCCAATCGAGCCGATAATTGAAAAAGGTGCTGCGACGATTTTATCCGCCACGCACGCCATCATGTAACCGCCGCTCGCCGCGACTTTATCTACCGCTACGGTGAGCGGGATCTGTTTATCACGCAGACGCTGTAACTGCGACGCCGCCAGTCCATACCCATGCACGACGCCGCCGGGGCTTTCAAGGCGTACTACAACCTGATCCTGCGGTGTCGCCACGGCCAGTACCGCCGTCACTTCTTCGCGCAAAGAGGAGACTTCATGCGCGTCCATGCTGCCTTTAAAATCGAGCACATAGACGCGCGGCTTTGCATCAGCCTGCGGCGCGGCGAGCTTCGCTTTCGCCTTCGCCGCTTTGGCTTCCTGCTTATGTTTTTTCTTCTGGGCTTTTAGCCACAGCTTCTGTTGATGATCGTCAAGCAGCGCCAGAGACATCTCCTCCTGCATCTCTTTATACTGCTCGCTCAGGCGGGTAATGCGTAACTCACCACGCTGACGCTTACGCTGCGTCAGGTTGACAATCAGAGCGGCAATCACCGCGATAGCAATAACCACCGTCGCGATTTTCGCCAAAAACAACCCATATTGAGAAAGTAATTCCACGCGTCCACCTTGATTTAACCACGAATCTTTCACGCCAGTGTACAACAGCCCTGCGCGGGCGTCTCGCTCTGGACATTACCTCTGCGAGGCGGCTTCAGGAATCCCCCTGTTCTGGTTTAAATCTTTGCAAATTGTTAATTTCCCAGCGTTCTGTCCTGTAGACTGATTGAATTCTGACGCTGTTTCGGGCATAAAGCCGAAAAGTCATAAATAAAGGTGCAAGTCACGCTCAATGCGCCTGAGGAGCCACCGTGCATTATCAGCCACAAAAAAACCTTCTACAGAATCGCATCATTCTGGTTACCGGTGCCAGCGACGGGATTGGTCGCGAAGCGGCGCTGACCTATTCTGAATACGGTGCGAGCCTTATTCTGCTGGGACGTAATGAAGAAAAGCTAAAATCCGTTGCCCGTGAAATCGAAGACGCCGGCGGTACGCCCACGCCCTGGTATACGCTCGATCTGCTGACCTGCACGCCAGCGTCATGTCAGGCCCTTGCCCAGCGCATCAGCACGCATTATCCCCGTCTTGACGGCGTGCTGCACAACGCGGGATTGCTGGGCGAAGTGCGCCCGATGGATGAACAGGATCCGGAGATTTGGCAGCAGGTGATGCAGGTTAACGTCAACGGGACGTTTTTCCTCACCCAGGCCTTGCTTCCTTTATTACTCAAATCAGATTCCGGCTCGCTGGTGTTTACCTCCTCGAGCGTAGGTCGTCAGGGCCGTGCGAACTGGGGAGCTTACGCAGCCTCAAAATTTGCCACCGAAGGAATGATGCAGGTGCTGGCTGAAGAGTATCAAAACCGCCCTTTGCGGGTTAACTGCATTAACCCTGGCGGTACGCGCACCAAAATGCGTGCCAGCGCGTTCCCGACAGAAGATCCGCAGAAGCTTAAAACCCCGGCCGATATCATGCCCCTTTACCTGTGGCTGATGGGTGACGACAGCCGTCGCAAAACCGGTATGACCTTCGATGCCCAGCCAGGCCGCAAACCGGGGATATCGCAATGAGTGAAGACCGTCATCAGCAGCGCCAGCAGCGTCTGAAAGAACAGGTTGACGCACGTGTGGCCGCCGCCCAGGACGAACGCGGGATCCTCATCGTGTTCACCGGTAACGGCAAAGGCAAAACCACAGCCGCCTTCGGTACCGCCACCCGCGCCGTTGGTCATGGGCAGAAAGTGGGCGTGATCCAGTTTATCAAGGGGGAATGGCCCAACGGCGAGCGTAATCTACTCGAACCGCATGGCGTTGAGTTCAAGGTTATGGCGACCGGTTTCACCTGGGATACCCAGAACCGGGAAACGGATACCGCAGCCTGCCTCGCCGTCTGGGAACATGCCAAAAGAATGCTCTCTGACCCGACGCTGAATATGGTGTTGCTGGATGAGATCACCTATATGGTGGCCTATGACTACCTGCCGCTGGAAGCCGTGCTGGAGGCGCTCAGGAATCGTCCTGCACACCAGACGGCGATCGTCACGGGGCGCGGGTGTCATCGGGATATTCTGGAGATTGCAGATACCGTCAGCGAGCTGCGTCCGGTTAAGCATGCGTTCGATGCGGGTATCAAAGCGCAGATAGGGATTGATTACTAAAGAAAAAGCCCGGTATCTTTACCGGGCTTTTCGATTAGCCGTTGTTATTGCGGCTGCCAGAGCGGCGATTGCTGCTGACCTGGCTGTGACGCTTCACCGCACGGCGGATCTGATTTGCCTTCATGCGACGACGATCTTTTTCCACCGCCACTTTCGAGGTGGTTTCTGGCGTCAGGCCAACCAAATCGCGCAGGTAGTTGGTCTGCGTCAGATCCAGTTCGGTATACCCACCGCGTGGCAGGCCCTTAGGCAGGAGAATGTCGCCATAGCGAACGCGGATCAGTCGGCTCACCTGTACGCCTACCGCTTCCCACAGACGACGAACCTCGCGGTTACGTCCTTCTGTCAGAGTTACGTTGTACCACTGGTTAATACCTTCACCACCGGTAAACTTGATGGTTTTGAACGCCGCAGGGCCGTCTTCAAGCTGAACGCCACGCGACAGATCGCGCAGTTTGTTCTCATCAACCTGGCCGAAGACGCGCACGGCGTATTCACGCTCCACTTCACGACTCGGGTGCATCAGGCGGTTTGCCAGTTCACCATCGGTGGTGAACAGCAGCAGGCCGCAGGTGTTCACGTCCAGACGCCCCACGGCAATCCAGCGGGCGCCACGCAGTTTAGGCAGACGGTCAAACACCGTCGGGCGGCCTTCCGGATCGTTGCGGGTACACAGTTCGCCTTCCGGCTTGTAGTAAGCCAGTACGCGACAGATCTGTTCAGCAGACTCTTTCACGGAGATAAGATGGCCGTCAATGCGGATCTTCAGCCCCGGTACGATTTCTACGCGGTCGCCGAGCGTGGCAATTTTGCCGTCCACGCTCACGCGGCCTGCTTCAATAATGGCTTCGATTTCACGGCGCGAACCGTGGCCGGCGCGCGCCAGCACTTTCTGTAACTTCTCGCTCATTGAGCTTCCTCAGGTGTCGCCTTCACAGGCGTCGAATCAGGTCAAAAACAGGGCAGCGCCCTGCTTTGATGGCCGCGTAGTATATCTGCTTACACCCTTACAAGAAAGGCTTAACATCGCCCACGCCTTCACGAATGACTTCTGGCGCATCTTCGGTGAGATCCACCACGGTGGTCGGCTGCTGGCCGAGATAGCCGCCGTGAATAATCAGCTCCACCACCTTCTCCAGACGATCTTTGATCTCTTCCGGGTCGGACTCGGTAAATTCACTCCCCGGCAGCATCAGCGATGTGGAGAGCATCGGCTCGCCGAGGGTTTCCAGCAGCGCCTGGGCGATCGGGTTAGACGGCACGCGCATCCCGATGGTTCTGCGTTTTTCCTGCAACAGCCGGCGCGGCACCTCTTTCGTGCCTTTCAGGATAAACGTGTAGTTACCCGGCGTGTTGTTTTTGATCAGACGAAAGGCCACGTTGTCGACGTACGCGTAGGTCGATAGCTCGGAGAGGTCGCGACACATCAGGGTAAAGTTGTGGCCGTCCGGCAGCTGACGGATGCGACAGATACGCTCCATCGCCCCTTTGTCTTCGATTTTACAGCCCAGCGCGTAGCCGGAATCGGTTGGGTAGACAATTACGCCGCCTTTGCGGACGATTTCCACAGCCTGATTAATCAGGCGTGGCTGCGGGTTATCCGGATGGATATAGAAAAACTGACTCATACTTCCCTCTCTTCAATTTGCTGTGGCTGTTCCCAGAGCTGCCAGACAGGCTCAACGCCCGCAGGTAACCAGAGCTTGCGCCCCAGTTCAATCCACGCGCAGGGCTGATGGAAATCTGAACCCTGTGACCCAAGCAGGCCAAACTGGCGGGCGTAGGTCGCAAGCTGCGAACGCTCATTGGGAGCCTGCTGACACTGGGCAACTTCCATCGCCTCACCGCCGCATTCGGCAAAGTGCGCCAGCAGCCTTTTCAGCCATTTAGCAGAAAGATTATACCGCCCCGGATGGGCCAGTACGGCCTTACCACCAGAATGATGAATGACATCAATAGCTTGTTTTATTGTACACCACTGGGGTGGAACGTATCCGGTTTTCCCGCGCGCCAGATACTTTTTAAAAACATTCGCCATGGTCGTCGCCTTACCGGCTTCAACCAGAAAACGGGCGAAATGGCCGCGCGTTACCGCCCCGCCGTTCGCGAGCTTACGCGCGCCTTCCAGCGCACCGGGAATATGTGCCTTCTCAAGACGTTCGCCGATCATCTCCGCACGTTGATTGCGGCGTGCTTTTTGTTCTTGCAAAAAAGCACGCATTGCCGGATGTTCAGGATCGATGTTCAGGCCAACGATATGAATTTCGTGGTTTTCCCAGAGCGTGGAGATCTCAACCCCGGGTATGAGATTTAGCGCCAGTCCGCTGCGGGCAATCTCCGCACGCGCGGCGGGGATGGCGTCGGTTGTGTCGTGATCGGTTATTGCCAGCGTGCCGACTCGCATTTCAACGGCGCGATGGACCAGGGCTTCGGGCGTCAGCAGGCCATCTGAAGCCTGCGTATGGCTGTGTAAATCATAAATTACGGCGTAGGTGGTATCGCTCAAAGCACTTCCCATAACAGTCTGGAGACATCCGAAACCCCTATGATACCGGCTTACCATGAAATACTGAAATCAGGGGTTGACAACACGCCATCGAACTAGTTAACTAGTACGCAAGTTCACACGAGAAAGGTATCTGAAAATGACAGCACATTTCGCTCTGCACGGTTGGTGGCGTACTTCCTGATCTTCGGGCAGTGTCACGCGTCTGCGAAATGCAAACAGATACCCGCCCGCTACCCAGCGGGCTTTTTTTTGAACAAAATATGAGAACAACAACATGCAAACAGCCAAACCACACCTCGAACTGCTGACCTGCGAGGCGGCCTATCGCCATAACCCTACCGCGCTGTTTCATCAGGTGTGCGGCGCACGTCCCGCGACGCTGCTGCTGGAGTCTGCGGATATCGACAGCAAGGACGACCTCAAAAGCCTGCTGCTGGTTGACAGCGCGCTGCGCATTACCGCGTTAGGTGACACCGTCACCATCAAGGCGTTGTCTGACAATGGCGCGTCGCTGCTGCCGCTGCTGGATGCGGCGCTGCCTTCAGGCATTGAAAATGAACGGCACCCGGACCTGCGTATTCTGCATTTCCCGCCGGTGAGCCAGCTGCTGGATGAAGATGCCCGCCTCTGCTCGCTGTCCGTTTTCGATGCCTTCCGCCTGCTGCAAAATCTGGTCACCGTGCCGGAAGATGAGCGCGAGGCGATGTTCTTTGGCGGGCTGTTTGCTTATGACCTGGTAGCCGGCTTTGAAGATTTACCGGCAACCGAGCAGGGCAACCGCTGCCCGGACTACTGCTTCTACCTGGCCGAAACCCTGCTGGTGATCGACCATCAGAAAAAATATACCCGCATCCAGGCCAGCCTGTTCACTCCGTCGGGGTCTGAGAAAAACCGCCTTGAGCAGCGCATCGCGCAACTGCAACAGCAGATGTCGGAAGCACCGCCTGCGCTGCCGGTGCAGCGCATTGAGGAGATGACCTGCGAGGTAAGTCAGACCGACGATCAATACGGCGCGGTGGTACGTCAGATGCAAAAAGCGATTCGCGCCGGGGAAATTTTCCAGGTGGTGCCGTCCCGTCGTTTCTCACTGCCCTGCCCGTCGCCGCTGGCGGCTTACGATGTGCTGAAAAAAAGTAACCCAAGCCCGTACATGTTCTTTATGCAGGACAATGACTTCACGCTGTTTGGCGCGTCGCCGGAAAGCTCCCTGAAGTACGACGCCACCAGCCGACAGATTGAGATCTACCCGATTGCGGGCACCCGTCCACGCGGCCGTCGTGCCGATGGTTCCCTGGACCGCGATCTCGACAGCCGCATCGAATTGGAAATGCGTACCGATCACAAAGAGCTGTCTGAACACCTGATGCTGGTTGACCTGGCGCGTAACGATCTGGCGCGAATTTGCACGCCGGGCAGCCGTTACGTAGCGGATCTGACCAAAGTTGACCGCTACTCCTTCGTCATGCATCTGGTTTCCCGCGTGGTCGGTGAGCTGCGCCACGACCTCGACGTTCTGCACGCCTACCGCGCCTGCATGAATATGGGCACCCTGAGCGGCGCGCCGAAGGTGCGCGCCATGCAGCTGATTGCCGAAGCGGAAGGACGCCGTCGCGGCAGCTACGGTGGTGCGGTGGGCTATTTCACCGCTCACGGCGATCTTGATACCTGCATCGTGATCCGCTCCGCCTACGTTGAGGACGGCATTGCTACCGTCCAGGCCGGGGCCGGGATTGTTCTTGATTCTGTTCCGCAGTCTGAAGCTGACGAAACCCGCAGTAAAGCACGCGCGGTACTGCGCGCCATTGCTACCGCACACCATGCACAGGAGATTTTCTGATGGCTGACATTCTGCTGCTCGATAATATCGACTCCTTTACCTACAACCTGGCAGATCAGCTGCGTGCGAATGGTCATAACGTTGTTATCTATCGCAACCATGTTCCGGCCCAGACGCTGATTGACCGTCTGGCGACCATGCAGAACCCGGTGCTGATGCTCTCCCCGGGCCCAGGCGCGCCGAGCGAAGCGGGCTGTATGCCTGAACTGTTGACACGCATGCGCGGCAAGCTGCCGATTATCGGTATCTGCCTCGGTCATCAGGCAATCGTGGAAGCCTACGGCGGTTACGTCGGCCAGGCGGGCGAGATCCTGCATGGTAAAGCGTCGAGCATTGAACATGACGGTCAGGCGATGTTTGCCGGACTGCCGAACCCGCTTCCGGTGGCGCGTTACCACTCGCTTGTCGGCAGCAATATTCCGGCCGGGCTGACCATCAACGCCTCGTTTGAAGGAATGGTGATGGCGGTGCGTCACGATGCGGATCGCGTCTGCGGGATGCAGTTCCACCCGGAATCTATCCTGACGTCCAACGGCGCACGCCTGCTGGAGCAAACGCTCGACTGGGCGCTGCAAAAGCTGGAGCAGACCAATACCCTGCAACCGATTCTGGAAAAACTGTATCAGGCCCAGACCCTGAGCCAGCAGGAGAGCCACCAGCTTTTCTCCGCCGTCGTGCGGGGCGAGCTGAAGCCTGAGCAGCTGGCCGCTGCGCTGGTGAGCATGAAAGTGCGCGGCGAGAGCCCGCAGGAGATCGCCGGTGCGGCCACCGCGCTGCTGGAAAATGCCGCCCCGTTCCCGCGTCCGGACTACCAGTTTGCGGATATCGTCGGGACCGGTGGCGACGGCAGCAACAGCATCAACATTTCGACCGCCAGCGCCTTTGTGGCGGCGGCATGCGGCCTGAAGGTGGCCAAGCACGGTAACCGCAGCGTCTCCAGCCGGTCCGGATCGTCCGACCTGCTGGCCGCTTTCGGCATCAACCTGGACATGAACGCCGAGCGTTCCCGTGAAGCGCTGGACGATCTTGGCGTCTGCTTCCTGTTTGCGCCGAAGTACCACACCGGTTTCCGCCACGCGATGCCGGTTCGCCAGCAGCTTAAAACCCGCACACTGTTTAACGTGCTCGGTCCCCTCATTAACCCGGCGCACCCGCCGCTGGCGCTGATTGGCGTTTACAGCCCGGAGCTGGTGCTGCCGATTGCCGAGACGCTGCGCGTTCTGGGTTACAAACGTGCCGCCGTGGTACATAGCGGCGGAATGGATGAGGTTTCTCTGCATGCGCCCACGCTGGTGGCCGAACTGAATAACGGTGAAGTGCTGAACTATCAGCTTGATGCCGCTGACTTCGGGTTGACCCCGTATCATCAGGATGCGCTGGCTGGCGGTACGCCGGAAGAAAACCGTGACATTCTCACGCGCTTATTACAAGGTAAAGGTGAGGCTGCCCATGAGGCCGCCGTGGCGGCCAACGTTGCCATGCTGATGCGTTTACATGGCGAGGAAGATCTGAAAGCCAACGCCCAAAAAGTTCTGGACGTACTGCGCTCCGGTGCAGCTTACGATCGCGTAACCGCACTTGCGGCAAGAGGGTAAATAATGCAGACCGTTTTAGCGAAAATCGTTGCCGATAAGGCCATCTGGGTGGAAGCCCGCAAGCAACAGCAGCCGCTTGCCAGTTTCCAGAATGACGTCGTGCCGAGCAGCCGTCGTTTCTATGATGCCCTTCGGGGCGCGCGCACTGCGTTTATTCTGGAGTGTAAAAAAGCGTCTCCGTCCAGGGGTGTGATCCGTGACGATTTCGACCCGGCGCGTATTGCCGGTATCTACAAGCATCATGCGTCTGCCATCTCCGTTCTGACGGATGAAAAATATTTCCAGGGCAGCTTTGATTTTCTGCCCGTCGTCAGCGGCATCGCGCCGCAGCCGATTCTGTGCAAAGACTTTATTATCGACCCATATCAGATCTGGCTGGCGCGTTTTTATCAGGCCGATGCCTGCTTGCTGATGCTCTCTGTGCTCGACGACGAGCAGTATCGCCAGCTCTCCGCCGTCGCGCATAGCCTGAACATGGGCGTGCTGACCGAAGTGAGCAACGAAGAGGAGCTGGAGCGCGCCATCGCGCTGGAGGCGAAAGTGGTCGGCATTAACAACCGCGATCTGCGCGACCTGTCGATTGACCTGGACCGCACGCGCCAGCTTGCGCCGCGTCTGGGCGCGGGCGTCACGGTGATCAGCGAATCCGGAATTAACCGCTACGCTCAGGTGCGCGAGCTGAGCCACTTTGCCAACGGTTTCCTGATCGGCTCCGCGATGATGGAACACGACGATCTCAATGCTGCCGTGCGCCGCGTGCTGTTGGGTGAGAACAAAGTCTGCGGCCTGACCCGCGAACAGGACGCGCAGGCCGCATATGAAGCGGGCGCCATCTATGGCGGGCTGATCTTTGTTGAGTCCTCTCCACGCGCGGTTAATGAAGAGCAGGCGCGTAGGGTGATTGCGGCTGCCCCACTCAGCTATGTGGGCGTATTCCGCAATGCGGATATCACCGACATTGCAGCAAAAGCGGACGCGTTATCCCTGAGCGCGGTCCAGCTGCATGGCGACGAAGATCAGGCGTATATCGATGCTCTGCGACATGTTCTGGCGCCTCAGGTTCAGATCTGGAAAGCGCAGAGCGTCGGTGACACCCTGCCCGCGCGTAACCTGAATCATGTTGATAAATACGTGCTCGACAACGGTCAGGGCGGTACGGGGCAGCGCTTCGACTGGTCGCTGCTGCGTGGAGCAGCGCTGGACAATGTTCTGCTGGCGGGGGGATTAAGCCCCGATAACTGTGTGGAAGCGGCCAAAACCGGCTGCGCCGGCCTCGATTTCAATTCAGGCGTAGAGTCCCAACCGGGCATAAAAGACGCCAGCAAGCTGGCATCGGTATTCAAAACTCTGCGTGCATATTAAGGAAGAGAAGATGACGACATTACTTAACCCGTATTTTGGTGAGTTCGGTGGGATGTACGTCCCACAAATCCTGATGCCCGCGCTGCGCCAGCTGGAAGAAGCGTTCGTGAGCGCGCAAAAAGATCCGGCGTTTCAGGCGGAGTTTACCGACCTGCTGAAAAACTACGCGGGCCGTCCGACGGCGCTGACCAAATGCCGTAACCTGACCGAAGGCACTAAAACCACGCTCTACCTTAAGCGTGAAGATCTGCTGCACGGCGGCGCGCACAAAACTAACCAGGTGCTGGGCCAGGCGCTGCTCGCTAAGCGTATGGGTAAAACCGAAATTATCGCTGAAACCGGCGCGGGCCAGCACGGCGTGGCCTCTGCTCTCGCCAGCGCCCTGCTCGGCCTGAAGTGCCGCATCTATATGGGTGCCAAAGACGTTGAGCGCCAGTCGCCGAACGTGTTCCGTATGCGTTTGATGGGCGCGGAGGTGATCCCGGTGCACAGCGGCTCCGCCACGCTGAAAGATGCCTGTAACGAAGCGCTGCGCGACTGGTCTGGCAGTTACGAAACCGCCCACTATATGCTCGGCACCGCGGCGGGCCCGCACCCGTTCCCGACCATCGTGCGCGAATTCCAGCGCATGATCGGTGAAGAGACCAAAGCGCAGATCCTTGAAAAAGAGGGTCGCCTGCCGGATGCGGTGATTGCCTGCGTCGGCGGCGGATCTAACGCCATCGGCATGTTTGCCGATTTTATCGACGAAACCCGCGTTGGGCTGATTGGCGTCGAGCCTGCCGGTCACGGCATTGAAACGGGCGAGCACGGCGCGCCGCTGAAGCATGGCCGCGTGGGGATCTACTTCGGCATGAAAGCCCCGATGATGCAGACCGACGAAGGGCAGATTGAGGAGTCTTACTCGATTTCTGCCGGGCTGGATTTCCCGTCCGTTGGGCCACAGCACGCCTTCCTGAACAGCACGGGGCGCGCAGATTACGTCTCCATCACCGATGACGAAGCGCTGGAGGCCTTCAAAACGCTGTGCCGCAATGAAGGGATCATCCCGGCGCTGGAGTCTTCCCACGCCCTTGCGCACGCGCTGAAAATGATGAAGGAAAACCCGGAAAAAGAGCAGCTGCTGGTGGTGAACCTTTCCGGCCGCGGGGATAAAGATATCTTTACCGTTCACGATATTCTGAAAGCACGAGGGGAAATTTGATGGAACGCTACGACAACATATTTGCACAGCTGAAGGCCCGCCAGGAAGGCGCGTTCGTTCCCTTCGTGACGCTGGGCGACCCCGGCCCCGAGCAGTCGCTGAAGATTATCGACACCCTGATCGCAGCCGGTGCCGACGCGCTGGAGCTGGGTATTCCCTTCTCCGATCCGCTGGCGGATGGCCCAACCATCCAGAACGCCACCCTGCGCGCCTTTGCGGCAGGCGTGACGCCGACCCAGTGCTTTGAAATGCTGGCGGCGATCCGCCAGAAGCACCCGACCATCCCGATTGGCCTGCTGATGTACGCCAACCTGGTCTTCAGCCGCGGTATTGATGCATTTTACGCCGAGTGCGCCCGCGTGGGTGTCGACTCCGTGCTGGTGGCTGACGTGCCCGTTGAAGAGTCCGCGCCGTTCCGTCAGGCGGCGATGCGCCACAACGTCGCGCCGATTTTCATCTGTCCGCCGAATGCCGATGACGAACTGTTGCGCCAGATTGCCTCTTACGGACGAGGATACACCTACCTGCTCTCCCGTGCGGGCGTGACCGGCGCGGAGAACAAAGCCGCGCTGCCGCTGCATCACCTGGTGGAGAAGCTGGCAGAATACCATGCCGCACCACCGCTTCAGGGCTTCGGGATTTCGTCTCCGGATCAGGTTACTGCGGCCATTGACGCGAAGGCCGCCGGGGCCATTTCCGGTTCGGCTATCGTTAAAATTATCGAGAAAAACGTGGATAAACCTGAGCAGATGCTGGCTGAGCTGAAAACGTTCGTCACATCCATGAAGACGGCCACGCGCAGGGCGTAACCGTTATAACCGTCTGGCCCCGGAGCCAGGCGGTTTTCCCCCTTGCTCCTTGAGAGCAACCTGTCAAAATTGATCCTGTCGATATTTTCGGTGTGAATGACTTCCCAATCTTTCTCGTAAGCGTATGATCTGGGCTCTTTTTAGCGTTATCCTTCTGAGTTCAGAGGTTATTCATGTCCTGGCATTACTTCAAGCAGACTTACCTGGTTAAGTTCTGGTCACCTGTTCCGGCCGTTATCGCGGCAGGCATTCTCTCTACTTATTATTTCGGTATTACCGGCACCTTCTGGGCCGTTACGGGCGAGTTTACCCGCTGGGGTGGACAGCTATTGCAGCTTGCTGGCGTTCATGCCGAAGAGTGGGGCTACTTTAAGCTGATCCATCTTGAGGGCACACCGCTGACCCGCGTTGACGGGATGATGATCATCGGCATGTTCGGCGGCTGTTTTGCGGCCGCGCTGTGGGCCAACAACGTTAAGTTACGCATGCCGAAAAGCCGCATCCGCATTATGCAGGCCGTGGTCGGCGGTATCATTGCCGGGTTTGGCGCCCGCCTGGCGATGGGCTGTAACCTTGCCGCGTTCTTTACCGGTATTCCGCAGTTCTCGCTGCATGCGTGGTTCTTTGCCGTCGCCACCGCCATCGGCTCATACTTCGGCGCAAAGTTCACCCTGCTGCCGCTGTTCCGCATTCCGGTGAAAATGACGAAAGTGAGCGCTGCCTCTCCGTTGACTCAAAAGCCCGATCAGGCCCGTCGTCGCTTCCGCCTCGGTATGCTGGTCTTTTTTGCCATGGTTGCATGGGCGATGTGCACGGCGATGAATCAGCCAAAACTCGGCCTGGCAATGCTGTTCGGCATTGGTTTCGGCCTGCTGATTGAACGTGCGCAGATCTGCTTTACCTCCGCGTTTCGCGATATGTGGATCACCGGACGAACGATGATGGCGAAGGCAATCATTGCCGGTATGGCGGTCAGCGCGATCGGCATCTTTAGCTATGTGCAGCTTGGCGTGGAGCCGAAAATCATGTGGGCTGGTCCTAATGCGGTCATTGGCGGATTGCTGTTTGGTTTTGGCATTGTGCTGGCCGGCGGGTGCGAAACCGGCTGGATGTATCGCGCCGTGGAAGGCCAGGTGCATTACTGGTGGGTTGGTCTGGGTAACGTGATTGGCTCAACCCTCCTGGCGTACTACTGGGATGACGTCTCTCCGGTGCTGGCAACCAACTGGGACAAGGTCAATCTGCTGAATACCTTTGGTCCACTTGGGGGGCTCATGGTGACCTACGCCCTGCTGCTTGTTGCCTTCTTACTGGTGGTTTCACAAGAGAAGCGCTTCTTCCGCCGGGCTACCCTCAAAACTGAAACTCAGGAGAATGCCGCATGAAAGAGATCGTGCCTGACTATCGTCTTGATATGGTGGGTGAACCCTGCCCTTACCCGGCCGTCGCCACGCTTGAGGCGTTACCGCAGTTGAAAAAAGGTGAAATTCTGGAAGTGGTGAGCGATTGCCCCCAGTCCATCAACAACATTCCGCTTGATGCTAAAAACCACGGCTATACCGTGCTGGATATCCAGCAGGACGGGCCAACCGTACGGTATTTGATTCAGAAGTAGCTCTCAGGTACGAAAAAGGCCTCTACGGGAGGCCTTGTTTCAACTTGCTGGCTTTAGCCACCGTCGCCTTTTGAGTTTCGGAAGGCATGAATGGGTGGTGAGGCGGGTTCCGCAAACTGAACAGACCGCACCGTGAGGTTGGCTGTGCGTCGGGCTAAACGTGGTGAAATAAAACTGTTTGCCTGCACATACCGGACACTCAAATTTGATGTTGGGGATATCCCCTCCAGCCAGATGTATGGAAGAACCACCATACAGCAATTCACGGACTTACAGGGATATATCGTCCCCGCGAGAACACAAGGCGAGGAAGACTTAACATAGGCTTTTGAAACTTAACTCTTATTGATCCACAGCAACAGGAAAGATTTACACTTAAGTAAAATCTTACGTCTGGTTTGAGTAGGGTTTTGACGCGTTGATGTTTTTTAGATGTTTTGGATTTTTGCTTGTTTTTATCTCGTTTCACGCTTCGTCTTTGAATTTCTCATCGACGTTTTTGCGGCTGAACTGCCCGGAACGCGGCCTGGTCGAAATTATTCTGCACGTCTACGACCACACCCAGGAAAAGTGGCCCGGGCATTTTGAAACCGGCGCTGGCCATAAACGTGTCGGCGATACCGAAATTATTCCCTTTGCAAACGGGGATGTTCTGTTCCACTCCATTTCACGCGATGCGTTCAGCTACCTGTATGATGGCAAATCGACGCTCAGCCACTGCATGAAGCTGGACGAACGCCCCGTTTATCCGTCCTTTTAACGTCCGGCACTGGCCGCTGTGCGGCCAGTTTTTACCGAATCAGAAACGGTAACCCGCAGAGAACATAAACACCCACGGATCCAGACGGGTACTGATACTCTGCTGCTCTCCGCCCGCCTTGAAGCGAACGTCGGTATCAATATCCATGTACCAGACCGAGGCGTTGATCAGCCAGTCGCGGTTGATCAGATAGTCCAGCCCCACCTGCCCCGCCACGCCCCAGGAGTCCTTCAGGCTGAGATCGGAAAGCCCGTTTGCTTTCCCGGTATCGTTAAATTTCTCGTCAAAGAAGGTGGTGTAGTTAACGCCCGCGCCAATATAGGGGCGCACCTTGCTGCTGGAATCCCCAAAGTACCATTGCGCCATCAGCGTTGGCGGCAAATGGTGCACCGTGGCAATGTCTCCGGTCGGTCCCAAACCGACGCGGTGACGAAACGGCGTGGCGGCAAGAAGCTCAACGCCCACGTTATCCGTTGCCATATAGGTAAAGGTCAAGCCTAGCTGAGTATTATTGCTGACGTTGAAACCGCCCATCCCCAGTACGCTGTCTGAGCCTTCCGTTGGGCGCACCGTTGCCGAACCGGCACGAATAAAGAATTCACCTGCTTCATGCGCGTACGCGCCGCCAGAGAGACTGCTTAAGATAAGGGCTGCCACCGCTAATTTTTTCATATCCGCTCCATCGTTGTGGTTTTAATTGCGGAGGAGAATATACTCACAAAAGAGTAATAAGTGATCTAACACAGATCACATTAAAACCAGTAAGTTAACATTCATTGATCTAGGTTAATTTTTGGTGACGCCATATAAAGCAATAAGTTGTTACCACGTCAATTTCTGGCATTTCTCGGTAACAAAAATTTCTGCTTTTCCTCACTTGCGCTTGCAGTAGCGGCTGGACAATTTCTGGCTCTCACAGTCTGATTGGGTGGGTCCTTCTTTTGCAGGTTTACAAAGATATGCTTTTCCATACAAGCCTTGATGCTGCCACCAGCGCCATATCCGGTGTACAATTGCCGGCTAATTAACACCTGCAATACTCAAGGAGAGTGCATGTCTATCACGGCGAAGTCTGTCTACCGTGACACGGGAAATTTTTTCCGCAATCAGTTCATTACCTTTTTACTGATCGCGTTGTTGTGCGCCTTTATTACGGTGGTGCTGGGTCATGCGTTCTCACCCAGTGATGAACAGATTGCCACGCTGAGCCAGGGGGATCATCTTGCAGGCAGCGCGGGGTTGTTTGACCTTGTGCAGAATATGACGCCAGAACAACAGCAAATCTTGCTGCGCGCCTCTGCGGCATCGACCTTCTCGGGCCTGATTGGCAATGCCATTCTGGCCGGTGGCGTGCTGCTGATGATTCAGCTGGTGTCTGCCGGGCAACGCGTCAGCGCGTTACGTGCAATCGGCGCCAGCGCGCCGGTGCTGCCCAAGCTGTTTATCCTCATCTTCCTGACCACACTGCTCGTCCAGATGGGGATAATGCTGGTTGTCGTTCCTGGCGTGTTGCTGGCTATCGTTCTTTCATTCGCGCCAGTCATGGTGGTGCAGGACAAAATGGGCATTTTCACCGCCATGCGTAGCAGCATCCGGCTCGCGTGGGCAAATATGAGACTGGTCGCGCCGGCCGTTATCAGCTGGTTGCTGGCCAAAACGCTGCTACTGCTGTTTGCACCGAATTTCGCGGTGTTAACGCCAAACGTCGGTGCGGTTGTCGCCAATACGCTGAGCAACCTGATTTCAGCCGTGCTGCTGGTCTATTTGTTCCGCCTGTACATGTTAATTCGTCAGTAACCGGGATCGCAGAATGAAGCAGTTTCTTGATTTTTTACCGCTGATCGTATTTTTCGCTTTTTATAAGCTGTACGACATTTATGCCGGCACGCTGGCGCTGATTGTGGCCACGGCTGTGGTGCTGATTTATAGCTGGGTTCGCTACCGCAAGGTTGAGAAGATGGCGCTCATCACCTTCCTGATGGTGGCGGTGTTTGGGGGCCTGACGCTGTTCTTCCACAATGATGAATTCATTAAATGGAAGGTCACGGTGATTTATGGCCTGTTTGCGGGCGCGCTGCTCATCAGCCAGTGGGTGATGAAAAAGCCGCTGATCCAGCGCATGCTGGGCAAAGAGCTGACGCTGCCTCAGGCAGTCTGGGGGCGTCTGAACCTGGCCTGGGCGCTGTTCTTTATCCTGTGCGGTCTTGCCAATATCTACATCGCTTTCTGGCTGCCGCAGAATATCTGGGTCAACTTCAAGGTATTTGGCCTGACGGCCCTGACGCTCGTGTTTACGCTGCTAAGCGGCGTGTACATCTACCGGCACATGCCGCAGGACGATAAGCAGTAACCCTACGGGCCGGATCGCAATGCGATCTGGCCTTTTTTCACTTTCCTTTCACATTCCGCCCCCCTTCTTCAAAAATGACTGAATCATGAAGATTTTATGGAGATTGCTCTCTTCTCATTGTAATGAGAATCACTATCATTAATATTCGTCATCGCATTTTAACAAATGGAAATGAGTTGATGAAAAGCATAATAAGATTTGCCCCCGCTTCACTTACGTTGGCCATCCTTGCGGCACTGGGCCAGGGCGCGCATGCAGCAGAAGAGACTCTCGACGACGGTGAAACCATGGTGGTTCAGGCGACGGCTGAAGAGGCGCTGAAGCAGCAGCCTGGCGTCTCGGTTATTACGGCGAAGGACATCGAAAAGGACCCGCCGGTAAACGATCTTTCTGAAATCATTCGTAAAATGCCCGGGGTAAACCTCACCGGCAACAGCGCGACGGGCAGCCGCGGCAACAACCGCCAGATCGATATTCGCGGTATGGGGCCGGAAAATACCCTGATCCTGATTGACGGCGTGCCGGTGACATCCCGTAACTCGGTGCGCTACAGCTGGCGCGGCGAGCGCGACACCCGCGGGGACACCAACTGGGTTCCGCCAGAAATGGTCGAGCGCATTGAAGTGCTCCGCGGGCCTGCCGCCGCTCGCTATGGCTCGGGGGCTGCCGGTGGCGTCGTCAACATCATTACCAAACGCCCGACCAACGACTGGCACGGCTCGCTCTCGCTCTACACCAACCAGCCTGAAAATGATAAAGAGGGAGCGACAAAACGCGCTAACTTCGATCTGAGCGGCCCTCTCGCAGGTGATGCGTTAACGATGCGCCTTTACGGGAACATCAACAAAACCGACGCGGACGCCGAGGATATTAACACCGCGCAAAACGGCTCTTACGCCGCCGGACGCGAAGGCGTACGAAACAAAGACATCAACGCCCTTCTCTCCTGGAAACTCACGCCGCAGCAAATTATCGACTTCGACTACAGCTACAGCCGCCAGGGCAATATCTACGCGGGCGATACGCAGTACAGCAACGGCAACGTCAGCCCTGGTGGCCTGGTGTCGTCCCTGTACGGTCACGAAACTAACCGTATGTACCGCCAGTCATACGGCATTACGCACAACGGCATCTGGGACTGGGGCCAGTCGAAGTTTGGCGTCTACTACGAGAAGACCAACAACACCCGCTTGCAGGAAGGGTCGACGGGCAGAGTTGAGGGTATGATCAACAGCGACAAGTACGACACCAGCCGGCTTGAGTCGTACCGTTCCACAGGCGAGCTGAACATTCCGCTGTTCTGGCTGGTGGACCAGACGCTGACCATCGGCGCGGAGTGGAACCGCGATGAGCTCAACGACCCGGCGTCAATGCAGGCGACGGACGTGTCGGGAGAAGTGATTAACGGCGTTTCCGGCACCGCTTCCGAGCGCAACAGCAAAAACAGCGCCGATCTCACCGGGATCTATCTTGAGGACAATATTGAAGCGCGTCAGGGGACCAACCTGATTCCGGGGATCCGCTTCGATTATCACAATAAATTTGGCAGCAACTGGAGCCCAAGCCTTAATGTTTCACAGGATTTAGGCGACATGTTCAAGGCCAAAGCGGGTATCGCTCGGGTATTTAAAGCGCCGAACCTGTATCAGTCCAGCGAAGGCTATCTGCTTTCCACCCGCGGGAACGGTTGTCCGAACAACATTTCCGAGGGAAGCTGCTACCTGTTAGGCAACCCGGATCTGGATCCGGAAATCAGCGTGAACAAAGAGATCGGCCTGGCTTTTGCCCTGGAAGGCTACGAGGCTGGGATTACCTGGTTCCGCAACGATTACAAAAACAAGATCGTTTCAGGAACGGACGTGCTGGGGCAGACAAGCAACGACGTAAATATCCTGCAATGGGAGAACGGCGGCAAGGCCGTTGTTGAAGGGCTGGAAGGTAACCTCACCGTGCCGGTTATTCGCGACACGCTGACCTGGCGTACCAATGCGACGTATATGATCCAGTCTGAAAGTAAAGACACCGGCAACCCGCTGTCTATCATCCCCAAATATACCGTCAACACCATGCTGGACTGGGAGGTTAACAGCAAACTTTCAGCCAACGTAAGCTGGACGATGTATGGCCGCCAGAAGCCCAGAGAGAACGCTGAAATCCGCAAAGAGGAGAATGCGATGTCCAACAGAGAGATCGGCGCGTATTCCATCGTGGGTATCGGCAGTAATTATCAGCTGACCAAAAACCTGCGCCTGAATGCCGGCATCAGCAACCTCTTTGACAAGCAGATTTACCGTGAAAATGACGGTGCATCGACCTATAACGAACCGGGCCGCGCGTATTACGCCGGCGTAACCATGTCCTTCTGACCCTCAGGCGCCCGCGCTGCGGGCGCTCACCCTATTCTCTCCAGCCAGAAATCATAGTAGCATCCCGCCTGAAGTCTTCAGTTACGAGTTTAAAAACAATGACAACAATTGACGCCCCTCAGGGCGAACTGGTTTTACGCACACTGGCAATGCCCGCTGACACCAATGCCAATGGCGATATTTTTGGCGGCTGGCTAATGTCGCAAATGGATATGGGCGGCGCAATTCTGGCTAAAGAGATCGCCCACGGGCGCGTAGTCACCGTCCGGGTTGATGGCATGACCTTCCTGCGTCCGGTTGCGGTTGGAGATGTGGTTTGCTGTTACGCGCGCTGCGTAAAACGCGGCAATACCTCTATCTCCATCAACATTGAGGTATGGGTAAAAAAAGTCTCTTCTGAACCGATTGGTCAGCGCTATAAGGCGACGGAGGCATTATTCATCTATGTGGCGGTGGATAGCGACGGTAAACCGCGCCAGCTTCCCCGGAGCTAGCTTCAGGTATAAAAAAAGCCTCCTTGCGGAGGCTTTTTTTGGCCGTTATTCCATCTGCGCCCCGCCGTTCAGGCGGAAGACAATGTTCACAACCAGCCCGCTGCCGGGTTTACCGGCCTCGTAGCGCCATCTGCGCATGGCCGATTTCACTTCACGTTCAAACATATTCGCCGGCTGGGCGGAGAGGATTTGCACGTTATCAACGCGACCGTCGGCGGTGACGTCAAATTTCACCCTTACGCGCCCCTCAATGCGTAACGCCTGCGCGCGCGCCGGATACTGCGGCTGATTACGGCTCAGCGCGCGCGGGCCCGCTGGCGCGGTTACCGTCGGTTTCGTCGCGGTCGCGGTGTTATTCATCAGCGGACGCGACGGCGCGGCATTTTCAACCGGTTGCGTGGCGCGTGGCTCTACCGGACGCACTTCACGTTTAGGACGCTCTTCCACCTTTTTAACCGGCTTGGGTTTTGGCTTCGGTTTAGGTTTAGGTTTTGGCTCTGGCTTATGGATCACCACCGGCGCTTCTTTCGGCGGCTCAGGAACTGGCTCGGGTTCGGGCTCCGGTTCAACAACGGGCTGTGGCGGCGGCGGCGCAACCTGCGGCGGTTCAAGATCCGCAGGCGATACCATGGTCACAGAAATTGGCTGCGCTGGCGCCGGCATTTCAATAACCTGATGAACCGAGGTATAGAGCAGACCCGCCACGACAGCACCGTGAATAACGACGGAAAGCAGCGTCGGCCATGGAAAGCGGCGAGGTAAATCAAGGGTCATCGAAGTCATAATCATCAACGTTAAAAAACCGAACTTCGATTTTAAATGCAAATAGCAATCATATTCAATAAGACACTTTGTCCTGGCGCAATTTAAGCGCATAAGCGGGCAAAAAAGGGGCATCCAGATCAGGGTTTTAACAATGTGATTATCTTTACATTGCAGTCATTTGTGCTTTCACATAACGTAATTGTCACTTTCACCGGTTAAGGAGCTTTGCCGTGCTTTACGTGATTTACGCTGAAGATGTACATGATTCTCTGGAAAAACGTCTTTCCGTTCGCCCTGCCCATCTGGCGCGCTTACAGTTGCTACAGGATGAAGGCCGTTTGCTGACCGCGGGCCCGATGCCTGCCGTTGACAGCAACGATCCGGGAGCGGCAGGTTTTACCGGCTCCACGGTGATTGCCGAGTTTGAATCTCTGGAAGCCGCGCAGGCGTGGGCAGAAGCAGACCCGTACGTCGCAGCCGGCGTGTACGAGAAAGTCACGGTTCGTCCGTATAAAAAAGTGTTCTAAAAGAAAGGCTCCCTCAGGAGCCTTTTCTTCATTCAGTGCAGCGACGCCAGCCTCGCCGCAAAGCCGACAAACAGCAGACCGATCAGCCCATTCCCCAGCTTCGCCAGTTTCTTTTTGGTTTTCAGGTAACGCGTCACAAACGCGCCTGAGAAAATCAGGAAGCTCATGTACATGAAGCTAATCAGCTCAAGCGTTGTGGCGAGGATCAGGAACGACGTGCCGGTATTCTTCGCGTTTACATCGATGAACTGGACGAAGAACGACACGTAAAAGAGAATCGCTTTCGGGTTCGTCAGGCTCAATACCAGCGAACGCTTGAGGATCGCGCTTGCCGGTTCGGCGCTGTTATCATGTGTATTACTCTGACGGTTAATAACGGACCAGAGCATTTTCCCGCCGAGCCACAGCAGATAAAACGCCCCGAGGTAGCGGACGATATTGAATAACACCGGCGTGGTCTGGATCAGCGCGGCGACGCCCGCCCAGGCCAGAAACATCAGCACCGCATCACCAATAAATACACCGGTGGCGGCCAGATACCCTTTTTTCACGCCGTGGCCAATCCCTGTTTTCAGCACAAACAAGGTGTTCGGTCCTGGAACCAGCACGATAAAAAATGCGCCGACAACATAGGTCCAGAAATTCAGTACACCAAACTCCGCAAACACGTCTCACTCCTTTTGCTCAAAACAAAGGGAATATCGCCGCAACGTCGATATTCCCGAAATCTGAAACTGTATACCGTTAAAGCCGCAGACCGCGTCAGTTAAACAACGGGCACCTTTCGGTGCCCTCAGGGTTATCAGATGTCCTGGACCGCGAACAACAGCGCATTACGGTGTCTGTTCAGCCCACATTTCCTGATGGCGTGGATACGCATATTGCGGCGGGATTGTGCTTCCAGCCAACGAGCCTTTCGACGACTCACCTGTCGCAACATGCGCCAGCGCCCGACTTCAGTTCTACTGCGCTTCATGTCTACAACTCTTTCTCTAACAGAGATGCCATTATAAGCCTAAGCGGGCAGCAAACCAGCGCTTTTATCTGCCGTTTTTATTTGCCAGATGAATCCTGATGCGTAAACTCATAACAATACGCTTTCAAAAGGATTTTTTATTTATGACAACCTTCTACACCGTGGTGAGTTGGCTGGTCATTTTAGGATACTGGCTGTTAATTGCCGGGGTGACGTTGCGCATTCTGATGAAGCGCAGAGCGGTCCCTTCCGCCATGGCCTGGCTTCTGATTATCTACATTCTCCCGCTGGTGGGCATAATCGCCTATCTCTCTTTTGGTGAACTTCATCTGGGTAAACGCCGGGCCGAACGCGCCCGCGCCATGTGGCCCTCCACGGCAAAATGGCTTGCCGATCTCAAAGCCTGCAAGCATATCTTCGCCGAAGAGAACAGCAGCGTGGCGTCGTCCCTGTTCAAGCTGTGCGAACGCCGCCAGGGGATCGCCGGCGTAAAAGGCAACCAGCTCCAGTTGATGACCTCTTCCGACGATGTGATGCAGGCGCTGATCCGGGACATTCAACTTGCCCGGCATAATATCGAGATTGTGTTTTACATCTGGCAGCCGGGCGGCATGGCGGACCAGGTAGCCGAATCGCTGATGGCGGCTGCACGTCGCGGTATCCATTGCCGCCTGATGCTGGACTCCGCCGGCAGCGTGGCCTTTTTCCGCAGTCCGTGGGCCGGCATGATGCGCAATGCCGGTATCGAGGTGGTCGAGGCGCTGAAGGTGAATCTTTTCCGCGTATTTCTGCGGCGCATGGATCTCCGCCAGCACCGAAAAATGGTTCTGATCGATAACTATATCGCCTACACCGGCAGCATGAATATGGTTGACCCCCGCTTCTTCAAACAGGATTCCGGCGTGGGGCAATGGATTGATTTGATGGCTCGCATGGAAGGCCCGGTGGCAACGTCTATGGGCATCGTCTACTCCTGCGACTGGGAAATCGAAACCGGCAAACGCATTCTTCCCCCGCCGCCGGATGGCAATATCATGCCGTTTGAGGAAGCCAGCGGGCACACTATCCATACCATCGCCTCCGGTCCTGGCTTCCCGGAAGATCTGATCCACCAGGCACTGCTTACCGCCGCGTACTCAGCGCGTGAATATCTGATCATGACCACGCCCTATTTCGTTCCCAGCGACGACCTTCTGCATGCCATCTGTACGGCGGCGCAGCGCGGAGTGGATGTGAGCATTATTATGCCGCGCAAGAACGATTCGCTGCTGGTCGGGTGGGCAAGCCGTGCGTTCTTCAGCGAGCTGCTGGCCGCGGGCGTGAAAATCTATCAGTTCGAGGGCGGGCTGCTGCACACCAAGAGCGTGCTGGTAGACGGAGAGCTGAGCCTGGTGGGCACCGTCAACCTCGATATGCGGAGCCTGTGGCTGAATTTTGAAATTACGCTGGTCATTGATGACGCCGGGTTTGGCGGCGATCTGGCGGCGGTTCAGGACGATTATATCTCCCGCTCACGCCTGCTGGACGCCAGGCTGTGGGCGAAACGTCCGCTGTGGCAGCGAATTGCCGAACGACTGTTTTACTTCTTTAGTCCGTTGCTGTAAAACGTGCCCAACGATGTTTAACAGGTAGTCATCATGGAAATGGATCTGAACAATCGCCTGACCGAAGACGAAACGCTCGAGCAGGCCTACGATATTTTTCTCGAACTGGCGGTCGATAATCTCGACCCGGCTGACGTTATTCTTTTCAACCTGCAATTTGAAGAGCGTGGCGGCGCCGAGCTGTTCGATCCGTCTGAAGACTGGGCCGAACACGTCGATTTTGACCTCAACCCGGATTTCTTTGCCGAAGTGGTGAT
Organism: Enterobacter sp. GD03975; assembly: GCF_029838645.1. Lineage (NCBI taxonomy): Bacteria > Pseudomonadati > Pseudomonadota > Gammaproteobacteria > Enterobacterales > Enterobacteriaceae > Enterobacter > Enterobacter sp. GD03975. The sequence continues at coordinate 396,589 of NZ_JAOBZC010000001.1, forward strand.
TGGGCTGGCGGACGAAGACGGCGGCGAAATTAACGACATCTTTGCGCGCGTGCTGCTGTGCCGCGAAAAAGACCACAAGCTGTGCCATATTCTCTGGCGCGAATAATAAAAAAGGCTGCCATCGCAGCCTTTTTTAATCAATCCGGTAAGGCATTTCCACAGTGGTGACAAAACCGCGCGCCGGGTTCATGATTCCCCTGCTGACACCTCGTGCATTTACGCTGCCGTTTGCTGCCCTGAAACGCGCTGCTCATGTGGGTGGTAATTAGCCCCGTCGGGATCGCTATCACCGAATAGCCGATCAGGATCAGAACGGATGCCACGATTCTTCCGAGCGGCGTATGCGGCGTAATATCCCCGTAGCCCACGGTCGTCACCGTGACGATGGCCCAGTAAACGGAAGCATTAAGCGTGGTAAACCCGTACTTCGGCCCTTCAATTAAATACATCAGAGAGCCAAACACGATCATCACGATGGCAATAAACGAATAGAAGAGAATAAGCTGGTGGCGGGCGCTAACAATCGCGACCCAAAACACCCGCAGCGACGGCATAAAGCGCAGCAGCTTCAGAATGCGCAACACGCGAATCGCCCGCATTGCGCGCCAGGCAAACACATAGTTCAGGCTTATTTCCGGCCACAGCCACATAACGTACAGCGGCAGAATGGTGGCTAAATCAATAAAACCCCAAAAGCTAAAAACATATTTTGCCGGATTTGGCCAGCTAATGACCCTGAGCACATATTCTGCGGTAAACACCAGCGTGACGATTAATTCCAGCCAGACAAATACGTGCCACTCCTCATACGTCATGTGGTACTGCGTGCCGGCGCCGGATTCGATAAAGATAATAATGACGCTAATCAGCGCAAATAAACCGCACAGTCCTTCGAAGCGGCGACCGGAAACCGTTTGAGGATCAAATAAGAAATGATACAGCCGCTGACGGGCCGACGTGAGTAATCGCGACACATTAACCTCGAAAATAAGGGCTGACATCATGTCAGCCCTTGCGATTATAACGGGTCTACTTTCAGGCAGGAAACCGCATGTCGGAAACTGCCTTCCAGAACCGGACGCGTTTTTGCACATTCCGGCCCGGCGATGGGGCACCGCGTACGGAATACGCAGCCTGAAGGCGGATTAATCGGCGAAGGCAGTTCACCTTCCAGAAGCTGGATGGTTTTATTCTTTTCCAGATCGGGATCCGGAACGGGAACCGCAGACATCAGCGCTTTGGTGTAAGGATGCAGCGGATTGTGGTACACCTCATCATAGGTGCCCAGCTCCACGGCGTGCCCCAAATACATTACCAGCACACGGTCTGAAATGTGTTTTACCACCGCCAGATCGTGGGCGATGAAGATCAGCGATAGCCCCATTTCCCGTTGCAGTTTCTGGAGCAGGTTAACAACCTGAGCCTGAATGGAAACGTCCAGCGCCGAAACCGGCTCATCACAGATAATCAGTTTCGGCTCAAGGATCAACGCACGTGCGATGCCGATACGCTGACACTGACCGCCGGAAAACTCGTGTGGATAGCGGTTGATGAGGTTAGGCAACAGACCCACCTTGAGCATCATCGCTTTCACGCGGTCGCGCACTTCCTGACGCGGCATCTTCGGATGATAGGTACGCAGCGGCTCGGCAATGATTTCACCGATGGTCATACGCGGGTTCAGGGACGCCAGCGGATCCTGGAAAATCATCTGGATATCGCTGCGCACGTCGCGCCACTCATCCGGCTTCATCCCCAGCAGATCTTTACCCAGCCAGGCCACTTTGCCGTCGGTGGCTTTCACCAGGCCGATGATCGCACGCGCAAACGTCGATTTGCCGCAGCCGGATTCGCCCACCACGCCCAGGGTTTCCCCTTCGTACAGGCGCAGCGTAACGCCATCCACCGCTTTCAGGGTTTTGGCAGGCTGCCAGAACCACTGTTTGCCGTCTTTGATATCGAAATGGACCTTCAGGTCAGCGATTTCGAGCAGCACATTTCTTTTTTCGTCGATTGCGTTCATACCAGCTCCTCCTGCGGCTTAAAGCAGGCGCGCAGACGGCCTGGGGCAAACGCTTCCAGCGGCGGTGCGCTGTTACAAATTTCCATCGCGTGCGGACAACGCGGCTGGAACGGACAGCCTTTCGGCAGACGCAGCAGGTTTGGCGGGTTACCCGGGATGGTCAGCAGCGACTCCCCTTCCGCATCAAGGCGCGGTACGGCATTCAGCAGGCCAATAGAGTACGGATGGGCGGGCTGGTAGAAGACATCGCGTGCATTACCGTATTCCATCGTGCGGCCTGCATACATGACTAATACTTTGTCGCAGATCCCGGCAACGACGCCCAAATCGTGGGTGATCATGATTATCGCGGTGTTGAACTCACGCTTAAGCTCGTTCAGCAGCGTCATGATCTGCGCCTGAACGGTCACGTCCAGGGCGGTGGTCGGTTCATCGGCGATCAGCAGTTTTGGCCGACAGAGCAACGCCATCGCGATCATGACGCGCTGACGCATCCCGCCGGAGAACTCGTGCGGGTACATGCGCATGCGCTTGCGTGCTTCAGGCATTTTCACCGCATCCAGCATTTTGACAGACTCTTCAAACGCTTCGGCTTTGCCCAGGCCCTTGTGGAGCATCAGCACTTCCATCAGCTGCTCGCCCACACGCATATAGGGGTTCAACGAGGTCATCGGATCCTGGAAAATCATTGAGATTTGCTCGGCGCGCAGCTTGTTCAGCTCATGCTCCGGCAAATTCAGGATCTCTCTCCCGTTGAATTTCGCCGAACCGCCGATCGCACCGTTTGACGCCAGCAGGCCCATCAGCGCAAATGCGGTCTGGGATTTACCGGACCCGGATTCGCCCACAATGCCCAGCGTTTCACCGGCACGCAGGTCGAAGTTGAGATCGTTAACGGCAGTCACATCACCGTCGGGGGTTTTAAACGTCACACGGAGGTCTTTTACGTCCAGCAGTGCACTGGACCGCTGTTGCGCCTGTGGCGCGGTTGCCGTTTCAATAATGGTCATGACGGCGCTCCTTAACGGTCTTTCGGGTCGAGGGCATCACGCAGGCCATCGCCGATAAAGTTGAAACAGAACAGAGTGACCACCAGGAAGCCCGCCGGATACAGCAGTAGCCACGGTGATACTTCCATGGAGTTTGCGCCATCGCTTAACAGCGCGCCCCAGCTGCTCAGCGGCTCTTGCGTACCTAATCCCAGGAAGCTCAGGAAGGATTCAAACAGGATCATACTTGGCACCAGCAGGGAGGCGTACACCACGACCACGCCCAGCACGTTAGGAACGATATGACGCACCACGATATTGGCGGTAGAAACCCCACCAACCTGTGCAGCTTCGATAAACTCCTTACGTTTAAGGCTCAGCGTCTGGCCGCGCACAATACGCGCCATGTCCAGCCAGGAGACCATCCCGATGGCCACGAAGATCAGCAGGATATTTTGACCAAAGAAGGTCACCAGCAAAATAACGAAGAACATGAACGGGAAGGAGTTCAGGATTTCAAGCAGACGCATCATTACGGAGTCCACTTTCCCGCCAAGGTAACCGGAAAGCGAACCGTAAAGCGTGCCGACGATTACCGCCACCAGCGCCGCCGCGATGCCGACCATCAGGGAAATGCGGCCACCGATCGCCACGCGCACCAGCAGGTCACGGCCAGATGAATCGGTACCAAAATAGTGCCCGGATTCCATATCCGGCGCGCTGGACATCATGCCCCAGTCCGTATCGAAATAGGTGAACTGCGACAGCATTGGCGCCAGGGTGACGAACAGCGCAATAAGCACCAGCACGACCAGGCTGGCAACGGCGGCGCGGTTATGCATAAAACGACGGCGGGCGTCCTGCCAAAGGCTACGACCTTCAACCTCCAGCTTTTCACTGAAGTTTTCCAGCGCCTCGCTGTTTTTCTTACTCAACATCATGGCGTGCTCCAGTTAGTAACGGATTTTCGGGTCGATAACGGCATACAGCACATCGACAACGGCATTAAACAGAATGGTCAGCGCGCCCACGAGGATCGTAAGGCTCAGCACCAGCGAGTAGTCACGGTTAAGCGCCCCGTTAACAAACAGCTGTCCGATGCCCGGCAGGCCATAAATGGTTTCAATTACCATTGAACCGGTGATAATGCCGACGAAAGCAGGCCCCATGTAGGAGAGCACCGGTAACAGTGCAGGCTTGAGTGCATGACGGAAAATAATCCGGCGCATCGGCAGCCCTTTCGCACGGGCGGTACGGATGAAGTTCGAGTGCAGAACTTCAATCATTGAACCGCGGGTAATACGGGCGATGCTGGCAATGTACGCCAGAGATAATGCCACCATCGGCAGTATCATGAACTTCAGGGCTCCGCCGTTCCAGCCGCCACCGGGCAGCCATTTCAGGGTGATGGCGAATATCATGACCAGCAACGGCGCGACAACGAAGCTGGGAATAACCACCCCGGTCATTGCGACCCCCATGACGGTATAATCCCATCGGGTATTTTGTTTTAGCGCGGCGATAACGCCCGCAGTGACCCCGAGAACAACGGCCAGGATAAATGCAGCAGCCCCTAATTTAGCCGATACCGGGAAGCTGGAAGCCACCAGGTCGTTAACGGAATAGTCTTTATATTTGAATGACGGTCCAAAATCACCGTGTGCAAGTTGCTTCAGATAATTGAAGTACTGCGTGGTAATGGGATCGTTTAAATGGTATTTCGCTTCGATGTTGGCCATGACTTCTGGCGGCAGCGTACGTTCACCGGTAAATGGACTGCCCGGCGCAAGGCGCATCATGAAGAAGGAAATTGTAATTAGAATAAATAACGTTGGAATCGCTTCAAGACAGCGACGCAGGATAAATTTCAACATTGCCCGTACCTTCTGGCGTGTGCCTGATGAATGTTACAAAGTAGACACAGTGGGGCAAGCTCGCTCGCCCCACGTATTGCCATTAATGCTTGATAATATAAAGATTCTTAACGGAAATATTATCCAACGGGTCTTTACCGGTATAACCCCCTACCCACGGTTTCACCAGGCGGGCGTTGACGTAGTAGTAAACCGGCACGATCGCAGAGTCTTTATCGAGCTGTTGTTCTGATTTCGCGTACAGATCGGCGCGCTGGGCGTCATCTGCCACTTTCAGGGTGTCGCCAATCAGCTTATCAAACGCCGGGCTCTTATAGTGTGCCGTGTTGTTTGAGCTGTCGCTGAGCATGGTGTTCAGGAAGGAGGTCGGTTCGTTATAGTCCGCACACCAGCCGGCGCGCGCCACGTCAAACGTTCCCTGGTGGCGCGTATCGAGGAAGGTTTTCCATTCCTGGTTTTCCAGCTTCACGTTCACGCCCAGGTTTTTCTTCCAGATTGACGCCACGGCGATAGCCAGTTTCTTATGCAGATCCGAGGTGTTGTACAGCAGGTTAAACGTCAGCGGCTTATCAGCGGTGTACCCAGCTTCAGCCAGCAGTTTTTTCGCTTCTTCGTTACGTTTTTCCTGGGACCATTTGAACCACTCAGGCTCAACCAGTTTCATACCGTCGGTATAAGGCGGGGTGTAGCTGTAAGCTGGCAGGTCGCCCTGATTCTTCACTTTATTAACGATAATATCGCGATCCAGAGCCAGCTTCAGCGCGGTACGCACGCGCACGTCGGTGAACGGTGCTTTCTGGTTGTTAATTTCGTAGTAGTAGGTGCACAGATAAGGATCGACGTGCACTTCTTTCGGGATCTCTTTTTTCAACTTCTGGAACAGTTCAATCGGCATGTTGTTATAGGTCATGTCGATTTCACCGCTGCGGTAGCGGTTGACGTCCGTCACTTCTGAAGCAATTGGCAGGTAGGTGACCTGATTGATGACGGTCTTCGCGTTATCCCAATACTGCGGGTTGCGCTCCAGTACCATACGTTCGTTAACGACCCAGCTTTTCAGCTTGTACGCACCGTTGGTCACGATATTCGCAGGCTGCGTCCATTTTTCACCAAATTTTTCTACAGCGGATTTTGGTACCGGGGAAACAGACGGGTGAACCAGCAGCTTATAGAAGTACGGAACAGGCTCGCTCAACGTCACTTCAAAGGTGTTGGCATCAATGGCTTTTACGCCCAGATCGGTAACAGGCTTTTTGCCCGTGATGATGTCATCAATATTGGCAATATGACCGTACTGAAGGTAACTCGCATACGGGGAGGCGGTATTCGGATCCGCCAGACGCTGCCAGCTGTAAACGAAATCTTCGGCGGTAACCGGCGTACCGTCGGACCATTTGGCATCTTTACGCAGATGGAAGGTCCAGACTTTAAAATCTTTATTGTCCCATTTTTCCGCCACGCCCGGTGCCGGGTGGCCGTCTACGTCCGTCACCAACAGACCTTCAAACAGATCGCGGTTAACGTTAGACTCTGGAACACCTTCAATTTTGTGCGGATCGAGAGACTGCACTTCCGCACCGTTATTACGCACCAGCGTTTGCTTCTCAGCCAGCTGAACACCGGCAGGAACGTCCGCAGCCATTGCAGCGTTGCCCGCGATTAGCGCAGTTAAAATCCCCGCCGCTACCAGACTTTTTTTTGTGATGATGGACATTGTGTTGATACTCCACTCATTATAATGACTGGCCTTCGCCAGTTGTGTAATCCCCTGTCGGGGCCTGTACAGCGCAGGAGTTTTTTTTGCTACTGTCAGGTTCTTTTTTTACTTCTTGCTATCACCGACTTCATTATTACTGACCGCTCGTACGGCGATCTTGCGTCGATTCTTTACACCTCTCCCCTGTCAGAGAGATGCATTGGATATCTTTCGTGAGGTCTATATGAAAATAGTTCTCATCAACTTGATTAATGCTGCGAAATATAAGGCCGGAAAGTACCAAATGGTGCCAACTCTCGCCAATACATTTTGCAAATTTGTTAAGCATTTCTCTTTTACGGTGGATGGCTCATCTGAGCCATAAATCTTCAACCCCACCAATACAAAGTAAAAATACTTGAAATCAAACGGTTACAAGATTGCCTCGCTGAGAGCGTATTACCATGACCAATCTGAACGATTTTTCACGAAAATTTAACAATTGGTTATTATTTAGCACATTCGTCTGGGTCAGCCTCAAAATTACTAATATCATTTCGGTTATCTGTCAGCAAGCCCCAGAGTATCATGTGAGTAAAATAACAGAGGGTTCGAAGGATTTATGCGCAGAGGGGGAAGCTGAAAATAAACAACCTCTTGAAAAACAACAAGAGAGCGTTATTAGTAGAACTTATTATGGCTGGACCGTAATTCAACTTTATTTATATGATTTGCTGATAATCACGTAAAAAAAACGGAGCCGTCGGCTCCGCTCTTTCAAATGAAAGTCAATGTAATAATCCTGGGAATATGCTTTTTATACCGGTAACGATAAATTCGATGCCCAATGCCATTAACAGCAGGCCCATGATACGGGTGATCACGTTGATGCCCGTTTGTCCCAGCAAGCGAACCAGCCATGGCGCCATGCGAAAAACGCCCCAACAGCACAGCGCGAACAGCGCAATGGCGACAGAAAAGCCGATCAGATGCATCAGGCTGTGATAGCGCGTTCCCCAGACGATGGTTGAACTGATTGCCCCCGGGCCTGCCATCAGCGGCAATGCCAACGGCACAACGCCGATGCTTTCGCGGATTGCGGTCTCTGATTTCTCCTGCTTGTTCTGTTTATCCTCCCCCAGCTTGCCGCTGATCATCGACATGGCAATCGTCACCACAAGGATCCCACCCGCTATTCGGAACGAATCAATCGAGATGCCGAAGACCTGAAGGATGGCGTCCCCCAGATAAAGAGAGGTCAGCAAGATGATAGCCACCGACAGGTTTGCCGTCAGGTTGGTTTTGTTTCTTGCAGCGGCCGTTTGATAGCTGGTCATACTAATGAAGACAGGGATGATCCCTACCGGGTTGACCAGCGCAAACAAACCGATAAAAAACTTAAAATATGTAGGGAAATCAAAGAGCGTTTGAATCACATTAAGCTCCGCAATTGAGCATGGCCAGGGAGAAACAGCGTGTCATGATAAATCCGCGCTGAAGATACGCTTTTTAGCCGCACACTTCACCAGAAATGTGTTCTAAAACGTTATCAATTCATGATGTTAAACGTTTGTATAATCAATGATAGCGCCACTTCCAATAGTTACTTAATTATTTAACACTGGAAAAATTAGCACGAAATAACCCTGCTGAAAGGTATCAGCTTAGGACAAAATTGATCCTGATCATAATTTTCGTACTCAGAAGTGAGTAATCTTGGTTACGCCGCCAGGGAGATCACCTATCAAAAAGGTATGATGCTAAGGTAAGGCTCTTTTAGTAAATTAGTGAGCATAAGCAGTGCGTAATCCTTTGTTTTACTGTGTGTTACGCAAGTGGGATCGGCACTGACTATACTGTCAGACGTATCGAGCGCTGGTTTACTAAAAGAGTTTAAACATTATCAGGAGAGCATTATGGCTGTTACCAATATCGCTGAACTGAACGCCCTCGTCGAGCGCGTTAAAAAAGCCCAGCGTGAATATGCCAATTTCACCCAAGAACAGGTTGATAAAATCTTCCGCGCGGCCGCTCTGGCTGCTGCTGATGCTCGAATCCCTCTCGCTAAAATGGCCGTTGCCGAATCCGGCATGGGTATCGTTGAAGATAAAGTGATTAAAAACCACTTTGCTTCAGAGTATATCTACAACGCCTATAAAGATGAGAAAACCTGCGGCGTGCTGTCAGAAGACGATACTTTCGGCACCATCACCATAGCAGAACCGATCGGCATCATTTGCGGTATCGTTCCAACCACTAACCCAACCTCTACCGCCATCTTCAAATCTCTTATCAGCCTGAAGACACGTAACGCAATCATTTTCTCCCCGCATCCACGTGCGAAAGACGCCACTAACAAAGCAGCAGACATCGTGCTCCAGGCGGCTATCGCGGCGGGCGCACCAAAAGATCTGATCGGCTGGATCGACCAACCTTCTGTCGAGCTGTCCAACGCCCTGATGCATCATCCGGACATTAACCTGATCCTGGCGACCGGTGGTCCTGGCATGGTTAAAGCCGCTTACAGCTCCGGTAAACCAGCTATCGGCGTAGGCGCGGGTAACACCCCGGTTGTTATTGACGAAACCGCTGACATCAAACGCGCCGTCGCGTCTGTGCTGATGTCTAAAACCTTCGATAACGGCGTTATCTGTGCATCTGAACAGTCCGTTGTCGTCGTTGACTCAGTATATGACGCCGTTCGTGAACGTTTCGCCAGCCACGGCGGCTACCTGTTGCAGGGTAAAGAGCTGAAAGCCGTTCAGGACGTGATTCTGAAAAATGGCGCGCTGAACGCCGCTATCGTGGGTCAGCCAGCCTATAAAATTGCCGAACTCGCCGGCTTTAGCGTTCCTGCTTCCACCAAGATCCTGATTGGTGAAGTTAACGTCGTTGATGAAAGCGAGCCGTTTGCTCACGAAAAACTGTCTCCGACGCTGGCTATGTACCGTGCGAAAGATTTCGATGACGCGGTAGAAAAAGCAGAGAAACTGGTTGCCATGGGCGGTATCGGTCACACCTCTTGCCTGTACACCGACCAGGATAACCAGCCTGAGCGTGTTGCACACTTCGGTCAGAAGATGAAAACGGCACGTATCCTGATTAACACCCCAGCTTCTCAGGGTGGTATCGGTGACCTGTACAACTTCAAACTCGCACCTTCCCTGACTCTGGGTTGTGGTTCATGGGGTGGTAACTCCATCTCTGAAAACGTTGGTCCAAAACACCTGATCAACAAGAAAACCGTTGCTAAGCGAGCTGAAAACATGTTGTGGCACAAACTTCCGAAATCTATCTACTTCCGTCGTGGCTCACTGCCAATCGCGCTGGATGAAGTGATTACTGATGGCCACAAGCGTGCGCTCATCGTGACTGACCGTTTCCTGTTCAACAATGGCTATGCAGACCAGATCACCTCTGTTCTGAAAGCGTCTGGCGTCGAAACTGAAGTCTTCTTTGAAGTTGAAGCTGACCCAACCCTGAGCGTTGTCCGTAAAGGTGCTGAACTGGCCAACTCCTTCAAACCCGATGTGATCATCGCACTGGGTGGCGGTTCCCCAATGGACGCCGCGAAAATCATGTGGGTCATGTACGAGCATCCGGAAACTCACTTCGAAGAACTGGCGCTGCGCTTTATGGATATCCGTAAACGTATCTACAAGTTCCCGAAAATGGGCGTGAAAGCGAAAATGATCGCCGTCACCACCACTTCCGGTACCGGTTCTGAAGTCACGCCATTTGCGGTTGTGACGGATGACGCAACGGGTCAGAAATACCCGCTGGCCGACTACGCGCTGACGCCAGATATGGCTATCGTTGACGCCAACCTGGTGATGGATATGCCGAAATCACTGTGTGCGTTCGGTGGTCTGGATGCGGTGACTCACGCTCTGGAAGCTTATGTTTCCGTACTGGCTTCCGAGTTCTCTGACGGTCAGGCCTTGCAGGCGCTGAAACTGCTGAAAGAAAACCTGCCAGCCTCTTACAACGAAGGTTCAAAAAACCCTGTTGCGCGTGAACGTGTACACAGTGCTGCAACCATCGCGGGCATCGCGTTTGCTAACGCCTTCCTGGGCGTGTGTCACTCCATGGCGCACAAGCTGGGTTCACAGTTCCACATTCCTCACGGTCTGGCGAACGCCCTGTTGATCAGCAACGTTATCCGCTATAACGCCAACGACAACCCAACCAAGCAGACTGCATTCAGCCAGTACGACCGCCCTCAGGCTCGTCGTCGCTACGCTGAAATCGCAGACCACCTGGGTCTGAGCGCACCGGGCGACCGTACTGCCGGGAAGATCGAGAAACTGCTGGCATGGCTGGAAAGCCTGAAGGCTGAACTGGGTATTCCTAAATCTATCCGCGAAGCGGGCGTTCAGGAAGCTGACTTCCTCGCTCACGTAGATAAGCTGTCTGAAGATGCATTCGATGACCAGTGTACCGGTGCTAACCCACGCTACCCACTGATTTCCGAACTGAAACAGATCCTGCTGGATACTTATTACGGTCGTAACTTCACTGAAAGCGATGTCGCTGCTGTGAAAGCTGACATCCCCGCAGTGGTAAAGGCTGACAAGAAAGCGAAGAAAAACGCTTAATTGACAGTGTGACAAAAAAACCCGCCGATGGCGGGTTTTTTTTATATCTGAAAAAGAGTAAAAATTCCTGTTACTTTCGACTGTCGCCCTGTAACGCCGTCAGCGAGCCTACAACCAGCGCCTCTTTATAATGCTTGCGGCAGACCGAGACATAGCGTTCATTGCCCCCTATCACCACCTGCTCGCCATCAGCATAAGGTTTACCGGACTGGTCAAGGCGAAGAACCATGCTCGCCTTACGGCCACAAAAGCAGATCGTTTTTAGCTCCACCAGTTTATCCGACCAGGCAAGTAAATATTGGCTGCCGGCAAATAGCTCACCGCGAAAATCGGTGCGTAAACCATAGCAAAGAACGGGAATATCCAGCTCATCCACGACCTCAGAAAGCGCATGGACCTGCTCACGGGTCAGGAACTGGCTTTCGTCTACCAGGACGCAATGGACAGGCTTAGAGGCGTGCTCAGCACGAATGTCCTCCAGCAGGTCCGTTTCAGGGTTAAACAGCCTTGCAGGCGACGAGAGGCCTATTCTTGAGCTTACCTTCCCCGCCCCGAAGCGATCGTCGATTTCGGCGGTATAAACAACGGTACGCATCCCCCGCTCCTGATAATTGTATGAGGATTGCAGTAACGCCGTCGATTTCCCTGCATTCATTGCCGAATAGTAGAAATAAAGTTGTGCCATTGGCCAAAGAACCCTAATCAATGTGTAATATTCCCGATGAATCATTGTACCATATTTTGTACCGTCATCAGCCGTGGGCTGCACGCGCAAGGCTCTTCCGCGCCAATAAACCCTTTGTGGATAGCGCAAAATAATGCGTTAAAACAGGTAGTAAAGGCATTAAGCACGGACAATAAGGTGAGCACCAGTCCAGAGATAACACTTCTTTTTATAGTGGCTTCTCCGTTCATTAAAATTCACTATTTATTAACTATTCCGGCCCTCGCTACGCTTAGCGGGGGTAATACAAAAGGCTGATATTTATCAACCGCAACTATAATTCCTGAGGTAAAAGTCACAAAACAAACATGCAAATGACAAGCTTTTGCCGTTTGAAACGATATCTCACAGACCGAGCAAACAATGAAATTTAAGTTAGCGTAATTAATAATAGCGTCGTTTATTTTGTATTTTTTGAATTCCTTACATTCCCACCTATTGCACAAGTGAAATTAACGCTCTATTATTAGGACAACAAACCCACCCCCATTATAAGTTTGAGATTACTACAATGAGCGAAGCACTTAAAATTCTGAACAACATCCGTACTCTTCGTGCGCAGGCAAGAGAATGTACCCTTGAGACGCTTGAAGAAATGCTCGAAAAATTAGAAGTTGTCGTTAACGAACGTCGTGAAGAAGAAAGCGCAGCTGCGGCTGAAATCGAAGAACGTACACGTAAACTGCAACAGTACCGCGAAATGCTGATTGCCGATGGTATCGATCCAAACGAATTGCTGAACAGCATGGCTGCGGCTAAAACCGGCACCAAAGCAAAACGTGCGGCACGTCCAGCTAAATATAGCTACATCGATGAGAACGGCGAAGAGAAAACCTGGACTGGCCAGGGTCGTACTCCTGCTGTAATCAAGAAAGCAATGGACGAACAAGGTAAACAACTGGATGACTTCCTGATCAAGGATTAATCTGGAAAGATTCTGAAAAATCCCGCCAGGTGCGGGATTTTTTTATGCCCGTAATATTCGCCCGAACATCTCCTTACATTCTGTCATATTGCGAGATTCACTATTTAACGTCCTTGACAATCCGCCGACAATTACCAGGTGACAGGCATAAAAAAACCGGTGGGCATCGCCACACCGGTCTTGTTCAGCAGCCTGTGGGTTTATTACTTAATACCCATGCTGCCTTTGAGCCAGGCTTTAAATTCTTCACCCAGGCTGTTATGGCGAATACCATATTCTACGAAGGCCTGCATATAACCGAGTTTATTCCCGCAGTCATGGCTCTTACCTTTCATATGGTAGGCTTCTACGGTCTCTTTCTCGATCAGCATATCGATAGCATCCGTCAGCTGGATCTCATCACCCGCACCTGGAGGCGTTTTCGCCAGCAGCGCCCAGATTTCAGCACTCAGCACGTAACGACCCACGACAGCAAGGTTAGACGGCGCGACGTCAGCTTTAGGTTTTTCAACAACGCCAACCATCGGTACGCTTTCGCCAGGCTTCAGAGCAACGCCTTTGCAGTCAACCACACCGTAAGCGGTTACGTCGTCAACTGGCTCAACCATAATCTGGCTGCTGCCGGTTTCATCAAAGCGTTTAATCATCTCTGCCAGGTTTTCCTGGGAAAGATCGGACTCGTACTCATCAAGAATCACGTCCGGCAGAATAACCGCGACCGGCTCATCACCCACTACCGGGTGTGCACACAGTACTGCGTGCCCCAGACCTTTCGCCAGGCCCTGACGAACCTGCATAATGGTAACGTGCGGAGGGCAAATAGACTGCACTTCCTCCAGCAGCTGGCGCTTAACGCGTTTTTCCAGCATCGCTTCGAGTTCGAAACTGGTATCAAAATGGTTTTCGATAGAGTTTTTAGATGAATGCGTAACCAGCACAATTTCGGTGATGCCTGCTGCAATACATTCATTCACGACATACTGGATTAATGGCTTATCAACCAGAGGCAGCATCTCTTTTGGGATTGCCTTCGTTGCTGGCAACATCCTGGTACCCAATCCCGCCACCGGGATAACGGCCTTTCTGACTTTCGAATTTAGGGCAGCCATTGAAATTCTCCTGAACTGTTCAAGTTTTGAACTTTTATGCATTGAATAACGCGTTGAGTATACAGTCTCAGCCACTAATACGGGTCTGAAAAGAACGCGTTGCCGATCAATTAAGACAAATACGCATGAAACTTGCCGCGATAGTAGCACCGCCAGCAAAAACACAGGTAAAGCAATCTGAAAAATAAAATCTGACTGCTTACTCTGTGGACAACATTAAGCGTAACCGCCCTCCTGCCCCCCAAATTTGGCACTGCCATGAGGTGCAGCGGTGGCTAATTTGATTAAGGTAAGTATTACCCAGCGTGCCCAACGGCACGCCGTTACTCACCTGAATATGGTGTTCTCCAGTATTCAGTGTGGCATTTAAACCCGCAGACACCAGAATAAGGTTATTCAACCCGCTGTGATAATAGCCAACCAGAAGCGGGAACTGCCCCGGTAAATTGGCCTGGCGAAAAAGTTGGTTCACCTGTTTTAGCAAACTGCCTAACTCAGGAAGCCGTTGCCCCTGATGGGATAATTGTTCCTGTAGCAATCCATTAAAGAGCGCTCGCAGTAATAAGGCCGCCAAAACGCCGTTATCTCCCGCTCGGGTAACATCCAGGCAATAAAAGGCGAGGTCGGCGTCCGATAACGGCGCAATATCCAGCACCAGTCCAGGCTGGTCAGCCGCTACCAGCTGACGATAATTTACTCTGCAATGAGAAATATTTTGCTGCACCGGCGGCTGGAGTTCCTGAAGCAGCTTTGCCGCCGCGAGCGGATTACTGACTAAGGCATCCCAGTCCTGAAAAAGACGCTCCTCTTCTTCAACGCGGGAATTAAACATATTGGGATACAGGCAGGCCAATACCGTTTCACGCAGTCGGTTTAAATCTTTGACCGGTTTGAGCAGGATATCCTGCACCCCCAAACGCAATGCCCTGGCAATATCGGCCATATTTTCGGTGGCCGAAATCACGAGTATCGGTGTTTGATAACCTTCATTACGCAGTTTTTCCACCAGCATTAAGCCGTTCATCCGCGGCATCTCGAGATCGCAGATCATCAGGTCAGGCGCAATGCTGGCCATCTTTTCCAGCGCCTCGACGCCATCTTCGGCAAGGGACGTGGTTGCACCCAGCGAGGATAACCACGAATCCAGTAGCGATCGGAAAACGGGCTCGTCTTCAACTATCAAAATGTGTTTTCCGGCCAATGGCTTTGTCATGGTTCCTCCCCTGGCTGACAGTTACTCAATAGTGGCATGCTATTAGTACTATCGCCTGTCAGATTTTGCTGAAGTAATCAAAAAAGTGCTTAACGTGCTGTACGCACAAAAGGCAACAGTTCATCTATTTTCTTTTCGACGGCTAACGAGCCCGCTGCTATGGCGGCCTCAGCCCGGTGGAAATCAAGTGTAGAGATTTGCGGACAATAGGGTTGAATAAGAATATCCGGAGGATCGCCCGCCATACGGTTTCGCTTCAGGCGATTCTCGAGAATTTGTATCGAAGTCGTCATGATTTCAACGGCGTTCGGTGCGGTCACCGCACGACGCGCAGTCAGGCGCCCTATTCTGCCGCGTAAACGCGCATGCCAGGCAAGTTTCTCTTCTTCGGCATCATTGCTGTGAAGATTAACCGACATCAAATCCTGCTGCATAAGGTGAGCGTCGTGTTGTAAATCCACGGCGATGACGATATCCGCGCCCAAGGCCCGCGTCAGTGAGATAGGGACAGGATTCACTACGCCACCGTCAACGAGCCAGTAGCCATTGTGAGGCACAGGCGCCATTAACCCAGGTATACTACAGGAGGCACGTACGGCGAGATGGATATCCCCTTCGGTGAGCCATAACTCCCTGCCCGTACTGAGGTTGGTTGCAACGGCACCAAAAGGCATTTGGCAGTGACTGAAGTCAGCGAGAGGCATTATCTTACGAAACTGATTGAACACGCGTTCGCCGCGCAGCAGGCCACCACGCTGCCAGGAGAGATCCATCAGGCGCAGCACATCCCAGTAACTGAAGGAGCGCACCCAGCTTTCAAGCTCCGGGAGCTTACCGCAGGCGTACGCGGATCCGACCAGCGACCCTATCGAACACCCTGCAACAATATCAACGTCAATTCCCATCTGCTTTAAAGCATTGATAACGCCAATATGCGACCAGCCCCGGGCGGCACCTGAGCCCAACGCCAGTCCAATTTTTACCTTTCTCATTAGCCCTGTTTTACTTCCCCTGGATTCCCGACATAGCGTCAACGTAACTGCTCAGTTAACATATTGCTACCTTAAGCGTTTAACGCCTTATTTTTTGTTCCAGGAAAAGAATTGTGTCTCAACTCTGCCCCTGTGGTAGCGCTCTGGAGTATAGCCTATGTTGCCAGCGATATCTTTCTGGCGAGCAGGTTGCACCAGACCCGTCACACCTTATGCGCTCACGGTATACTGCTTTTGTGATCAAAAACGCAGACTACCTGATTAAAACCTGGCATCCGTCCTGCCATGCGGCCGATTTTCGTCAAGAGATTGAAGCCGGTTTTGCCAACACCGTCTGGCTGGGCCTCACCGTCTTTGATACCGCTCCCGGCCGCGATGCCAACGAAGGCTATGTCAGTTTTGTCGCCCGCTTTAGCGAACAAAACAGACCTGGCGCCATCATTGAACGCTCCCGGTTCTTAAAGGACAGCGGGCAATGGTATTATATTGACGGCACACGTCCGCAGTTCGGTCGTAACGATCCCTGCCCCTGTGGTTCAGGAAAAAAATTTAAAAAGTGTTGCGGCAGCAATGCCTGACAACTCAGACTTCGCAAATACATAAACAGGATTTCCCGGCGATGCAATCACTACAACGTAAAGTTCTGCGCACCATCTGTCCCGATCAAAAAGGGCTGATCGCACGAATCACCAACATTTGCTACAAACATGAACTGAATATCGTGCAGAACAACGAGTTCGTTGACCACCGTACCGGTCGCTTCTTTATGCGTACCGAGCTGGAAGGCATTTTCAACGACACCACCCTGCTTGCCGATCTGGACAGCGCCCTGCCGGAAGGCTCGGTGCGCGAACTGAACCCGGCGGGTCGTCGCCGCATCGTGATTCTGGTCACCAAAGAGGCGCACTGCCTGGGCGATCTGCTGATGAAAGCCAACTACGGTGGCCTGGACGTCGAAATTGCTGCCGTCATCGGCAACCATGAAACGCTGCGTACTCTGGTTGAGCGCTTCGACATTCCGTTCGAGCTGGTCAGCCATGAAGGCCATACCCGTGAAGAACACGACAACCTCATGGCACAGGCCATCGAGGCGCATAACCCGGACTACGTTGTGCTGGCAAAATACATGCGCGTCCTGACGCCGTCCTTCGTGGCACGCTTCCCGAACAAAATCATCAACATTCACCATTCGTTCCTGCCAGCCTTCATTGGCGCGCGTCCATATCACCAGGCTTACGAGCGTGGGGTGAAGATCATTGGTGCGACCGCCCACTACGTGAATGATAATCTGGACGAAGGTCCAATCATCATGCAGGACGTGATTCATGTGGATCACACCTACACGGCAGAAGATATGATGCGAGCGGGCCGTGACGTTGAGAAGAACGTGCTGAGCCGTGCGCTGTATCAGGTTCTTGCCCAGCGCGTTTTCGTGTACGGCAACAGAACGATTATTCTTTAATCCTTTGTAAAATGAATTGATTAGCTTTGCGCCTTTACGGATAAAAAGCAGGCAAACAGCGTCATTTACCTAAAGGAATGCTTTACAGGGGCGTCTCATTTGATATGATGCGCCCCGCTTCCAACAGGAAGCAGGCCAGTAAAAAGCATTACCCCGTGGTGGGGTTCCCGAGCGGCCAAAGGGAGCAGACTGTAAATCTGCCGTCATCGACTTCGAAGGTTCGAATCCTTCCCCCACCACCATCTTCAGCTTTACCTCAAAATATGAATTACCCCTGGTGGGGTTCCCGAGCGGCCAAAGGGAGCAGACTGTAAATCTGCCGTCATCGACTTCGAAGGTTCGAATCCTTCCCCCACCACCATCGCTTTCCAGATCCTTCAGCACTCTCCAAAAGCACAATGCGCCATGTTTCTCCAGTGCGCGGAAGGATGAGAAGCTTCGACCAAGGTTCGATTCGAGCGTAGCGAGAAAGCGTTGCCGCAGGCAACGACCCGAAGGGCGAGGCGCAACGCGCCGAGTCATCCTTCCCCCACCACCATCACTTTCCAGATCCTTCAGCACTCTCCAAAAGCACAATGCGCCATGTTTTCCGATGCCGGGATTAATCCTTCCCTGCCTGTTTTCCCCGGTGGCGCTTCGCTTACCGGGGCTACAACTATATTCGTAGGCCGGGTAAGGCGCAGCCGCCACCCGGCATCCGACCGCGACATCCGCGCTAAACCCAGGCACCAGGCCAAAAAAAACCCCGCAAAAGCGGGGTTTTTTCAAAACAACGGAATCAGCGACGAGCACGCACTACCTGATATTTGCGCGTCAGGTACTCCACCGGCGCGCTCCAGATATGCACCAGACGGGAGAACGGGAACAGCACAAACAGCGTCATACCCAGCACCAGGTGAACGCGGAAGATAAACGCCACGCCGTCCAGATGCTCAGATGCACCGCCGTGGAAGGTCACGACGGACTGCGCCCACCCCACCAGCTTCATCATTTCACTGCCGTCCATATGCTGCGCAGAGAATGGAATAGTCAGCAGACCCAGCGCGCATTGCGCCATCAGCAGGGAGAGGATCAGGATGTCCGCGCCTGTGGTGGTAGCCCGCACGCGTGGGCTGAACAGACGACGTTTCAGCAGCAGCAGACCACCCACCAGGGTCATCACGCCGCAGGCACCCCCGGCGATCATCGCCATCTTCTGCTTCACTTCAATCGGCAGCCACGCTTCGTACATCCAGTGCGGCGTCAGCATCCCCAGGAAGTGACCGGCAAAAATCCCCAAAATCCCGATGTGGAACAGGTTTGACGCCAGGTTCATCCCCTTACGATCCAGCATCTGGCTGGAGGCAGCACGCCAGGTGTACTGGCCATAGTCATAACGCAGCCAGCTTCCCACCAGGAACACGGTGCCCGCGACATACGGGTAAATGTCAAAGAAGAACATATTCAGGAAGTGCATTAGTGCTGTCCTCCGTTAGAGATATTCAAATATTGCGGAGCCACCGCTCCGGCAAAACGACGCTGATGCGCAGAGATTTCAGACTCGCCACAGTTCTGGTCAGCAAAGAATTTCACCTGCTCTTCTTCCCAGACGGCGTCCAGTGCTTGTGGGGTATCGTCGCGAGCTTCATCCGCGATTTTCTCCGCCACTTTTTCGCTGTCGACCGAGGCGTTCGCCAGCTTCACCAGCAGATCAAACAGTACGGCATAGCGGCTCTCACGCTGCTGTAGACGTGCGCCGAGCAGCGCCAGAATGGGAGCGATGTCCTGCAACCCCCCCAGGGCCTCTTCTTTGGGCAGCTGCGCCAGATACTCCAGGTACAGCGGCAGGTGATCCGGCAGCTCGCGGCTGTCGAGTTGCAGGCCGTGCTGTTCGTACTGAGCCATCAGATCCACCATCGCCTGACCACGGTCGCGGGATTCACCGTGAACGTGTTCAAACAGCAGCAGAGACGTCGCACGACCACGGTCAAACAGCTGGCTGTAGTCCGCCTGCGCGTCGAGAAGATCGCGCGCCAGCAGGTCGCGGAGGAAAACGCCCAGCTTCTGGGCATCCTCTTTATCCAGGTTTTCAGATGACGCGAGTGCATCAAAGAGTTCCTGTTGATGCTGCGCAAGCGCAGCATCAGGGTACTCGAGCAGACGCGAAACAATGACGAGTTCAATCATTGGTGCGGCTCCGTTTTGCTGGTCACATCCATCGCGTCAATGCGGCGGCTGTTGAACAGGTTGAATTTACTGTCTGACCCGTGGCAACCGTCGCCAAAGGTAAAGCCACACCCGCTTTTCTCCGGGAAGGCCTCGCGAGCCAGCTCGCGGTGGCTGCTTGGCACCACGAAACGATCTTCGTAGTTAGCGATTGCCAGATAGCGGTACATCTCCTGCGCCTGCGCTTCGGTCAGGCCGACCTCTTCCAGCGCGCGGGTATCGTTAACGCCGTCAACGGTTTCCGCACGTTTGAAGTGACGCATTGCCAGCATACGTTTCAGCGCCAGCAGCACCGGCTGGGTATCTCCGGCGGTCAGCAGGTTGGCCAGGTACTGAACCGGGATACGCAGGCTTTCCACGTCCGGCAGAATACCGTTGCTGCCCAGCTCACCCGCGTCCGCCGCAGACTGAATCGGCGACAGAGGCGGCACGTACCAGACCATCGGCAGCGTGCGGTATTCCGGGTGCAGCGGCAGGGCCAGCTTCCAGTCCATCGCCATTTTGTACACCGGAGACTGCTGCGCGGCGTCAATCACGCTCTGCGGTACGCCGTCTTTCAGCGCCTGCTCAATCACCTTCGGATCGTTCGGATCGAGGAAGACCTCCAGCTGACGCTGATAGAGATCTTTTTCGTTCTCGGTGCTTGCGGCATTCTCAATCGCGTCCGCGTCGTACAGCAGCACGCCGAGGTAACGAATACGGCCTACGCAGCTCTCGGAGCAGACGGTCGGCATACCGGCTTCGATGCGCGGATAGCAGAAGATGCACTTCTCTGACTTACCGCTCTTCCAGTTGAAGTAGATTTTTTTGTACGGGCAGCCGGTGATGCACATACGCCAGCCGCGGCACTTGTCCTGGTCGATCAGCACGATGCCGTCTTCTTCACGCTTGTAGATGGCGCCGCTCGGGCAGGTCGCGACGCACGCCGGGTTCAGGCAGTGTTCGCACAGGCGCGGCAGATACATCATGAAGGTGTTTTCGAACTGGCCGTACATCGCCTTCTGCATGTTCTCGAAGTTCTGGTCCTTCGCGCGTTTTTCGAACTCGCCGCCCAGAATTTCTTCCCAGTTTGGACCGCTGGTAATTTTGTCCATGCGCTTACCGGTGATCAGCGAGCGAGGACGGGCGATCGGCTGGTGTTTGCTTTCCGGCGCGTTGTGCAGGTTCTGATAGTCGTAATCAAACGGCTCGTAGTAATCGTCGATGCCCGGCAGATGCGGGTTAGCAAAGATTTTACCGAGCAGCATCGCGCGGTTACCCATGCGCGGTTGCAGTTTGCCGTTGATTTTACGGATCCAGCCGCCCTTCCACTTCTCCTGGTTTTCCCAGTCGGTCGGGAAGCCGGTGCCCGGCTTGCTTTCCACGTTGTTAAACCAGGCGTACTCCATACCTTCTCGGCTGGTCCAGACGTTTTTACAGGTGACCGAGCAGGTATGACAGCCGATGCATTTATCCAGATTCAGCACCATGCCGACTTGTGAACGAATTTTCATTTTACGCTCTCCTGTACCTGGTCATTACCTTCGCCATCTAACCAGTTAATATTCTTCATCTTACGTACCACCACGAACTCATCGCGGTTCGATCCTACGGTGCCGTAGTAGTTAAAGCCGTAGGCCAGCTGCGCATAGCCACCGATCATGTGGGTTGGCTTCGGCGTAATACGGGTCACGGAGTTGTGAATACCGCCGCGCTGCTCAGTGATCTCTGAACCCGGCAGGTTCACGATACGTTCCTGCGCGTGGTACATCATGGTCATCCCGGCCGGTACGCGCTGGCTCACCACCGCACGCGCCGTCAGGGCGCCGTTGCTGTTGAACACTTCAATCCAGTCGTTATCTTCGATACCCAGATCTTTTGCGTCCGCTTCGCTCATCCAGACAATCGGCCCCCCGCGCGACAGCGTCAGCATCAGCAGGTTGTCGCTGTAGGTGGAGTGGATACCCCACTTCTGGTGCGGCGTCAGGAAGTTCAGTGCCTTCTCCGGGTTACCGTTCGATTTCGCGCCCATTACCGCTTTCACGGAGCGGGTGTCGATTGGCGGACGGTACACCAGCAGGCTTTCACCGAAGTCACGCATCCACTGATGGTCCTGATACAGAGACTGACGACCAGAAAGCGTGCGCCAAGGGATCAGCTCGTGAACGTTGGTATAACCAGCGTTATAGGACACATGCTCATCTTCCAGACCAGACCAGGTCGGGCTGGAGATAATTTTTCGCGGCTGGGCCTGAATATCGCGGAAGCGAATTTTCTCTTCCTCTTTATTCTTCGCCAGATGCGTGTGGTCACGACCAGTAAATTCACTCAGGGCCGCCCACGCTTTCACCGCCACGTGGCCGTTGGTTTCCGGTGCCAGGGTCAGGATCATCTCCGCCGCATCAATTGCCGTGTTCAGCATTGGCTGGCCTTTGGCCGGGCCGTCTGCTTTGGTGTAATTGAGCTTGCGCAGCAGGTCCATTTCGCTCTGGGTATTCCAGGCGATGCCTTTGCCGCCGTTACCGATTTTCTCCATCAGCGGGCCGATAGAGGTAAAGCGCTCGTAGGTTGCCGGGTAATCACGTTCAACCGGAATGATGTGCGGCGCGGTCACGCCCGGGATCAGGTCGCACTCGCCTTTTTTCCAGTCCTTCACGTCAAGCGGCTGCGCCAGTTCGGCAGCGGAGTCGTGCTGGATTGGCAGCGTCACCACGTCGGTCTCTTTGCCCAGGTGGCCTACGCAGACTTCGGAGAATTTCTTCGCGATGTCTTTGTAGATATCCCAGTCGCTTTTCGATTCCCACGCCGGGTCAACGGCGGCAGACAGCGGATGAATAAACGGATGCATATCCGAGGTATTCATGTCGTCTTTTTCGTACCAGGTGGCGGTTGGCAGCACGATATCGGAGTACAGGCAGGTGCTGGACAGACGGAAGTCCAGCGTCACCACCAGATCCAGCTTGCCGTCCAGACCGTTGTCTTTCCATTCCACTTCTTCTGGCTTAACGCCGCCCTGCTTGCCGAGGTCTTTACCCTGAATACCGTTCTCGGTGCCCAGCAGGTATTTCAGCATGTACTCGTGGCCTTTACCGGACGAGCCCAGCAGGTTGGAGCGCCAGATGAACAGGTTGCGCGGATGGTTTTTACCGTTCTCAGGCTGTTCTGCCGCGAAACGAATTGAGCCTTCCTTGAGCGATTTCACGGTGTAATCCACCGGCGACATGCCCGCTTTCTTCGCCTCTTGTGCAATGCGCAGCGGGTTAGTGCCCAGCTGCGGCGCCGACGGCAGCCAGCCCATACGTTCAGCGCGCACGTTGAAATCAATCAGGTGGCCGCTGTAGCGGGATTTATCCGCCATCGGCGACAGCAGTTCCTGCGCGGTAACCGTCTCGTAGCGCCACTGGCTGGAGTGGTTATAGAAGTAGGAAGTGCTGTTCATGTGACGTGCCGGGCGCTGCCAGTCAAGGGCAAACGCCAGCGGCTGCCAGCCGGTCTGCGGACGCAGTTTTTCCTGGCCCACGTAGTGCGCCCAGCCGCCGCCGCTCTGACCGACGCAGCCGCAGAAGATCAGCATGTTGATCAGGCCGCGATAGTTCATATCGAGGTGATACCAGTGGTTCAGACCGGCACCCACGATGATCATCGAACGACCGTGAGTTTTGTCGGCGTTTTCCGCAAATTCACGCGCGATACGGGTGATCTGCGCGCGCGGCACGCCGGTGATCTGCTCCGCCCAGGCCGGGGTATAGGCCTTCACGTCGTCGTAGCTGGTTGCGCAGTTTTCGTCGTTCAGACCGCGCTCCAGGCCATAGTTCGCCATTGTCAGGTCGTAGACCGTCGTGACCAGCGCGGTAGAGCCGTCCGCCAGTTGCAGGCGCTTAACCGGCAGTTTGTGCATCAGGACGTTTTGCAGCTCAACCTTGTTGAAGTGCTCGGAACCTTCACCGCCAAAGTACGGGAAGCCGACATCGGCGATCTCGTCCTGGCTGCCCAGCATGCTGAGGCGCAGTTCCGTCTCTTCGCCGGTGGTGCCGTTACGCTGCTCCAGGTTCCATTTGCCTTTTTCGCCCCAGCGGAAGCCGATAGAACCGTTAGGTGCCACCAGCTCGCCGTTGCTGTTGCAGGCGACCGTTTTCCACTCTGGATTGTTTTCCTGCCCCAGCGCGTCCACCAGATCCGCAGCACGCAGCATACGGCCCGCCGCGTAGTAGCCGTCGCGCTCTTCGAGCATCACCAGCATAGGCATGTCGGTGTAGCGACGGACGTAATCGGTGAAGTACTGGCTTGGCTTGTCGAGGTGGAACTCACGCAGCATGACGTGGCCCATCGCCAGCGCCATTGCGGCATCGGTACCCTGTTTCGGTGCCAGCCACAGGTCGCACAGCTTGGCGATTTCCGCGTAGTCCGGCGTTACCGCGACGGTTTTCGTCCCTTTGTAACGTACTTCGGTGAAGAAGTGCGCATCCGGGGTACGGGTCTGCGGCACGTTAGAGCCCCAGGCGATGATGTAGCTGGAGTTGTACCAGTCGGCAGATTCCGGCACGTCGGTCTGCTCACCCCAGGTCTGCGGTGACGCAGGCGGCAGGTCACAGTACCAGTCGTAGAAGCTCAGGCAGGTCCCACCGATAAGCGACAGGTAGCGCGCGCCGGAAGCGTAAGAGACCATCGACATCGCCGGGATTGGCGAGAAGCCCGCCACGCGGTCAGGACCGTAGGTTTTCACGGTATAGACGTTGGAGGCGGCAATCAGCTCGTTCACCTCTTTCCAGGAAGAACGAACGAAACCACCGCGACCGCGCGCCTGCTTGAAGCTTTTCGCTTTGTCGGCATCTTCAATGATAGAGGCCCACGCATCAACCGGATCGCTGTGCTGCACTTTCGCTTCACGCCACATTTTCATCAGGCGTTTACGCATCAGCGGATATTTCAGACGGTTGGCGCTATAGAGATACCAGGAGTAGCTGGCCCCACGCGGGCAGCCGCGCGGTTCATGGTTCGGCATATCCGGACGGGTACGCGGATAGTCGGTCTGCTGCATTTCCCAGGTCACCAGACCGTTTTTAACGAAAATCTTCCAGCTACATGAGCCAGTGCAGTTTACGCCGTGGGTAGAACGGACAACTTTGTCATGCTGCCAGCGTTGACGGTAACCGTCTTCCCAGTCCCGGTTGGTATCCAGAACCTGGCCGTGCCCATCGGCAAAAGTTTCACCCTTCTGTTTGAAGTAGCGAAACCGGTCCAAAAATTTGCTCATCGGGTATCTCCTGTGTGGAGCCTGTGGCTCTCTAAATCGACATTGCTGATTTGCAGCGAAGGTAACGCTATGAAAGATGGTGAGAATTGATAACGATCAAGGCGAAGGGCGTCTGTCACGGGGGGTATTAGATCAAATACCACCAAAGCGGTATCTGTAATTATTTTTTATATTAATGATTTATATGGATATTTTTTATTTATCGTACAAAAGACGAAGCAAAATTTAACATCTTAGGTATTAAGGGGTAGAAACACCTGTAAAGCGATGGCGATCACAGTGTTACCTGCGAGTGAACGTGAATACGTTTTTTAGTATGTTGTAACTAATAAAGCATAAAAAAAAGCGCGGCACTGAGGCCGCGCAAACGGATAATCAAGCTTACTTGTTTTTCTTGGTATTACGGCCGTATACCAGCCACGTGATGGCCACGCAGGCGATATAGAAGACGAGGAAGACTTTCATCGCACCCGCCGGAGAGCCGGTCAGATCCAGTGAGATACCGAACGCTTTTGGAATAAAGAAGCCACCAATCGCGCCAATTGCAGAGATAAACCCAAGTGCCGCAGCGGTATCGGTGGCGGCTTCACGCATCGCCTGCTCGTCGCTCCCACCCTGCGCTTTAACGCGGTCCATGGTCAGCTTGCGGAAGATGACAGAGATCATCTGGAAGGTAGACGCACTGCCCAGCCCGGCCGTCAGGAACAGCACCATGAAGACGCCGAAGAAGGCAAAGAAGTTACCGCCCTGACCATCAACAGGCAGCGTCAGGAACAGCAGCGCACAGAAGATAGCCATCACAACAAAGTTCACCAGCGTAACGCGAGTCCCGCCCAGACGGTCGGAGATCATCCCGCCCAGCGAACGTGCCAGCGCGCCAATAAATGGACCGAAGAAGGCAAACTGAAGGATCTGCACGTCCGGGAACTGGGTTTTCGACAGCATCGCAAAGCCCGCGGAGAAGCCGATGAACGAGCCGAAGGTTGCCAGATACAACAGCGCCATCACCCACAGGTGGCCGCGTTTCAGCACCGGCAACTGCTCGCTCAGGGAAGCTTTGGACGCGGACAGATCGTTCATGAAGAACCACGCCGCCAGCGTAAAGACCACCAGGAACGGCACCCAGATCCAGGCTGCGTTTTGCAGGAACAGCATTGAACCGTCAGGCTGCGTCACGCCACCGCCACCAAAGGCGGCAAAGATGGAGACGGAGATCGCCAGCGGCGCAAGCAGCTGCATCACGCTCACGCCCATGTTACCCAGACCGCCGTTAATGCCCAGCGCACCGCCCTGCTTCGCTTTCGGGAAGAAGAAGCTGATGTTCGCCATGCTGGACGCAAAGTTCGCACCCGCAAAGCCGCACAGCAGAGAGATGATCACGAACACGCTAAACGGCGTGGAGGTATCCTGCACCGCAAAACCGAGCCATACGCACGGAACGATCATGATCCCGGTACTGAAAGCCGTCCAGCGACGACCGCCGAAGACAGGCACCATAAATGCGTAAGGCACACGCAGCAGTGCACCTGAAAGCGACGGCAACGCGGTCAGCATAAACAGCTGATCGGTGGTAAAGGTAAAGCCCACTTTAGGCAGGTTAACCGCAACCGCACTGAACAACATCCAGACGCAAAACGCAAGTAACAGACATGGAACGGAAATCCACAGATTACGACTTGCTACACGGTGGCCGCGCTGTTGCCAGAACGCCGGATCCTCTGGACGCCAGTCTGTAATTACGGCACCAGTTTCCCTTTCGGGAGCGGAAGAGTGACTCATAGACACCTCTGATTCTCGAATGATGCTGCAAACATTAGGGCTTTAGAGCGGCGGTAAGTTGATATAAATCAAAGGAAAAGTGGGAGGTTTCGCGGTGAAAAAAAAGCCATCACTCTTAGTGAGTAGATGCAAAACGTAAAAAAGGTGTGGTTTTTCACGGTGCTGACGCATCCCTGCTTCGTCCACCCACTAACCGTTACCCCTCCGGCAATTTAGAGGTAATCCTTTATTGGTATGGGTATACTCCGGGGTATGCACCAGAATAGCGCCATTCCTGCAAGCAGGTCACGTCAGGAGCCCGTCAACTCTATGTTAAAAAGATGTTTATCTCCGCTAACGCTGGTTAACCAGCTGGCGCTTATCGTTCTGCTGTCCACCGCTATCGGTGTGACCGGCATGGCTATTTCTGGCTGGCTGGTACAGGGCGTACAGGGTAATGCGCATGCCATCAACGAGGCAGGCTCGCTACGCATGCAGAGTTACCGGCTGCTGGCGTCGGTTCCGCTGACGCAGGCTGACCAGCCGCTTATCGACGAAATGGAGCGTACCGCATTCAGCCCTGAGCTGGAAAGAGCCGCTATTCGTGACGGCCAACAATCTCAGCTTAAGGCGCTTCAGGGCTACTGGCACACCCAGCTGGCGCCCGGGCTAAAGCGGGCGGAAAATCGGGAAACGGTCGCGCAGGATGTCGCCGGGTTTGTGTCACGCATCGACCATCTTGTCAGCTCTTTCGATCGCACGACAGAGTTACGCATTGACCGTGTGGTGATGGTTCATCGTGCGATGGCGCTGTTTATGGGTTTGCTGCTGATTTTCACGGTTATCTGGCTGCGCGCGCGGCTGCTGAACCCCTGGAAACAGCTTCTGGCGATGGCCCGCGCCGTCACTCAACGCGATTTTACCCAACGCACGCACATCAGCGGGCGCAACGAAATGGCGATGCTCGGCGAGGCGCTCAATACGATGTCGGCTGAACTCTCGGAAAGCTATGCGGTACTGGAAAAACGCGTCCAGGAGAAAACCGCCGGGCTTGAGCAGAAAAACGAGATCCTCTCTTTCCTGTGGCAGGCGAACCGTCGCCTGCATATGCAGGTGCCGCTTTGCGAGCGTCTCTCGCCGGTACTGAACGGCCTGCAAAACCTGACCCTGCTCCGCGATCTTGAGCTACGGGTTTACGACGTTGAAGACGAAGAAAACCACCAGGAATTTACCTGTCAGTCGGACATCTCCTGCGACGATAAAGGGTGTCATCTGTGCCCGCGCGGCTTGCCTCCGCTGACCACCAGCGGCACGCCCCTCAAGTGGCGGCTGATGGACAGCCATACCCAGTACGGCATTCTGCTGGCAACCCTGCCCGCCGGGCGTCACCTCAGCCACGACCAGCAGCAGCTTGTGGATACCCTGGTTGAGCAGCTCACGGCCACCCTCGCGCTCGATCGCCACCAGGAAAAACAGCAGCAGCTGATTGTTATGGAGGAGCGCGCCACCATCGCCCGCGAGCTGCACGACTCTATCGCCCAGTCCCTCTCCTGCATGAAGATGCAGGTGAGCTGCCTGCAAATGCAGGACGAAGGCATGCCCGAAAGCAACAAACAGCTGCTCAGCCAGATCCGCAACGAGCTTAACACCTCATGGGTTCAGCTTCGCGAGCTGCTGACCACCTTCCGTTTGCAGCTCACCGAGCCGGGGCTGCGCCCGGCGCTGGAATCCAGCTGCCAGGAATTTAGCGCCCGGCTGGGCTTCCCGGTGAAGCTGGATTACCAGCTGCCGCCGCGTTTTGTCCCCTCTCACCAGGCGATCCATGTGCTGCAAATTGCCCGTGAAGCCCTGAGCAACGTGCTCAAGCACGCCGAGGCAACGGCCGTTACGGTCACCGTCAGCTGCCAGGATAATCAGGTGAAGCTCAGGGTTCAGGATAACGGTCGCGGCGTGCCGGAAAATGCCGAACGAACGAACCATTATGGTTTAATTATCATGCGAGACCGCGCGCAAAGCCTGCGCGGTGATTGCCAGGTTCGCCGGGGAGAGTCAGGTGGCACCGAAGTCGTGGTCACCTTTATACCCGAAAAGTCCCTCATAACTGCTCAAGGAGAAAACCATGACTAATCAGGAACCGGCATCGATCCTGCTGATTGACGATCACCCGATGCTGCGCACTGGCGTTAAACAGCTTGTCAGTATGGCGCCGGATATCACCGTCGTCGGTGAAGCCAGCAACGGTGAACAGGGGATTGAACTTGCCGAATCGCTCGATCCTGATTTGATCTTGCTCGATCTCAACATGCCGGGCATGAATGGCCTGGAAACCCTCGACAAGCTGCGGGAGAAATCCCTTTCTGGCCGGGTGGTGGTCTTCAGCGTCTCCAACCACGAGGAAGACGTGGTCACCGCCCTCAAGCGGGGAGCAGACGGCTATCTGCTGAAGGATATGGAGCCGGAAGATCTGCTCAAGGCGCTGCAACAGGCTGCCGCAGGCGAGATGGTGCTGAGCGAAGCGTTAACGCCGGTGCTGGCCGCCAGCCTGCGTGCGAACCGCGCTACGTCCGATCGTGACGTCAGCCAGCTGACCCCGCGCGAGCGCGACATTCTGAAGCTGATTGCCCAGGGTCTGCCTAACAAAATGATCGCCCGCCGTCTGGACATCACTGAAAGCACGGTCAAGGTGCATGTCAAACACATGCTGAAGAAAATGAAGCTAAAGTCCCGCGTCGAAGCTGCCGTCTGGGTGCATCAGGAACGCATTTTTTAACTTAGTCGTCCGGCAGCAACTTCCACCGTGGATCGTCGTCAGGCATTGCGACGAGCGGTTGCACCACGGAAAGCGTGATCTCATTGGAGGAGACACGCTGCCCATCCTTATCTTCCACCACGGCCACAAGCCGCCATTCGTTTTTCGCCCCTTCCGCGTCGTTCCAGGCGGGCATAATCACGCTCCAGCCATCGCTGCTGTTGCTGTTTGCCGGTGAGGTCAGGCTGAGCGCCTGGGTATCACCCAGCCAGTGGATCTGACGGATACCGTGGGTGCTGCGAATTTGCAGCTTCAGCATGACGGTTTCACCCGGCTTAAGATCCCACGGCGGCGTAGCCAGGTAGACCGAGAGGGTTTTTCGCTGACGAAACTCCATGACGGGCAGATTATCGCGCTCAGGTGAATCATAGCGGCTTCCCCGCAGCGAGCGCGTCGCCGCCACTTCCCCGGCGGAAAGCTGTTTCGCCAGCGGCACGCCAAAACGATAGTTGAGCTTCAGCCCGAGGTTATTCTGGCTAACCCCGCTCTCCCCCTGCTTATGGGCAGCCGTCAGGGTGACCAGTGGAACGGGGGTATAGTTCAGCCCCAGGTTGACCGCGACCGGGTTGTGATACCCCGTACCGCTGTTAAACAGATCGACGTTATCGCCGAAATACTGTTCAAAGCTGACGCTGGTGTTCAGATGATGAAACCAGGGTAGCCAGGCTTTCGCCGTTACGTCGTACCCGCGCGCCATGCGCTGCTCCCGAATGTCGGAACCCGGCTGCCAGCCGGCAAACGGCTGGTAGTAATTGGCCGACAGGCGCAGGTTTTCTCCCCACGCCTCTGCGCCCAATCCGGCGCGTTGCAGGTTGTCTTCAAGCAGGTTGTCGTAAAAGGTGTTGTAGCCAAGCAGCCACTTTCCGGCCACCCAGCGCTGACCAATCCCTACGTTGCTCACCAGCCCATCCGTCTGCTGCGTCAGGCCCAGCTGGCTCCAGCTCAGATAACGGCTGTTATCGTTCCAGGGGATAAACCAGCTGCCGCTGCTGCCGTTGAAGTTCCCTTCGTCATCCACCAGCACGTTGACGCTGGCATTCCCCCAGGGCGAAAGCCAGGATTCAATCTGCTCGTTAACTTCCCCGCTCACGGCATCCCGCACCTTGCCAAACGCGAACTCTCGCGCCTGCTGCCCGGCGGTCAGGCCGTTATCGGTCATACTGGCTTCACCGAAGGCTTTTGCCATTTCAGCCAGGTGCTTTTCGCCCTCGCTCGTCGGTTGTGCCATACCCAGATCCGGCAGGCTATCGCCGTTGTTATCAAACGGGTTTTGCGCCTGCTGCACGAAGGATTTCGGCGCACCGTGAACGGCTCCAGCCGAAATAAAGGGGAGTAACAGCAAAAAACGGATGCGGGACGATACAGCCTTCAACGTCGTCAATAAGAACCTGTGTTTTTGAACAAACACTTATATGTTAACGCCATAAGCCCTGAAAACCAGTCTTAACAGAAATTTCAGGAATATCCTGAAAAGATTTGTCGGGTGGCGGCTATGCCTTACCCGACCTACAAATTTGTACCGGCCCGTAGATCGGGTAAGGCATAGCCGCCACCCGACGCCATTATCCCAACAGCCCTTTCAGCTCCGGCACGCAGGAGCCGCAGTTAGTTCCGCAGCGCAGCTTCACACCGAGCGCTGTCGCAGAATCACAGCCTCCAGCTATCGCCTGGCGTATCGTGTTTTCACCCACGCTGAAGCAGCTACAGATAATTCGTCCGGGATCGGCACCTTCACCCGGCCGTTGTCCGTGCAGCAGCGCATGGCGTTCAGCGATTTGTACGGGCGCAGAAGCAAAGGCTTCTTTAATAAACGCATGCGCCAGCGCCGGCAGCGTATTGCCCTCCCAGTAGCCAAGCATCAGTTCGCCGAGATGCCAGGCCAGTATGCTGCTGCGTTCCCCTGTCTGAGCCACCTGTAGCTGCCAGCCCCGGGCGCTGGCATACGCCATAATCCACGACAGCAGAGGCCGATCTCCCGCTACCGTCAGACGTGAGGCTTTACGCCACCAGCAGACCGACGGCGGCAACGCCGGCAGCTCGCGGGCATACAGTTCTCCCTGCCAGGCGGGGAGCCAGGGCATGATCCTTACCGCCGTTTGTTTACTCTCAGGCTGGCCGGAACAGGCATCCACCCGTCCCTCCACCAGCGCATTGACCTTCCCCTGCCGGGCAAACTGCGCGTTCCAGTGCATCGGCGCAAACAGCTCGCCCGCACGCTGCCCGGGGGAAATACGTACTCTGGCAACCATCACTCCGCGCGGGGAGCTTATCCGCGCCAGCTGGCCGTCCGTCAGGGCTGCGCGGGCCGCATCGGCTGCGCTTATCTCAACAAATGGCTCGTCGATATGCTGCATCAGGCGCGGAACATACCCCGTGCGCGTCATGGTGTGCCACTGATCGCGGATGCGCCCGCTGTTCAGTATTAACGGGTACAGTTCGTTAACGCAGGCCCCATGAGTTGAGGGCTCAACCGGAACAATCGTCCTTTGCGGGAAATCACCGGCGCGCCACTGGTACGGCGCCAGATCGTCCCACGCCTCTCGCGTCAACGACGCCAGCTCGTGCAGGTTCAGGGCCCGTTCGCCGTTATTTTCATAAGCCGTCAGCGCCGCGTGTTCACAAAAGATCTCCTGAGGATGTTCCCAGGCAAAGGCCTCGCCATAGCCGAGCTGGTCTGCGATCCGGGCGACGATCCACCAGTCCGGTTTGGCCTCACCGGGCGCAGGCAGAAAGGCGCGCTGGCGGGAGATACGGCGTTCAGAGTTCGTCACCGTGCCGTTTTTCTCGCCCCACCCCAGGGCGGGAAAACGGATATGGGCAAACCGGCTGGTATCCGTCTCCTGCATCACCTCAGAAACAATAACCAGCGGACAGGCCGCCAGCGCCTGGCACACCGCGTGGCTGTCCGGCAGCGACACGGCGGGGTTGGTGCCCATGATCCACACCGCCTTTACCTCGCCGCGGGCAATGGCGTAAAACAGGTCCACCGCCATCAGGCCCGGGGTCTGCGCCAGCCGCTCGGTGCCCCAGAAGCGGGCCACGCGCGCGAGATCGTCCGGCTCAAAATTCATGTGTGCCGCCAGCTGATTCGCCAGTCCGCCCACTTCCCGCCCGCCCATGGCGTTTGGCTGTCCGGTCAGCGAAAACGGGCCGCAGCCCGGACGGTTGAACTTCCCGCTGGCAAGATGCACGTTAATGATGGCGTTACACTTGTCGCTGCCGCTGGAGGACTGGTTGATCCCCATGGTGTAGAGCGTGATCGCGCGGGGCGCGGTGACAAACCAGTCGTAGAAGGTGCCAATCTCGTCTGGCGTCAGGTCGCAAAACGCCGCCACGCGAGGGATAGTCCACTCGCCGCTCCCCTGAATCAGGTTGAGCAACCCCACAAACAGCCCGGCGTCGCTGCCGGGTTTCAGCGCCAGATGCAGGTCTGCGACATCGCAGGTGGCGGTTTTGCGCGGATCGATCGCGACCACTTTCATCTGCGGATTGTTGTGTTTGGCCTGCACCAGCCGCTGATACAGCACAGGATGCGTCCAGGCCGCGTTGGACCCGACCAGCACCACCAGATCGCTGTTTTCCACATCTTCGTAGCTGCACGGCACCACGTCTTCACCGAAGGCGCGTTTGTAGCCCGCCACCGCCGACGACATACACAGCCGCGAGTTGGTATCAATGTTCGCCGCTCCGATAAATCCTTTCATCAGCTTGTTGGCGGCATAGTAATCCTCGGTCAACAGCTGGCCGGAGGCGTAAAACGCTACCGCATGTGGCCCCCATTCGCTGATGATGTTCCGCAGCCGCTCGCCCGCTTCGCCCAGCGCCTCGGGCCAGTCTACCTCCAGGCCGTCGACCATCGGGCGCAGCAGGCGTCCCTGCAACCCCGTCGTTTCTCCGAGGGCGGATCCCTTCACGCACAGCCGCCCAAAATTCGCAGGATGGGTTTCATCTCCCCGAATGCTTACCTTTTCGCCGTCTACGCTGGCGACCACCCCGCAGCCCACGCCGCAGTAAGGGCACGTTGTCCGGGTTTCCGTCATGAGGCCTCCGCGCGCATCACCAGCTCTTCGTTGCCAACCCACACCTTGCCGTTTTCGATTTTTACCGGCCAGGCGCGCACCGCGGGTTCGCCGCTCTCCACCTGACAGCCGTCGCGCAGGCGAATGCGCTGCTTGTAGAGCGGAGAGACAACGACCGGTTCGCCCGCCGCATCGCCGAGGATGCCGCGCGAAAGCACGTTCGCGCGGCTACCCGGTTCCCGATCGTCGAGGGCATAAACGGTTTGACCAAAGCGGAACAGCGCAATCGGTTTGCGCCCAAGATGCGCGCCGATGCCCGCCTGCTCCGGGATATCGTCAATGCCGCAAATTTCCTGCCAGCGCTTGCTTTCCTCCACGACAGGGAGGTTCACCGCGGTGCGGAACAGCGCCAGGCGGTCAGGATCGTTAAGGGTGGTTTGCCATTCACACTGGTACGTCTCTACTACCCGGGCCATCTCCTGCTCCAGCTCGTGGGCGATCCCGAGGCTGTCGTTCAGGATCACCTCACGCAGATAGTCGAGGCCGCCTTCCAGGTTGTCCATCCAGGTACTGGTGCGTTGCAGGCGATCTGCCGTGCGGATATAGAACATCAGGAAGCGGTCGACGGTGCGGATCAGCGTTTCGTCGTCCAGATCGCTGGCGAAGAGATCCGCGTGGCGCGGCTTCATCCCGCCGTTGCCGCACAGGTAAAGGTTCCAGCCTTTATCCGTGGCAATCACCCCCACGTCCTTGCTCTGCGCCTCTGCGCACTCGCGGGTACAGCCGGAAACCGCCATTTTAATTTTGTGCGGCGCGCGCAGCCCCTTGTAGCGGTGCTCCAGCCTGACCGCGAGGCTGGTAGAGTCCTGAACGCCGTAGCGGCACCAGGTCGACCCGACGCAGGATTTCACCGTGCGCAGGGATTTTCCATAGGCGTGCCCGGTTTCAAACCCTGCCTCAACCAGCGCCTGCCAGATCTCCGGCAACTGTTCGAGCGTGGCGCCAAACAGGTCAATACGCTGCCCGCCGGTGATTTTGCTGTAAAGGCTATAGCGTTTCGCAATCTGGCCGATGGCGATCAGCCCGTCGGCGGTCACTTCACCCGCAGGCATGCGCGGCACGATAGAGTACGTCCCGTCCTTCTGGATATTGGCGAAGTATCGGTCGTTGGTATCCTGCAACGGCAGGTGCGCCGGTTTGAGCAGATACTCGTTCCAGCAGGAGGCCAGCACGGACCCCACCAGCGGCTTACAGATCTCGCACCCGTGCCCCTGACCGTAGCGGCTGATAAGCTGGTCGAAGGTTCGGATATGGTTGACGCGCACGAGGTGGTAAATCTCCTGGCGCGAGTACGGGAAGTGTTCGCAGATGTCCTTTTTCACCTCCACGCCCTGCTCCGCAAGCTGGAACTCCATCACCTGCTTCACCAGCGCGCTACAGCCACCGCAGCCGGTCGCCGCTCTGGTGCACTGCTTAATGGCGCCGAGATCCGTTGCCCCCGCGCTCACCGCCTGACAAATATCGCCTTTGCTGACGTTATGACACGAACAGATCTGCGCGCTTTCCGGCAGCGCCGCCACGCCCAGCGCTTTCGGCGCGCTGCCTGACGAAGCCGGTAAGATCAGCGTTTCCGGCGCTTTTGGCAGACTGATGCCGTTGAGCATCATCTGCACCAGCGTGGCGTATTCGCTGGCATCGCCCACCAGCACGCCGCCTAGCAGAGTTTTGCTGTCGTGGCTGACCACGATTTTTTTGTAGATTTGCTGTGGCCCATGCGTCCACTGGTAGCTTAGCGCCCCCGGCGTGCGCCCGTGGGCATCCCCAAACGACGCCACGTCCACGCCGAGCAGCTTGAGCTTGGTGCTCATATCCGCACCGGTGAAGCGTTTTTCCTCACCCGCCAGCACGGCGGCGGCCACGCGCGCCATCTGATAGCCCGGGGCCACCAGACCAAAGATTTTCCCCTCCCACAGGGCGCATTCACCGATGGCAAACACGTTCGGATCGGAGGTCCGGCAGCCATCGTCAATGCAAATCCCGCCGCGCTCACCGATAGCCAGCCCGCCGCTGCGCGCCAGCGCGTCCTGCGGACGAATGCCGGCAGAGAAGACCACCATGTCCGTTTCGAGATGTTCACCGTCGGCGAAGCGCAGCACCAGCCCGTCGGGCGTCGAAGCAATTTCCGTGGTGGCTTTACTGGTGTGAACGCCAACGCCCAGCGCCTCGATTTTCCTGCGCAGCATCGCCGCGCCGTCATTGTCGAGCTGCACCGCCATCAGATTCGGCGCGAACTCCACCACGTGGGTTTCCAGCCCAAGCTGTTTGAGTGCATTTGCCGCCTCCAGCCCGAGCAGGCCGCCGCCAATCACCACGCCGCGGCGCGAGCCCGCCGCGTGGGCCGCGATATTGTCCAGGTCGTCAAGGGTACGGTAGACAAAGCATCCCGGCAGATCGTTGCCCGGTACCGGCGGCACGAAGGGGTACGAGCCTGTGGCCAGCACCAGCTTGTCCCAGTGGGTCTCATGGCCGCTGGCGGTACGTACCACGTGCGCTTCACGATCGACAGCGACGATCTGCTGCGACAGGCGCAGCTCAATGCCGTTGTCGGCAAAGAAATCTCCCTCCGCCAGCGAGAGCGAGTTTGCGCTGCGTCCACCAAAATACTCCGACAGATGCACGCGGTCGTAGGCGGCATAGCGCTCTTCGCCAAAGACAACGATCTGATACTGCTGATGCAGATTGCGGTTAACGCAGTCTTCGAGGAAATGATGGCCGGCCATACCGTGCCCAACCACCACCAGAGTAGGTTTTGTCATAGCGTTCTGTCCTGCAACCTGCGGTTGCGTTGTGAAACGATCGAACAGCCAGTCCGCGTGTGCGGGCGCAGCCGTTGCCAGTAAATCGGTAAATGTCGCCGCGCTGCGGCAGTCGCCCATCAGCAGCACGCCAGCCAGCGCCCCGCGATGGATCAGTAAACGACGATAGTGGCGGGTCAGCGGATCCCATGAGCTCCAGACCACATCGTCCGCGCACGCCGTGGCGCGACCGAGGCTAAACAGCTCCACGCCGGTCACCTTTAGGCGCACGCCGTTGTCAGTCAGGGTAAAGGGCGCGGTTACGTCACCGGCGAGGCGCGCGGCCAGGATGTCCGCCTGCGCCAGACAGGGGGCGACCAGGCCAAACCTCTGGCCGTCAATTTCGCAGCACTCGCCAATGGCGTAGATATTCGGCACGGAGGTTTGCATCTGCTGATCCACCACAATGCCGCGCACGCAGCGAATGCCGCTGGCCCGCGCCAGCGCAACGTTGGGCTGCACGCCAGTCGCCAGCACCACGCGCGTGGCGTCGATGCGGCGTCCGTTGAGCAGCGTCACGCTATTCGCGTTGATCGCCGCGATGCCGGAGGCGAGCTCACAGCGCACGCCCCGCTCCGCCAGCGCCTCTTCCAGCAGCACGCTCGCCTGCTGGTCAAGCTGCTGCTCCATCAGCCACGGGCCGCGATGCACAAGCGTGACGTTGTCACCTGAAAGGGCCAGCGCGGCCGCCGCCTCCACGCCGAGCACCCCGCCGCCCAACACGACTGCCGGTCCGGAGATGTTCTGAATGGCGCAGGTTTCTGCCAGGGTGCGAAAGGTAAACACGTGCGGCGCGTCGCCGCCGGGGATCGGCGGCACAACAGGTGTCGACCCGGTGGCAAACACCAGCGCATCCCAGCTCAGCGTGCGGGCGGTGGTATGCACTTCATGCGCGTTCAGGTCAACGCCGAGCGCCGTTTCTCCTCGCAGCACCGTCACGCCTCGTGCCGTATACCAGCCTTCATCGTGCAGAGAGAGGTGCTCCGCCTGCTTCTCTCCGCCGAGAACCGGTGAGAGCTGGATGCGGTTATAGGCATGCTGCGGCTCGTCACCGATTACCGTAATCGCAACGCGACCGGGCGCACGCTCGGTCAGCGAAGCAATCAGCCGGGTTGCCGCCATACCATTACCGATAATGACCAGTCGCATCGTGCCTCCCCGTTACGCCGCTTTCGGCTGTTTTTCGTAGAGGAAATGGAGGATTTGCTGGCGCATGTGGTGATAGCGGCCGTCGTCCGCCAGCTGCACCCGGTTGCGCGGGCGCGGCAGATCGACGCGCAGGATCTCGCCCACGGTGGCCGCCGGGCCGTTGGTCATCATCAGCACCCGGTCAGAAAGCAGCACCGCCTCGTCCACGTCGTGGGTGATGAGCACAATGGTGGTGTTCAGCGCCTGCTGGATCTGCATCACCGAGTCCTGCAAATGGGCTCGCGTCAGGGCATCCAGCGCGCCAAACGGCTCATCCATCAGCAGCACTTTGGGTTTCATCGCCAGCGCCCGGGCAATCCCCACGCGCTGCTTCATGCCGCCGGAGATCTCCCCGGGGCGCTTATGCAGCGCGTGGCCCATCTGCACGCGGTCGAGGTTGTGCTCAATCCACTCTTTGCGCTCCGCCTTGCTCATGGTGTGACGGAAGACCTGATCCACCGCCAGCGCCACGTTGTCGAAGCAGGTTAACCACGGCAGCAGCGAATGGTTCTGGAACACCACCGCGCGCTCTGGCCCCGGCCCGGCGATTTCGCGGTTGTCGCAAATCAGTCCGCCTTCCGTAGGCAGCGCGATCCCGGCGATCAGGTTTAACAGCGTCGATTTGCCGCAGCCGGAGTGACCAATCAGACTGACGGTTTCGCCCTCGTGGATATCGAAAGAGACGTTTTGTAGCGCCAGAAACTCGCCGCTGGCAGTGGAAAAACGCTGGCTCACGGCCTGGACCTGAATTAACGGTTTCATCTTTGCTCCTTATTTTTCCTGCCAGCTAAAGCGACGGGCGATCAGCATCAGCCCTTGCTCCAGCAGCAACCCGACCACGCCAATGATGACGATGGCAATGAGAATGTTTTCAACGTTGAGGTTGTTCCACTCGTTCCAGATCCAGAAGCCAATGCCCAGGCCCCCGGTGAGCATCTCGGCGGCGACAATCACCAGCCAGGCAATGCCGATGGAGAGGCGCACCCCGGTCAGCACCGCAGGCAGCACGGCGGGAAAAAGAATGCGGCGCATAATGGTCCACTCGGAGAGTTGCAGCACGCGGGCCACGTTCAGGTAGTCCTGCGGAATGCGGCGCACCCCTTCGGCAGTGTTTATGACCATTGGCCAGATGGAGCAGATAAAAATGGTCCAGCTCGATGCTGGCTCCGCCTTCTGGAACAGCAGCAGGCCGATGGGCAGCCAGGCCAGCGGGCTGACCGGGCGCAGGAGCGCGATCAGCGGGTTAAACATGCGTGAGAAAAAGGTGAAGCGGCCAATCAAAAAGCCCAGCGGGATGCCCGCCAGTGCCGCCAGGCCAAAACCGATGGCGACGCGCTGCAACGACGCAAGCACGTTCCAGCCGATGCCCATATCGTTTGGCCCGTCACGATAAAACGGATCGGCGAACAGGGTTATGGCCGAATCAAGCGTGCTGAGCGGCGTCGGAAAGCCTTTACTGCTTATCGCTGCCAGCTGCCAGAGCATCACCAGCAGCCCGAGACCGAGCAGAGCCGGGATGACGCGCTGTAAAAAATCGTTCATCCGGCGCGCAAAGGCGGGCGTGCGGCGGCGAACCTGTAACGGAGGCAGGACAATCACTTCCCCGCTCTCTGACGTCTCTTGTGATTTCCTGTTTTGCAGATGCGGCATACTCAGGCCCCTTTACGGTGAATGGCGAAGCGGTTGGCGTATCCTTCCGGATCGGTGCCGTTCCAGACGGTGCCGTCCATCAGGGTGCTGCTGCGATACGGTGATGACGGTGTAGACATGCCGCCCACGGCGGTAGCGGCATCCTGCCAGACCGCGGTCTGGTTAATGCGCTGTGCGATGCCCGCATAGTCCGGCGCGGCGTTAAGCAAGCCCCAGCGGCGGAACTGGGTTAAGAACCACATCCCGTCGGAGAGGTACGGGTAGCTCACGGCCCCCTCGTTGAAGAAGCGGATCGGGTGCGCATCCTGCCAGCGCTGGCCCAGGCCGTTGTCGTACTCGCCGAGCATGCGTCCGGTGAGGTACTGTTCCTTGCAGTTCAGCCAGGCGCGGCGAGAAAGTATCTGCGCGGTTTCACGTTTGTTTTCCGCCGACGCGTCGATCCAGCGCGCGGCTTCCATTACGGCGCTTACCAGCGCCCGCGCGGTGTGCGGATTTTTCGCCACCCAGTCGCGGCGGGTGCCGAGGATTTTTTCCGGGTGATCGGCCCAGATGGACTGCGACGTGGCGGCGGTAAAGCCGATGCGGTCGTTAATCGCCCGCGCGTTCCACGGCTCGCCGACGCAAAACCCGACCATGTTGCCGATGCGCATGTTCATTACCATCTGCGGTGGCGGCACCACCACGGTGCGGACGTCGTCAAAGGGATTGATGCCCGCGCTGGCCAGCCAGTAGTAGAGCCACATGGCGTGGGTCCCCGTCGGGAAGGTATGCGCGAAGGTGTAGGTTCCCGGCGCCTGCTGGCCGATCAGCTTTTTCAGCCCGTCGAGGTCACGAACGCCCTTCTCCGCCAGATCGCCTGAAAGCGTGATGGCCTGGCCGTTCTGATTGAGGGTCATCAGGTTCGCCATCTGCTGTGGCTTGCCCGCGATCCCCAGCTCCAGCCCGTACAGCAGGCCGTAAAGAATGTGCGCGGCGTCCAGTTCGCCCGCCACCAGCTTGTCGCGCACCGCCGCCCAGCTCGCCTCTTTGGTCGGCACAATGGTAATGCCATGCTTTTTATCGAACCCCTTCAGGGCCGCGATAACCACTGGCGCGCAGTCGGTCAGGGGAATAAACCCGATACGCACGGTATCCTGCTCTGGCTTATCTGACCCCGCCGCCCACGCGGCCTGCATGACACCTGGCAACAGCATCGCGCCACTGGCCAGTAGGCTGGCCTGCAATAACCGCCGTCTCGACAAATCCGCCATAATCGCTCCTGAAAAAAAGCAAAAAAAAAAGCGCCCGACGGTGCTGAAGCACCGCTGGACGCCTTTATCCCGAAGACGCATGCACCGCCGTTGGCGCATCGTCAGAAATGGTTAATCTGTTAATGCAAAGGTAATGCCAGCTTTTAATCCCTTGTTTTTCAGGCATTACTTCGCCTGAATGTGATTTGACGCACTCTAAACAGGCAGAAAATGCCCACCGATCGTGCAACTACTCCTTAGGGATGACTGGCCAGAGGTTCTTGACGGTGAGCAGCGCACGGGCGATATCCACCATGCGCTGGTTTTTATCCATCGCCATTTTTCGCAGGGCAGTCCACGCCTGCTCTTCGCTCATATTCTGGTGAGCAATCAGTACGCTTTTGGCTTTGTCGATGGTCTTCCGCTCTTCCAGCGTATCGCGCAGCGAGGCAAGCTGGCGGGACAGCTGTTCTATCTCGCGCGCCTGCTGGCGCACCAGCGTAAGCAGAGGTTTATCCGGGTAAGGCGCGAGAGGTTCATCGGGATCGCTTAACCGGCCGCGGCCGTCCTCGCTGCGAAGACGTTCCTCCACCGTCAGCATCAGATCGGCGATCATCCCCTCCTCCAGCGTGCGCAGATGCTCAAGGCGGCTTGTCTGTAAGGTAAACCACGTCAGCGCGACGTTACCGCCGTTAGCACCGGGCTGGCGGGTACAGGCCACGCGTCTTAGCTGCTCGGTTTCCAGACCCGGCAGGCAGTTCTGGGCAAACGCCTCCTGCACCCCGGCGCGGCTGTGAGAAAGAAAGATGTCGAAGCAGGCCTGCTGCCCGTCGATCCGGTCCACCAGCCTCTGGCGGGTTTCATCATCAAAAAACCCCAGGGTAAAACCAATTGCCCCCAGCGCGCGCTCCTGCCCCACCAGCTCTTTGCCCTGCATCAGGCTAAAAAGCGCGACGAAACGGCCCGCAATGTGCGGATCGTCAATGCTGTCATTGAGCTGCGGGACGATACTGAGCAGATGGCGAAGCATCCGGCTGTAGTGCTCCATCGCCTGAGGAGCGGTAATACTTTGCTGCGTCACGCCCTCGCGAAGGGCCGGCAGCGTCTCCAGACATTGCAGCGCAACGGCGATGCGTTCACAGACGGCACTTCCCGGCAGCGACGCCTGGCCATTCAGCAGGGTAAGCAATACCGCCAGGTTTTCATCCACCAGCCCCCGGCTGGCTTTGCATTCCGGGGCATACAGTTTGCCCTGCGAGCAAAGCCAGACGTTTGACGCGCCGCGCTCACACTGTAGCATATGCACCAGCTGGCTAATGCTGTTCACCAGCTCTCCCAGCTGCGCAAGTCTGCTGAGCTGTTCCCTGCGCTGATATGTTGCGCGCTGGAACCATTCGGTTGCGCCGGGCAAACGGCCAGTGATTGTCGTCATCTTCTCTCTCCCGGATCGGTCATCTCCGCTGAGACAAGCAATATTCGTGCCTTTGAAAGAACAGGAGTCAACATGCAAAAAATCGTTATCGTCGCCAACGGGGCGGCCTACGGCAGCGAATCCCTCTTTAACAGCTTGCGTCTGGCGATCGCCCTGCGCGAAAAAGAGAGCGAAACCGATTTGCGGCTGTTTTTGATGTCGGATGCGGTCACCGCGGGGCTTAAAGGACAGAAACCGGCTGAAGGCTACAACATTCAGCAGATGCTGGAGATCCTCACGGCGCAAGAAGTGCCGGTCAAACTGTGTAAAACCTGCACGGACGGGCGCGGCATTACTGGGCTACCGCTGATTGATGGGGTTGAGATCGGCACGCTGCCTGAGCTTGCCGAGTGGACGTTGGCTGCGGACAAGGTGTTAACCTTTTAAATCGACTGACGCCCGGTCAGCCGGGCGTCGTATTCAGGCAAAACCGGGGCGCAGCGTATTGCTGAGCGGGTTGCCCTCCAATAGAGTTTTTACCTTCACCACCAGCTCGCTCAGACAGTCGTCCTGCATACCGAGACGCTTCAGCTCCTGATCGAGCGAGAAAAGATACTGGGCGTTCGTGCCCAGCGGTCCGCTGGCGGCGGCAATCAGCGGGGCAATCACTTGGGTTCGGGTGTCGGCTTCATAGAGTGGATGGCGCGGATCCATAATAAACACCAGTGCGTTTACGGTACGGCCATCGTCCAGTTCCAGCCTGCACCAGCTGGGCATATAGCAGCCGGTAATCATCTCGCGCTTCCACAGCAGCGTCAGTTCGTCTTCCAGCGTGGCATCCGGCAGGCGGTATGCCACGCCCGTGGTGCGCCCGCCCTCTTTTAGTGCAAGCATGCGGCCAGGCTGACAGGCGCTGCCGCGTCCGGCCGTCAGGCGCAAACAGAACGCGCGGTGCCAGCCCGGCAGCGTGCCGGTTGCCGATTCGACATACTCCAGCGCCGGGTTCCACATCAGCGAACCGTAGCCAAAAATCCAGACCGGGCCATCATCCGGGCGACAGGCCAGCGTTGCCGCAAGCGACGCCGCACGTTGTTCAGCCGACCACAGAAGCGATTCCTCAATAGCACCAAATGCCGTTTTACAATCTGCCTTCATCAAGAAATCACGCGTTAACACATTACACCTCCGCCACTGCATGCTTCCTTGCGACATCTGTAGTTCGCCTTCCCGGCATTCTGCGCTGTTCATTTTAACAGCAGCCGAGCAACGATAAGCAATTCACGGGCCAGATGCAATACAACGGCAGATCAACCGCCTGAAAAGTCAAAACGAAGGCAGCGTATTAGTCGGCGACTATTTCTTTTTATGCCACTTATCATCGTCCCCCTTTTCATAGTCATTTTTTACGGCGGCCCAGGCTACCTTATGCGCCGTTTCTTCACGGCTGGCATCATCCCGGCGGTCCTCTTTATCTTTGTACTGATCCCAGGCGCTGTTAAAGGCTTCTTTGTAGATATCCTGCGCGTGGGCAGGCAATACGTGTTGCACGTTATCCGGTAATTCGCTTTTCGATTTGTATGGCATCGTTAACCTCTCTTTTTGGCTAAAAGATAAGTGTGGACGACGATACGCCAGGGTGCCAGCCGACAGGAAGAAATGAACGACTTAAAATCACAACGTGTTGTTATTAAATTATTATTTTATGAAGATGAGGTATTATAACCCTCAAGAATAAAAAACATAGCAAAGGGTAAAATTAAGTAAAAAACAAAGGGTATTTA
Organism: Enterobacter sp. GD03975; assembly: GCF_029838645.1. Taxonomy (NCBI): domain Bacteria; kingdom Pseudomonadati; phylum Pseudomonadota; class Gammaproteobacteria; order Enterobacterales; family Enterobacteriaceae; genus Enterobacter; species Enterobacter sp. GD03975. Next base: position 440,332 of record NZ_JAOBZC010000001.1, read on the forward strand.
ACAGATTTCTGTTAGTTTAATGTCCTCAAAATCTATCTATAATTACAAGCACCTGCATTGACGGAGAAGCACATGACAGCAACACACGAGGCGGTAAAGACCCGCCACAAGGAGACGTCTCTCATTTTCCCGGTTCTGGCACTGGCTGTGCTGCTCTTCTGGGGAAGCAGTCAGTCACTGCCAGTGGTGGTCGGGATCAATATTCTGGCGCTGGTAGGTATTTTAACCAGCGCATTTAGCGTCGTCCGCCATGCGGATGTCTTAGCACACCGTCTGGGAGAGCCGTACGGCTCATTAATATTAAGTCTTTCGGTTGTTATTCTTGAAGTCAGCTTAATTTCCGCATTGATGGCGACCGGCGACGCCGCGCCAACGTTAATGCGCGATACGCTCTATTCCATCATCATGATTGTCACCGGCGGCCTGGTCGGTTTCTCGCTTTTACTCGGTGGCCGTAAATTTGCCACCCAGTACATGAACCTTTTTGGCATTAAACAGTATCTGATTGCCCTGTTCCCGCTGGCGATTATTGTGCTGGTATTCCCGATGGCGCTGCCGGGTGCAAACTTCTCCACTGGCCAGGCGCTGCTGGTCGCGCTGATTTCCGCGGCGATGTATGGCGTGTTCCTGCTCATTCAGACCAAAACGCACCAGAGCCTGTTTGTTTACGAACATGAAGATGACAGCGACGACGATGACCCGCACCACGGCAAGCCGTCGGCCCACAGCAGCGCGTGGCACACGGTTTGGCTGATCGTGCATCTGATTGCGGTTATCGCGGTCACCAAGATGAACGCCAACCCACTGGAAACGCTGTTAACCGAACTGAACGCGCCGGTCGCCTTTACCGGTTTCCTGGTGGCACTGCTGATCCTGTCGCCAGAAGGCCTGGGAGCGCTGAAAGCGGTGCTGAACAATCAGGTGCAGCGTGCGATGAACCTGTTCTTCGGCTCCGTACTGGCGACCATCTCCCTTACCGTTCCGGTGGTAACGTTGATTGCCTTTATGACGGGGAATGAATTGCAGTTTGCGCTGGGGGCGCCAGAGATGATTGTGATGGTGGCGTCGCTGCTGCTGTGCCAGATCTCCTTCTCTACCGGTCGCACCAATGTGCTTAACGGCGCGGCACATATGGCGCTGTTTATTGCGTATCTGATGACGATATTTGCGTAGTGTTTTTGCCCAGCGGCGCTTCGCTTGCAGGGCCTACGGTTTTGTAGGCCGGGTAAGCGCAGCGCCACCCGGCAATATGCCCCATAAAAAAACCCGCCGAAGCGGGTTTTTTATTAGTTACTGGTATCCAGCTCGTCGAAGCTCTTCACCAGATCGTCAATCGCCTTGATCTGCTTCAGGAACGGCTCCAGCTTATCCAACGGCAGCGCGGATGGGCCGTCGCATTTCGCGTTAGCCGGATCCGGGTGCGCTTCAATGAACAGGCCCGCCAGGCCGGTTGCCATCCCGGCGCGTGCCAGTTCGGTCACCTGCGCACGACGGCCGCCGGACGCTGCGCCAAACGGGTCGCGGCATTGCAGAGAGTGGGTTACGTCGAAAATCACCGGAGACTGGTTAGAGACGTTCTTCATCACGCTGAAGCCCAGCATATCCACAACCAGGTTGTCGTAACCGAAGTTTGAACCACGGTCGCACAGGATCACCTGGTCGTTACCGCCTTCGATAAACTTGTCGACGATGTTACCCATCTGACCTGGGCTCACAAACTGCGGTTTCTTCACGTTAATCACGGCACCGGTTTTCGCCATCGCTTCAACCAGGTCAGTCTGGCGAGCCAGGAACGCCGGAAGCTGAATCACGTCTACTACGTCCGCCACGGGCTGCGCCTGAGAGGCTTCGTGCACGTCGGTGATCACTTTCACGCCAAACGTCTGTTTCAGCTCCTGGAAAATCTTCATCCCCTCTTCCAGGCCCGGGCCACGGTAGGAGTGAATGGAGGAGCGGTTGGCTTTGTCAAAAGAGGCTTTAAACACGTACGGAATGCCCAGCTTTTGGGTCACGGTCACGTAGTGTTCGCAGATGCGCATAGCGAGATCGCGGGATTCCAGCACGTTCATACCGCCAAACAGCACGAACGGCAGGTCGTTTGCCACGTTGATATCACCAATGCTAACCACTTTTTGTTTCATAGGATCGCCTTATTCAGGTGTGAATCGGAATTAAGATTAATGCAGTGTAATGTGTTTATGCGCGATCGCGTTGATCTGCGCGCGAATCATTTCGCTGATCGGATCTTCCGGACATTGCTCGACGAAATAATTCAAATCATTCAGCGCCACGTGCTCACAGTCGAGCTGCGCATAAATCAGGCCGCGATCGCGGATTTCGTACGGATCTTCCGGATTGAACTGCAACAGCACTTCGCTTGCGCGCAGGGCCAGCTCCATCTGACGCTCTTCCATCAGCGCAGACTTCAGCGTATCCAGTAGCTTGCGGATCACCTCAGCGTTGTCGGCTTCATCGAGATCTTCATTGAAGAGCTCAGCAATAGGGCTAATATTGCCCTTCAGCCAGACGTCCAGCGTATGTTCATCCAGCGTGTCGCCGTTAAACGGATTGATTAACCACATCTCCCCGTCCAGCCACTCCGCCCGCAAAATCATCTGCGTCGGGAAAATGACCGGCACCAGCGGAATATCCAGCCGGTGCGCAACCCACAGTAAAATGGCGCCCAACGCGACGGCGCTGCCCTGACGATTTTTCAACACCTGGTCCAGCCACAGTGCGTCAGACAGGCGGTATACGCCTCGCGTGTCGCAGAAACCCCATTCGCCGTAGAAAAGCTCTATCAGCTTCTCTAATTGCCAGTCCTGCGGACGTGCCTGATTGATCTCTTCGCGCGCCAGGCTGACCAGATTTTCCAGTTCAGCGTAAACGTACTGCGACGTGAAATCGTCGCGGATCATCTCTGAAATCAGGATCATGCCATCGCAGAGCGGCACTTTGTTAAATTCGAAATCGGCTAAGGACCTCATGACTTACCCCAGTAACGGTATTCTTGTGGTGGCGAGTTTAATGATGATGTACAGCACCACCAGACCCAGCAAAAAGCGTGCTGGCTGCGCGGACGGTAACGCCTACGCGCGATAAAACCCAAAACGATGTAGATGATAACGCCAAACAGCGTCTCAGTCAGCCATGCGCCTTTATCAGTAAATGGCGTATCGACTGCTTTCATGCCCACTGCCCCAGCGTGAGGCGTTCGTTGCCGCCGTAATCCCGGCAGGTTTCCACCGCGGCGTAACCGGCACGCGTAAACAGCGCTCGCACCGCCTCTCCCTGCGTCCAGCCATGTTCTACTAGCAGCCAGCCACCGGGAAGCAAATGTTGCCGTGACGTTGTCACAATGTGATCGAGATCCGCAAGGCCGTGATTCGCAGCGACCAGCGCCGTCAGCGGCTCAAAGCGAACGTCGCCCTGCGCGAGATGCGGATCGGCTTCGTCAATGTAGGGTGGATTGCTGACAATCATGTCAAACATGCGGCCTTCAAGCGCGGCGAACCAACTGCTTTGCAGAACGGAAACATTGCTCAGCCCCAGGCGCGCAACGTTACGCTGCGCCAGCGTGACCGCATCAGGCATCACGTCCACTGCCGTGACGGTGCAGTCCGGCCGCTCGCTGGCCAACGCCAGCGCAATCGCGCCGGTGCCGGTACCGAGGTCGAGAACAGAGCAGCCCTGCGCCGGCAGCCGCGCCAGCGCCTGCTCCACCAGACACTCGGTGTCCGGGCGCGGGATCAGCGTGGCCGCCGAGACGTACAGCGGCAGCGACCAGAACTCACGTTCGCCCACCAGATGCGCCACCGGCTCGCCGGTTTTACGGCGGTCAAGGAGCACTTCCAGCTGCGCCAGCTGTTCAGCGGTCAGTTCGGTTTCACCGAAGGCCAGTAAATACGTCCGGGCTTTGCCCGTCACGTGTTCCAGCAGGATTTCAGCGTCGCGCTTCGGGCTTTCGCTCGCGGAAAGCGCGCTGGCGGCATGGCGTAGCCAGCGTTGAAAATCCATTAATCCTGCTCGGACAGCGCCGCCAGCTGGTCGGCCTGGTATTCCTGCACGATAGGCTCAATCAGCATATCGAGCTTACCTTCCATCGCCTCATCCAGACGGTAGAGCGTCAGGTTAATGCGGTGATCGGTGACGCGGCCCTGCGGGAAGTTATAGGTGCGGTTACGGTCGCTGCGATCGCCGCTGCCCAGCAGGTTACGACGGGTAGACGCTTCCGCCTGCTGGCGTTTCGCCATTTCCGCCGCGTGAATGCGCGCGCCCAGCACGGACAACGCCTTGGCTTTGTTTTTGTGCTGGGAACGTTCGTCCTGACACTCCACCACAATCCCGGTCGGCAGGTGAGTAATACGGATGGCGGAGTCGGTGGTGTTAACGTGCTGACCGCCCGCCCCTGACGAGCGGAAGGTGTCGATACGCAGATCCGCCGGGTTGATGTCCGGCAGTTCCGCTTCCGGCAGCTCGGGCATGACCGCCACCGTGCAGGCTGAGGTGTGAATACGTCCCTGCGATTCGGTCGCCGGCACGCGCTGCACGCGGTGACCGCCAGATTCAAATTTCAGCCGACCATAGACGCCGTCGCCGCTGATTTTGGCGATAACCTCTTTGTATCCGCCATGCTCGCCTTCGTTGGCGCTCATGATCTCCACGCGCCAGCGGCGTGATTCCGCATAACGGCTGTACATACGGAACAGATCCCCGGCAAACAGCGCCGCTTCGTCGCCGCCGGTACCGGCGCGCACTTCCACAAAGGCGTTACGCTCATCGTCCGGATCTTTCGGCAGCAGAAGTACCTGAAGCTGCTGCTCCATCTCTTCTGAACGCGCTTTGGCGTCCTGTAACTCTTCCTGCGCCATCTCGCGCATTTCAGGATCGTCGAGCATCATCTGCGCGGTTTCGATATCTTCCTGGACCTGTCGCCAGTCGGTAAAGCATTTTGAAACATCACTTAACTGCGCGTATTCACGCGACAGCGCGCGAAAACGTTCCTGGTCGGCAATGGTCCCGGCATCGCCGAGCAGCGCCTGGACTTCTTCATGGCGCTCGTGCAGAGCTTCCAGTTTAGCGACGATAGAAGGCTTCATAGGCGTAAATGCACCTTGTCATAGAAAATGGGTATAGGGCGCTATTCCAGCCCGAGGCTGTTGCGCAGAATAGTCAGGCGTTCATCGTCCCCGTCACGGGCAGCCTGCTGAAGAGATTTGGTTGGCGCATGGATCAGGCGGTTGGTCAGTTTCCAGGCCAGATCCTGCATAATCGCCTGCGCGTCGCCGCCCTGTTCAAGGGCTGCCAGCGCTTTGGCCGTCAGGTCATCACGCACCTGCTCCGCCTGACCGCGATACTCGCGGATCGTCTCGCTGACGCTTTGCGCGCGCAGCCAGGCCATAAATTCACTGGTTTCCTGCTCAACGATAGTTTCCGCCTGCACTGCCGCCGCTTTACGCTGGGCAAGGTTGTGCGAAATGATGGTTTGCAGGTCGTCCACGCTGTAGAGGTAGGCATTGGCCAGTTTGCCCACTTCCGGTTCGACATCGCGCGGAACGGCGATATCCACCAGCAGCATAGGCTGATTGCGGCGGGATTTCAGCGCGCGCTCGACCATCCCTTTCCCGATGATCGGCAGCGGACTGGCGGTCGAGCTGATAATAATGTCCGCCTCTTTCAGACGTTCATCGATGTCGCTCAGCGCAATCACCTCAGCGCCCACTTCATCTGCCAGCACCTGCGCACGTTCGCGGGTGCGGTTGGCGATGATCATCTTTTTCACTTTGTGTTCGCGCAGATGGCGCGCCACCAGCTCGATGGTTTCACCCGCCCCCACCAGCAGTACGGTGACGGTCGACAGCGATTCAAAGATTTGACGGGCAAGGGTACAGGCCGCGAAAGCAACCGAAACCGCACTGGCACCAATGTCGGTTTCGGTTCGCACACGCTTCGCCACGGAGAATGACTTCTGGAACATACGCTCCAGCTCGCTGGCTTTCAGATGCCCTTTCTGGGAATCCGCGAAGGCTTTTTTTACCTGGCCGAGGATCTGCGGCTCGCCCAGCACCAGCGAATCCAGACCGCTGGCAACGCGCATCAGATGGCTGACCGCATCGTTATCCTGATGCCAGTACAGGCTGTTGCGCAGCTCTTCTTCGTTGAGATTGTGGTAGTCACATAGCCAGCGGATCAGCGCCTCGTGCAGGTTGTCCTGCTCTTCTACGCTCAAATACAGCTCGGTACGGTTGCACGTCGACAGCACCACGCCGCCCTGCACCATCGGCTGTGCAAGCAGGCTGTCCAGCGCCAGGTCGAGCGTATCCGGCGAAAACGTAACGCGTTCTCGCAGTGAAACCGGGGCTGTTTTGTGGTTAATACCGAGTGCTAATAGGGTCATGTTGAGCGGGAGTAGTACCAGCGTTAATAAGGTTAGCAGGACGCATCATACAGGATGCGCGAGATCAATAAAAGAGACCGCACCCTTTCGGAGTAATAGGTTACTCAACGCTTTGAGATAATTTGAACGTAGACGGTGACACCCTTCAACGCTAGCATTAACACTTATAACTGCAACGTATCTCAAGGATTTGTCATCATTATGACCCGAATGATTCGCCTGCTGCCTCTGGCGGCCCTGGTTCTGACCGCCTGTTCCGTTCATCAGCCGAAAGGCCCCGGCAAAAGCCCCGACTCACCGCAGTGGCGCCAGCACCAGCAGGACGTGCTGAAGTTAAGCCAGTACCAGACCCGCGGTGCGTTTGCCTATCTCTCTGACGAACAAAAGGTTTACGCCCGTTTCTTCTGGCAGCAAACGGGTCAGGACAACTATCGCCTGCTGCTGCTGAACCCGCTGGGCAGCACCGAACTGGAGCTTAACGCGAAGCCTGGCGAAGCGCAGATCACCGACAATAAAGGCCAGCACTACACGGCCACCGACGCCGAAGAGATGATTGGCAAATTAACCGGGATGCCGATTCCGCTCAATAGCCTGCGCCAGTGGATCCTTGGCCTGCCGGGTGATGCGACCGACTATACGCTCGACGATCAATACCGTCTGAGCCAGGTGAACTACACCCAGGGCGGTAAAACCTGGAAAGTGGTGTACAGCGCGTATGACAGCAAGACACAACCGTCGCTGCCGTCCAACATGGAGCTGACGCAGGGCAGCCAGCGTATCAAGCTGAAAATGGACAACTGGATCGTTAAATGATGACCCAGTGGCCCTCTCCTGCAAAACTGAACCTGTTTCTCTACATTACCGGGCAGCGCGCTGACGGCTATCATACTTTGCAAACGCTGTTTCAGTTTGTTGATTACGGCGACACGATTTTCATTGAACCGCGTCAGGACGGGCAAATTTGCCTGCTGACGCCGGTCGACGGCGTGGCGCACGACGATAACCTGATCGTGCGTGCCGCGCGCCTGCTGATGAAAGCGGCGTCGGCGTCGGGTCGCCTGCCTGCGGGAAGTGGTGCGGATATCCGTATCGACAAACGTCTGCCGATGGGCGGCGGTCTTGGTGGCGGTTCGTCAAATGCCGCGACCGTTTTGGTGGCGCTTAACCACCTGTGGGGCTGCGGTCTGACAACGGACGAACTGGCAGCGCTAGGATTAACGTTGGGCGCAGATGTACCGGTATTTGTGCGCGGCCACGCGGCGTTTGCCGAGGGCGTGGGTGAAATCCTCACGCCGGTTAATCCGCCGGAAAAATGGTATCTGATTGTTCACCCCGGGGTGAGCATTCCTACCCCGGTCATCTTTAAAGATCCTGACCTGAAAAGAAATACCCCGGTACGGTCAATAGATACGTTATTAAATTGTGAATTCAGCAACGATTGCGAGGATATCGCAAGAAAACGTTTTCGCGAGGTTGATGCGGTGCTTTCCTGGCTGTTAGAATACGCGCCGTCGCGCCTGACCGGTACAGGGGCCTGTGTCTTTGCTGAATTTGACACCGAATCCGCCGCCCGTCAGGTGCTTGAGCAAGCGCCGGATTGGCTGCATGGTTTTGTAGCACGCGGGATGAACACCTCCCCCCTACAGCAGGCCATTCTGGCGCAGACTGAGTTTCGGTGACAACGTCACCCTGTTCCAGACGTTGCATCGCGCTCTTTAATACACCGCCTGGATAGCGTTTGCTTAGGCCCCGCAGTTTGCGGCGAACGCTATCCACCACTGGACGCATGCCTGAGGTTCTTCTCGTGCCTGATATGAAGCTTTTTGCTGGTAACGCCACCCCGGAACTAGCACAACGTATTGCCAACCGCCTGTACACTTCCCTCGGCGACGCCGCTGTAGGTCGCTTTAGCGACGGCGAAGTCAGCGTACAAATTAACGAAAATGTACGCGGTGGTGATATTTTCATCATCCAGTCCACCTGTGCTCCAACGAACGACAACCTGATGGAATTGGTTGTTATGGTCGACGCGCTGCGTCGCGCTTCTGCTGGCCGTATCACTGCTGTTATTCCTTACTTTGGCTATGCCCGCCAGGACCGTCGCGTCCGTTCCGCGCGTGTGCCAATCACCGCTAAAGTTGTCGCGGACTTCCTGTCCAGCGTCGGCGTTGACCGCGTACTGACGGTCGACCTGCACGCAGAGCAGATCCAGGGCTTCTTCGACGTTCCGGTTGATAACGTATTCGGCAGCCCAATCCTGCTGGAAGATATGCTGCAACTGAATCTGGACAACCCGATTGTGGTTTCTCCGGACATCGGCGGCGTGGTACGTGCTCGTGCTATCGCGAAGCTGCTGAACGATACCGACATGGCGATCATCGACAAACGCCGTCCGCGCGCCAACGTTTCTCAGGTGATGCACATCATCGGTGACGTAGCTGGCCGCGACTGCGTGTTGGTAGACGACATGATCGATACCGGCGGTACGCTGTGTAAAGCCGCAGAAGCGCTGAAAGAGCGCGGTGCGAAACGCGTATTCGCTTACGCAACTCACCCGATCTTCTCCGGCAATGCAGTGAACAACCTCCGTAACTCCGTCATTGATGAAGTTGTGGTGTGCGATACCATCCCACTGAGCGACGAGATCAAGGCACTGCCAAACGTGCGTACGTTGACCCTGTCCGGGATGCTGGCCGAAGCGATTCGTCGTATCAGCAACGAAGAATCCATCTCTGCAATGTTCGAACACTGATCGAGCACGGCCAAAAAACCCGCTACGGCGGGTTTTTTTGTTTATAATTTTCATTTGTATGATTTATGCCTCCTTCACCTGCCATTCACATGACAGATGATGCGCACACGGATGATAGATAATTGTGAAAAACGTAACCTCCTCACATGTTCTGCCCTTTCGCGCCCTCATCGACGCCTGCTGGAAAGAGAAATACACGTCGTCACGCTTTATCCGTGACCTGATAGCCGGGATCACCGTCGGGATTATTGCCATTCCGCTGGCGATGGCGCTGGCGATTGGTAGCGGCGTCGCGCCACAGTACGGTCTTTACACATCGGCGGTCGCCGGGATTGTGATTGCGCTGACGGGCGGGTCCCGCTTCAGCGTCTCCGGCCCAACCGCCGCCTTCGTGGTGATCCTCTATCCGGTTTCCCAACAGTTTGGTCTGGCAGGTCTGCTGGTCGCCACCCTGATGTCCGGCGTCTTTTTAATTCTGTTCGGTCTGGCCCGTTTCGGTCGCCTGATTGAATATATTCCTCTTTCCGTGACGCTGGGATTCACCTCGGGGATTGGGATCACCATCGGGACCATGCAGATTAAGGATTTCCTTGGTCTGCAAATGACCCATGTTCCGGAGCACTATTTACAGAAAGTGGGCGCGCTGTTTATGGCGCTGCCGACGGCCAACCTGGGCGATGCGGCCATTGGCATCGTCACCCTCGGGACGCTTGTCGTCTGGCCTCGCCTGGGCATTCGTCTCCCGGGGCATCTGCCCGCCCTGCTGCTGGGCTGCGCGGTAATGGGCGTCGTCAACCTGCTCGGTGGACAGGTCGCCACTATCGGCTCGCAGTTCCACTATATTCTGGCGGACGGTTCACAGGGTAACGGTATTCCGCAGCTGCTGCCGCAGCTGGTTCTGCCGTGGGACATGCCAGGTTCGAGCTTCACCCTGAGCTGGGATTCCCTTCGCGCCCTGCTGCCCGCCGCGTTCTCCATGGCGATGCTGGGGGCGATTGAATCCCTGCTCTGCGCCGTGGTGCTCGACGGCATGACCGGGACAAAGCATAAAGCTAACAGCGAGCTGGTCGGCCAGGGCTTAGGGAACATCGTTGCGCCGTTCTTCGGCGGTATTACGGCAACGGCTGCGATCGCCCGTTCCGCCGCGAACGTTCGCGCAGGGGCGACATCGCCGGTGTCGGCGGTCATTCACTCACTGCTGGTGATCATGGCGCTGCTGATCCTGGCCCCGCTGCTTTCGTGGCTTCCCCTCTCAGCCATGGCTGCCCTGCTGCTAATGGTGGCCTGGAACATGAGTGAGGCGCATAAGGTGGTGAATCTGCTGCGCCGTGCGCCGAAAGACGACATCATCGTGATGCTGATCTGTATGTCGCTGACCGTGCTGTTCGACATGGTTATCGCCATCAGCGTGGGCATTGTGCTGGCCTCGCTGCTGTTTATGCGCCGCATCGCGCAGATGACGCGTCTCTCTCCGGTTAACGTTGAGGTGCCTGACGATGTACTGGTGCTGCGCGTGATTGGACCCCTGTTCTTTGCTGCCGCAGAGGGGTTGTTCAGCGATCTGGAGTCTCGTGTGGCGGGTAAACGGATTGTGGTACTGAAGTGGGATGCCGTCCCGGTTCTGGATGCCGGCGGTCTGGATGCCTTCCAGCGTTTTGTGAAACGCCTGCCGGAAGGCTGCGAGCTGCGGGTGAGTAACCTGGAGTTTCAGCCCCTGCGCACGATGGCGCGCGCTGGCGTACAGCCGATCCCTGGCCGACTGGCCTTTTACCCGAATCGTGAAGCGGCGCTCACCGATCTGGAATAAATAGCCTGAAAAAAGAACGACTCCAGAAGGAGTCGTTCTTTTGTAAAACTGGCACACTAGCTGGGTTTATGCTGGTCGCGGCGGCATCGTTTATCGTAATGGCGCACCCACCAGTATTTATCGCAGACTTCCTCATGTCCGCTTACGCGCGCCCCGGCGAGCCACAATACCGCACCGAGGAAGATGCTCAGCACCGCGCCATGCGCAAAGTATTGTGGGAGGTCAAACTGCGGTAATTGGTTTAAAATTGAATAACCGACACCGGCGACCATCACGAACAGTCCCAACCCCATTAGCACGTTACCGAGCATCGAAGCGTTTTTGCGTTTCATATGTCACCTCCGGAACTTTGGGTTGTCAGGGAAAAGCCCCTTCTCCTTGTGTGTAAAGTATAGACAACGCCTCTTATATGAGTTGCGCGAGCGATCACATTTACAGATAACTCCCAGACAAAAATTTACAAATAAGACATTGAACAGCTTGAAATTCTAATTGTTCAAATAAGAAATTATTCGCAATTCGATGTACAGCAGGCGGAACTTTGTCAAGCGGCGCGCCAGACAGTAAACTACGCACCAGATCTGGAACCCATTAGGAAGTAAATCGTGACGATTAAACTGATTGTCGGCCTCGCCAATCCGGGCGCAGAGTATGCCGCTACCCGCCATAATGCCGGCGCCTGGTATGTTGATCTGCTGGCGGAGCGTCTGCGCGCGCCTCTGCGTGAAGAACCAAAGTTTTACGGGTATACCTCACGCATCAATCTTGCGGGTGCCGACGTGCGGTTGCTGGTGCCAACCACCTTTATGAACCTGAGCGGCAAAGCCGTGTCGGCCATGGCAACGTTCTACCGCATCAATCCGGATGAAATTCTGGTGGCCCACGACGAACTGGATCTGCCGCCAGGCGTGGCGAAGTTCAAGCTGGGTGGTGGTCATGGTGGCCACAACGGTCTGAAAGATATCATCAGTAAACTGGGCAATAACCCTAATTTCCACCGTTTGCGCGTGGGAATCGGTCATCCGGGCGATAAAAACAAAGTTGTTGGTTTCGTACTCGGTAAACCACCGGTTTCTGAGCAAAAGCTGATTGACGAAGCGGTAGACGAAGCGGCCCGCTGCACCGAGATTTGGCTTCAGAACGGCTTAACGAAAGCCACCAATCGACTGCACGCTTTCAAAGCGCAATAAACAAGGCCCTGCGGCATTTTTACCGCGCGGCGCGCGGGTTACGTGTATAATAGGCGTAGTTATTTACTTTTCTTCAATCGGTTATCGTTAACGGATTGATTATCAAGAGATTAAGGTGATTTAGAAATGGGATTCAAATGCGGTATCGTCGGTCTGCCAAACGTGGGCAAATCCACCCTGTTCAACGCGCTCACCAAAGCAGGTATTGAAGCGGCGAACTTCCCGTTCTGTACCATCGAGCCGAACACCGGCGTTGTGCCTATGCCCGATCCGCGTCTGGACCAGCTCGCGGAAATCGTGAAGCCGCAGCGCATTCTGCCCACCACCATGGAGTTCGTGGACATCGCGGGTCTGGTAAAAGGCGCATCCAAAGGTGAAGGTCTGGGCAACCAGTTCCTGACCAACATCCGTGAAACCGAAGCGATCGGCCACGTTGTGCGCTGCTTCGAGAACGACAACATCATCCACGTTAATAATAAAGTGGATCCGGCTGACGACATCGACGTCATCAACACCGAGTTGGCGCTCTCTGACCTCGACACCTGCGAGCGCGCAATTCACCGCGTGCAGAAGAAAGCCAAAGGCGGCGACAAGGACGCGAAAGCGGAACTGGCTGCACTGGAAAAATGTCTGCCACAGCTGGAAAACGCGGGCATGCTCCGCGCGCTGAAAAACCTGACTGAAGAAGACAAGGCGGCGATCAAATACCTGAGCTTCCTGACGCTGAAGCCAACCATGTACATCGCCAACGTTAACGAAGACGGTTTCGAAAACAACCCGTACCTGGACAAAGTGCGTGAAATTGCCGCGGCTGAAGGTTCTGTGGTTGTAGCGGTTTGCGCTGCCGTTGAATCCGATATCGCCGAGCTGGACGACGCCGACCGTGAAGAGTTCATGGCCGAGCTGGGTCTGGAAGAGCCGGGCCTGAATCGCGTGATCCGCGCGGGCTATGAGCTGCTGAACCTGCAAACCTACTTTACCGCAGGCGTAAAAGAAGTGCGTGCGTGGACCATCCCTGTCGGTGCGACTGCGCCTCAGGCAGCCGGTAAGATCCACACCGACTTCGAGAAGGGCTTCATTCGTGCCCAGACCATCGCGTTTGAAGACTTTATCACCTACAAGGGTGAGCAAGGCGCGAAAGAAGCAGGCAAGATGCGTGCGGAAGGGAAAGACTACATCGTTAAAGATGGCGATGTGATGAACTTCTTGTTTAACGTTTGATTTGTTTTGTACGGAAAAATCCACGCCTTGGCGTGGATTTTTTTATTGTGAGGTTAAAACACATTGTCTAAGAGTTCAGTTTTCATGCTGGAATCAAAGGGAATGATTTCGGCAGACACAAGCTTAACGCCTGAAAAGAGCCCTCGCGCTAGCGCTCTTTAAGAGATGCAGGACTCTCAGATTAAGCGAGAATGACTCCTCCGGTTCTTGGGATCTCTCTTCCGGAAGTCAGAAAGATTCCCTCTGAATACCCTTTTTTATTCACTCAACTTGTAGCTTTTTTTTAACTGCTTGTTGTAACTGCTGATACAGTTCTTTTTTGGCCACCGATTATAGTTATCATATTTTTTGGCACTTGTGATCTTAGTATGCAGGGCCCGATAGAGACAACGCGTTACGCTTCATATCCCAGGAATAAAACCAGTCATGCCAGCCATTTTTTTTTGCTGGATAGCTACAGACAACGACCACTTCCTTTGACAGGTTGAATGTTAAGTAATAGAAAGTCGCATCTTCAGGAGGTGCAGACCAAAATAGTTTTTCGCCCTTAGCATTGAAGATGGTCAAAACGGTTAGTAATGGTTTAGGCTCGTTTAACGCAAAGACTAACTGGCGTGTTGAGTCGACCATTGCATGGTCTAAAAATGGCATACTAACCACTATGTTACCTTCACCACGACCCCATTGAAGCAGGTCTTTTTCTTTAAAAAAAATGAGATTTTCAATCATTGATAAACCTCAATTTTTAAAGTTTGATCTGTTTCAGATCACCTTCAAAAAGCCCCACAAGATATACCCGGTATCGGGCTGGCTGCACTTCTTTATACGTTAATACAGTAGAAAACTCTTTCAAACACTTTGAACATGTATTTTTCGAAACATATAATTGGCTATCGTCGTAGCTATATTTTTTATGTTCACTAACAAGCTTCACACCTCTCATTTTCTTAACCAAAAAGCATTTTACCTCTTCTGTGAGCGTGTCAAACTCATATGAGTTTACGATAGAGTAGGCTATTATCCCCTCGCATTCAGGGCATGCTATTTCCTTTCCATACTCTATGAAATCATTGTCAGTGCCATCGAGGACTAATAACTTCTTTTTTAGTCTATTAATTATTTTCATTTCTAACCTTTAATTGTATTAATAGAAAAGTCAGGTGAGAGGAAAATGAAGGCTTTTATTAATCAATTACATCGTATAATCAAACATTCCATTCGATATAAATACCACAATCGAAGCTTTTTTCATTAGATTGTACAACAATTCTACCCCAATCATGATCCCATTGAAATCCATATGGGGGTTTGTTAATTTTGAGCTTAGGGCTTGAGGTTATTTCATTCTGAACCCATGATATCAAACGCTGCTGCTCATCCGATAAATTACTTAGACTAGCCCTTTTATCCCAATCCGTTAGAGTTTTATAAAAACTTCCATCCTTACTAGTAAGGAATATTAATGGAGAAAAAGAAAATACTGAAGGCCTCAGTTCCAAAATGAAAACTTGATCTTTCCATTTAATATTATCGATAGCGAAATAAAAAGGACCTACTGTAGTCAACGGCGAGAAGAACTTGTAAAATGCGGAATTTTTAAAAGTATCAACATCTTTTAATTCGATGGGGTAGTTGTTGATTGCTACAAATCCAGTATGAACATCAAGTTTCATTTCTAACATATCTAAACCACCTTGTCTGGAAGTGACTACGTTAAATTCCAAACTATATATACCCCACGATTAAATGACTTTGTCTAATATGAGACTGAAACATGCCCCTACTCAAAGTTCCACCTAATGACGTCTGTTTTCGTGGTATCAGGAGTGTCCAGGCTTAGTGATTCTTTCAGCCAATCAGACAAGCTTTTCACTGATTCATTTAGCATGTTAATATTAGTTCGGGCATTCCAATCATTTAATGATTTATACTACTGACTGTTTTTATCAACAAGATGAAGCATAAAAGGAAAACCATAGCACACAGGACGTATAGTAACTTGAAATTCTCTTTCAAAAAACGCTACTGAGTCAACAAGGTAGTGATTTGGTATGGTTTTCTTTATAGCTCTCTGCTTTACTAATTCGTGGTATAAATCACACTCAAAAAGCCTTCTTCAGTATCAATTTTCAAAGGCAGACCATCAATATTTAGTTCACCTGTGATCGGTTTAAAATTTAATTCAATCATGTTGCCCTGTTCTACTTTTGAATGCCGAACACGAGATTGTAACTAAATCAACTACAACATGATGGCATCCATATAAAGAAGCATTTCCGCGTACAGATTACAGGTGTTATATGCAAGGCTCACACTGCATTTCCCACTACGCAAATAAAATGCATCTGCATCAATTATTGCATTACGCCACACTATTATAACCATTTCAATCTAATCTACATGACAATAAATCCTTATTGCCAATGGTGCAATAAATCAGTCCACATTTCTTTTTCCCCAGAGATAACTTTAATGTTATCTCTATTTTCTTTTACATACTGCATGTACGTTTCATAAATAGCTCTTATAGTCACGGTTTTTTCAGAGCGAGAACCTTCAATCAAAGTCATTAGTTTTTCTAAATAAATTGATGAATCCACTCTTTCGTTGAAAAAAACTTTGAGATAATCGAGTACTTCATCATATGAATCGTAATTCATTATTCCTCCGGAAGAATATCAATTTTGTCGAAAGTAATTGTCCGTTTGTCTGCATGCATTTGTTCTACGCCTCCCTTTCCGTATTGCGGATAAGCATGCGTAAATTGTTCTAATGGTGCACCAATTTCATCTCCAAACATTCTTGGATGCCTCACTTGAGGAGTACCATTTTCATAAAGTTGCAATGTATCAAACGTTCCTCTAATCCTTGCATCACTCCAAGAGACATCCGCTGGTAACTTCGGATCAACTTTATCGGGACCTTTTATCTGAAACGCATCACGAGTCGCTTTACCCGTTTCAAATTTTTCGAATCCAAAATACGTTACGGGCGCTTTTTTTGTTTCGAGAAGACCAGGAACCCATTTATCTAAACTGCCATCGTCATTCAAATATCGAACATAACGATAAGCAGTTGAAGGCATTGTAGCGCTTGGCCCCGCTGGCCCGACATAGAAATCAGGTTTTGTTTTACCGCTACACTCACGGCTCAACCCCCACGGATCCACCCACCCCAGCGCATTCGGCGCATACTGGTAAAGGTTTATCCCCCCCGCCAGCCCTATCGGGTCCTGCTGCGTAAACCGTCCGCAGTCCGGGTCGTAATACCGGAACAGATTGTAGTGCAGCCCTGTCTCGCGGTCCAGGTATTGCCCCTGCATGCGCAGGTTCTGAGAATATCCTGATACCTGCGTTTCGCTTTCCCGCAACAGCTTGCCCCAGGCACTGTTTACCCCTTCCCAGCGCACCTGTCCTTCGCTATCCGTCATCCGTTCCGGCGTGCCGTTCGGCTGGCAGTGGAACCAGAAGATTTCCGGGGCATCAACCCCGTCGATACGCGCCAGCGGATCGTAGCTGTCCTGATCGCTGTAGACGTAGGTCAGCGGCACATCCCCGTGCACTTCCTGCAACAGCCGGAACCCTTCCCAGACAAACCGCGTGGTGACAGGCTTACCGGTTGGCTGGCCGCCCAGCATCTGGCGACGCGTTTTGCTGATGCGGCGACCGAGCGGATCATAGCGGAAGCTGACCTGCGTCTGCGGCCTGTTGCGGTCCCGCGGCTGGCTGATCACCTCCGTCAGGCGGTGCTCACCGTCGTAGCGGTAGTGCCAGCGGGTCTGGCCGTTATCTTTCTCCACGGTACGACCGTGGACGTCATAGCGCCAGCGAATGCCGTTCAGCTGCTTCAGGCGGTTGTGCGTGACCTTCTCAGCTGAGCCTTCCAGCGGGTTACCGGCTGCATCCCAGCGCCACTGCTCCTGGCCGGGCAGCGTGCCATCCTGAACCAGCAGCCGGCCTGCGCTGTCGTACTGCCAGCGGTACCAGCTGAACGGGTTATCGTCCCGCTCTTCGCGAACCAGGTTATTACGGTAGTCGTAATCCCAGCGGCGGGACCAGCGGCGCGGCGACGGGCGCTGGGCGTTGCCGGTAAAGACGTCCCGCCGATGCAGGCGACCAAGGCGGTCGTATTCGCTGCGGGTGGTCAGCAGCCCCTGCGTGCGGCTGGTCTCGCGGTGAAGCTCGTCGCGGGTAAAGTCGGAGACCGACAGCTTATCGAGAGCAATGCTGAGCAGATGCCCGCTGCCGTAGTAGAACTGTTTCAGCTCGCGGCCATCGGGCAGCGTGACGGAGGTGCGGTTGCCCAGCGCATCATATTCCCACGTCAGCTCCCCGTGCTCGCCCGACTCACGCGTCACGCGACCGAGCGCGTCATACTCAAAGGCGAGTTCCTGCTCCGCCTCGGTGCTCCAGGCATCGGCTGAAAGCGCGGGATGCAGCCCAATTCGGCTTAACAGCCCGGACGGCGTGTAGTGGTAGCGGGTCTGCCCTTCCGGCGTTGTGCGGGCCACCAGCTGACCGCTCGCGCTCCAGGCGAAGGCATGCGTGATGGCCTCCGGATGTCCGGCGGCAAAGGTACGCGCTATCGTGCGGCCACAGGCATCGTAGCGATACTGCGAGGCCACGCCATCAAGTCCCACCTCTTCCAGCAACAGCGAGTCTGCGCCCCAGATAAACCGGTACGCTTCGCCGTTTTCGTTTTCCAGAGCAATCAGACGCCCGCGGCTGTCCCAGCGGCGACGAACCTCTTCACCCTGCGTATTACGCGTGGCGGTTAAACGCCCCGCGTCATCGTATTTAAACTCGCTCTCTTTCCCGTCGGCACCCGCATGCTTCACCGGCAGGCCACGCTCGTTCCATTTGAGCGACTCTGTCCACCCTTCCGGGCGATCGAGCTGTACCGGACGCCCCGCGGCATCGTAGCGGTAGCGCGTCTCTTCGCCGTCAGCACTGATCTCAGCCACCAGCCAGCCCAGCGGATGATAGCGATACTGAGTTACCCGACCAGAGCAGTCCGTGGCGCGAACCACCTGCCCGGCCTCGTTGTACTCCTGGAAGCGGCTGTTGCCGGCGGCATCCACCTCTTCAACAACTTGCCCATACTCGTCCCGACGCAGTTGCGTAACGTGCCCGATTGGATCGACCACGCGCTTCAGCCCGTGGTGTTCGTCGTACCAGAAGCGGGTCGCGCTACCGTCTGCTTCAATGATTGACGCCGGAAGCGCACGGTGCTCCAGCCAGGTGGTGGTGCGGGCGTTACCGTCTGCGTCGATCTCCTGCACCCGATTGCCCATCTCGTCATAGACGAAGGTGACGGCATTGCCGAGCGGATCGATGCGGCGCGTCAGAAGCTCATTTTCATCCCACTCGTAGCGCCAGTTCTCGCCGCGCTCGTCAACGTAGCGAACAATCAGGCTCTGCGCGTTCCAGTAGTGCTTTCGCGTCTGTCCATCGTAGTGCTCGACGGTCGTCAGCCCGGCGGTTAAATCGTAGCTAAAGCGGCAGCCGTCGCCGGTGCTGGTGCGGTTTTCCACCACGCGCCAGTGGTCGAATTTTTGCCAGCGGTATTCGCTCTCCAGCCCGCCCGGCAGGCGGTGCCAGACCATCAGTCCGTTATCGTTATAGCGGTATTCACGGGTCACTACACCGGAGGCATCCGTCGCGCTGGCCAGCTGGCCGCGTCCGTCGTAGCCCCACTGCATCAGCGGCCAGGTGCGGCTGCCGTCAAAATGGCTCGCCGAGGTAACGCGCTGCGGGAAACGCTCGTCCTCATAGCGCAGGGTGACGTCAATCGCCCGCGGCTCGTCGTGAAGACCGACCAGCCTGCCGTGCTCGTCCCACTCCGTCAGCAGCGCGTTGCCGTATTCATCGCTGAGGGACGCCAGACGCAGGATGGATGGGTTAGCGCGGGTCGGTTTATACAGACGCCACACCGCGCCGTCATCGTCGGCAATCGCCACGTCGCCGCTGTCATTGCGACGGATAATAATGCCTTCGCTAATGCTGTAAAACGCGCGATCGACCGGCGGCAGCGTAAAGCTCAGCTCGCGCCCGGTTTCGTCGAACCAGGTGGCGTTGTTTTCTTCCAGCGTCAGATAGCTGTCAAAGGTGGTTGCCCAGCCAAGGCCAAACAGCCCTTCGCGGGTAGTCAGGCTGTTGTAGCTGCGCTGCCAGCGCAAAGGAAAGCGCCCCGGCAGCGAGAAATCGAGCTCATCATCGTCATTGAGCACCTTCACGCCGGTGGCGGCGTGAACCGGGTGCGAGGAGCCGAACACGGCGTTGACCGCCATATCCGCCAGCATCCCGCCGCCGGCAGACGCCAGCGCGCAGGGCATGTTTTTCAAAATCTTGCCAGGACGCCCGCGCAGCAGGGAGAGCGCAATCATCCCCAGCGCCAGACCCGGCGTTTTGCCGCTTTTGATGTCGCGGACCGTCAGCGTGTCGCCGCCGATAATCACGTTCGGGGAGACGTCGTCGGACACGGTGCCCTCGCAGGTGGTGCGATCTTTCGCGCGCACCGCGGGCTGCCCGTTGATGAAGACGCTTTTGGAGCCTTCAGCCAGATACTGCGGCCCGGAGTGTTTATCGCACGCCACCTTGTCTTCTTCCAGCGGCGAGGTGCCGGCAGCGGCAGAAGCCACGCTCGGCTGCCACATTTCGCTGCCGAACTGTCCGGCGGCGGAAAGCAGCATGCCCGCGTAGTCGGCAAAGCTGCCAGGCGACTGCGGCTCAGGTGATGGGGTATCGGCAGGGGTCAAGGTCCCGGCTGCGCGTGCAGCCGGGATCGAATTGGTCATAACGTTGCTGGAACCGGTAGTGATCTTACCCGCAGGCGACGGCGGGAAAAGCGCGTTACCCAGCCCTTCAGCGGCGTTGCTGATATCGTCGGTGATCCCCGCAACGTTCGCCAGGACACCACCAATAATGCCGCTCAAAAGACAGCTGGACCCTATCGCCGCCACGCCTGCGGCAGCGGCCCCGGCACCCAGCAGCGGAGCCGCGACGGTCGCTGCCGCGCCCACCGCCGCGCCGATCACCGCATAGGCGGCACCTTCCGCCACAATGCTGGTTATATCAGCAAAAATGCTGGAGTGAATAATCTCGTCGCCCTTACGGGCCGCGTTGTTATCGCTCATGCCTTACACATTCCGGTTGTCGTTTAGCGTCAGACTTTGCTTCAGTGCGCTCCAGCGCGCCTCGTCCTCTTCCGTAAAGGCTTTGAGCGACGAGAGGGTAAAAATCATCAATACTGGTTTGCCCGGCGTCTGCACGGCCAGCTGTTTTTGCCACAGGCGCTGGCCGTTACGGTCAAAGGTGGTTTCAACCTCCAGGCCGTCGATTTTGCCGTCAGGTCCCGCGTTGACGCGCTGGAATTCACTCTGGGCGAGCTCCCCCATCTGAGGACGCAGGACTTCCCACTGGCGGTGAAATTCTTGTTCGTAGTCGCTACCATCCGGGATGACGCCGCGGCTGACCACTACAGATAACCCGCTCTCGTCATCGCGAATGATGTTCATGCTGTTGTCCTGCCAGGCGGCAGGAAATAGGGTGAAGGAACCTTCCTGGAGGGTGTATTTCATAAGTGAACTCGGGATGATTAGTATTGAGAGAAATAACAGAGGCCAATCCACATTGGCCTTTTTGCCGATGATTCTGTTATTTAAGCCACTGACCTGACTGTTCGACTAAAACATGGTTGCCTTTGCTGACAACCAATTTCGCAGGCGCATACGTCACGGTGTAAACGATCCCGCCATTGCTGTACGTTGAGCCGATTATTTTACCTGCGGAGTCGCGCAACGTTTTTCCCATTAAGGAGATCGTACTGTTATCGCCTTTGCGCACGCCGAGATAAACCATCTGGTCACATTCGCTCTCAAAATGGCCGCACTTGTTTATCAGAGAAACAGCGAATTTATCGGTGTCCAGTTTTCTGGTTTCAGCGTTTTGAACCGAAGCGGCTTTACGTAACGTATACCGCAGCGGGGCATAGTAATTTCCATTTTGAGGAGAAGTAACTAATCGCCATTCCATTTCACTCCCCTTTATTTCCAGAACAGCCTGTCCGCCTACGCCGCCAAATGATGAGTTGAATTCAACGTTGGCATGATTGCCTGCGATCGTACCGCTAAGATTACGCTCATCATCCTCCGGGCAATCTATGCGGTTCCCTTTCTGGGATATATAGCAATAAGAGCCGGTGATACGGTTGCCTGATTCCGCTAACCGCAGGGTTAATGACGAGTCGTTCTCGACCCCGGCAGCCCAAATCCCGTCAAAAGGAACCTCACCGGTAACCTCCTCTTCCACCGGCACGTCGATTTTTCGGGCAATATCAGGAGTCCATCTGTCGCCCAGGGCGACAGATTTGTCTCTAATCTGTTTGGAAAAATCCTGTTCAGCCAGAATGGGTGGCATAGCCTGCGCTAATACTTCATAACTGCACAAAAAGGTCGAGATCAGGGTAAAACAAAGAGAAACAAAAAGGCGTTTATTCACGTTAATCGTCATTTGCTGGATAAATATTATGCTACTCACCACTTTAAAAAAACGGTGTGTAATGAAATCAGCATTCTTAGTCGGCGCTAATAGCAACCCCACCCAGGCAGTCAGGTTTTTTTACCGTGAAACTGAAGCTTATTTTTTGCCCATTCTTATCCTTTGGCGCTGTATAACTGGTCACTTCGTTCTCCGAACGGCCTCGCGGATAATCAGTTAACGTTAGTTGCGGATAATGTTTTTTAACGGTATCAAGAGTGATGCACTGGCCGGACGGTGCAAAATTCAGTAACGGTGCCATACCATCGCTTTCTTTACTTAAACGTAAATCTATTGCAGTAATGTTGGTTCCATCCGCGAGTTCAACATCGTCGGCATTGTAGAAATTGATATATTCATTCTGTTTCGTCAGCTTAAATGACAACGGAGCGTTATTCAGACTTGTAACGGACAACGTTTCGAGTGATGCGCTCATTTCTGTAATGAACTGCCAAAGATCCTGTTTCTGCATGTTACCTCCTGCCATTCCCGTCGTTAATAAAGCCGCTAGCACCGCACCAGTTTTTAGACTATGGATAATTTTTATCATACCAACCGCCATAATAATCTTCGTAAAATTGCCCTGTGTTCGACGTTTGTTCGCCTTTACCAAAGATACGGCCTATCTGCGTTCGCGCTTCACTTTCCTTAATAGTCCCTCGTTCGAGAGAATCATAGATGCGATTATATTGTGAATGATTTGCCGGATTGCCTGCAATACCTATATCTCCACCCTTATTGGCTAAGATTTCGCGTTGTACTCGAATATTGTTCAGCGTCGCAGCGCCCTCATCACTGAGAGCACTGTTGAGGTAAGCATCACGCGATGAAAGATCAATGTTGGGTTCATATAAAGCGTGGCCACTTTCATGTGACAGAGACTGAACGACTGCATCCGGATTACCGAGCTCATTTTTATCAACGGTAATAACGCGCTTTTGACGATCGGCGTACGTCCCTTTACCTGCTTCACCCTTTTCAAATGTCCAGCCTCGTTTCTTTAAGGTTGCAATGTCATTCTTCATGGTAGGTGATTTGTCTACAAGGCTATCTACATCTTTGCCATAACCGCTTGAAGGCACACTGGACGTTGGGGGAGTAGCCGTTTTGGATGTTTCGGCAGGCGCACTGGCAGCCGCACCCGCCTTACTCTCCTTTCCCGGCGAAAATTTCTCCTGCACCGCCGCATCAATATCCCCTTTATGCCCTGATCCCGGCGCCGTCGTGCCCGGCTTGGTACCCGACGTATTCAGGTGCAGCTTGCCGCCCGTGGTGATGTGACCATCCCCCTCAACGAAGAAGTTAAACTCTTTACCGATCAGGTTAATTTTGCCGTTAGCGTTAAGTTCTATCGCGCTTTCACCCGAGACCAGCCGCAGCTTCGTCCCTGACGCGATCACATACTGCTCCACCGCCGCATCCAGCTTGCCTTTCCCCGTCAGGATCTCGGTTCCGCCTTTCACGGCCTGGATCTGATTAGCCTCGACGCGATGCAGCTCATTTTTCTTCACGTAATGGCTGCGCGCCCCGCCGACGCTGTGCGTTTCATCATTTTTAACGCTGGTATCAAGATTGCGCTCGGCCTGGATCCACACCTGCTCCGCGCCCGCCTTGTCTTCAAAACGCAGGGCGTTGGCGTTGTCCACGGAGCCGTCCTTCGTCCGGCTCATAAAACCCATCTGCGTTGCCGCAGCCGGCAGCGCCCACGGCGGCATGCTCGCGTCGTTGTACACGCGCCCGGTAATAATCGGACGGTCCGGGTCGCCGTTGATAAAGTCCACCACCACCTCGTCGCCCACGCGCGGAATTTGCACCCCGCCGTAGCCCTGGCCTGCCCATGCGCTCGACACGCGCACCCAGCAGGAGCTGGTGTCATCGCCCTTCGCCAGACGGTCCCAGTGGAACTTGACCTTCACCCGGCCATATTTGTCCGTCCAGATGCTCTCCCCCTGCGGCCCCACCACTTTCGCCGTCTGCGGGCCGTAGGTGCGCGGCCACGCCGTGGACTGCGCCGGACGGTACGACACCGCCGCCGGAATGACGCTGAAATCGGTGCGGTGAATGGTTTCCCCCTCGCCGCTCGCGTAGCGGTTCTCCTCGAAGTGATAGCCCGCCGCCGTGACCAGATACTCCCCGTTATCGCTGAAGAACGGGGCGTTGGTCAGGGTAAAGATGTGGCCCGGCGCAATGCCCGCTGCGGTAGCCGTCGCCTGAATCTGCTGATGCTCCACCTGCCAGCGCTCCTGACGGATACGGGCGTAGAACTCCGCATGGCCCGTCTCCACAAAGCGCCCCGGCCAGTCGTACACGTCGATGCTGCCCGGCTTCGGTGACGCCGGGTTCTGCTGCGCCTGGAACAGCCACGCGTTCGGCTTGCGGAAGTCGTAGTCGTCGAGGCTGTAAATCCCCGGCGTCACGCTGTCCTCGAGCGCCCACTGGCTGATGCCCTCTTCGTCAGTGCTGCCGCCGGACGGCGTATGGTGGTACGGGATGACCTCGTAGCCGCTGAACGGCTGATGCTGCGTCGCAGCGTCAGTCAGGACCAGGGTGTGTTTGTCGGCCTCGTGGCTGAAGTAGTACGCAATCCCCTCCAGCTCCATCAGGCGGCTGATAAAGTCCAGGCTCGACTCCTGATACTGCACGCAGTAGTCCCACACCCGGTAGCTGCCGGTGAGCTTGTCTTCGAGGTTAACCTGATGCTCACCCAGCAGGGTTTTCACAATCTGCGGCACC
Organism: Enterobacter sp. GD03975; assembly: GCF_029838645.1. Lineage (NCBI taxonomy): Bacteria > Pseudomonadati > Pseudomonadota > Gammaproteobacteria > Enterobacterales > Enterobacteriaceae > Enterobacter > Enterobacter sp. GD03975. Next base: position 464,969 of record NZ_JAOBZC010000001.1, read on the forward strand.
GTCTGGCCCTGGAAGATCCGCAGGTTACGGTCGCGCTTCATCGGCCACAGGTCCGGCTCCACCGTCAGCTGGTACACCGCGTAGCGGGTGCCCGTCAGCTCAACGGCGCTCACCGCCACGCGCGTCACCTTGCCGTTGATGTAGCGGGGAGTGAGCAGGCTCTGCGTGGGGATGGTCACCGTGACCGGCTGACCGAGCAGCCTGCTGCGGTCAATGCGCGCATCCGTGCCGAGCAGGGTCAGCGTCAGCGCGAACGACTCGGACATCGCCTCGCGGCCGGAGAGTTTCCAGAAAAGCAGCCCCTCGACCGGGAGCTGAACGGTAATTCGGTTGAGCATAATCTTTATTCCGTAATGGTTTATGCTGAGAATATTTTTAACGCAAGGTTTTTTTAAACGTGAATGTTCTGGTTATTGGCCGTCTTACTCTTTAACCGGGGGCCTTTCCCCTTCATATTTATAAATCCACAGGGAATATATTTTCAGAAACTCTGACAAAAAGAACAAAAAGCCATTTAGCCAGACATTCATCACGCCCGTGAAACTTAACACCAGGGGAAAAAGGGAAACTGAGTAGCGAAATGTAACCAGACGCAGTATTTCCTGACAGAATGCCAGTCTGCTCGCGTATAAATTCCGGGCGAAGAAGCACCATGCTGAGGCAATAAAAGAGAGCAACAGCAAGAAATCAAGAATAAAAAAAAGAGTAACCAGAGCGCTATACCCGCCAGCAGAAAGCGTGTTCACAACCGTACTGAAGGCGTGTATATCGGAAATAAAAGGGATCCTGTCATGACGCACGGACTGGGCACAATAGAGGACAATGGCCAGGGCATCCATGCATCCCCAGAAAATGAAAACCTTATCTCTGACTTTCATGGCCGTTAAGCAATTACTTAACGGGCTGAGGTGGCCATTCGCCCCCCTTCTGGATAAGCTTCTCTTTTATTTCGTTTAATTTCTCGTACTGCTCACTGCCTCGCTCAAGCCCTTGCAGCGCGTCCGCGAGTGCATTACTCATCGACCAGCCATTTTTGGCCTTAATTGACGGATCCGCTCCACGATCGAGCAGCAACAAGACATGATCGTATGACTGATTATCCAGCGCATCGAACACCAGCGTTTTACCCAGTGAGTTGGTTGAGTTGACGTCAGCACCGCGATCGAGCATGGCTTCCAGCGTCTCTGAGTTTTTCGCTTTAAGCGACTGGAAGACGATCGGTTCGTGAAAAACCTTATCTTTCACGTTGGGTGAGAGGCCACCGTCCAGCATTGCGTTGATCCAGTCCGCACTGTCTCCCTTCAGGGCAAATTCAGCAGGACTGCTTTTTCCCTGCGGTCGAGGCTGGAGCGGATCTGCGCCGGCCTGAACAAGTAACGTAATGACCTCTAAATGGTTCGACGTTTTTTTATCATTAATTGCATTGCCAAGGGCCCAGAAAAGCAGGGTCATATCCTGCTTTCCCGGTTGATTAAGGTCGCTGTCTGGCGCAAGCGTCTTCACCGCATCGACGTCGCCTTCCTCAATCGCTTTCGCCAGTTCAAGCTGCTGGCCGCTGAAGTAGTCCTGTGGATTAAGTTCCATATCCTGCTTGCACCCCTGAATCATGAATAAAAAACATAACGCGATAAAAGCCATCAAACGTTTTTTCACAATCGACTCCCGATTATCGAAATATCCTCATCCTTCTGTTGCTCTATGCAATCTATCGCCTGGTTAATGCCATGGCGGTCCAGCGCGCTTCCGGTTCCACCAGGGAGATCGTGAGGAATTCCGGCAGCGTTGGGGCTCAGCGCAGAGATTTCCTCTTTGAGGATCCACGAAGGGACATGCCCTTTCATTGTTTTAAGATCTTCCCAGGGGTTAACTTCCTGGATCCTGGTGAGCAGTTCACCTTCTACCCGATACGCCTGGATATTATCCGTACTGCCTAATAGCTTGCCGCCGTATTTTTCTACGGTTCCGGCATTCAGACCTGCGGCATTGAACGTCCATCCCGCTTTCCCGCTGCCCATGGAGGTTGCAGAGGCGAGGCCACCGCCAAGGGAATGTCCGGCAATATCAATATTCTGGCCTGACCTTGCCAGCTCCTTACCAATACTCACGGCCTTTTTATAATAATCTGAAGCCATACCCATGCCCTGCGAGAAGTTATTCGACCAGTCAGCCCCGTTTACCACCGGCGCCAGCTCCCCTTTGGTCAGTAAAGAGGAGACATTCTCAGACAGCGAGGCGAAACCAGGCTCGCGCGATCCCCTGAATACCAGCGTGGGGTTCATGTCAGTGCCGAACACTTCCGGCTTCGGTTGATAGACGCGCGCCAGAAAATTGGGGGATGTGTCATCGTCAAAGAGCATCGATTTGTTCAGCCCGAACTTTCCTAACAGCGCATCATCATTACTGATATCCGTCCACCCCTCCGGCACGCCGGGCGTGGCTTCCAGCGGGTTGACGGTCTTGTAAATATTCTCCGCCAGCTTCGCTTTTTCCACCGCGATATTATTCGCCGCCAGCCGCTTAGCCGCGATCTGCGCATCCGGATACAGGCTGCTGCTCCCCTTCGCGATCAGATCTTTACGCGCCTGCCAGCGTTCTGCTTTGGTCATCTGCTGAAGCTGTGCGGCATAGGTTTTGCCGTCTTTGCCCGGGGTCGGCTCGTCCGGAACCTGCGCCGCTTTCGATTTCACCACCTGCTTCGGCAGTACCGTTGGCGCAGGGCGAGAACCATACGTTCTCACCATGGTTTCATAACGGTCGACAATCGTACTCACCGGATACCAACCCAGCCCAACCAGGGACGCAGCCTGAAGTTGCCCTTTGGCGTTGATATAAAAAATTTCCGTTACTGATGACCAGTCACGAAAACTTTCATCAATGGCGACCACCCTGCCCATCTCCAGATCCTGCGCGATCAGCGTGCGGGTATCACGCCCGGACTGATAAGGATTCGCGCCGGTGATCGTGCGCAGCAAATCGTAGCGCGTGAAGAGCGAGCGCAGCGAGTGGTCGGGAACCGACATAATCCACTGCCCGGCAACGGACGGGCGGATAATTTTCGCAAACAGCGCCGGCGAGACGTTCTCGTGGAAAAGATAGACAAACTTGATGTTATACATTCGCTCCGTCCTGTTACCCGCAGGCTTACGGATTCACCAGCCAGGTACCTGGCTTCGCAATATCCAGCGTCTGGGTACGCGTTCTTCCATTGCCTTCCAGTTCAATACGGGTTTCACCCGCCGGCAGTTTCAGCGATGCGTAGCCGTTATTGCCCGGACGCAGCGCTTTCGGCTCGCCGTTAACCTTCAGCGTCTCGCCATCCAGCATGCGGATATAGACCAGTGCGACCGGGCTGGCGTCGACAGGCGGCGCACTCTGCTGTGCCGTAGGCGGTGGCGCAACCGGTTCGCTCACGTCTGCGGTTGCCGGTTTGGTTTCCGGTGCGGCGGTGGTGTTAGCCGGAGGACTCACGGCAGGCGTTTGCGCCGTCTGCGCTGGCGTATCCTGACTGCCGCCGCCGAACAGCATCGCGCCGGCTACAACCCCAACCAGCACGCCCGCAGCAACCAGACCCGGCAGCTTGTAACGTCGCCAGTCCAGCGCGGAAGCAGACGCTTCCTCTTCCACCGGCACCAGCATCGTGCCGGTCTTTTTCGCGGTCAGCACTTCGTCGATACCGGCGACGGGCATCTCGATCAGCGCCGCGAACTCCTCGATGGATTGCGGACGGTCTTCCATATGCAGCGCCAGCGCCTTGTCGATGGCCTGTAGCAGCGGGATGGAATACCCCTGCGGCATCAGCTCCACCAGCGGTTTGCAGGTGTCCTGAATCGAACGCACCACGCTGACCGGCGGCGGTGAGCCCACGATGAGGGTACGCAGCACGGCGCCGAGCGCGTAAATATCCGTCCACGGCCCCTGCTCGCTTTCATTGTCGTCGGTGTATTGCTCGATAGGCGCAAACCCTGGACGCAGCATGGTTTCCGTCTCGTCCGAAAGGTTGCCGATGGTGCGGCGCGCCGAACCGAAATCGAGCAGCACCGGCAGGCCGTTATCCTGAATCTGAATGTTATCCAGCGAGATATCGCGGTGCAGGTAGCCTTCGTCGTGGATCGTTTTGATGGCGCCAAACAGCATCGGCAGCATGCGGCGGATCCACGCCTCGTTAATCAGCTCCGGTTTTTCTTCGCGCAGACGCGACAGCGTGGTGCCGCTGTAAAACAGCGTCCCCATGTAGGCCGTGTCGTTTTGCACCCAGAAACGCAGCACGTGCAGCAGGTTCGGGTGGTTAAAGCGCGCCAGCAGGCGGGCTTCCTGGATGAAGCTGTTGAGGCCCGCAGAAAACGCTTTGCCAAAGCGCTCACTGCGCAGCACCAGCGTCATATCCTCGCCGCGTACGGCGAGGGAGGAAGGCATAAACTCTTTGATAGCGATAGTGCGTTCGAGCTGGTGATCCCAGGCGCGATAGACGATGCCGAATCCGCCGCCGCCAATCACCTCTTTTATTTCAAACTCATTGAAACGGTACCCGACCGGGAGCGCGTTTGGGACAGTCCGATTGTTATCATTATCCGTCATCTTTTACAGTTCTCTTGATGATTATTACGCGGCAAACTGACAGTGGAACTCGCCCTGCTCGCAGGTGACGTGCAGACGTCGGTACTGCTCGTCGCTGCGGCTGGCGGTAAGTAAAATCTGGCTCATCTGAGGCAGTAACGTATTGGTCAGAATCGCATCCACCATACGTCCGCCCGACTCGACCTCGGTACAGCGCTGAACAATCTGTTCGACCACGCTGTCGTCAAATTCAGAAATAATGTTGTGATTCTCTTCCAGACGTCGCTGAATGCGCTTGAGCTGGAGACGGACAATCTGCCCCAGCATCTCGTCGCTCAGCGGGTAATACGGCACCACCAGCAGACGCCCCAGCAGCGCCGGCGGGAAGACCTCCAGCAGCGGCTGGCGCAGGGCGCCGCTCAGCGCATCGGGCTCCGGCATTAGCTCCGGGTCGGCGCACATGGCGCTGATCAGGTCGGTACCCACGTTAGATGTCAGAATAATAATGGTGTTACGGAAATCGATGTGACGCCCTTCGCCGTCCTCCATCCAGCCCTTGTCGAAGACCTGGAAGAAGATCTCGTGCACGTCAGGGTGCGCTTTTTCAATTTCGTCCAGCAGCACCACGCTGTAGGGACGGCGGCGCACGGCCTCGGTTAAGACGCCGCCTTCACCATAGCCCACATAGCCCGGAGGCGCACCTTTTAACGTCGATACGGTGTGCGCTTCCTGGAATTCGCTCATGTTGATGGTGATGACGTTCTGCTCGCCGCCATAAAGCGACTCCGCCAGCGCCAGCGCGGTTTCGGTTTTACCCACGCCGGACGGCCCGCAGAGCATAAATACGCCGATCGGTTTGTTCGGATCGTCAAGCTTCGCGCGCGCGGTTTTCACCCGACGGGCGATCAGATCCAGACCGTGGCGCTGACCAATGACCCGCTGGTTCAGCGTGTCGGCCAGGTTAAGCACCGCGTCGATCTCATTTTTCACCATCCGGCCCAGCGGGATCCCGGTCCAGTCCGAAACCACCGCCGCCACCACGTTTTCATCCACCGCGGCAAACAGCAGCGGTTCGTCGCCCTGTAAGGTCGTCAGCGCCTGCTGCTGCTCCGCCAGCTGGCCGCGCAGTTCAGCCGTATCCTCATCACCCGCCGCAAACAGCGCGGCACGCAGGCGGATAATCTCCTGCACCAGGCTGCGCTCTTCTTCCCAGCGCCGGGACAGCGCTTCGCGTTTTATTTCATACGCATCGCGTTCGGCGCGTAACGTCGTTACGCGCTCTGCGTCACCGGCTGCGACGCGGGCTTCGCGTTCAGCAATTTCAATTTCCACGTCCAGCGCGGCAAGATGGCGCAGGCAGTCTTCCAGCTGGGCAGGCGGCGCGCTCTGGCTGACGGCCACGCGCGCACAGGCGGTATCCAGCAGCGCCACCGCTTTATCCGGCAGCTGACGCGCAGGAATATAGCGATGCGACAGCTTCACCGCCGCGCTGACCGCTTCGTCGAGAAGTAAAACCTGATGATGGGTTTCCAGCGGCGACACGGTGCTGCGGAGCATCAGTACGGCTTTCGCTTCATCCGGCTCGTGAACCTGTACGGTCTGGAAGCGGCGGGTCAGCGCCGGATCTTTCTCAATGTATTTTTTGTATTCCGCCCAGGTGGTCGCGCCGATGGTGCGCAGCTGGCCGCGCGCCAGGGCTGGCTTGAGAAGATTAGCGGCATCGCCGGTGCCCTGCTGTCCGCCTGCGCCAATCAGGGTGTGGATCTCATCGATAAACAGAATAATCGGCGTGGCGCTGGAATGCACCTCGTTAATCAGCGCCTGGAGGCGCGCTTCAAATTCCCCCTTCATGCCCGCCCCGGCCTGAAGCATGCCGATATCCAGCAGCCACAGCTGAACGTTTTGCAGCGGCTCCGGCACGTCGCCGTCGGCGATACGCAGCGCCAGCCCTTCCACGACCGCGGTTTTCCCGACGCCGGCTTCCCCGGTCAGCAAGGGGTTGTTCTGGCGACGACGCATCAGGATATCGACCATCTGGCGGATCTCTTCATCGCGCCCCACCACCGGGTCAATCTTGCCTTCCCGGGCGCGCGCCGTCAGATCCTGACCATACTGCGCCAGCGTGCCCTGCGCGGCCGGTACGGCACCGGCAGGCGCGTCCGCCGCGGCGGCAGCCTGCTGGCTCTCTTTGCTGTCGGCGCAAATGGCGTCGAACTGCTCGATCAACACCTCGACGTTAAGTCGGGTGAACTGCCCCGAAATGCCTTTCAGCACGTTAGCCAGATTCCACGTTTTCAGGATGCCGATCAGCAAATGGCCGCCGCGGATGCGGCTGACGCCAAACTTCAGCGAGCCGTAGACCCAGGCGCGCTCGACGGCGCTGTCGATATGCTCGGATAGGTCAGAGACGGAACTGGCGCCGCGCGGCAGGGCATCCAGCGCCGCCACGATATCGCGCGTCAGCTGCTGTTCATCAAGGGCGAAGTGACGGATGACCCGTTGCAGATCGCCATCCTGCTGCTGCATCAGCTGATGCAGCCAGTGCACCAACTCAACGTACGGGTTGCCGCGCAGTTTGCAGAAGGCAGTCGCGCTCTCCAGAGAGGTAAATAACAGCGTATCCAGTTTGCCGAAAAGCACGGCACGGCTAATTTCTGACATGTTAGTTTCCATTAACAATGATTCGGTATACGGAAGGATTATCGCTCTGCGCGATACACCAGATCGCCACGCGGAACAGGCTGAGGCTGAAGGCCCAGCCAGGTGTTGTACCCTAATCGCCCGGCACTGCCGAGCGTGGCGCCCTGCACCGCATCGGCGCGCAGGATCACCCGTGTTTCCCATTCAAATTCCACCCCGGCATACTGTCGCACCCAGTCGCGCAGCTCGGTGACCCACCCTTCGCCCGGCAGAAAACGGTTGTACTCGTCTGCGCTCAAGGGGCCAATCTCCAGCCGAAACTTATGCTGCACGTCGCGTACCGCAATGCCGAGGAAGGCGGATTCCCCCATGCGCGGCAGGCGCCGCCCCTCACCCAGCTGTGCCTGCTCCCGCGTTGAGAGCGGCATCCACTGCGGGACGTTGGCCACCAGCCTGACCGGAACGTTGAAATAGTTGCGCAGGATCTTCTCCAGCCCTTCCGGATCTCGCCCGTGGCGGGTCAGGTGCCCGGCGTGGGTAAAGCGGGCATGCGCGCTCAGGCTGCCTTTCGACATCTGACCGGGCTGGCCCATGCCAATCAGCGACGCCAGATACCCTTCGAAGCGCCTGTTGTCGTCGCGATCCAGTGAAACGGCAGGCTGCGCGTCCGCCCAGGCGCGGTAGAACAGCAGCGTCAGGCGGTGGTGAAAGAGGTCGGCAAACGCGCTGAGGCTGTGATCCTGATGATGATGAATACGCTCGCGGGCATACTCGGTCATGTGTACCGGCAGCGGGCCATTAGGACCAAACAGGCCGAAGCTCAGAATAGAAACCTCATGCAGCCCGTTCTCTTCTCGCTGCCGGACCTCGGCAACCGTTGACGGCGCAAAGCCCATCGAAGGCTGCTGACCAATACGCAGCGGCTCAAATTTCGGCAGCGGCGCGCGTCCCAGCGGATAACGTTCACCGCCCTGGGCATCAATGCGTCTTAACAGCTGGAACAGATCGTAGCGCCACGGCGTCTCGCGCACCCCACGCCAGAAAGCATCGGGCAGCGGCGTCAGGCGATGCACGCGCAGCGTTGCAGGGGCAACCTCGCTCATACCAGCGCCCTTTTACCCATGCGCGGCGCCCAGTAGCCGATTTCGCCGCGCTGCTGGCTCTTGAGCGTGAATTCCGTAAAGCTGTTGATGGAGACCAGGCGGGCAAAAAGGCGCTCCAGCACGCTGCCGAATAGCCATGGGCTGGCGCCGGAAAAGGCGCGTTCATCCACGGTCAGGGTGATGCCGATCCCGCGGGCGAACACCACCGGGCCCGGCTCCGGCACGCGGCGGTGAACCGGCTCCAGCACGCAGTGGCGAACACCATCCACCTGACGGGCAACCGGCGTCTCCGCCAGGTTGGCATACAGGCCTAACAGCTGACGCAGCGCGGCGGCGCCCTCTTCGTTTTCACTGTCCATCAGGCTGAGGTAATTCATTTGCAGCTGGCTTATGAGTCGCCAGGTGCTGAACCCTTCCGCCAGCGCCGGACGCGGCGGCGTCGGGCCTTTGCGCAGGGTTAACGCCTTCACCGGCATGGAGTCGGCCATAATAAACTGCCCGAGCTCCTGCTGGAGCATCAGCGGCAGGTCGCGGCTGGTGCACAGCACCTCGGCGGAAATGTAGCGCAGGTTCTCCTGCCACGGCGCGTGCTGCGCATCCACCAGCGAGACAAAGACCTCCGAGCCGATATAGCCCGTGCGGGTGCCGTAGCGCAGCGCGTGTTCCGAGAGAACACGCTGCTCGCGGCGCAGGGAAAAATAGGCGCCGTAGTTACCCGCGTCGCCGCTCCAGGTACTCCAGAACGGTCGAAACGTCTGGTCGTCCCGCTGCCCGTCGGCGCTGGCGTAGATTTTTTTCACGGCATAAATTTCATAATCCAGCGGTCGGATGTTATCCACTACCAGATGGTATTCATGCTGGCCTTCGTTCAGCTTTTGCCGTGCCGCCACTTTCGGGAACAGGTTGATCACCGGCGTGCAGTGCAGCGCCAGGTGGCTGGCGTCCACTACGCGCTCCAGCTGATCGTCGCTCTTGTCGAGCAGAATAAAGATATCAAACGCCTTTTCGTCTTCGCAGCGCTGGATCAGCTTGCCCAGCCCGCTCAGGCTGATGAAGCGAAAGCGTGCCGGGAACGCAAAGTACTCCTGCAACAGGCGATAGCCGTCAAAGTTGCGCAGATCGTCCGGGAGCAGCGCCTGGTCCGCGTCAAAGCCCTCCTGACGCAGGGCGTCAGACGACAATAGCTGGCGCTGGGGCTGCTTGCTGACCGTCTGGCAGACAATGCCCGCGTGGTGCTCCATGACCAGCTCCAGCAGCTTCAGCGCTTCGATGTCCGGGCCGCTTAAGAAGAACTCCAGGCGGTCAAAATCCAGGTGTCCAAGGTGCTGCGGGCCATCGCAGGCAATGCGGATCCGCAAGGCGCTGCTGATCCCCCGCTGGCTCAGGCCGAGCTGGGCCAGCGGCAGATCGGCGGGCACGCCGCCGAGCTCGATCCTGTCGATTTTTAGCGGCAGCAGGTTCACTTCATGCGCCGTGGTATAGCTGCACGTGACGCCGGTTTTTTTCAGCGCCAGGCTGTCCATCATGGTGCCGCGCGGCACCATGAAGCCTTTGCTCAGGTCGCCGCGGCTGCTGTCGGGCTGAATTTCAGCGATCGCCATCGACGGCGTGGGCGCCAGATAATTCGGCGCAATCATCTCCAGCATGCGCTGTGAAAAGCGCGGGAACTCGGCGTCCATCTTCATCTGCACGCGGGAGGTCAGAAAGGCAAAACCTTCCATCAGCCGCTCGATGTATGGGTCCGCCACTTCGATGCCGCGCATGCCAAGCCGCCCCGCCACCTTCGGGTAGCGTTCGGCGAACTCCGCGCCCATCTCGCGCAGATAGGCCAGTTCACGGTTGTAATATTCGAGCAGTTTGCTTTCCATAATTACCCCGCATCCTTCAGTTCAAAATGGCCGTTTTCAAGGTCGACGTCGGTGCGAAAGAGAAACTCCAGCGGATACGGCACGCACCACAGGCGGCCTTTGATTTCGATAGACAGCACGTTGTGCAGATCTAACGACGAGGTATCGGATACGCAGCGAACCTGAAGCCCCTGCGGGAGGATCCGCGGTTCAAAGTTAATAATCGCTTCGGTGAGCTTACGCTGAATGTCGTGCCATTCGATATCGGACATTCTTTTCCCCGCCAGCGGCGCAACGCCAAAGTTGACGACGGAACGGCTCACCTGCGTCAGCCCGCTTAAGTCGCTGGAGGCATCGTGGTTGATGGTATTAAACAACCACTGTAAATCCCGCAGAACGTTGCGACGCAGCGCGGCGTGGGTGATCAGATTGCTGTTGGCGGACTCGCGTTTTTTTTCCGGATCGTTATCCGTCAGGCGATCCAACAGCGAGGGCTGCATCTTGTCGCGTGCCCCCACTTTCTCCTGCCTGCTGCGGGCCTGCCAGCCGCTGCGCAGCAGATCGCCTTCGCCAGCGGGATTACTCATCCGCACCATCCGCAGCAAACGTCACCAGGCTCAGGGTGAGCAGCGGGCTTTCGCTTTGCTCGCTCAGCCAGGCTTTCTGCCCTATGCCTTCATACAGAACACCGTCGTCGTCGAGCGGGAGCCACTCGGTGGTGCGCCCCAGCTTAACGCTATCGGAAGCGCCGTCAGCAAACGGATAACGCGCTGGGATCTGACAGACCTGCTCGCTGCCGTCCGTGAGGCGGACCAGCGCATGACGCCATACCAGATCGGTCACGCTGGCCGGAGCCTGAAAACGGATCGTGTCGATAGCGCAGAACGGCACCCAGAAATAGCGGCCATTGACCAGAGTTTCACACACTGGACCCAGACGGGCATCGCCGTCCATCAGCCATTCGAAGGGCTGGTTTTCTTCATTCTCCAGCGTGACCTGTCCACGGCTTGCCGGGGCTTGTTCGAGTGCCGCCAGACGCAGCGTTTGCGCATGCTCGCTGCTTTCCGTCAGCGCCTGGGCTAACGTCGTCAGCCACGGCCACTGCGCCTCGGGCATCGCCGGACGCGCCTCTCCTGCAAACACGCGGGCCCGCTGCTGTTCGCCCTGAATGGCCTGCTCCAGCAGCGTCACGGTCGGTTTTGCCTGCGGCTTCAGCGCCAGCCAGCTTTTCAGCTGGGTCAGGGCGCGCGCCCAGTTGCCGCTGAGGATCAGAAACTGCACAAACGCGGCGCGCAGGTCGGCATCCGCCGGGCGGGCTTTTATATCGGCTTCCAGGCGAAGCAGCGCGTCGTTAATCGACTCACCTGCCAGGCGTTGATAAAGCGTATTCATAGCCACTCCTTAATTCGCCGCGCGCCAGGCGCCTATTGCCGGATCGCGCAGCTGCGGGCGCAGCGTGTCGATCAGAACAACGTTCAGCTCAGCGCCCGGTGCAACCCATGCGCTCCAGATCTTCTTGACCTCGGCGATACGCGCCTGAAGTCGGGCGTCGTCGCTGGCGATCTCGCGCGTGATTTCCACCGCCACCGTGCCGTTGCTCTTCCAGCCGTTCAGGGTGCTGTCGTACGGCAGGATCATCCAGCTCTGGTCGCTGTTCTGGGTGCTGAAGACCATGCGCTCTTTGTTGACGGAGGTGATCAGCGCGTTTTCAGGATCGACCGCGTTGTTCAGCCCCATCACCGGGAAGCCGTGAATGTAGGTGACCGGAATCGCTTTCTGCGTCCCGTTACGGTTTTGCGTCACCACGGTGTGGCCGCTGAGCCAGCTGCCGTTACCGCAGCGGGTGGTGTCGGAGTCAGGAATAAACAGCGCCGGCGCGGAGGAACCACCCTCCCAGAAGGTGCGCAGGTGGCAGCCGTCCTGAAGGGTAAACTCCTGCCATGGGGTACGGTCTGCCGCTACGGTGTGCGTCTCCGGATTCTGGTCAGGCGGCAGCAGCGCGCCCGGGGTGGTGGTCGCTGCCACCGCCGTTTCCTGCTGCTTTACCACCAGTGCCCAGTCCTGCGCTTTAGCCGCCGTGCCACGGGCAAGCGTCGTCCCCTGCGGATCGTTCAGCGTCCAGTTGAGGGTATTCAGCTTGCTGCACTGGTGCTCCAGCAGCGAGCCAAGGCGCGGCACAAAGTTTTCCAGCACCGAAACCTCTTTCTTACCGTTCGCCACGATGCGCAGCGCCACGTCCGACTTACACCAGCTTTGCGGCGTATTGTCTTTAATGTTGTCGATCCAGATATCCAGCTTCTGCGCAGGAGACTGCACGATGCGGAAGTTTTCAGCCTGTGCGGTGGTCGCCACCGTCAGAAGAGCCAAACCCGATAGCCAAAGTTTCATATCAATCCTTGTGTGTCTAATCAGTTCCGCAGGGAAGAAATTGTGCTGCGTCAGAGAGCGTATGCAGCAAAGTGGTGTCCTGAGGGTTGCCCATCCACACCGCCACGGCGGTGTAGTTATCCTGAGCATTGCCCTCCTGTTCGCCATTCTTTTGAATGATTTGGTTCATTAAGGTCAGCCACTCCTGTGGCGTATTGACCATGTGCAGCGACTGCTTCATCTGCTCTTCGCTGACGCCGTGCCAGAAACCGTCGGTGCAGAGTAAAAATGCATCGCCGTCTTCAACCTGCACCACATCGCTGTAGCTCGCTTCCGGTCCGCCATTCTCAATACCCAGCGCCAGATACAGCAGGTTGCTGTTGAGGTCATCGGTCTGATGTCCGGCATCCTTCATCTGCTGGACGAGGCTGTGATCGGTGGTGACGTGCCACAGCCAGCCGCGACGAAACAGGTACAGGCGGCTGTCACCGGCGTGCGCCCAGTAGGCCAGACGGTAATCCCTGTCGATAAACAGGCTGACCAGCGTGGTGCCCATCCGGCGATAGTCCTGCACCGCCTGCTGTTCGCTGAGGATGGTACGGTTCGCCGTTTGAACGTAGTCACGAATATGCTGCGCATTCAGGTGCTTGTCGCCATCAAAGCGGGAAATTATGCTGTTGCGGGCCAGCTCAGCGGCCACCTCGCCGCCCGGCAGGCCCGCGATGCCGTCGCAGACGACAAAGCAGGCTGAACGTTCCCCGATGGTTTCTCCCGTCTGATCCTGGTTGCTGGCGCGCGTTCCCTGGCGGGAGAGAGAAGCCGTTGCGATATTCATTTTTCTTCGGATCCGCTTTGTGAGTCTTTGTACTGATTGACCTCCATGTCATAGGCATGGAGGAAGGCTTCGCCAAACAGGGTATGGAAGTCGTCCTCGATCTCGCCCGCCGTCTCGCCATAGCTGCGAACGAAATAATCCCACAGCGCGGCTTTACGGCTGCCCGGCAGCGCCAGGCGCGACGTCATCCCGTTCTGCTTCGCCTGCTCTTCCAGTTGTTCCGGGTTAAAGGATTGCAGCATAGCGGCGATAATGGCGCGGATACCGGAGATCATCCCCAGCTGGTGCGCCTGAAGATCGATCAGTGCATCACGCACCGATTTGGTCGGTGGCATAAAGCCCGGCATCGGCGTGCCGAACATCTGTATCAGGACCGTTTTACCGGTCGGCAGCAGCTTGAACGGGTTGTTGGCATCGTCGAGCACCATGGTCATATCGGCCTTCACCCCGCGCTTGAGGATGGAGCGCGACGAAAGCAGCGCCACGGTCCCCTGCGAGAACATGCCCAGGATCTGGCCCAGCTGACGCATGTTTTCGCGGTCAAACTGCGGCACTGGCTGCATTTCGCTCAGGCCCATGCCTTCCAGCAGCGCCTCCAGCAGTTCGCCCTGAAGCACCTCGCCCCGCTCGCCGGTCTGTGCGGCAGCAGCGGGGGATGCGGCGTTTTTAACCGGGTCGATGCGCAGGCGGCCCTTAGGCGCCTGGGCGTGACTGCGCGCCACGGCCTGCGGCGTTGGCATGGTGAAGCCGGCGTAATCGGGACGCGCGGGCTCTTCTTCTTCCGCGCGCGGCGCGTCCTGCGGTTCAGTCGGTTCCGGATCGAACAGCGGCGAACCGGCAAGCGCATCCTCTTCCGGTGCGGGCTGAGGTTCAGGCTTTGGCTCCGGCTTATCAGCCGCGATTTCATCCGGATGGGTTAACGGCGCGCCGCCCATCAGGCCGAGCGGGTCGTCGTGACGCGCGGCAGGCGCGCTGGCCGTCCCGCCAAACAGGGCTAACGGATCGAGTTCATCCGCGGCCTCTTCCTTTGGCTGGGCAGGTTTGCTTTCGTCCGGCTGCACCAGCGTTGAAGGGGTGACATCGTCAAAGATGCTCTCCTGCTTGAACAACGCGTCATCGCTGAACAGCGAGTCCGGATCCACGTTTTTACGTTCAAGTGCCGGATCGGTGTCGTTGAACATCGCCAGCGGATCTTCGGCATTCCGCTCCGGAGCCGCAGGCTGGGAGAACGGGTCGTGGGACGCGGCGGGCTGTGGTTTCGCCCGGTTGCTGGAGATGCTGTCGGAGATGGAGAACTCCTGCATCAGGCTGTCCCAGATTTCCGACGGCACGGCCGTAGGTTCCGCTTTTCCGCGAGGCGCGGCGCTGGCCGGTTTTGGTTGCGGCGCCGCTGCCGGTGCAGGTGTTGCCGCTGGACGCGCCTCCTGCATGCTGGCCGCCATGCGGCTCACGGGCTGGGTATCGTGAATAAGTTCGCTGACTTCGATGCGATAATCATCAATACCGAGAATATCCCCATCCTGAAGCTCAACCTGACGCCCACGCTCCAGCGGAATATCATTCAATACCACGCGGGTGACGCTGCCACGGTTCGTGACGCGACATTCGCCGCTGGCGTCGACGTGAACGATAGCCTGCAAACGCGAGATAGTGCGATCGTTGTCCGGCAGCACCAGATTGTTATCCGTACCGCGCCCAATGGTGCCGCCCGGGGCATAAAAATCACAGCTGCTTTGCGGCGGCTGATGACCGGGTTTCGTAGAAATAATCGTGAATCGCATGGCGTATTCCTGCTGGTATGATTAGCGCTCAAACGCTGCCGCTCTCGGGGGTGAGAACGGCGGGGTTTGGGGGTTAAGAACTGATTAGTGCTATTTGACTAAATTCAGGAAAATAATGCCGATAAGCAGCCATAGTGTAAAAAACAAGGCCTGAATTTTATAGTGTCGATGCAGTTTTAATATCCAGCCAATTCTCTCTTCCGGTAAAGCCTGAACGAATTTATAGGCATCATCCTGAACATTTCTGTCTTTGGTAAACTTCATCTTCACGCCTTTGCGAAGACGAACAAACCAGATTATTTTTTGATAATTCGCCAGCGAACCAAAAAATGATGCGGTATTTGTCACCAGATCGAGATCGTAGCCTTTTTGCCTATATTCTGAAAGAAGTAGATTATATTCAGTTTCGTGTCTTTTAAAATAACGAGAACTAGCGAGATCCATGATTACGACAATTAAGAATAAAACTACGATCAGAAATAAAAGAATATTTTCTACATTCACCATAGTTTATCCATTACATATTCCGTTGCTCCACCGGCTACTTCGCCACCAACGTATCCACCCGCAGCGGCGCCTACCACGGAACATGCGAGCAACCCTACACCACCTGTTGCCACTCCCAATGCAACACATACGCCAGCGCCAGCCATGGCTCCATATTTTCCGCCATAAATCCCGCCCGCAAGACTTGCACCGAATTGACTGTACTTCTTAACGGCGACTTTAGAGCAATTCTGCTCTCTACCTACTGTACAGGCATCATAAACTTCATTGGTTGTGTTTGCACCAGCGAAGCCGATAGCAAGCCATCCTCCCATTTTCAGGTAACGGGCAGCTTTTGATGCATTGTCTACATATGTTGAATACCCTCGTATCGAGGCAACACCTGCGGTACTCCATTCGTGGACAATCGACCTGCTTGATAAACCTAAAGCGTGCTTGATTTCTTCATAAGGTTTCAGTTTCAGCGTTAGTCTGGAAAGCTTATTTAATAAAACGTCCAGCTCAGAAAAAAGTTTTTGTCTCTCAACAAAAAACTGCTGCCCGATCAACGTCCCTTGCGTTCTGTATTGATTTTGATAAGCCAACTCAATAGCTTTTAATTTCTTTTCTATTTCGCTAAAGTACCTTTCACCCGCATCAGCAACCACCCCGAGGGATTTATCCATAAAATTTGTTAATGCTGCGATGGTATTAAAATGTTTATTAAAGAAATTGGCCTCATCTGTATTTAGCTCTGACAGGGCACCATTAACCTTTTGCTTTGCATTTTGTAATTGTTTTAGCTGAACAGTATTCTCAGCACCGGGGGTATTAAGAATTAATATTTGCCCTGGCTTCAACCATGCTGTATCCCTGTTGATTTGCATAAAGTAACGCGCCGCTTCACTATCAGGTTTACTGAACAGAAGTCTGGCCTGGAAATCTAATGTCCCCGCCTGCTGCACAACGCAATAACCCGGGGAAATCATTGATTTTACGCTCATAATTCATTCTCTAAAAAATAAATTAAGCCTTCCGAATAATGACCGGGGATATCTCCCCGGCCATATGCGCAATTACGCTTCTTTGTTTTCTTTGATGTTCCAGCCAGCGCTGCTTTCAGCACCTTTACCACCGGCAGTGGTCTGCTCCCAGTACTGCTGTTTCACTTTCGCAGCCTGGAATGCATAGGTCACGCCAACGGTATCGCCGTTGTCTGCACCGGTGTACTGAACGGAAGTCACGAGAACGTCTTCCAGGGTGATGCGGGTGTATTCAACCTGCTGACCACCCGCTTTGCAGACGGACAGTTCAACTTTGGTCAGGTGCTTACCGCTTGCGCAGTGTTTCAGGATTGCTGTAGTGGACTTGTCGATCAGAGCGTTAACGTGCAGATCGTTAAAGTTAACCTTACCGGCACCACCACCACCACCCACACTCATATTACCTGGCTGGGACGCGCCCCAGGAGAAGGAGGTAATGTCAGTCCAGCCGGTGTGGTTAGAATCTTTAGATTCGCCCGTAACACCCTCGACCTTCAGAAACATATCAATAGCCATAATATCTACTCTTCGTGGATGAACAATATTGCTTTCGAAAAAGCCCTTATATGGCAAACAGGAAAGCATGGGGCTGAATAAAACCGTCCATATTTTACCTCTGCCTCATATCAAACGACCCGTGTCATTTGACAGTCTTACATTCCCCCGAAATAACGGAATGAATGTGAAGTCTTTATTACCGTGCGTTATTGTGGAACCTGTTAAGGACAGGATTAACAATTTAGCCGTCTTTCTTGCCGGGTGGCGCTTTGCTTACCCGGCCTACATTGCGCAACGATATCAATAAATTGCACGCTTCATCGTAGGCCCGTGCAAGCGTAGCGCCGCCGGGCGAAACTCACAAAACGCACGTTGTCAGCAGGCTGACGCTCTTACGCATCTTTCGTCTTCAGCGACGGCAGTTTAGATACCAGACGCAGGGAAACGGTCAGACCTTCCAGCTGGTAGTGCGGGCGCAGGAAGAACTTCGCGGCGTAGTAGCCCGGGTTGTCTTCGATTTCCTGCACCTGCACTTCCGCAGCCGCCAGCGGTTTACGGGACTTGGTCTCCTGAGAGGAGTTCGCCGGGTCGCCGTCGACGTAGTTCATTACCCAGTCGTTCAGCCAGCGCTCCATCTCTTCGCGCTCGCGGAAGGAGCCGATTTTGTCGCGCACGATGCACTTCAGGTAGTGGGCAAAGCGGCAGCAGGCAAACAGGTACGGCAGACGGGAGGCCAGACGCGCGTTCGCGGTAGCGTCAGGATCGTGGTACTCGGCCGGTTTTTGCAGGGACTGCGCCCCGATGAAGGCGGCAAAGTCGGAGTTTTTACGATGCACCAGCGGCATAAAGCCGTTTTTCGCCAGCTCGGCTTCACGACGGTCGCTGATGGCGATCTCGGTCGGACACTTCATGTCCACGCCGCCGTCATCGCTCGGGAAGGTATGGCACGGCAGGTTTTCCACCGCCCCGCCGGACTCCACGCCACGAATCGAGGTACACCAGCCGTACTCTTTGAAGGAGCGGTTGATGTTCGCGGCCATCGCATAGGCCGCGTTCGCCCACGAGTAGCTGTTGTGGTTCGCGCCGTCGGTCTGCTCTTCAAAATCGAAGCTGTCCACCGGGTTGGTGCGAATGCCGTACGGCAGACGCGACAGGAAGCGCGGCATCACCAGCCCCAGATAGCGGGCATCTTCGGATTCACGCAGGGAACGCCAGGCGGCATATTCGGTGTTCTGGAAGATCTTGGTCAGATCGCGCGGGTTAGCCAGCTCCTGCCAGGATTCCATCTGCATCACGCCCGGCGCGGTGCCGGTGATGAACGGACAGTGGGCGGCAGAGCCGATGCGCGCCATCTCGCCCAGCAGCTCAACGTCCTGCGGGCTGTGGTCGAAGTAGTAGTCCCCGACGATGCAGCCAAACGGCTCGCCGCCAAACTGGCCGTACTCCTGCTCGTAGATTTTTTTGAAAATCGGGCTCTGGTCCCAGCCCACGCCCTTGTAGCGCTTCAGGGTGCGGCCCAGCTCCTGCTTGGAGATGCTCATAAAGCGGATCTTCAGCATCTCGTCGGTTTCGGTGTTGTTGACCAGGTAGCTCAGGCCGCGCCAGGCGCTTTCCAGCTTCTGGAATTCATCGTGGTGAATGATCTGGTTCACCTGCTGCGAGAGCTGCTCGTCGATACCGGCAATCAGGTTCTGAATGGTGCGGTAGGTGTCGTTAGAGAAGGTGACGGTATTTTCCAGCGCCTGCTGCGCCAGGGTTTTTACCGCGCTTTCAACGGCGGAGCGCGCCTGGTCGGTTTTCGGACGAAACTCTTTATTCAGCAGCGCGCTGAACTCGTCCTGGCTGAACGCCTGACCCGCCTGTTGATCGTGTTGTTGAGTCTGGTTGCTCATCGATTATTCCTCGCTACCTTTCGCACTTTCGTCATTTTTTGGCATCTGGCTCAGGGATTTGAGCAGCGTCGGATCCTGAAGGATTTTTGCAATCAGCTCTTCCGCGCCGTTTTTGCCGTCCATATAGGTCAGCAGGTTAGAGAGCTGGGTGCGCGCCTCCAGCAGCTTGTTCAGCGGCTCAACTTTGCGGGCCACCGCGTCCGGCAGGAAGTCATCCATGCTGTCGAAGGTCAGATCGACGTTGAGCTTACCTTCGCCGGTCAGGGTGTTATCTACCTGGAACGCCACGCGCGGCTTCAGCGCCTTCATGCGTTCGTCGAAGTTATCGATGTCGATTTCCAGGAATTTACGCTCGTCGACGGCTGGCAGGTTTTCCACCGGCTTGCCAACCAGATCGGCCATAACGCCCATCACAAACGGCAGCTGAATTTTGCGTTCTGCACCGTAGATCTCTACGTCGTACTCGATCTGCACGCGGGGAGCACGGTTGCGTGCGATGAATTTCTGTCCACTGTTACTCATTGCCATGATGTTCTCCATCAAAGATGCGCGGTGAAGGTGAAACGGCAGACTCCATGCCTGTCGTCATAATGCCAGGACGCGTCATTCGCGGCGTCCAAAGATGTTTTCCAGTTGGTTAACGCCGTCCGGCGCCAGGTCGCGAATAATGTCCATAAAGTTGAGTTCAGACAGCCGCTGCACCCGTTCAATCATCAGCGGTGCGGGATGGCTTGGTTCGTACTGAGCAAAATACTGCTTCGCTTTTTCCAGCATCAGCTGCGCGTCGGCGCGGCTGGTCACCTGCACGCTGCGCCAGTCCGTCACCTGCTGGACGGGCTGGGCGGCCACCTGCTGTGGCTCGGCGTGCGGTTCAGCCTGCGCGTCACGGTTTGGCAGCAGCTTGCTGATATCGGTCACCTGACAGGCGCTGGAAACCAGCCCGACGGTTTTCAGCAGTTGTTCCATCTCCGGCACGCCGCTTTCGCCGAGATAGCCGGTAAGCAGTTCGCGGATAGCCAGCAGGCGCTCGTTGATCACGATAACCGCCGCGGTGCCGGGCTGGTCGCCGTGCGCCAGCTCGTCAATCAGCCTCGGGCGACCGCCGGGGTAGTCCGGGCATTCGGTTTTGCTGCCGTCGAGCAGCGCCTGCGCGTCGCGCAGCGAAATTTCATCGCCGTTTGAGCGCAGCAGCGAGGCGTTGCGCACCGCGACGGTCAGGTCGGATTTATCACTCAGCCCGGCGAGGGCGTTGATGCGGTAGAACGGATCGGTTTCGCCATACTCTTCCAGCAGCGGATAGAGTTGTTCCCAGTAGCGGGACAACGCTTCCTGCACCAGCAGCAGCCCGTCGGCGTAGCCTGCCAGCCCGCGGCGACGCGTCCAGGCATGGGTGAGCGCCAGCAGCACGCGAAGATCTTTGGTGCGGGTCAGCAGGCCGGTGGCGAGCTTTTCAACGGTGTTCCAGTCTGCGGGCTCTGCCGGGATGATGGTGTCGCCAAACTGCTGCTCGGCTTTGCCCTGGCTTGCCTGGTTCATCGCCTGGAAATCGGCGTCGTACTCCAGGTTTTCACCGCAGGGGTTGTCGGGGCTTATCGGCGCGAGAAATTCATCGATATTCATAAGGTCCCTGCTTATTCAAACATAGGCGGGTAAAGCCCGTGGCGGCCCGGTCGGGCGCCGCCTGCCGGATCGAACAGCAGCGTAAAGAGCTGCCCGGTGAAGTTTCCGCTGTGCACGTGGGTGTAGAGCGGGTAGCCGTCGCAGCGGTTCGTCCACCAGTAGCTGGTCTGGCGCAGCGGATCGAAACACTCTGCCGCCTGCGGCCAGCCCAGGGTGTTCTGACCATCGTCGTCATAGCCAATCACGTCGAGAATGTCGGAACGCTTTTGCGGCTCTACCGGCTGTGGCGCCGGGATGGTCATCAGCATGTCATCCAGCTGGGAGGCAGAATAGCTGTTACGCACCGCGTGCAGTCCCAGACGCCCCAGCTGCTGGTACCAGCTTTCGGCCTGCCCGAGCAGGCGGGACGACCACTCGGCCGGCGTAAAGCTTAGCTGAATACAGACCGGATAGTGGCGGCCCACGCTGTCACGGCCCGGCAGCAGGCAGCCCATCTGAATCATCTGGCTGCCGAGCATCGGGGGGACGACAAAATTCCACACCGGGGCTTTAGAAAACGGGCGCTCGCCGCTGCGCTGCTCTTCCTGGTTCCAGGCCAGCAGGCCGACCTGGAACCAGTGCGACCACTGGCGTTGCAGGGTATCCGGAAAGCGACGCTGCAAAAAATCTCCGGCGCTGGGTAATTTGCCATACCAGCTGTAGCGGTTCATCGCAGGGGTATTCGTCATACGGCTGTCCTTGCGGTTATGGGCATGAAAAACGGGGAAGCTGGAACGGGTTGCGGATGCTGTTCGGCGCAAACTCCAGCGTGACCTGATGTCCGTCGACGTTGAAGGTGGCCTGACGGCTCAGGCTACCCGCGCCAGGGCTGGTGCGCGCCTTGTCGAAAAAGCGGTTGAGCGCCCATGAACCGTTGGTTACCAGCGTTGCGGTGCTGCCGTTTGCCAGACCGAGCTGCATACGCACCTGGTTCGTCCCGCCCGGCCCCGGCCAGTTCATGATTTGCACCGCCTGCGGACCGTGGCTGTAGCGCAGCAGCTGACCGTCCACGTCCAGCGTGAGGTTCAGAATAGTGTTATCCATCCGCACGGTGCGCACCGTGACCTTAAAGGATGGCGTGGTCGCGCCGTTGGCAAAGAAGGCGTCGCGGATGGACTGCGCCTGCTGGAACGGACGCAGCAGCCCTTCGCTGCCCGGCAGCGTTTTGCCGTCGATACCCGGCATAAAACGCCAGTTCGCCTGGGTGGTGTCCACCTTGTTGGTCAGGTTGTCGCGAAAGAAGGTGTCCATCAGCCCGGTGCCCGGCGCGAACATGCGGGCAAGATCGTCCGGCGTCACTTCGGTGCTGGCGCTACGCACCAGCGGGTAACGCCCGGCAATCGCCTGACGGCAGAACCCGCCCACTTCCACGTTGATGCGCTTACGCACGTTCTCCAGATCGCGACGCTGGGTATCGCTGCTGGCGCCCACGGCCATATTACTGAACATGGTTTGCAGCCCGCCCGGCAGACGGCCCGCGCTGGCTTGCAGGCGGCTGATGGCATCGCCGCCCGGGGCGGGCATACCGCTGTTTGCTGCATCCTGAACGGCTGTCAGGTAGCGATAAAGCTCGTCAACCTGCTTGAGAAAATCATCAAAGACGATGGTCTTACCGCCCTTCTCCAGCGGCTGCGCCAGCTCAATCATCGGCGCATAGTGGTCGGTCACCAGCTGCTCGGGCGCCTGCGTTACGACCGCGCCCTGCGTTGGAGCGTTGTCACCGTTGCTGAACAGCGCTTCCAGCGTACGGGTGGCGCGGTTGCTTTGCTCTTCCGCCTTCTGCGCATCCTCCGGCGCAGGCGCAGTGCGCGACAGCGTCAGCACCTTGCTCAGGTTGAGCACCAGGCGGCGCAGCGGCGAGTTGGTGCCTGAAAGCAAGCGCGCGGTGTTGATGCGCTGGGAAAGATCGGCGCTGTTGTTGAGCTGTATGTCCGCGAGAAAGCGATCCCAGTTGACGATGAAGTCGCGCATGTAAAGCTGACGCACGGCGTTGTCGATCTGCTGTTTATCTTCCTGAGCGGTGGTCGCCCCCAGAACCCAGGCATCATCTTCGTGCAGGGCGGTGGTCACGCTGTCGATCTGGTCGTTAAAACTTTTCCAGTAGCCGTCCGGCGTATAGAGCCCCGGCACGCCCTCACTCACCGGCTTGCCGCTTTTACGGGAAAACACCAGCTCGCTCTGCGGGCCGCCGAGATCTGAAAGCGAAACCGGCTTCAGGTTTTCATCATGCTCCAGCAGACGCTTCAGGCGTCCGTACACGCGGGTGGAGAGCGGCTGCTGGTTGATAAGCGCCCTCTCGCGGGCCACCAGATCCTCATCCTGGGCATACGGTGAAGCCTGAATTTTCGGTTCCAGCAGCTGCGTCAGGTGCCACTCCAGCTCCTGAAGCTCTGCCTGCGTCACGTTCTGCGGCAGGTTACGTTGCAGGTTGAGCATCACCCACGAGTGCAGGAATTTGCCGTCGTAATGCTTCGGCTGGTAGAGCATCTGATAGGCCTTCAGCGCCTCATAGCTGTACTCCACGTCGCTGCCGTTGTCGTTGCGCAGCCAGGTGGTTATGTGCATCGCCACGGCGGGCAGCAGCATCTGATCCAGCGCTTTCTGATACAGCGATTGCGAGGCATCGCTGACGTCATCTCCGCGATAAAGCCCCATGCGGCGTGAAACCGGCGGATCGTTAACGTCAAAGGCCTCGCTTTTCGGCAGATCCACCAGGCTGTTAAGCAGCGGCAGAAGCGCAAACAGATCGCGCTGAGGCTGGTTTTGCAGCGCCTTGCTCTGCTGCTCCAGCCCCGGCACTTTTGCATCCACCTCTTCCAGATAGGCTTTATTTTTGGCGTAGCTGGTCAGCCACAGGCCGCCCAGGATCACCAGCAGGGCCAGCAGCGCCGCATAGCCGGACCACATCACGGCGCGGTTGCGCAGTTCCCACCAGCGGTTTTCGCCGGCGATGCCCGCCTCCTGGAAAATGACGTTTTGCAGCAGGTTTTTAATGAAGAAACTCTGACCTTTCGCCCCCGGGATCGGCGCTTCTTTACTCACCGAGTCCCAGCGGTCGCTTTCGCCCCCTTCCGGCAGCGAGAGCGCGCGGTTCAGCTCGCCCATCACGCGGTCAAACGGCATGCCTTCCTGGGTGCCGCTGGCGAAGTAGATGCCGCGCGGGGAAAATTCGGTTTCGAAATTTGAGCGCGCAAAGACCGTGCTCAGGTAGTCCGCCAGCAGCGGGCGCAGCGCGGCGAACTCCTGCGGGAAGAGATAAGCTTCCGCACGGGCTTTTGCATCGTGCTCTTTCAGCATGGTTTCCGGCAGGCCGGCATCCAGACGCTGTTGCAGCAGGGAAAACTCCTGCTGGAAGTTGCCCATCAGGTCGTAATCGGCGTGTTTGGTCTGCTCCCACGGCAGGGTAAAGCCCCAGATCTGATCGCGCTGGGCTTTGTCGTAATCCGCAAACCAGGCGCGGAAGCCTTTAAGCAGGTCCGCCTTGGTGACCATCACGTACACCGGGAAGCGAATGCCCAGCTGTTCGTGCAGCTCGGAGAGACGCTGGCGCAGGTTCACCGCCTGCTGGCGGGAGGCCTCCGCGGACTGCGAAAGCAGGTCGGAAATACTGATGGTGATAATCACGCCGTTGATGGGCTGGCGGCGGCGGTATTTACGCAGCAGGTTGATAAATTCCAGCCACTCGCCGGCGTCCTGAACCTGCTCGCTCTCCTGAGTGGTGTAGCGCCCCGCGGTATCCAGCAGCACCGCCTCGTTGGTGAACCACCAGTCGCAGTTGCGCGTGCCGCCAATGCCGCGCAGCGCGGTTTTACCGAAGCGGTCCGCCAGCGGGAATTGCAGCCCGGAGTTAGCCAGCGCGGTGGTTTTACCGGAACCCGGTGCGCCAATAATGACGTACCACGGCAGTTGATAGAGGTACTGGGTGCTGAAGCGCTGCGTCCACTGCGCGCCGTGCCCCGCTTTGCTGAAGTGGGCTTTTTTCAGCATCTGGGCGGCTTCGTCGAAACGCCCGGCAAGGATCTGCTCCTCGCTGTTCAGACGTTTCTGCGGATCGGCCGCTTCCGGGCTGGTGGTGTTTTCGTTGAGCTTGTCCATCAGCTTGCGGTTCAGCCAGGCGTTATACAGCCGGGGCAGAATGTGGCTCTGGGCCCAAATCAGGTAGACCACAGCAATGCTGATGACGCGGTTCTGCTCGGATTCAAGAGGCCGGGTATCCACGATGGACAACAGCGGGCCAATCATCCAGATCACCGCCGCGAGCGCCGTTACGCCCAGGAAGCTCCACAGAATGCGATTGGTCAGTATAGAAAGTAGAGTAGTCAGCATCCTTAGTTTCCTTGCGGCAATCCGTTCAGCTCGGCCTGGGTATTGTCAGGCGACACCAGCAGCGTAATTTCCACGCGGCGGTTACGGGCGCGATTCTCAGGCGTCGTGTTAGGCGCTACCGGGTTGATCTCGCCCCGCCCTTCGGCTTTGACGCGCTCAGGCTGGGACAGGCTGCCCTGTAGCTGTTTTTGCACCGAGCGGGCGCGCTCAAGCGAGAGTTCATAGTTGGAGGCGAAGCGGGCGCTGCGGATCGGCACGTTGTCGCTGTACCCCACCACCAGAATTTTGCCGCTGACGTTATTCATCGCCTGGGCGATGCGGTCGATGACCGGCTCATAGCGATCGCGCACCACGGTTGAGGCCGAAGCAAACAGTCCGTCCCCTTTCAGGATCACTACGCTGCGATCCGCCTCATCCTTCACGGCCACCAGACCGGCCTCAATTTCAGGTTTGAGGAAACCGCGCAGGTTCAGCACCGCCGGCATCTGACGCGCAGGCTGCTGGATAGTGGTTTCCGGCAGCTGGGACTGGTAAATCTTCGCCAGCACCGGGCTGGTGTTATCGCCCAGGCGCCAGTTGAGGACGATATAGAACAGGCAGGCGATAAAGCCCACCAGCGCCACGCACGCCCAGAGAGGAATCATTGGCCGCCAGAGCTTGCGCAGCACGGGGCGATCTTCCGGATGCGGGGAGAGTGGCGGCGGGTAGCTGCCGCGCACGCCGCGGATCATTTGCCACAGACGCTGTTTGATGGTTTCCAGCTGGGTGCGGCCATTGTCCAGCACGCGGTAGCGCCCTTCAAAGCCGAGCAGCAGACAGTAGTTGATCATCTCCAGCAGCAGAATGTGTTCACGCGGATTCTGAGACAGACGCGCCAGCAGCTGGAAAAACTTCTCGCCGCCCCAGGTTTCGTTATGAAACGTCACCAGCAGGCCGTTGCTTGACCAGACGCCGCTGCTTCCCCAGGGGGTCAGGGCGGCGGCTTCGTCCAGCGCCGTGCAGAGGCAGTAGCGCGCGCCGACAATCACTTCATACGGTAAGCCCGCCTGCTGGCACCGCACTTCGAATCGGCGAATTTCGTCGATCAGGCGCTGGCGCAGCCCGACCTGATCGTCGTGGGAAACCGAATGACGGATTTGCGGAATCGCATTGAGCAGCGGATTGGCGGCCGCCACCAGCTGATTATTCCCACTGGCTCCGGTAAACACGGCATCGCTGCCGGTATCCTGTCGTTCCTGCATATTAAGCGCTCGCTTTATTATTCTGTCGGGCTACGGATGGCCCAGAACTCCATATCGAGACCCGGGAATTCCCCTGCGAGATGCAGCGCGAATGCCCCGGACTTGTCCATCTCGTGCCACAGCTCGCTGCCCCTCTCGAGCTCGAAATAGCTGTAGCCCGCATGCCACGGGATCTGCGGCGGTGCGACGGGCATGGCCCGCAGCATGATGCCCGGCAGCTGAAGCTGAACCAGATCGCGAATTTTTGAGACTGGCGCAACCTTCATCTGGGCAGGGAAATGGGTTTGCAGGTGTTCGCCCGGGACGTTGGCTTTTACCGCCAGCACGAAGCCAAACTCGCGAACCATGCTGGTCTCCGGCACGGTGGCGATGTTCAGTCCGTGAGAGCGTTCGTGCAGCGGCAGCTGAATGGCATGATCTTCCATGACCAGCGACAGCCCCTGACGCAGCATCAGCATCAGTTTGCTGAAGCAAGCGGCGAGATCGTCATGGTCGTATACCGGCAGGATGCTCTCTGCGGTACGCTGCGACGTCCAGGTGGCGAGTTCCGTGGCAAACGGCAGCCAGCTGTGCCAGAGCGCTTCCGGGTGAAGCAGCGGCAGCGTTTTTAAATGCGAGACGTCGCCCAGGTGGCGGTTGATCAGGGAGAGAAGCGTGAACTCGACCATCTCGGACGTATTGAAACGCCCCGGCTGGCGCAGACGGCCACCAATCTGCTGGCTACGCTGCACCAGCAAGCCGTGCAGATCGTTGATCATGCCGTACAGCTGCGGGCTGTTATTGGCGTTCAGCATGGGCGGGATGTAGCTGTTATCCAGCCGCACGTGGTTGTCGTTGCGCTTTTCGGTAACGAACGCCACGCCGATGGCGGTCCACTCTGCCGTCAGATCTTTCTCCAGCATCAGGGTCAGACGCAGGCGGCCAAACTGGACCGTCGCCTCCCCGACCGACATGGCGTTATCGTCTTCCACCTCTTGCTCAAAGGTAATAAAACGCGCCAGAGAAGCGTGCTCCTCGCTGAAAATCACCTCTTCACGGCCACCGCGACGAACCGGCAGCGCAAGCACCACTTTTTCATTGGTGAGGTTATCAGGGATTTTTAGCGGGGCTGGTCCGTTGCGATCGCTGCGAACCTGGAAAAACGTGCCATCAGGCAGCAAACCGCTACAGTAGCTCAGGGCAATGCAGCCCTGGCGAAGCATCGCTTCGTCCAGCTCAAGGTCGAGAAAGCCCCAGAGGTACGATCGCTGCAATGCTCCCCATTCACGAACGTGGTTGAGGAGGTAACGTTCTGTCCGCTGAAAATGGTGGGGACGCAGGAACATGCCCTCTGTCCAGACGACCTTTTCTGCTTTCGTCATGATGATCTCTTTCCTGTTATGAAGGGCGTTACTGACTGATGACCCGGATACCGTTTACGTCAAGGAAGACGCTGGCCTGGAGTTCATCTGCGGACCATTTCCAGAATTGGTAAATCGCGTTTTCGCCGGGAACAGGCAAAGGAAGTGAGACACGCCATTTTTTGCCGTCCAGCGCCTGGTATTCCGCCATCACGCCGATATAGCGCGCTTCCGGCGAGCTTTGACCGCTCAGGGTTTTCGAAAGCTGGCCCGGCATCAGGAAGAACACATCGCTGTTCAGCAGATTCGCGCCAAGCGTGGCTGACGCGTTGTTCTGTAAGGAGTAGAAGTCGCTGGACATGAAATCCGCATCGGATTTCAGCAGCATCACTCTGACCTTAAGCGGCGCAGAATCATTGATTTGAGGATGAGCCTGAAACTGTAGATTGTAGCGGGAGGGGTCGCTGTGTGAAGACGACGTACAACCACCGATCAGCGCGAAAATCAACGCAAAAAATGGGAACCACATCCGATGAAAATTTTTATTATTCATAAAAATATGCTCGTGAAACCCGTTTAGTTCAGGATCCAGGTACCGTTCGCGCTGTCTTTGCAGGCTTTGCTGTTGCCATCGACATCGACGCAGGTGGTTTTCTTGCGCGCTTTAGGGCGCTGCGCCTGTTTACGCACGGTGGCTTCGTACTGGTCAGCCTTGATCACGGCACGCATCGGCACGTAACCAATCAGCTGTTCACTCCCTTCATCGGCCAGCGCCATCCAGAAATGTTCAACCTGCCCCAGCACAACGTAAGTTTTGCCGGTCTCAAGCGTGCGGATCACCTTTCCGCCGTAGTCAGGGCGGCTCATCAGGGATGCCGGGTACATGGCACGATACGGTTCATTCACCTGAGTGAACTCCGCCGGCGGGGTAACAGCGTGACGGTGGGTCAGCGTGACGCCATTAACCTGGCTCGTCACGATCGTATCATCGGTGATCGCTGGTTTCTGCGGCGCCTTACAGCCCGCCACCGCCATAACAAACAGAAGTGATAACAATACGCGCAGTTTCATATGCTTTTCCGTAGCGATATTTAGAGGATGAAGAGAGGGGATAAAATTTGACTTAGGTGCTATTGTTAAAATAGTCAGAATATTTTCAGCATGTAACTATTTTAGGGCATAGCTACCGCACGAGCCCTCCAGAAATAGGCCCAGCGTGTTCCTGACATATTTTGACAAACGGTAGACAAGTTTACATGAGCTTGCCATCAATTCAATATTTCCCGCCTGCTTAATGGCGTTTAACGATCCGCCCAATGCATTATAGGATTAATCTCATTAAAAATGCGCACTTAGCTTAAATCTGCTTTTTCTTAGTCAGAGAATGCGTATATCTTGTTGAAAATTAATAATTAAATACCCAAAAGAGAACCACTATCATTAACGTAAGCCACCTATTATCGCCACTACCATAATTAGTAGAATTTCATTTTTTCTGTGCGCTGTGGGATATATTTAGGATATTTACATTGTTGCATTTCAAAGATAAGTTTTATTCTTAACGAGTGCACGCATTAACCAAGGCAGAGGGAAATAACACCAGTATATTAATTTCGCGTGCCGAAATAACTTTTGAGAATTTAGCCTTCGGGGTTATTTTTTGTGCCTTGATAATTAAGTCCCGCTACATCTTTTTGTTCTTTTAATGTTCAACAGGAAGCATTTAACCCCACAATCAGGGGTATTGACGGTATACCTGTCGCTAAAAGTTTTACCATTGCTACATATTTTTTTTACTTCCTGCCAACATCCTCCTGGCCATTCATCCCGCCGCTTGACTTATTTTGTGATAAAGGTACTTTTCAGGACATGAAGAAGATCCTGATTATCGTTCCTGACGGCGGCATGCTGTTTGAAGCCGCCGGTATCGCCGACATTCTGATGCAGGCCAACCGGCTGCACCCGGACGGCCTTGCGCAGCCTCGCTACCGCATCATTATTGCCACCACCCAGCCTCATCTGGTGATCCACGGCCAGTCCGGTTTAAACCTGCTGGCGGACTATCGCCTGCCGGAGCTGGATCCGCGCGAGCCGCTGGACACTATCATCATTACCGGGCGCGGCATAAATGAGCAGGAGAGCACCGCCGTGGTGGACTGGCTGCACCTTGCCGCGCCGCATGCGCGACGCGTTGCCTCTGTTTGCGGCGGAGCGTTGCTGCTGGCACAGGCCGGACTGCTTGATGGGCGCCGGGCAACGACCCACTGGCGGCTGCTGGATACGCTGAAAACGCTCTATCCTGCGGTTAACGTTGAGGGTGGCCCGCTCTATGTTCAGGATGGACCCGTCTGGACGTCCGGCGGCGTCAGCTCCGGGTTTGACTTGACGCTGGCGCTGGTGGAAGACGATTACGGCTTCACCCTCGCCCGCAACGTGGCGCAGGATATGGTGATGTACCTGCGTCGGCCCGGCGGCCAGTTACAGTTCAGCCGCTATAATCTGGAGCAGTCCGGCGCGACCGGACCCGTAAGCGAGCTGCAAAGCTGGATCCTGCAAAACCTTACCGCAGATTTGTGCGTCGAAAAGCTGGCTGAACGGGTCGCGATGAGCCCGCGCAATTTTACCCGCGTGTTCACGCGTGACGTCGGTGTACCACCGGCCCGTTATGTCACTGAAGCGCGCCTGGCCGCCGCCCGCCAGCTTCTGGAGCAGACCCAGCATCCGCTTGAGGTCATTGCCGAAAAAAGCGGGTTTGGTTCCAGCATTAACCTGCGTCGGGTGTTTGAAAAGCAGCTTCATCTCACGCCGGGCGAATACCGCCAGCGCTTCCACTGCCGCAAAATGGCGTAATCTGATCCTTTTTTGTCATTTACGCCATCCGACCTGACGCCTACAGTCACTTCAGACAACACAGATAAGGAGTGCATCATGGTTAAGGTCGGTATTAACGGTTTCGGCCGTATCGGACGTAATGTTCTGCGCGCGGCGCTGGGCAACCCGGATCTCCAGATTGTGGCCATAAACGATCTGACGGACAGCAAAACCCTCGCCCATCTGCTGAAATATGACTCTCTGCTCGGCACGCTGCCGGTGCCTGTTGAAGCGGCGGAGGGCGCGCTACAGGTTGACGGGCAACGCATCACCGTATTCAGTGAACGCGACCCGGCAAATATTCCGTGGAAAGACGCAGGCGTTGAGGTGGTAATAGAAGCGACCGGGTTCTTTACCGAACGTGAAAAAGCGGCGGTGCATATCACGAGCGGCGGCGCAAAACGCGTCATTATTTCCGCGCCGGCTAAAAATGACGATCTCACGGTGGTGATGGGCGTGAACCACACGCTGTACGATCCGGCTCAGCATTTCGTGGTCAGTAACGGGAGCTGCACCACTAACGGGCTGGCACCGGCGGCGCAGGTGCTGCACCAGCAGTTCGGCATTGAGCACGGGCTGATGAACACCACCCATGCGTACACCAACAGCCAGGCGCTGCATGACCAGCCGGAAAAAGATCTGCGCGGCGCGCGCGCGGCAGCATTATCGATTGTGCCCTACTCCAGCGGCGCGGCAAAAGCGCTCGGGAAAGTGATCCCCGAGCTGGACGGCAAGCTTACCGGGTATTCCCTGCGCGTGCCGGTTCCGGTGGTGTCGATTGTCGATCTGACGGTAACGCTGAGCCGCAATGTGACCGCCGAAGAGGTGAATGACGCCTTTCGTCAGGCTGCCGCCAGCGGGCCGCTGAAAGGCATTCTGGGCTACAGCGATGAACCGCTGGTCTCCAGTGATTATCAGGGCGACCCGCGCTCATCCATTATCGACGGGCTATCAACGCTGGTGATTGGCGGGAATATGGTGAAGATCCTGTCGTGGTACGACAACGAATGGGGTTTCTCGAACCGTCTGGTGGATCTGGCGGTGCTGATGGATAAGAAAGGGTTGTAAGGCTTAAGCCGGGTGGCCTGAAGCCTACCCGGCTTGTCAGTCACCGTTTCATTTCGTTAATGCTCAAAGCCTCAGGAATCGATCTGATCCCGGTGCGGTGAAAGCGCGCCCGAATTGTCTGGTTATGCGAAAAATGGGATATTCAACACGCTAAGTTAACGATATTCGTCTAAGGTTTTCAGGTAATTGACAACAGCGGTCACGCTGCTCAGTGAAGACAGGAGACGAACCGATGATAAGACCTCGCGCACGACGCCCCGCTTTTTTGCCCCTTGCGCTGGCAGGCGCACTACTCGGTGTTACCGCATTTGGTTATGCTGAAGACCAGCCAACGAGCCAGCAACGCTCACCGGATATTCTCCTTGGCCCTCTCTTTAATGACGTACAGAGCGCCAAACTGTTCCCGGATCAGAAAACCTTCGCGGATGCCGTTCCCAAAAGCGACCCGCTGATGATCCTGGCGGATTACCGGATGCAGCATACCCAGTCCGGTTTTGACCTGCGCCACTTCGTGGAGATGAACTTTATCCTGCCGAAGGAGGGTGAGAAATACGTTCCTCCGGAAGGTCAAAGCCTGCGCGAACACATCGACGGTCTGTGGCCTGTACTGACCCGCACCACAGACAAAGCGAACAAATGGGACTCCCTCCTGCCCCTGCCAAAACCCTATGTCGTGCCGGGAGGACGCTTCCGCGAAGTCTATTACTGGGACAGCTATTTCACCATGCTGGGGCTGGCCGAGAGCGGACACTGGGACAAAATCAGCGACATGGTGGACAACTTCGCTTACGAGCTTGATACCTGGGGCCATATCCCTAACGGCAACCGCAGCTACTACCTGAGCCGCTCTCAGCCGCCGTTCTTCTCGCTGATGGTGGAACTGCTCGCCACGCATGACAGCGACGCGTTAAAGAAATACCGTCCGCAGATGGAGAAAGAGTATGCCTACTGGATGGAGGGAGCAGAGGGAGTTCAGCCCGGCCAGGCGAACAAACGCGTGGTGAAGCTGGACGATGGCGCCCTTCTCAACCGCTACTGGGACGATCGGGACACGCCGCGACCTGAATCCTGGCTGGATGACGTGACGACCGCCAAAAACAACCCTAACCGTCCGGCCACGGAGATTTACCGCGATCTGCGCTCTGCCGCCGCCTCGGGCTGGGATTTCAGCTCCCGCTGGATGGACGATCCGCAGAAGCTGGATACCATCCGCACCACCAGCATCGTGCCGGTGGATCTGAATGCGCTGATGTTTAAGATGGAGAAACTGCTGGCCCGCGCCAGCCAGGAAGATGGCGATAGCGCCAGCGCAAGCAAATACGACGCGCTGGCCTCCGCGCGCCAGAAAGCCATGGAAAGCCACCTGTGGAACGATAAAGAGGGCTGGTACGCGGATTACGATCTGAAAACGAAGAAAGTCCGTAATCAGCTTACGGCTGCGGCCCTCTTCCCGCTTTACGTGAAGGCCGCGTCACAGGAGCGCGCCGATAAGGTGGCCGCAGCCGCGTCGTCGCGCCTGTTGAAACCGGGCGGTATCTCTACCACCACCATCAACAGCGGGCAGCAGTGGGATGCGCCGAACGGCTGGGCGCCGTTGCAGTGGGTAGCGGTGGAAGGGTTACAAAACTACGGTCAGCAAAAGGTGGCGATGGACGTAACCTGGCGTTTCCTGAAAAACGTTCAGCATACCTACGATCGCGAGAAGAAACTGGTTGAGAAGTATGACGTCTCTTCGACCGGTACCGGCGGTGGCGGCGGCGAGTATCCGTTGCAGGACGGTTTCGGCTGGAGTAACGGCGTGACGCTCAGGATGCTGGACATGGTCTGCCCGAAAGAGAATCCGTGCGACAGCGTACCGGAGAATCAGCCTGCGGCGAACGATGATGTCGCGCCTGCAAAACAGGCGGCGCAGTAGCGCCCCTCACCCTAACCCTCTCCCCAAAGAGGCGAGGGGAAGGTCCGTGCAATAAAGTGGCCCGGTAGCGTTACCGGGCTTTTTTCAGAAGCTGTAGCTTGCCCCAACCTGGAAGGTCCGGTCGCGGCCTATCCAGCAATTGGTCGCGTCATAGCAGGTGAGCGTTTCTTTGTTTGTGACGTTCTGCGCGCTCGCCTTCAGCGTGAGTCCCTCCAGCGCTGGCGCCAGTTCGCCCATGCGGTAAGAAGCCGCCAGATCGTACTGCGTAGTCCCGCCCAGCTTGCCTGCGTCGTTGCCCGGCGAGATTTCCATCGGCCCGGTGTAGCGCGCGCCGGCCCCCAGCGTTACCCCTCTCAGCGGCGTGCTGTCAAAGGTGTAATCCCCCCAAAGGTTAAAGGCGTTCTCAGGAACCTGCGTTGGCTGTTTGCCCTGATATTTGTCATCTTCGGTGTTAATGGCGTGGGTGTAGGCGTAGTTGGCAATCAGCGTCAGGTTCTCCGTTGGACGACTGATGGCTGAGATCTCCGCGCCCTTAGATTCCACTTCCCCGGTCTGGCGGTAGTTGAGGAAGCCCGGATCGCTGGTCACCACATTTTTCTGACGAATGTTAAACACCGAGGCGGTGAAGGTGGTTGCGTATTCCGCCAGCAGGTATTTCACCCCACCCTCCACCTGCTTGCTGGTGGTGGGCTTAACGTCTTTTGCGGTCAGCGTACCCTGCGGCGATACCGGGGCGAACCCTTCCGAGTAGCTGATAAACGGCGAGAGCCCGTTATCGAAGGCATAAAGCGCGCCCAGTCGTTTGGTGAGGCGATCCTGCGATACCCAGGCTTTGTCACCGTTTTGCAGATAGTTGGTGGTGACCGAACGGTAGTCGTCATAGCGCAGGCTGGCCAGCAGGTTCAGCCCGCCGAACTCCACCTGATCCTGCACGTAATAGCCGTTCTGCTGATAGCTCAACCGGTTTTTCTGCGCGGTATAAAGCCCCAGCGCATTGCTTTCGATCTGCCCGCGATCCGGATTGCGCATATCAATACCCGGCGTGGACGAGGCGTAACGATAGTGGAAGTGAGAGTTCAGCTTCTGATAGTCAAAGCCCGCCAGCAGATGATGCTTCCAGTCTCCCAGCGCAACGGTGCGGGTGACCTGGTTATCAATGTTGAAGCTCTGCAAATCTTCATCCGTGGTGTAGGCGAAGCGGTTAAGCTGGTAGACCTCACTGCCCGTCCCGGTGGAATAGACGCTGCGCTGGTGGGTGTCCACATCAAAATAGCGCGCTTTCTGGTTAAAGCCCCAGCCGCTGTCAAACTCATGTTCAAAGCTGTAGCCCAGCATCCACTGGCGTTGCTTAAAGCCGCTCCACTCATCGCCGGCGTAATCACGACGATCGGCGTATTTCGAACGCAGATAGCTCAGCGGCATCGGGTCAGACGGCGTCAGGCTCGGCGTATTTTGCGCCAGCGCGTCAATGGTCAGGCGCGTTTTGCTGTCCGGCTGCCAGGTCACGGAGGGGGCAACCAGATAGTTTTCATAGCGCGTGGTATGCGCCTGTTCGTCACTTTCCGTCGCTTTGCCCAGCAGGCGATAGTGCCAGTCGCTGGTCGCGATCTGCCCCGTGGAGTCCAGATAACCCTCTTTTAGATTGCGGTTGCCGGTATTAAAGCCCAGCTCCGTTTTCGCCGCTTTCTGCGGCTTTTTACTCTGGATATTGACCAGCCCGCCCGGGGAGCCGCCGCCATAAAGCACGGATGATGGCCCTTTCAGGATATCGACGCTCTCAATCAACAGCGGATCGATTCGCGCTTTGGTGTTACCCGTGACGTTATAGGGAAGTTGCAGGCCGTTGTAGAACTCCTGCTCAACGTTGAACCCGCGAATTTTATATTCGCTCATATAAGAAGTGCTGCCGCGCACCTCCGTGGAAACGCCCGGCGCATAGCGCAGGATTTCGTTTACCGAACCGGCGTGCCGCTGCTCGATCTCTTTAGCTGCGATAGTGTTGATCACCTGCGGCGTTTTACTTTCCGCTACGGCTGATTTCGTGGCGCTGTTGGTCCAGCCGGGAAGCGCATCGCCCTGCTCAGTTCCTGTCACCACGATGGTGGATTCTTCTGCGAAAGCCTGTGTCTGCAATGCCAGCGTAACGGCGCCTGCCAACGCGCATAACGCCAAACGTGAAGTATGCATAGTGTCGTCTTGTTATTAGATGATATTGGGAACGCCAATTATTATCATTTCCATTAGCAAAGCAATATGCGCGGAGAAAACAGATCGTTTGTCTTAAGTTTCATGCGAGCGTGCCGATAACCCAGAGACAGTCTGTCATCTATCGAGGAGCCATCTGGCGTGAGTAGCTACAGTGAGCAGTTCCTGAAACAAAATCCGCTGGCTGTATTAGGGGTGTTACGCGACCTGAAAAAAGGTGAGGTGCCGCTGCGCATCAACTGGACAACCCGTCAGTTTATCAGCAAGATCCTGGACGTGACGGCAGAGCACCTGATTGTGGATCTGGGTAGCCAGAGCGATGAAAACCGTGCCGCGTTACAGGCAGAAAATCTTTCGGTAATGGCCGAAACGCACGGAGCAAAAGTTGAGTTTGTGCTGCCTCGCCTCACCGCGATCGCCTACCAGGGTTTGCCAGCGTTTATCGCGCCGTTGCCTGAAAATCTCTGGTTCGTGCAGCGCCGCGAGTTTTTTCGCATCAGCGCCCCGCTTCACCCGGCCTACTTCTGTAAGGCAAAAATGCCGGACAAAAAAGAGATCCGCTTTCGCCTGTTCGATTTATCGCTGGGCGGCATGGGCGCGTTAATGGATACGCCGAAGCCGGAAGGGCTGGTGGAAGGTATGCGTTTTAGCCAGATCGAGCTGGATATGGGCGGATGGGGACGCTTCTGGTTTGATGCTCAGCTGATTGCCATCAGCGAGCGCAAGGTGGTGGACGGCAAAAACGAGACCATTACGACGCCACGCCTGAGCTTTCGCTTTCTGAATGTTGGGCCAGGCGCCGAGCGCGAACTCCAGCGCATCATCTTCTCACTGGAGCGTGAAGCGCGTGAACGCGCGAATAAAGTGCTCTGAAAGGCGTCGGGCAGCGTGCAGCCGCCCGACAAAGGGATTACATAGCGTCCATCGCTTTCTGTACTTTCCAGATATAGCGCGGCGCCTGTGCTGACGGATGGTTCTTCACAACGTGTTCGAAGAATTCATCTTTATCCATATCGTTAATCTCTTCTATCGCTTCTTTGCGATCGGAGGAGAAGGTTCTCAGCAGCGCGCCGGCCCCGTTAACGTACGACACCACCAGCGCGTATTGCATCACTTCCGGATCCTCAATTCCCTTCAGAATGCCGTGCTCCAGAATGCTCAGGTAGGCGGTTCCCATAGAAATATTACGTTCCGGGTTTTTCAGCTCGCTGGTGGAGGGTTGTCCCTTCCAGCCCATATAGCGATAGACCTCCCTTCCCGCCGTCGAGGCTTTTAGCTGCATCAGCCCCACCGCATTCGATTTACTTACCAGCGTTGGGTTGCCGCCGGATTCCACCGCAATAATTGCCGTGATCAGACGCGGGCTCACGCCCCAGGCCTTCCCGGCTTGTTCGCTGATCGGCATCCACTGCATGGCCCGCTTCACCGGCACGTCAGGGTTCCAGGGGGGATTTTGATAATCATGTTTTGAACTACAGCCAGCGAGCAACACAATCAAAAAAGCAAACCATCTCAATTTCACGTCATCTATCCTTATAGCCGGTCATCGCGGTACGTCGCCCCTTGAAGCAGGCGGCGTTTAAGCGGCATGATATAGACAATTAGTTTCTCATTCAGCAAGGAATTGCCATGCCTCAGTTTCATCTCATCGCACCGTCGGGCTACTGCATCAACCAGGAAGCGGCACAGCGGGGCGTTCAGCGCCTGCTGGAAAGGGGCCATCAGGTAGAAAATCAGACAATTATCCCCCGCCGCATGCAGCGTTTTGCCGGTACGGAAGCGCAGAGACTGAGCGATATCAACAGCCTGGCGACGCTGGAAGGCGAAAACAACGTTGTGCTGGCCGTGCGCGGCGGATATGGTGCGAGCCGGCTGCTGGAGAGTATCGACTGGGCCGGGCTGGCAGCACGCCAGCAGCAGGATCCGCTGCTGATCTGCGGCCACAGCGATTTCACGGCGATCCAGCTCGGCCTGCTGGCACTGCATAACGTCATTACCTTTAGCGGCCCGATGCTGGCCGGTAACTTTGGCGCGCCGGAGCTGGATGCTTTTACCGAGGAACATTTCTGGCGCGCCCTGCAAAACCCGACTTTTACCGTTGGGTGGCAAGGCAACGGACCGCACTGGGAATGTGAAGGACAGCTGTGGGGCGGGAACCTCGCGATGCTGGTGTCGCTAATTGGCACACCGTGGCTGCCGCAGATTGAGGACGGCATACTGGTGCTGGAAGATATCAACGAACACCCGTTCCGCGTCGAACGCATGCTGTTGCAGCTTTATCACGCCGGGATCCTGGATCGGCAGTCGGCCATTGTGCTGGGCAGTTTTAGCGGATCGGCCCCCAACGATTACGATGCGGGCTACTCCCTCGAGACGATGATTGATTTCATTCGTTCCCGGCTGGACGTTCCGGTGATTGCCGGGCTGGACTTCGGCCATGAGCAGCAAACCGTCACGCTGCCGCTGGGCGCCCGGGCGCGCCTGACGCACGATCATTCAGGCAGTCGGTTAACAATCAGCGGTCATCCGGTCTTAAAGGCATAAAAAAGCCGTTATTCCCCCTCAATAAAACGCTGTTACCGTTGTTAATATGTTAGGGTTTTAATAACAGCGTTCACATTGAGGTGGGAGTAAGACGACATTGGGTGCCACAGCGATAATCAGCCTTTTCATTCTCGGTTCCATCCTGGTAACCTTCAGCATTTTATTAAGTTCATTTTCATCGCGCCTTGGCATACCTATTCTTGTCATTTTCCTGGCTATCGGCATGCTGGCGGGAGTCGACGGGATCGGCGGTATTCCCTTCGATAATTACCCTTTCGCCTATATGGTGAGTAACCTCGCGCTGGCGGTCATCCTGCTGGACGGCGGCATGCGCACCCAGGCAAGTTCGTTTCGCGTGGCCTTGGGCCCGGCGCTGTCGCTGGCGACCGTCGGGGTGCTGATCACCTCCGGCCTGACCGGCATGATGGCGGCCTGGCTGTTTAACCTCGATATGATGGAAGGCCTGCTGATTGGCGCGATCGTCGGCTCGACCGATGCGGCAGCGGTTTTCTCTCTGCTCGGCGGCAAAGGGCTGAACGAACGCGTTGGCTCAACGCTTGAGATTGAATCCGGCAGTAACGATCCGATGGCGGTGTTCCTGACCATCACCCTGATTGAGATGATCCAGCAGCACGAAACCGGCCTGAGCTGGATGTTTGTCTGGCACATCCTCCAGCAGTTTGGCCTCGGCATTATCATTGGTCTTGGCGGCGGTTATCTCTTACAGCATACGATCAACCGTATTACGCTCCCCTCCGGCCTTTACCCGCTGCTCGCCCTGAGCGGCGGCATTCTGATCTTTGCCGTCACCACCGCGCTGGACGGCAGCGGTATTCTGGCGGTTTACCTCTGCGGGTTCCTGCTGGGCAACCGACCGATTCGTAACCGTTATGCGATTCTGCAAAACTTTGACGGGCTGGCCTGGCTGGCGCAGATCGCGATGTTCCTGGTGCTGGGCCTGCTGGTGACGCCTTCCGACCTGCTGCCCATCGTCGTACCGGCGCTGCTTTTATCGGCCTGGATGATCTTCATCGCCCGTCCGCTGTCGGTGTTTGCCGGCCTGCTGCCGTTCCGCGGGTTTAACCTGCGCGAGCGGGTGTTTATCAGCTGGGTGGGGCTGCGCGGCGCGGTGCCGATTATTCTGGCGGTATTCCCGATGATGGCCGGGCTGGACAACGCCCGCCTGTTCTTCAACGTCGCCTTCTTCGTGGTGCTGGTGTCGCTGCTGTTTCAGGGGACGTCCCTGGGCTGGGCGGCGAAAAAAGCCAAAGTGGTGGTGCCGCCCGTCGGCTGGCCGGTCTCCCGCGTGGGGCTGGATCTTCACCCTGAGAATCCGTGGGAACAGTTTGTCTATCAGCTGAGCGCCGATAAGTGGTGCGTGGGCGCTTCCCTGCGCGATCTGCACATGCCGGCTGAAACGCGCATTGCTGCCCTGTTCCGGGACAACGCCCTGCTCCACCCGACCGGCAGCACGCGGCTGCGTGAGAACGATATCCTCTGCGTGATTGGCCGCGAGCGCGACCTGCCTGCCCTCGGCAAG
Organism: Enterobacter sp. GD03975; assembly: GCF_029838645.1. Lineage (NCBI taxonomy): Bacteria > Pseudomonadati > Pseudomonadota > Gammaproteobacteria > Enterobacterales > Enterobacteriaceae > Enterobacter > Enterobacter sp. GD03975. The sequence continues at coordinate 504,724 of NZ_JAOBZC010000001.1, forward strand.
CTGTTCAGCCAGTCGCCCCCGGTGGCGCTGGATCAGCGTTTCTTTGGCGATTTTATTCTGGAAGCCAGCGCCCGCTTTGCGGACGTGGCGCTGATTTACGGCCTGGAAGATGGCCTTGAGAATCGCGATAACCAGCAAACGCTGGGCGAGATTATTCAGCGACTATTAGGCGCTGCGCCGGTTGTGGGTGACCAGGTGGAGTTTGCCGGGATGATCTGGACGGTGGCCGAAAAAGAAGATAACGCGGTGCGCAAAGTCGGCGTAAGGCCGATGGAGGAGGATGCGGAGTAGCTGTTTTTTGCCGGGTGGCGGCTTCACCTTACCCGGCCTACAACACCCTCGAACGTAGGCCGGGTAAGCGTTAGCGCCACCCGGCACACGAACACGTTACACCGTCACAACAGGCACTCTTGGCGCCAGCGCGCACATCAGTTCATACCCAACGGTGCCCGCCGCAGCGGCCACGTCGTCAATTTTGACCTCGTTGCCCCACAGCTCTACCGGCGAGCCGATACCCGCCTGGGGACACGGCGTTAAATCAATGGCCAGCATATCCATTGAAACGGTACCTACCGTGCCCGTGCGTACGCCATCGACCCAAACCGGCGTGCCGCTCGGGGCGATGCGCGGATAACCGTCCGCATAGCCACCCGCCACAATACCAATACGCTGTTCGCCCGACGCCCGAAAGCGGCTGCCATAGCCCACCGTATCGCCCGCTTTCAGCGTCTGCACGCCAATGATTTCACTGCGCAGGGTCATCACCGGCTTCAGGCCACTGTTGGCGATATCCTGCCACTGGCCGGAAGGGGACGCGCCGTACAGAACGATCCCCGGACGCACCCAGCTGTAGTGCGCCTCAGGATGCCAGAGCGTAGCCGCTGAGTTCGACAGCGAACGCGGGCAGTCCAGCCCTTCTGCCGCCTGTTCAATGCGTACCATGGCATCGGCAATGCCGTCCGGCTTTTCCGCATCGGCGAAGTGCGCCATCAGCGTCATCTCACCGACGTTTTTCAGCGCGCGCAGCTGCTGCCAGACGGTGTGAACCCGCTCGGGCTGGAAGCCCAGACGGTTCATGCCGCTGTTCACTTTGAGATAGATATCCAGCGGGGCGTGCAGCTTCGCGTCCTGAATGGCCTTGATCTGCCAGTTACTGTGCACGCTGGTCGTCAGTCGGTACTTGTCCAGCAGCGGCAGATCTTCCGCATGGAAGAACCCTTCCAGCAGCAGAATCGGCCCTTTCCAGCCGCGCTCGCGCAGCAGGATGGCCTCTTCCAGGTTGAGCAAAGCAAAACCGTCGGTGGCACCGAGCGCACTCCAGATACGATCGATACCATGACCGTAGGCGTTAGCCTTCACCACCGACCAGACACGAGAACCCGGCGCAGCACGGCGAACAATTTGCAGGTTATCCTTCAGCGCCTGCAAATCCAGCTGGGCCAGAATTGGACGGGACATGACAACTCCTTAATTATGCGCGCCGTGCAGGTGCTGGGGGCGCGAGGGGGTAAACCCTGATTGATAGCGTGCGGCGCTCAAATCGTCAAACGGTATAGCCGGGGTGCGACCGGAGATCAGGTCGCTCAGCAGCTGGCCCGAACCGCAGGCCATGGTCCAGCCAAGCGTGCCGTGACCGGTGTTGGTCCACAGATTTTTGTACGGCGTACGGCCAACAATCGGCGTGCCGTCTGGGGTCATCGGGCGCAGGCCCGTCCAGAACGTCGCCTGCTCAATAAAACCGCCGCGCGGGAAGAGATCCCCGACGACCATCTCCAGCGTTTCACGACGCGGTTTGAGCAATTCGGTATTGAAGCCCACGATCTCCGCCATGCCGCCGACGCGGATCCGGTTATCGAAGCGGGTGATGGCGATTTTGTAGGTTTCATCAAGAATGGTAGAGACTGGCGCGCCGCTGTCCTCTTTCACCGGGATGGTCAAAGAGTAGCCTTTCAGCGGATAAACCGGGATATCCAGAATGCCTTTCAGCATCGCGGTAGAGTAGGAGCCAAACGCCATCACGTAGGCATCGGCTTTGATCACCTCTTCCCCACACTTCACGCCGTAAATCTTCTCCCCTTCTGACAGCAGCTTGTCGACAGAGGTGTTGAAGCGGAACGTCACTCCCGCTTGCTCGCACATGCGCGCCAGACGTTGAGTGAACAGCTGGCAGTCGCCGGTTTCATCGTTCGGTAAACGCAGGCCGCCCGTCAGCTTGTGCGCCACCTCGGCAAGCGCCGGCTCCACCTGCGCCAGCTGGCTGGCTTCCAGCAGCTGATACGGTACGCCCGCATCTTCCAGCACGGCGATATCGCGGGTAGCGTTTTCGTACTGTTGCTCGGTGCGGAACAGCTGAAGCGTACCGCCCTGGCGCCCTTCATATTCAATGCCCGTCGAGGCGCGCAGCGCCTTCAGGCAGTCGCGGCTGTATTCCGCCAGGCGAACCATGCGCCCTTTGTTTTCCATGTAGTGGCGGGTGTCACAGTTGCGCAGCATCTGCCACATCCACTTCAGCTGGAAGGGTGAACCGTCCAGGCTGATCGCCAGCGGCGCGTGTCGCTGGAACATCCATTTAATCGCCTTCAGCGGCACGCCGGGGGCCGCCCACGGGGCAGCATAGCCCGGGGAAATTTGCCCCGCATTCGCCGCACTGGTTTCCAGAGCCGGGCCGGATTCGCGATCGATAACGGTAACCTCATGTCCTGCCTGACTTAAATACCAGGCGCTGGTTACGCCAACGACACCACTTCCCAGTATGACAACACGCATAGCCACTCCATTATGAGCAAAAGAACAATCATCTAATTACAGATTGATAACCTAGTTGAAAATATTATTCAACATATGACTTTTTTATGGTGACTTAACTCACATATCCCGCTGTATCAGGGGATAACGCTTATTTGGGATCTCCTGCTGCGCGTTATTTTTAACCAGTATAAAATTCTGCGACCTCCGCTTTTTTTGCCGTATCGAAAACGGGAAATCGCAAAGAAAAAATTTCTGCGCCCCGCGTATTTGAATGGGGTGATCTATGCTTGAAAGGAGGCTCTCCAGTCAGAGAGAGCGACCGACAACGAGGGCGCGCTAATGGCTACAATAGATTCCATGTCCAGGGACAGCACCCGTCTGAGCGATGGACCCGACTGGACCTTCGAGTTGCTGGATGTCTACCTGGCGGAGATCGACCGGGTTGCCAAACTCTATCGTCTGGATACCTACCCCCATCAGATTGAAGTCATCACCTCTGAACAGATGATGGACGCTTACTCCAGCGTCGGGATGCCGATTAACTATCCCCACTGGTCGTTTGGCAAAAAGTTCATTGAGACAGAGCGGCTGTATAAGCACGGGCAGCAGGGGCTGGCGTATGAAATCGTCATTAACTCTAACCCGTGTATCGCCTATCTGATGGAGGAGAACACCATTACCATGCAGGCGCTGGTGATGGCGCACGCCTGCTACGGTCATAACTCGTTCTTCAAAAATAACTATCTGTTCCGCAGCTGGACGGACGCCAGCTCCATCGTTGATTACCTCATCTTCGCCCGTAACTACATTACCGACTGCGAAGAGCGCTACGGCGTGGACGAAGTGGAGAAGCTGCTGGACTCCTGCCACGCGCTGATGAATTACGGCGTTGACCGCTATAAGCGCCCGCAGAAAATCTCGTTGCAGGAAGAGAAAGCCCGGCAGAAGAGCCGCGAGGAGTATCTGCAAAGCCAGGTGAATATGCTGTGGCGTACCCTGCCGAAACGTGAGGAGGAGAAAACCGTCGCCGAAGCGCGTCGCTATCCTTCCGAGCCGCAGGAAAACCTGCTCTACTTTATGGAGAAAAACGCCCCGCTGCTTGAGCCGTGGCAGCGTGAAATCCTGCGCATCGTGCGCAAGGTGAGCCAGTATTTCTATCCGCAGAAGCAGACCCAGGTCATGAACGAAGGCTGGGCGACCTTCTGGCACTACACCATTCTGAACCACCTCTATGACGAGGGAAAAGTCTCCGAACGGTTTATGATGGAGTTCCTGCACAGCCACACCAACGTAGTGTTCCAGCCGGCGTACAACAGCCCGTGGTACAGCGGCATTAACCCGTACGCGCTCGGCTTTGCCATGTTCCAGGATATCAAGCGTATCTGCCAGTCGCCCACCGAAGAGGACAAATACTGGTTCCCGGATATTGCGGGCTCTGACTGGCTGGAAACGCTGCACTTCGCGATGCGTGATTTTAAGGATGAGAGCTTTATCAGCCAGTTCATGTCGCCGAAGATCATGCGTGATTTCCGCTTCTTCACGGTACTGGATGATGACCGCAACAACTACCTGGAGATCTCGGCGATCCATAACGAGGAAGGCTATCGGGAGATCCGCTCGCGTCTGTCGTCCCAGTACAACCTGAGCAACCTTGAACCGAACATTCAGGTGTGGAACGTGGATCTGCGCGGCGACCGCTCTCTGACGCTGCGCTATATCCCGCACAACCGCGCGCCGCTGGATAAAGGGCGTAAGGAAGTGCTGAAGCACGTGCATCGCCTGTGGGGGTTTGACGTATTGCTGGAGCAGCAGAACGAAGACGGCAGCGTGGAACTGCTGGACCGGTGTCCGGCGCGGATGAATACGCTGTAGTGGGGTTTTTTGCCCGGTGGCGCTACGCTTACCGGGCCTACGGGACCTGTAGGCCCGGTCAGGCGAAGCCGCCACCTGGCGAAAAAAAACCTCTCAATCGAGAGGTTTTTTCTATTATCGGCCCTGAATCGCCAGATCGCCCGGCAGCGTTTTCTGCATTCGGTGCCAGATTTCACCGGAGTCGTGACCGTAACGACGCACCGTTTCATAAACCTGGTCGTGCAGCCCCTCGGTGCAGAGTTTGCTCAGCTTATGGTAGAAGCCGAGCGCCAGGCTACGGGCTTCAGGGTTAGCAAAGTAGTGACGACCAATGCGCGTATATAACCCTTTCATCCCATTCAGGATCAGGCCGTAAACCGGATTGCCGGAGGCAAACGCCAGACCGCGGAACACGTTGTAGTCCAGAGTTGCAAAGGCATCCGCATGGTCCTCCACCTCATTGGCGGTGGCGAGCACCTTCAGCGCATCTTCAGGGTGCTGACGAAACGCGGTGCGGATGAAAATAGTAGCGATGTTGGTGCGCACCGAAAGCAGATTATCAATCAGCTGCGGTACGCTTTCGTGGTCGAGACGCGCCAGCGTTTCCAGAATATTCAGCCCGGACGTTTCCCAGAAGTTGTTCACTTTAGTGGGTTTGCCATGCTGTATCGTCAACCAGCCATCGCGCGCCAGACGCTGGAGCACTTCTCGCAGCGTGGTACGGGTGACGCCAATCAGTTCAGAGAGTTCGCGTTCAGCAGGTAGAATTGATCCCGCAGGGAAACGATTATTCCAGATGCTTTCAATGATGTACTCTTCCGCGAAACCCGCCGGGCTCTGCGCCTTAATGACCATAGTGAGATTTCCATTACACAGCTTTAGCAAATTGCACTCATCATACCAGAGGCGGACAGAGGCAGATAGCGCAGCCGAGACAGAAAAGAGGGATCGCCGTTTCATTTTTATGAAATTTACAAAATGGCGTTAACGCCCTCACCGACGCCATTTTTGCGTATACTGATGTCTTGTCTTATTTGACGGGGAAAGGACGTCTGTCGTGGAAATTTCGTTTGGGCGCGCGCTGTGGCGCAACTTTTTAGGTCAGTCACCTGACTGGTACAAACTCACTTTACTGGTATTCCTGGTCGTTAATCCCGTTATCTTCTTGCTGAATCCCTTTGTTGCCGGATGGCTGTTGGTCGCCGAGTTTATCTTTACCCTGGCGATGGCGCTGAAGTGCTATCCGCTATTGCCCGGCGGGCTGCTGGCACTGGAGGCCGTGGCCACGGGAATGACCAGCGCGGAGCACGTTAAAAACGAGATTGCGTCGAATCTTGAAGTCCTGCTGCTGCTGATCTTCATGGTGGCAGGGATCTACTTTATGAAGCAGCTCCTGCTGTTTATCTTTACCCGTTTGCTGCTGAGCATTCCGTCGAAAACGCTTCTCTCGCTGGCGTTTTGCCTCGCCGCAGCTTTCCTTTCAGCCTTCCTGGACGCGCTGACGGTGGTGGCGGTAGTGATCAGCGTCGCCGTCGGTTTTTACGGAATTTACCACCGGGTGGCCTCGTCTCGTCCCGGCGATAACTTGCAGGACGACAGCCACGTTGAGGCGCACAACCGCGACGTGCTGGAGCAGTTCCGCGCGTTTCTGCGCTGCCTGATGATGCACGCGGGCGTGGGTACGGCGCTGGGCGGCGTGATGACCATGGTCGGGGAGCCGCAAAACCTGATCATCGCTAAAGCCGCCGGGTGGCATTTTGGCGAATTTTTCCTGCGCATGGCGCCGGTCAGCGTGCCCGTGCTGGTCTGTGGATTAGCGACCTGCGTGCTGGTTGAGAAATTTAACCTTTTTGGGTATGGCGCGACGTTGCCCGATCAGGTCCGCCATGAGCTGCAAAAGTTTGACGAGCAGAGCCGCAAACAACGTACGCGTCAGGAGACGCTGCGCCTGATTGCACAGGGTCTTATTGGCGTGTGGCTTATCGCTGCGCTGGCCTTGCACCTTGCCGAAGTGGGGCTCATTGGCCTGTCGGTGATTATTCTGGCAACCAGCCTGAGCGGCGTAACGGACGAACATGCTATCGGTAAAGCCTTTACCGAAGCGCTGCCGTTTACCGCCCTGCTGGCGGTGTTTTTTGCCGTCGTGGCGGTGATTATTGATCAACATCTGTTCGCGCCCATTATCGCTTTTGTGCTTCAGGCTACGCCAGATTCTCAGCTTACGCTGTTCTATTTGTTTAACGGTCTGTTGTCTTCCATCTCCGATAACGTCTTCGTCGGGACGGTATACATTAATGAGGCCAAAGCCGCGATGGAGCAAGGCATTGTCAGCAGTGAACAGTTTGAGCTGCTGGCGGTGGCGATCAACACCGGAACCAACCTGCCCTCGGTGGCAACCCCGAACGGTCAGGCGGCATTCCTCTTCCTGCTGACCTCGGCGCTGGCACCGCTCATACGGCTTTCTTATGGAAGAATGGTCTGGATGGCGCTGCCGTATACGCTGGTGCTTACCCTGGTTGGTTTGCTGTGCATCAAAATTACTCTCGTTCCCTGTACGCAATGGTTGTTACAAGCAGGTATACTTGCGGCGCATTAAAATTCGTTTACACTGCGCTGTCTAAGCATGTTCCAGGGAAATGATTATGTTGCGATTTTTGAACCAGTGCTCACGCGGTCGCGGAGCGTGGTTGTTGATGGCCCTGACCGCCTTTGCGCTGGAAATGGTCGCGCTGTGGTTTCAGCATGTGATGGGGCTGAAACCTTGCGTACTGTGTATTTATGAGCGTTGTGCGCTGTTCGGCATTATGGGCGCGGGTCTGGTCGGTGCAATTGCACCCAAAACACCGTTACGCTATGCGGCGATTGCCATCTGGCTGTACAGCGCCTGGAAAGGGATTGCGCTTTCCTGGGAGCACACCCAGATGCAGCTTCATCCGTCACCGTTTATGACCTGCGATTTTGCGGCCCGCTTCCCGGGCTGGCTGCCGCTGGATAAGTGGCTGCCGCAGGTGTTCGTTGCCTCCGGTGACTGCTCCGTACGCCAGTGGGAGTTTCTGACGCTGGAGATGCCACAATGGCTGGTGGGCATTTTCGTCGCCTACTTCGTGGTGGCGCTGCTGGTGCTGATTGCCCAGCCGTTCAGACCGAAAAAACGCGATCTTTTTGGGCGTTAATGTGCCCGGCGGCGCTTCGCTTGCGCGGGCCTACGGTTTTGTAGGTCGGGTAAGCGCAGCGCCACACGACACAACAGCGCACAATAAAAAACCCGCCTCGGCGGGTTTTTTATTATCAGCGGTTGGGATGATTCATGATGTGGTCTTCCCAGTCCCGCACCTCTGACTCTTTCACCGCAATATGGCGCACGGAAATACGTTCGCCGTGCATCGCCGCTTTCGACCCCGTCAGCAGGGGATGCCACGCAGGCAAATCCTTTCCTTCCGCCAGCAGGCGATACGCACAGGTATGCGGTAGCCACTCAAAGGTCGGCAGGTTTTCACGGGTTAACTTGATGCAGTCCGGCTCATATTCGAAACGGCGCTCGTAGTTGCGGCACTGGCAGGTTTTGATGTTCAACTGCTTGCACGCTACGTTGGTGAAATAGATTTCGTCCGAATCTTCATCCATCAGCTTATGCAGGCAGCACTGCCCGCAGCCGTCACACAACGATTCCCACTCCGCGTCGGTCATGTCGTCGAGCGTTTTGCTTTGCCAGAAAGGAATATCGTTCATCGGGATGTCCACACGTCAAAATAGAGCGCACCTTATAACGAGTCTGGCACGTTGATGCAAGTTTTGCCGCCCTTTTCAGGCGGCAAGGTGCTTTTACAGCACGCGGGTTTTTAGCGACAGGCCGTTAAAACTGACGTCCAGCTCGTCGCCAGCGTGCAGCGGGCCCACACCTTCCGGGGTGCCGGTCAGGATCACATCGCCGGGTTTCAGGGTGAAGAAGCGGCTCATGTAGGCAATCAGCGGAACGATCTTATGGATCATATCAGCGGTCGAGCCCTGCTGGCGGATCTCGCCGTTGACCTTCAGGCTGAGCGGCGTATTCTGCGGATCGTCGGTAAATTCACTCACCGGAACGAAACCGGAAATCGGGCATGAATTATCAAAACCCTTGGCTTTTTCCCACGGCTGCCCTGCTTTCTTCATTTTGCCCTGAACGTCGCGCAGCGTCAGGTCAAGCGCAACACCGTAACCCGCAATCGCTTTCTCTACGTGCTCTTCGGTGGCCTGACGCAGCGTGGCGCCGATCAGCACCGCCAGCTCCACTTCATGATGCACCGAGCCCAGTCCCTGCGGCAGAGCCAGCGGCTGACGAATATCGCACAGTGCAGTTTCTGGCTTAATAAACAGAACCGGCTCTTCCGGCACGGCGCTCCCCATCTCCTGAATGTGTTTTGCATAGTTGCTGCCTACGCAGACCACTTTGCTGACGGGATAATCCAGTAATGCACCTTGCCAGTTATGATGTTGATACATGCTCGACCCCTAATCGGTTGATGGGTTGTTCCCGGCGTGACCCGGGCTTATTTCTTTCCGCTCATCTCAAGATGCTGTTTTAATAAATTCTCCGGCGGTGGCGGAAGCTGTAAATAATAGCCTTGTTCGGTCAACGCCTTTTTGACTTTTTCCAGATCGGCGTTCACCAGCTTCTTGCGGCCGTCCAGCGGTAGCAGCATCGCCAGCTGCGGCTGGCCAAAACTTTTCATTAATTCCTCAGGCACGCGGGAAAAATCGTCTTTCTTTTCGACATAAAGGTAGGTCTGGTCGCGGCTCGTACTTCTGTAGATCACACAAAACATGTTTTTACTCTGAATTAACGGGTGGTTGCTTGCCTCAATATACTCCTGACTATAACATGCCTGATACTCTTCGGAATATCGCGGCGATGTGTTGCGGTTAATAGCAAATTGAGTAAGGCCAGGATGTCAAATACGCCCATCGAGCTTAAAGGCAGTAGCTTCACCTTATCAGTGGTTCATTTGCATGATGCAAAACCCGAGGTTATTCGTCAGGCGTTAGAAGACAAAATCGCGCAGGCTCCCGCTTTTCTTAAGCATGCTCCTGTCGTCGTCAACGTAAGCGACCTTGAGGGTCCGGTTAACTGGAAGCGACTCCAGCAGGCCGTCACCTCTACGGGCTTACGCATCGTGGGCATTAGCGGCTGCAAAGACGCTGAACTGAAAGCCGAAATTGACCGCGCAGGTTTGCCTTTGCTGAACGAAGGCAAAGAAAAGGCCCCACGTGCAGCGCCTGCACCCGTTCCCGCTCCCCCGCCTCCGGCGCAAAATGTAACCCCAGTCACAAAAACGCGATTGATTGATCTGCCGGTTCGTTCCGGTCAGCGCATTTATGCGCCAAACTGTGATCTGATTGTTACAAGCCACGTCAGCGCGGGCGCGGAACTGATTGCGGATGGCAATATTCACGTTTACGGTATGATGCGAGGGCGTGCGCTTGCGGGCGCCAGCGGCGATCGAGAAGCACAAATTTTTTGTACTCACCTGACGGCAGAACTGGTGTCTATCGCAGGTGAATATTGGCTGAGCGACAAAATCCCAGCCGAATTTTATGGCAAAGCGGCCCGTCTGCAACTGGCAGACAACGCTTTGACCGTTCAACCGTTAAATTGATCCCTTTTAACAAGGAATTTCTATGGCACGCATTATTGTTGTGACTTCGGGTAAAGGAGGCGTTGGCAAGACCACCTCCAGCGCGGCCATCGCTACTGGTTTGGCCCAGAAGGGAAAGAAAACCGTCGTAATCGACTTTGATATCGGTCTGCGTAACCTGGACCTGATCATGGGCTGCGAGCGTCGCGTGGTGTATGACTTCGTCAACGTCATTCAGGGCGATGCCACGCTTAACCAGGCGCTGATTAAAGACAAGCGCACCGAGAACCTCTACATCCTCCCGGCGTCCCAGACCCGTGACAAAGACGCGCTGACCCGTGAAGGCGTGGAAAAGGTGCTCGACGAACTGAAAAAGATGGAGTTCGACTTCGTGGTCTGCGACTCCCCTGCCGGTATCGAAACCGGCGCGCTGATGGCGCTCTACTTCGCGGATGAAGCCATCATCACCACCAACCCGGAAGTCTCGTCAGTACGCGACTCCGACCGTATTCTCGGCATTCTGGCGTCGAAATCTCGTCGTGCGGAAAATGGCCAGGAGCCGATCAAAGAGCACCTTCTGCTGACCCGCTACAACCCGGGCCGCGTAAATAAAGGTGACATGCTGAGCATGGAAGACGTGCTGGAGATCCTGCGCATCAAACTGGTTGGCGTGATCCCGGAAGATCAGTCCGTACTGCGCGCCTCTAACCAGGGCGAGCCGGTGATTCTGGATACACAGGCAGACGCGGGTAAAGCGTATGCGGATACCGTTGACCGTCTGCTGGGAGAAGAACGTCCTTTCCGCTTCATTGAAGAAGAGAAGAAAGGTTTCCTCAAACGCCTGTTCGGAGGATAAGTTATGGCATTATTGGACTTTTTTCTCTCGCGGAAAAAAAGCACCGCCAACATCGCAAAAGAACGTCTGCAAATTATCGTTGCGGAGCGTCGTCGTAGCGACGCCGAACCGCACTACCTGCCGCAGCTGCGCAAAGACATTCTGGAAGTGATCTGCAAGTACGTGCAGATTGACCCGGAAATGGTCACCGTTCAGCTGGAGCAAAAAGACGGGGATATTTCGATTCTGGAGCTGAACGTGACGCTTCCGGAAGCGGAAGAGTCGCGTTAAACCGTTTGCGGTTCGTCGTATCGTAGGCCGGGCAAGCATCGCGCCGCCCGGCAATTTCCCCGGTGGCGCTGCGCTTACCGGGGCTACACTTCTTTAGCGCGGATACCCTTCCAGCAAGGTGTTCAGGCGTTCTGCCATCAGTTCCCCCCGCCATCCTGCCACCAGTTCCGGTAAACCATTTTGCGGTTTCAACTTCCAGTGCCAGTTCAGCAGCTGGTTAATCTGACGACGTGAAGCCAGCAGCTCCGCGCTCAGCTTGCTTTCGCTCGCCACCGTCTGCACCAGCGCTTTGATATCCTTGAACGCCTTGCGGTAGCCCGGCATATCCATCAGGTTAAGCAGCGGCTCTGGCAGCGCGTCATCCGGCACCTGCTGGGCTTTTTCCACCAGCGCCAGCAGCGTTTTACCGTGGAAGCGGATCTCGCTCCCGGAAAGGCCAATGCTGTCCAGCTCGCCAAGGCTGCCCGGCATATAGCGCGCTACCGCCCACAGGTGCTCTTCGCGCACCACAAAGTTAACCGCCAGGTCGCGCTCGCGCGCTTTACGCAGGCGCCAGTCCGCCAGCAGTTGCAGGCAGGCCAGCTGACGCGTGCGCAGCTGCCAGGCGTTGGTGATATCACGCCAGGCGTCTTTCGGGTCGACCACTTCCTGGCGACGCTGCTGCGTCATGCGACACTCGTCCAGCGCGGCAGACAGCCAGCCGGACGCCTCCGCCTCTTTCATCAGCTGGCCGGCAATCGGCAGCAGGTAGAAGACGTCCGCCGCGGCATATTCAAGCTGACGCGCGGTCAGCGGGCGCGCGAGCCAGTCCGTGCGCGATTCGCTCTTATCCAGCGTCAGGCCGGTGTACTCTTCCACCATCGCGGCGAAGCCCCAGGAGAGCGGGCGACCGCTGAACGCCGCGAGGATCTGGGTATCAATCAGCGGTTCCGGCATGATGCCAAAGGTATTGAGGAACACTTCCAGATCTTCACTGCCGGCGTGCAGATATTTGGTTACGGCGGTATCGAGCAACAGCGCGCGCATCGGCGCCCAGTCGGTGATGCCGAGGGGGTCAATCAACGACACGTGCTTGCCGTCATACATCTGGATCAGGCCCAGCTGCGGGTAGTACGTGCGGGTGCGGACAAATTCCGTATCCAGGGCGATAGCGGGAAAATCACGCGTCACCTCGCACAGCGAAGCCAGCTCGTCGTTGGTAGTGATCATCTGGTAATTCAAATCGGACTCTCTTTTGTTTGCGCCCATAAAAAACGCCGGCTTAACCGGCGTCTGGGCGATTAACGTGATGCTCAGGCCTTATTGTCCACTTTGGCACGGGCTTCGTCACGTAATTCTCGTCGTAATATCTTTCCGACGTTGGATTTCGGCAGCTCATCGCGGAATTCCACCAGCTTCGGCACTTTATAGCCCGTCAGCTGCCGGCGACAAAACGTTATCAGCGCTTCCTCGGTAAGAGAAGGATCTTTCCTGACCACAAATATCTTCACCGCTTCCCCGCTGCTGCCGGAGGGAACGCCCACCGCTGCCACTTCCAGCACGCCGCTGTGCTGCATCACCACGTCTTCGATTTCGTTCGGATAGACGTTGAAACCGGAAACGAGGATCATGTCTTTCTTGCGATCGACGATGCGCAGGAAGCCTTCGTCGTCCATCACCGCGATGTCGCCGGTGTACAGCCAGCCGTCTTTGATGATCTCGTCCGTGGCATCCGGGCGCTGCCAGTAGCCCAGCATCACCTGCGGCCCTCTTACGCACAGCTCGCCTGGCTCGCCGTGAGGCACTTCGTTACCCTCATCGTCCACCAGTTTGGCTTCCGTTGACGGCACCGGCAGGCCGATACTGCCGCTGTGGTAGTCGATGTCATGCGGGTTAACGCTGACCAGCGGGGCGCACTCCGTCAGGCCATAGCCTTCCAGCAGATACTGCCCGGTGAGTTTGACCCAACGCTCGGCAACCGCCTGCTGAACCGGCATTCCGCCGCCCGCAGAGAGGTGCAGCGTGGAGAAATCCAACTGCTGAAACTCTTTATTGTTGAGCAGAGCGTTAAACAGCGTGTTCACGCCGGTCATGGCGGTGAATGGGTATTTCGCCAGCTCTTTCACCAGCCCCGGAATGTCGCGCGGGTTGGTGATCAACACGTTTTGCCCGCCCAGCTCGATAAACAGCAGGCAGTTCATGGTCAGCGCAAAAATGTGATACAGCGGAAGCGCGGTGATCACCAGTTCTTTGCCCGGGTGCAGCAGCGGCCCGTAAGTGGCGTTAACCTGTTCCAGGTTCGCCAGCATGTTACGATGGGTCAGCATCGCCCCTTTCGCCACGCCGGTGGTGCCGCCCGTGTATTGCAGGAAGGCCAGGTCCTCTGAGACCACTTCAGGCTTGACGTACTGCATGCGATAGCCCGCATGCAGCGCGCGGCGGAAGGAGATGGCATCCGGCAAATGGTATTTCGGCACCAGTCGCTTAACGTATTTAACGACAAAGTTGACCAGCGTACCTTTCGCGGTAGAGAGCTGGTCGCCCATGCGCGTCAGAATGACGTGCTTAACCTGGGTTCTTTCAACGACTTTTTCCAGCGTGTGGGCAAAGTTGGAGACAATTACAATCGCCGCCGCACCGCTGTCATTCAGCTGATGCTCCAGCTCGCGCGGGGTATAAAGCGGGTTGACGTTAACAACGATCATCCCTGCCCTGAGGATCCCGAACAGCGCCACCGGATATTGCAGCAGGTTTGGCATCATCAGCGCGACGCGATCCCCTTTCTGCAACCCCAGCCCCTCCTGTAAATAGGCCGCAAACGCCCGGCTGCGCTCCTCCAGCTTACGGAAGGTCATCACTTCGCCCATGTTCACAAATGCGGGCTGGTCGGCGTAGCGCCGTACCGAGTGTTCAAATAATTCAATCAGGGATTGATAACGGTCAGGATTGATCTCCGCAGGGACATCCGCGGGATAACGGTTAAGCCAAACCTTTTTCAATGCATCACCTCTGAAATGAGTATTCGTCGTCATCACAGCCCCGATAATAAACAGTTTGTTAACATTATATTAACTCAGCGTACCAGTTTATTAATTGTTCAGATTACAGGTTGCGAAGCGCGTCACTCTTTTTTTTCGTTTTAAGCGTAAAAAAACAGAGACAGCGGCTGAGCCGCTGTCTCTTTACTATAAATAACAGGAAGTTACTCAGTTACGATGGTTTGTACCTGTGCAGGACCGGGGTTATACCAGCCCCAGCCACCGTAGCCGTAACGGTACGGATGAGGGCCCCACATCCACGGATCGATAGGCTGTGGCGGCATCACCACCTGCTGGGCGATACGCCAGCGCTTGTAGCCGTTAACCTGCATGGTCATGAATTTGTACGGCGTATTGCCGATTTTACCTGCTACCGAACCGGTAATCGGCCCGACGACGGTCACCAGCTGTCCGCGGAAATCAACCGGATCGAGGAAGCCGCTGACGTCAGCATAGATCCGCCCGCGCGAGGCTTCACCCAGAATAGGCCGCGCGCCGTCGTCCAGCGGAACGGTGGCGATTTCCAGACGGGTTTTACCCTGCTGGTTAACGACCTCAACCACCTTGCCGCCAAACCGTGCTTCCTGCCCGACATAGAGCTCCGGGGCGTTCATCACGCGTACCAGATCCTGCTGTGGCGTCGGGCTGGTGCCCTTGATCGCATCAGGAACGGTGACGCAACCGCTCAGTGCTATGGCAACAACGCCTGCCATAAGAAGGCGTACAACTTTAGTCTGAACCGCCATGATGCGACTCCTTTTTCTCAGTTCCTGTTACTGAGATTCATTCGCGGCCTGGAAGTTTCTTCCACGCGACGGTGTTTCGTAAATAAACGGGTTCAGCGTGCTCAACCGCCACGGTTTTACCTGCGTCAAGCAGCTGACGGGCAATCGGCAGCATATCTTCTGCGGCGGGCAGGAGCATGTTGCCGTCCACCAGCGTAATGCCGGTTTCCTTCGCCATCTCAGGCCATGCCGGCCAGCCGGTTCCCACCGTCGCCCACTCGCCGGAGAGCTGCTTCAGGCGCTCAGTCACGGCTTCGGGCTTGAGCACCGCCTCGGTCTCTTCGCCGTGCCAGACGCCGTTTTCATCACGGGTATATTCCGCCCAGTACACTTCCCCCATACGGGCGTCGATGGCAGCCAGCACGCGTGTAGCGCCGGTCATACGCCAGGCGCCCTGCGCCATCGTGGCAAGCGTTGAGACGCCGATCATCGGCAGGTCAGCGCCCAGCGCCAGCCCCTGCGCAATGCCAATCCCGATACGCACGCCCGTAAAGCTGCCCGGGCCACGGCCATAGGCCAGCGCGTCGAGGTCGGTCAGGGCGGCGTTGCCCTCGGTCAAAATGGTTTTTACCAGGGGAAGAATACGCTGGGTATGCTCCCGGGGGCACTCTTCGAAATGGGCAAAGGTCTTACCGTCGTTCCACAGGGCAACGGAACACGCCTCTGTTGCGGTATCAATAGCCAGAATTCGCATTGGTCGTCGCGCTCTCGCAAGGGTCAGTCACAAAATGGCGCGCATCTTAACACACTCCGGCGAGAATTACTCCGCCGTTGGGTTCGCCAGGAAGCGGACCGCGCGTTTAATATCCCGCGTGCGCGGCGCGGGCGGCAGGCTGGCGAGGAAGGTCGCGCCGTAGGGGCGCATCACCAGGCGGTTATCGCAGATCACCAGCACGCCGCGGTCGGTGACGTCGCGGATCAGTCGCCCTACTCCCTGCTTAAGCGTAATGACCGCATCCGGCAGCTGGACGTCGTCGAACGGATCGCCCCCGCGCAGACGGCAATCCTCCATGCGCGCTTTCAGGAGCGGATCGTCCGGGGAGGTGAACGGCAGCTTATCGATAATCACCAGCGAGAGCGTATCGCCGCGCACGTCCACCCCTTCCCAGAAGCTGCTGGTCGCCACCAGCAGGGCATTACCGGCGCTGACAAACTGCTGGAGCAGCTGGCCTTTACTGGTTTCTCCCTGTAACAGCACCGGCAGCGTCATGGTGGCGCGGAACTGCTCGGCTAAATCGCGCATCATGGCGTGGGATGTACACAGCATGAAACAACGCCCGTTGTTGGCCTCAATCATCGGCTTCAGCATGGCCGCCAGATGGCGCGCGGCCCCCGGCTGGTTAGGCAGCGGCAGATTGCGCGGCACGCACAGCAGCGCCTGTTTTTCGTAGTCGAACGGGCTCGGCAGAAGCAGAGATTCAGCCTGCTCAATGCCGAGGCGCTCGGTAAAGTGATGCAGATCGTCATTCACCGACAGCGTGGCCGAGGTAAAGACCCAGGTGCCGGGCTTTTGCGCCATCACCTCTTTGAATTTATCGGCAACGGTCAGCGGCGTCAGCGCCAGGGTGAAGTGGCGGGAGGTGCATTCGTACCAGTAGCTGTACCCCGGCTGGTTGATCTCTTTCAGCCGTTTCAGCCGCCCGCGATAGAGCGTGGCGCGTTCAAAGGCAGCGTCTAACAGGGCGGAACGGCCCAGTGACAGCTTCGCCACGTCGTAGCAGAGCTCAAGGGCATCATCGAGCAGCAGCAGCGCGCGCTGGATATTTTTGTCTGCCAGCAGTTCACGCAGGTTGCCGCGATAGCCCGGCTCGCCAAGCTGTAAGCGGAAATCCTGCGCGCATTGTGCCAGGCGGTCCGCGCACTTCTGCAACTGCTGGGTATCTTTGAGTTCGGTGCGATAGGCAATGGTGATATCTTTCGCCAGATCCTGAAGCTGACGGCTGGAGAGCGACTGGCCAAAATACTGGCTGGCGATGTCCGGAAGCTGATGGGCTTCATCGAAGATCATCACCTCTGCCTCCGGGATCAGCTCGCCAAATCCACTGTCCTTGACCACCATATCCGCAAGAAACAGGTGATGGTTCACCACCACCACGTCGGCATCCATCGCCGTTTTACGCGCTTTCACCACAAAACAGTCTTTGTACAGCGGGCAGTCGCTGCCGAGGCAGTTGTCGTTGGTGCTGGTCACCAGCGGCCAGGCCGGAGAGTCTTCCGGCACGCTCGCGCAGGTGCTGATGTCCCCCTCCTCCGTCTGGTTGGCCCAGGCGCGCAGGACGATCACATCACTCAGGGTTTGTACCGGCAGATCTCCGCCGGCCAGCGCCTGCTGTTCAAGACGCTCCAGGCACAGGTAGTTTGAGCGCCCTTTCAGCAGGGCCAGACGCCCTTTGTATTTCAGCGCTTTCGCCACCGTGGGCAAGTCGCGGCTATAAAGCTGGTCCTGAAGAGCTTTCGACCCCGTAGAGATGATCACCTTCTTTTTCGCCCGCAGCGCAGGGGCGAGGTAAGCATAGGTTTTCCCCGTACCGGTTCCGGCCTCCACGACCAGCGGCTGCGCCTTGTCGATAGCGTGCGCGACGGCATGCGCCATCTGACGCTGGGGTTCACGCGGTTTAAAACCGGGAATAGCCTGTGCTAACTGACCTTCTGGGGAAAAATCGTCTGCCACGGTGTTCTCTCACTGTATTTTTGCACAGGGATTATGTCAGCCCCTTCTCTCCGGTGCCACCCCAAATAGTGACGGCGGCGGAACATTATGGCAGTCTTGCCGCCTGACGACGAAAGATAACGAGGATACGTTTATGACAATTACGCGCATTGATGCCGAAGCCCGCTGGTCTGATGTGGTGATCCATAACCAGACGCTGTACTACACCGGTGTCCCTGCCAATCTGGACGCTGACGCCTTCGAGCAGACGGCGAATACCCTGGCGCAAATTGATGCTGTGCTGGAAAAACAGGGCAGCGATAAATCCCGCATTCTGGATGCGACGATTTTTCTGGCGAATAAAGACGATTTCGCGGCGATGAACAAAGCCTGGGATGCGTGGGTCGTGGCGGGACACGCGCCTGTACGCTGCACCGTACAGGCCACGCTGATGAAACCGGAATACAAAGTTGAGATCAAGATTATCGCGGCAGTGTAGGCCGGTTATTCTTCATCTTCATCCTCAAAACGCGCCACGATCCGCTCGCCGGTATGGGTGGCGCGAAGTTCTTCCGCGACCTGGGAAATCGCCTGTCCGCTGCTCATCCCCTGGGACATCAGCTCCTGAATACGTTCAACGGCTTTCTGCTGTTGGTCATGGCTGAGAGAAGGTAAACCTGCAAACATCGTTAACTCCTGCTAAATTATTCGCGCTAATTATTTCACGCTGCCCGGTAGTATGCCATACATGAACATGCGCTTCCCCACTGTTATTACCTTGCCCTGGCGTACGGACGCCGCCGAGTTCTGGTTTGCCCGTCTGAGCCATCTTCCTTTCGCCATGCTGCTGCACTCAGGCCATGCGGATCACCCTTACAGCCGTTTTGATATTCTGGTGGCCGATCCGGTGAAAACGCTGACGACCGATGAGCTGTCGCCAACGGACGATCCGCTGCTGCGGCTTCAGCAGGAGATTAACGCGCTGGGCTTATCCGCCACGCCGAACCCGGACCTTCCTTTCCAGGGAGGCGCGCTGGGGCTGTTTGGTTACGATCTGGGCCGCCGTTTCGAAAAGCTGCCCGAGTTAGCGCAGGCGGATATTGCCCTGCCGGATATGGCGGTGGGGCTGTATGACTGGGCGCTGATCGTGGATCACCGTAAGCAGACGGTCTCCCTGCTGAGCCACCGTGACGTGCAGGCGCGTCTGGCCTGGCTTGAGGCGCAACGGCCCGCCGTAACGGATCAGTTTATGCTGACCTCCGGCTGGCGCTCGAATATGAGCGCGATGGAATACGCGGAAAAATTCTCCCGCGTGCAGGCGTATCTGCAAAGCGGCGACTGCTATCAGGTGAACCTGGCCCAGCGCTTCCAGGCAGCATACCGGGGGGATGAATGGCAGGCGTTTATCCGCCTCAATGCCAGCAACAAGGCCCCGTTCAGCGCGTTTATACGCCTGGAGCGCGGCGCGATCCTCAGCCTTTCGCCCGAGCGTTTTATCCATCTGGCGGAAGGGACGATTCAGACCCGGCCGATCAAGGGCACCCTGCCGCGCCTTGCCGATCCGGATGCAGACCGTCAGCAGGCGGAGAAGCTGGCTGCCTCGCCCAAAGATCGTGCCGAAAACCTGATGATTGTCGATCTGATGCGCAATGACATTGGCCGCGTCGCCGAGCCGGGCAGCGTGCGCGTACCGGAGCTGTTCATCGTGGAGCCTTTCCCGGCGGTGCATCATCTGGTCAGCACCATTACCGCCCGTCTGCCGTCCTCGCGCACCGCCTGCGATCTGCTCCGCGCCGCGTTTCCGGGGGGCTCCATCACCGGCGCGCCAAAGGTGCGCGCGATGGAGATTATCGACGAACTGGAACCCCATCGACGCAACGCCTGGTGCGGCAGCATCGGCTATGTGAGCCTGTGCGGAGCCATGGACACCAGCATCTCCATTCGCACGCTCACCGCCTGCGACGGGAATCTGTACTGCTCCGCAGGCGGTGGCATTGTGGCCGACAGCCAGGCCGGGGCGGAATATCAGGAAACGTTTGATAAAGTGAATCGTATCCTGAAACAACTGGAGAACTCACGGTGAAGAAAGAAAACCTGACGCTGGATGATTTTTTGTCGCGCTTTCAGCTTCTGCGGCCCCAGGTTAACCGCGCCACGCTGAATCAACGTCAGGCGGCGGTGCTGATCCCGGTTGTGCGTCGTGAACAGCCGGGTCTGTTGCTCACCCAGCGCGCACCGCATATGCGAAAACACGCCGGTCAGGTTGCGTTTCCCGGCGGCGCGGTGGACAGCACCGATGCTTCCCTGATTGCCGCCGCGCTGCGCGAGGCGCACGAGGAAGTGGCGATCCCCCCGGAAGCGGTGGAGGTGATCGGCGTGCTGCCGCCGGTCGACAGCGTCACCGGTTTTCAGGTCACGCCGGTGGTCGGCATTATTCCGCCCGATCTTCAATATCACGCCAGCGTCGATGAAGTTTCAGCCGTGTTCGAAATGCCGCTTGAAGAGGCCCTTCGTCTGGGTCGCTATCACCCGCTGGATATTCACCGTCGCGGGCACGATCATCGGGTCTGGCTATCGTGGTATCAGCATTATTTTGTCTGGGGCATGACGGCAGGCATTATTCGTGAACTGGCGCTGCAAATCGGCCTGAAGCCTTGACTATACTTTACATTCCACCCTTTTCTGGCAGGTTTGCGATCGGCGTCGCGCTATTAGCAAAACCATCGTTAACCATTAGTTTAATTCATGTGAATAGTTAAGCCGAGGTTGGTGTTCCCTCTTACACTATGCGCAGTTATAACATCGTTACTGGAACCCCAGTAACCCTGTCAGGAGTGTGAAAGTGATTAGTATATTCGACATGTTCAAAGTGGGGATTGGCCCGTCCTCTTCCCACACTGTAGGGCCGATGAAGGCCGGTAAACAGTTCGTCGATGATCTGGTCGAAAAAGGATTACTGGAAAGCGTTACCCGTGTCGCCGTAGACGTTTACGGTTCACTGTCATTAACGGGTAAAGGCCACCACACCGATATCGCCATTATTATGGGTCTGGCGGGCAACATGCCGGACACTGTTGATATTGATGCCATTCCGGCATTTATCCGCGACGTGGAAACGCGCGGACGCCTGCTGCTGGCTAACGGTCAGCATGAAGTGGACTTCCCGCAGGATGACGGGATGCGTTTTCGCAGCGACAACCTGCCGCTGCACGAAAACGGCATGACCATCCACGCCTGGAGCGGCGAAAAAGAGATCTACAGCAAAACCTACTACTCCATCGGCGGTGGCTTCATCGTTGACGAAGAACACTTTGGTAAAGAGAGCGCGGGCGACGTCAATGTGCCCTATCCGTTCAAATCCGCCACCGAAATGCTGGGCTACTGCAAAGAGACCGGTCTGTCCCTCTCCGGCATGGTGATGAAGAACGAGCTGGCGCTGCACAGCAAGAAAGAGATAGAAGACTATTTTGCTAATGTATGGCAAACCATGCGCGCCTGTATCGATCGCGGTATGAACACCGAAGGCGTTCTGCCGGGCCCGTTGCGCGTGCCGCGTCGTGCATCCGCGCTGCGCCGTATGCTGGTCACCACGGACAAATTCTCCAACGACCCGATGAACGTGGTTGACTGGGTGAACATGTTTGCTCTGGCGGTGAACGAAGAGAACGCCGCAGGGGGCCGCGTGGTGACCGCGCCGACCAACGGCGCGTGCGGTATCGTTCCGGCGGTGCTGGCCTACTACGATCACTTTATCGAGCCCGTCACGCCGGACATCTACATCCGTTATTTCCTCGCGGCAGGCGCCATCGGCGCGCTGTACAAAATGAACGCCTCTATCTCCGGTGCGGAAGTGGGCTGTCAGGGTGAAGTGGGCGTTGCCTGCTCCATGGCGGCTGCGGGACTGGCGGAGCTGCTGGGCGCAAGCCCTGAGCAGGTTTGCGTGGCGGCGGAAATCGGCATGGAGCATAACCTCGGTCTGACCTGTGACCCGGTTGCCGGCCAGGTGCAGGTGCCGTGCATTGAGCGTAACGCCATCGCCTCCGTTAAGGCCATCAACGCCTCGCGCATGGCGATGCGCCGCACCAGCGAGCCACGCGTGTCGCTGGATAAGGTTATCGAAACCATGTACGAAACCGGCAAGGACATGAATGCGAAGTACCGCGAGACCTCCCGCGGTGGTCTGGCCATTAAGGTGCAGTGCGACTAAGCCTTCCTTTCGCCCATCCACAACGGATGGGCGAATTTTCTCCTCTCGTCTCGTCGCTTCACGTAATCCCCACTACACTGTCACTGTTGCGTCTGGCTCTTCCGGCCGGTGCTTAACAGGCGACCGTTCATGCAAACTGCACAAACGATCATTAAAGACTATCGCCGAAAACGCGTTATCGTCTGCGTCACGGTTGCGCTCATGACGCTCGTCCTGACGTTGGGCATTCGCTTTATTTCACAGCGCAACATAAATCAGGATCGTATCCAGGACTTCGCTCAGAGCACCGTCCGCGCGCTGGACAAGGTGCTGATGTCCCTGGAAACCCACCGTGAAACCCTCATCGCGCTGGTGGGTGAACCCTGTTCCGGGGTGAATCTTGTCCTGCGAAAACAGGCGGCGATTCTGCAAACCGTACGCTCAATTGCCCTTGTAAAAGACGGCACGCTGTATTGTTCAAGCGTGTTCGGTATTCGTAATGTGCCCGTCAGCGAATTTCACCCGATCCTGCCGGCGAGCGATCCCGGGCTGCTGTTATTGACCGACCGGTGGCTGTTAAAGGGCAGCCCGGTGCTGATCCAGTGGTCCCCCGTGGCGGGCCGGAGCAAGGATGGGGTGATGGAGGTGGTGAATATCGATCTCATCACCAAAATGATCCTTGAGCCGCAGCGGCCGCTGATTACCGACGTTGTCCTCAAGGTGGGCGATAATTTTCTCCGCGACGGGCAACAGGTCACGAATACGCTGACCTTCGATGAACACGCCTCCCTGCTGGAACAGTCGTCGCAGCGGTACCCCTTCAGCGTCACGGTCAGCGGCCCGGGGCCAGGCGAAATGGCGTTGAGGAATCTGCCCACTCAGCTGCCGCTGGCGCTGATGCTCAGCTTACTGATGGGCTATATCGTCTGGCTCGCCACGGCGCGGCGCATCAGTTTCACCTGGGAAATCAATATGGGGATTGCCGCCCGGGAGTTTGAACTCTTCTGCCAGCCGCTGATGAATGCCCGCACGCGGGAGTGCGTCGGCGTCGAGATCCTTCTGCGCTGGAATAACCCGCGTCAGGGATGGATCTCACCCGATGTCTTTATCCCTCTGGCCGAAGAACATAACCTGATTGTTCCGCTTACCCGCTACGTCATCAGCGAAACGGTGCGGCAGATAGGCTATTTCCCGGCCTCGCGCGATTTCCATATCGGCATTAACGTGGCCGCCAGCCATTTTCGCCGCGCTGCGCTGATCCGGGATCTCAACCGCATCTGGTTTAACGCCAATCCGGTTCAGCAGCTGATTGTGGAGTTAACTGAACGCGATGCGTTGCTTGATGTGGATTACCGCATCGTGCGCGAGCTGCACCGTAAAGGGGTGAAACTTGCGATTGATGATTTTGGTACCGGCAATAGCTCACTTTCGTGGCTTGAAAAGCTGCGTCCGGACGTGCTGAAAATTGATAAATCCTTCACCACCGCGATCGGCACCGACGCCGTGAACTCAACGGTCACGGATATCATTATTGCGCTGGGCCAGCGGCTGAATATAGAACTGGTTGCGGAAGGGGTTGAAACCGAGGAGCAGTCACGCTATTTGCGCCGTCACAGCGTACACATTTTGCAGGGGTTCTTGTATGCGCGACCGATGCCGCTGCGGGAGTTCCCGACATGGCTGGCGGAAAGTGCCTCTCCGCCAGCCCGTCACAATGGACACATCGTGCCGTTATTGCCGTTACGCTAGCAAGCGTTACTCTTCTTCGTCGTGTGCAGACTGCTCTTTAACAATACGCACCATATCAACGCGATAGTCGTTGGCTTCAACGATGGTAATTTGCAGCGGCGGCAGCTCCAGCACATCCCCGACACGCGGGATCTGTCCGTTAACGGCAATCACCAGCCCCGCCACGGTGGCGATGTCTTCATCGTCATTGACTACGTTTTCAACGCCCAGCGTGTGCGAGAGCGCGTGCAGATCGGTGGTACCTTTCACCAGCCAGCCGTCACCGTCGGCAACGATTTCCGGCGTTTCATCCGCATCGGGGAATTCACCTGCGATCGCTTCCAGCACGTCAAGCGGCGTGACCAGACCCTGTACCACACCAAATTCGTTGGTGACGATAACAAAACTGCCGCGGGCACGACGCAGCACGCCCAGCAAGTTAATCGGATCCAGCGTCTCCGGCACCACGATGGCAGGCGATGCGGCCGCAACGGCCTCGACGTTGACGCCCTCTTCCAGCGCCACGAGCATCTCTTTCGCGCGCACCACGCCGATGATCTCATCCAGCTCGCCCCGACAGACCGGGAACAGGCTGTGCGGCGAGGAGAGCAGCTGCTGACGAATTTCGTCGACGCTCAGGTTGGCATCCACCCAGCTGATTTCTCCGCGCGGCGTCATAATGCCGCGCAGGGAGCGGGAGGCCAGCGAAAGCACGCCGTTGATCATATAGCGTTCTTCTTCCACAAACGCGCCTTCCGGCACCGGAACCGGGTTGCGGTTCTCGCTGTCCGCCTGCACGTTCACCTGGCGACGGCCGCCCATCAGGCGCAGGATCGCATCGGCGGTACGGGCGCGCAGCGGCTGATTCGACTGCTGTTTAATAAAGTTACGGCGCGCAATCTGGTTAAACAGCTCGATTAAGATCGAGAAGCCAATCGCGGCGTACAGGTAGCCTTTCGGAATATGGAAGCCAAAACCTTCTGCCACCAGGCTCAGACCAATCATCAGCAGGAAGCTCAGACACAGCACCACTACCGTCGGATGCTGGTTAACGAAACGCGTCAGCGGCTTCGAGGCCAGCAGCATTACCGCCATCGCAATCACAACCGCCGCCATCATCACCGGCAGATGGTTCACCATGCCGACCGCCGTAATCACCGCATCCAGCGAGAAGACCGCATCAAGCACCACGATCTGAAGAACAACGACCCAGAAGCTGGCATAGCCTTTACCGTGTCCACCGTCGTGCTGCCGGTTTTCCAGCCGTTCATGCAGCTCCGTTGTGGCTTTGAACAGCAGGAAAAGCCCCCCCACCAGCATGATCAAATCGCGACCGGAGAAGGTGAAATCCATCACGGAGAACAGCGGCTTCGTCAGCGTAACCATCCACGAGATCACGGAGAGCAGGCCCAGTCGCATGATCAGCGCCAGCGAGAGGCCGATAAGACGGGCTTTGTCACGCTGTTTCGGCGGCAGCTTGTCCGCCAGGATGGCGATAAACACCAGGTTATCAATACCGAGAACGATCTCCAGCACGACCAGCGTAAGCAGTCCTACCCAGATTGACGGGTCCATTAAGAATTCCATGACACGCTCCTGCTAAAGGAATGACAAAACGGTGCCCCGCTGATTTCGGGCAGTTCAAAGGAAATGAGAGTCGATGCGTGGCGAAGATCGCCGGTGAATAAGGCGCGGGATGGCCTGGAAGATGACTGACGTCGGTGACGGTCCATATAGTGGGCTGTAGCCCTATACTCCTGAATAATTAAACGGACGCTAAACATATCAGAGACAATTGGTATTTAGCAAAGATTTACGTTCCTTTGCAAACTTCTGTAACACACGCGGTTTATCTTTTAGAAAAATCTGTAATGCGTAGCTAAATTACGGATCTTCATCACATAAATTATTTTTTCACTATCTAAAATAATTCGCGGAAGTCTTGGTTTTTTAGAACTCTAACCCTTATCTGAATCGATTCGGTTCGCCAATACGATTCTCAGTACGCCTGCCTGGCAGACGTATAAATGATAATAATAGGAGGTAGCAAGTGACCATTGCTATTGTCATAGGCACACATGGTTGGGCTGCGGAGCAGTTACTCAAAACGGCAGAGATGCTGTTGGGCGAGCAGGAAAACGTCGGCTGGATCGATTTCGTTCCCGGTGAAAACGCCGAGACGCTGATTGAAAAATATACTGCTCAGCTTGAGAAGCTGGATACCAGCAAAGGCGTGCTGTTTCTCGTGGATACATGGGGCGGCAGCCCGTTCAACGCTGCCAGCCGCATTGTCGTCGATAAAGAGCATTATGAAGTCGTCGCCGGGGTGAATATCCCGATGCTGGTGGAAACCTTGATGGCGCGTGACGACAACCCAGGCTTTGACGAGCTGGTGGCGCTGGCGGTGGAAACCGGTCGCGAAGGCGTTAAGGCGCTGAAAGCACAGCCGGTTGAAAAACCCGCCCCTGCCCCTGCTGCACCAAAGGCCGCTGCACCGGCGAAGCCAATGGGTCCGAACGATTACATGGTTATCGGCCTTGCGCGTATTGATGACCGTCTGATCCACGGCCAGGTGGCGACACGCTGGACCAAAGAGACAAACGTACAACGCATTATCGTGGTCAGTGACGAAGTGGCCGCTGACACTGTCCGCAAAACACTTCTTACCCAGGTTGCACCGCCGGGCGTTACCGCGCACGTCGTGGATGTCGCCAAAATGATCCGCGTTTACAACAACCCGAAATATGCGGGCGAACGCGTGATGCTTCTCTTCACCAACCCGACAGACGTCGAACGCCTCGTTGAAGGCGGCGTGAAAATCACCTCCGTTAACATTGGCGGTATGGCATTCCGTCAGGGCAAAACGCAGGTCAATAACGCGATTTCAGTGGATGCGAAAGATATCGAGGCCTTCAATAAGCTGAATGCCCGCGGTATCGAACTGGAAGCCCGTAAGGTTTCCACGGATCAGAAACTGAAAATGATGGATTTGATCGGCAAAGTGGGGAAATAAGCCCGGGCCGGTTTTTCATATAAAGCTTATGTAATAGGAGAAGTGCAATGGAGATTACTACTCTTCAAATTGTACTGGTGTTCATCGTCGCATGTATTGCGGGTATGGAATCCGTACTTGATGAATTTCAGTTCCACCGTCCTCTGGTGGCCTGTACGCTGATTGGCGCCGTTCTCGGTGACATGAAAACCGGTATCATTATCGGTGGTACGCTGGAAATGATCGCCCTCGGCTGGATGAACATCGGTGCAGCCGTTGCGCCAGATGCCGCCTTGGCGTCCATTATCTCAACCGTTCTGGTTATCGCCGGTCACCAGAGTATTGGTGCCGGTATCGCGCTGGCTATCCCACTGGCCGCTGCGGGCCAGGTGCTGACCATCATCGTTCGTACTATCACCGTGGCCTTCCAGCACGCGGCGGATAAGGCAGCCGAAAACGGCAACCTTACGGCGCTCTCCTGGATCCACGTTTCCTCCCTGTTCCTGCAAGCGATGCGTATCGCGATCCCGGCGGTTATCGTGGCGATCTCCGTGGGGACCAGCGAAGTTCAGAGCATGCTGAACGCCATCCCTGAAGTGGTCACCAGCGGTCTGAACATCGCCGGCGGCATGATCGTGGTGGTCGGTTACGCGATGGTCATCAACATGATGCGCGCGGGCTACCTGATGCCATTCTTCTACCTCGGCTTCGTTACCGCTGCGTTCACCAACTTCAACCTGGTTGCGCTGGGCGTGATTGGCGCGGTGATGGCGATTCTTTATATCCAGCTCAGCCCGAAATACAACCGCGTCGCGGGTGCCCCTGCGCAGGCTGCTGGTAACAACGATCTCGATAACGAACTGGACTAACAGGTGAGCGAAATGGTTGATATGACAAAAACTACCACTGAGAAAAAACTCACTCCGGGTGATATTCGTGGCGTGTTCATCCGTTCTAACCTGTTTCAGGGTTCATGGAACTTCGAACGTATGCAGGCGCTCGGCTTCTGCTTCTCCATGGTACCGGCAATCAAACGCCTGTATCCGGAAAACAACGAAGCGCGCCGTCAGGCAATTAAGCGTCACCTGGAATTCTTCAACACCCATCCCTACGTCGCGGCGCCTGTTCTGGGCGTAACGCTGGCGATGGAAGAGCAGCGTGCGAACGGGGCTGAGATTGACGATGGTGCCATCAACGGGATCAAAGTCGGTCTGATGGGTCCGCTGGCAGGCGTGGGCGATCCTATCTTCTGGGGAACCGTGCGTCCGGTGTTTGCGGCGCTGGGTGCCGGTATTGCCATGAGCGGCAGCCTGCTTGGTCCGCTGCTGTTCTTCATCCTGTTTAACGCGGTGCGTCTGCTGACCCGTTACTACGGCGTGGCGTACGGCTACCGTAAAGGGGTGGATATCGTTAAGGATATGGGCGGCGGCTTCCTGCAAAAACTGACCGAGGGGGCGTCAATCCTCGGCCTGTTTGTGATGGGGGCGCTGGTTAACAAGTGGACGCACGTGAACATCCCTCTGGTGGTATCGACCATCACCGGTCAGGATGGTCAGACGCGCGTTACCACCGTGCAGACCATTCTGGACCAGCTGATGCCGGGCCTGGTACCGCTGCTGTTAACCTTCGCCTGCATGTGGCTGCTGCGTAAGAAAGTGAACCCGCTGTGGATCATCGTTGGCTTCTTCGTCATCGGTATCGCGGGCTACGCCGTCGGCCTGCTGGGTCTGTAATAAAATGCGTTACCGACCGGGGGCTTGCCCCCGGTCTTTTTATCTGGAGGATGAATGACTGTCACGGACACCGTACTGGTTTTGTTTATTGTTGCCCTTCTGGCTTACGCGATCTATGACGAGTTCATTATGCCTCGCCGCCACGGCGAGACGCTGCTGACCCTTCCCCTCTTACGCCGTGGACGCATTGATGCATTCATCTTCGCCGGGCTGGTGGTCATTCTGATTTACAATAACGTGACCAGCCACGGTGCAATATTAACCACATGGTTATTATGTGCGCTGGCATTAATGGCGATTTACCTGTTCTGGATCCGCTCGTCAAAACTCATTTTTAAAAAACAGGGATTCTTCTTCGCCAATGTCTGGATAGAATATAACCGTATTAAAGAGATGAATTTATCCGAGGACGGGGTGCTGGTGATGCAATTAGAACAACGCCGCCTGCTCATTCGGGTTAAAAATATTGATGACCTGGAAAAGATCTACAGATTACTCCTTAAAACTCAATGAGTTAAAATTATAGCTTCGGCTATATATTGCGTAATATTTTTGCTCGCAATATAGCCGATGCTATATCCTCCCCGTTAAATAGCTTATATTTCTTAACGATATTTTCACGCATAAATCTAAATGAAAATCGTTATCAACGCAGTCCCTGGATTAAGCCTTTCTGACTGTTGTTTTATATTCTCAAAATATGTTAAGGTTGCGCCCGTCGTTGGGGAGTAGCCGATTTCCTGCCTTCAGGAAATGTACGTGTCAACATACTCGTTGAAAAACGTGGCGCGTACGGATCGCTTTCAGCACTTACTGTGCCAAAGGGATCAGGCGAGACCATAGATACATCAACTGCTGTTTACTGGGGGCAGTGATGTGTCATATGGATATCCCCGGTCTGGACGCGCTTATGAATATCTCCGCTACGATCCTCCTGGCCTTTGGCATGTCAATGGACGCATTTGCCGCCTCTATCGGTAAAGGTGCCACCCTCCATAAACCTAAATTTTCCGAAGCCCTGCGTACCGGTCTTATCTTTGGCGCTATCGAAACGCTGACGCCGCTTATCGGATGGGGTCTGGGGATGCTCGCCAGCCAGTTTGTGCTGGAGTGGAACCATTGGATTGCCTTCGTGCTGCTGGTCTTTCTTGGCGGCCGGATGGTGATTGAAGGTCTGCGGGGCAACAGCGATGAAGATGACGCGCCGCTGCACCGCCACGGCTTCTGGCTTCTGGTGACAACCGCTATCGCAACCAGCCTGGACGCCATGGCCGTCGGTGTCGGTCTGGCGTTTTTGCAGGTCAATATTATCGCCACCGCGCTGGCGATTGGCTGCGCGACGCTTATCATGTCAACGCTGGGGATGATGGTTGGCCGGTTCATTGGCCCGCTGCTGGGTAAACGAGCCGAAATTTTGGGCGGTATCGTGTTGATCGGGATTGGTGCCCAAATCCTCTGGGCACACTTCGCGGCTTAACCTTCGCGCTGCCAGCAATGGATGCTGAAATCCGTCTGGCAGCGAAATTCCGTCTGCGCTGCCAGCGTTTCCCACACCGCGGGTTTTGCCCGCCACGCAAACGGCGTCATTTGCAGTAACGCCACGGCTTCGCTTCCCTGTAACGTCATTTCATACGCCACCGACAGCTCCTGCTTTAACGCAAAGCCCGCCAGCTGTTCTGAGTGAGGCGCATGCAGGTGCACTTCATCATAAATTAGCCCTTTCAGCTCCAGCAGATGACGGGGCCCTGGCGTAACGGTGATAACCCACCCGCCGGGCTTAACCACGCGCGCCAGCTCCTCTGCCTTGCACGGCGCGTAGATACGCACCACGGTGTCCATGCTCGCCTCCTCAAACGGCAGACGGTGGCTGGAGGCCACGCAGAACGTCACCGCGGAATAGCGTTTTGCTGCCGCACGGATTGCCACTTTCGATACGTCCAGGCCGTACGTTTCGGCGCCCTTCTCAGCCGCCACGTCTGCAAACGCTGCGGTGTAGTAGCCTTCGCCACAGCCGATATCCAGCATGGCGGATGCGCCTTCTGTCAGACAGTTACCGAGTAAGTTGACGACACAATCCCTGAGCGGTTGATAGTGCCCGGCATCGAGAAACGCCCGGCGGGCCTGCATCATCTCCGCGCTGTCACCCGGGTCCCGGGAGCGCTTGTGCTGTACAGGCAGAAGATTCACATAGCCCTCTTTCGCCCTGTCAAACTGATGTCCCTGTGGACAGATAAACGTTTTCTCCGCGCGCGTCAGCGGCGCGTGGCAAAGGGGACAGCTGAAAGACATGACAACTCCAGGGCGTAAACCAAAAGGCGAAGTGTACCGCTATTCGCCAGGGTTATAAACGGCCGGGTGACGCATCACAATCAGATGGTCAGAATCTGCCGGCAGCCCGTCAGGCTTTACGTTTTCCAGACGCAGTACGTTCCCCATAATTTCGCTGAAAACGGGCGCAGAAACGGCCCCGCCGTAGTAGGCGCCGTTTTTCGGGTCGTTGATCACCACCACCAGCGCAAAACGGGGATCGCTGGCGGGCGCAACGCCCGCAGTGTAGGCGACGTATTTATCCACATACTTACCGTGTTCATCGATTTTTTTGGCCGTCCCGGTTTTAATCGCCACGCGATAGTTACGCACCGCTGCTTTGATCCCGCCACCGCCGGGTAACGCGACGCTCTCCATCATGTGTTCCACCTCGTGAACAATTTCCTCGGGCATCACCCGTTTGCCAATCACCGGCGGATCGATACGGGTAATGGACAGAGGCCGTTCAATACCATAGCTGCCGATGGTGGCATACACATGCGCCAGCTGGAGGGGGCTGACCATCAGGCCATAGCCGAATGCAAAGGTCGCCCGGTCTAACTGGCTCCAGAATTTTCGCTGTGGCAGTAAGCCAGCGCTTTCCCCCGTTAAGCCAAGCCCGGTACTCTCGCCAAAACCAAAGTGCTTATAGGTATCCAGTAACCGTTGCACGGGCATGGCCAACGAAAGACGGGATACGCCCGTGTCGCTGGACTTTTGCAGGATCCCGGTCATCGTCAGTTCCGGATAGTAGCCCACGTCGCGAATACGATGCCCATCAATAGTGTAGGGATGCGTGTCTATCACGCTGTCAGGCTGAACCAGCCCCTGCTGTAGCGCCGTCATCAACACCAGAGGCTTAACGGTCGAGCCCGGTTCAAAGGTGTCGCTGATCGCGCGATTGCGAAAATCATCCAGCGTTGCCCCTTCCCGATTGTTGGGGTTGAAGTCCGGGAAGCTGGCCATCGCCAGTATTTCGCCCGTCTGGATATTAATCAGTACCGACGCGCCTGACTCGGCTTTGTTCCACGCCACGGCATTATCCAGCGCGTCTTCGGTGATGGTTTGCAGGCGTTCATCAATACTGAGCTGAATATTGTGCGCAGGAACGGGGGCCACCTCAGTGAGGTTCTCCACCACGTGTCCATAGCGATCTTTCCTGACCAGCCGCACGCCTGCCTTCCCGGTGAGCTGCGTGTTGAAACTTTTCTCGACGCCCTCAATACCCTGACCATCAATGTTCGTGAAGCCAATCAGGTTAGCCGCCACGTGTCCGGCGGGATAAAAGCGGCGGGACTCATCGCGAAGGTTAATACCGGGAAGACGCAGCTTATCGATCCACTTTGCCTGGGAGGGATCAACCTGACGGGCAAGATAAATGAATCGCCCGTGCGGGTTGCTGTTAATCCGGGATGCGAGCGAGCTCAAAGAAAGGTGTAGGGCATTTGCCAGAGCCTGCCAGCGCGAATCAAACCCGACGCCCCCTTTTTCCAGCACGGTTTTGGGATCGGCCCAGACGGCCTGCACGGGTACGCTTACCGCAAGGGGACGCCCTTCACGGTCAACAATCATTCCACGCGGGGCATCTATCGCCACTTCGCGCAGGGAGCGCATATCCTCCTGCTTCACCAGATTATCCGGTTTGATAATTTGTAGCCACGCCACGCGGCCCAGCAGAAACGCGAGGCTACAAAAGATGGCGAGACACAGAAGTGCAAAACGTGCCGGCGTAAAGTTTCCGGTGGTCGTTATTGTCTTTTTTTTCACCTTAACCCCAGGGCTATTGATCAACGCCCTGATTTAACGGGAAAAACGGATAATAAGACGGGAAAAGAATGCTAATAACCTCACGGGTTTGCAACAAGATACTAACAGAGGTGGATTACGTAATATTTTGAAAAATAAGCGAATAAAAAAGCCCCGCATCGGCGAGGCTTATGTCTGAGAGCGAAGCGCCTGGCGCTTCAGTCAGCAGTGATTCGATCAGATAGCAGTTACGTTAACCGCAGCTGGGCCTTTCTGGCCGTCCTGAATTTCGAACTCAACGTTCTGGCCTTCAGCCAGAGTTTTGAAGCCGTTACCCTGGATTGCAGAGAAGTGTACGAACACGTCTTTGCTGCCGTCAGCAGGAGTAATGAAACCAAAACCTTTAGATTCGTTGAACCACTTAACTTGACCTTTAATCTTTGCCATTTGCAAAATTCCTTAGAGTGTTTTCTTAGCCCGCAGGCTTTGACATAGATAAAACTGAGACATTACTGCTTGAGGCACTAATATAAGGTTCGGCAGAGAAGCGGTATTCAACGACAACGTGTTTACTCAGGACTTCTTTACTGAAAATGCCACACATAAACAGAACTGTACCTCGTTTGACCCAAAACGTGTTATCACACACAACGTTTAATATGGCAAGCCATTTTTAAACGTGTCTCGATCCGCCGCACAAATTCACGTGTTACTCCAGAACAATCTGCACGGTTATGCGTATTGTCAAATGAAGCGCCACCTGATCTAACGGCCTACAGAGTGCCTTGACGCGCCCTGTAATCAAAGACTTTTTAAACATAGCTCAATCATTTCAAAGCGTCCATCCCAAACCCTACTTTTCTTTAAAGGAATGACTGAGTTAGAACTTTTTGTGAAAAGTTATGCTGAAAACAATGCAACGCACCAACGTGTGACAGTGAATATAAAAAGTTAATCAGCTATTGCTAACTGTATTAAAATCCACCATTTAATAAGCGTTATTCTGCACCAAAATAATGAAATTTTTATGACTCTGCCTCAAAAGAAGGCAAGCAAAACGTTTCGATAAAAATAAAACACTTTTGGCGAGTTAAGCACACTATTTATTCAACGAAACGGTATTTGTTAAATAAGGATAAATATTCGCCAGTTTTCAGTGCACTGAAACAAGAGTTAACTACTGCTTAATTCTTTGCGGGGATGTTGCGGGAAAAACGTGATAAGGGAGGAGATTTACGCCGTACGCTCAGGCCACCTCCCCGATCCGGGCAGACTATCGTTCGGCTACCAGGCGAATGAAGTCTTCCTCGTCTTGTTGCGGAGCAGTAGCGTCCTTCGGTATCGCTTTCGCTTCCGGTTCGTTGGCTTCGCACAAACGACGCAGCAACGCATTCTGCCTTTTCTGCTGATCCAGCAACGCTTCCAGCAGCTCAATTTGCTCGTTTGTACGGGAACTGGCGCGGTTAACGAAGAACCACAGTACCAGGCCAACAGCCAGCACAACCAACGCCATTACCAGGGATGCAATGCTCAGCAGCCCCGAATTCAGTAACTCACCCATTTCACCACCTCAGTAAAAACCGCTATTTTACCACTGCCGCCACGTAAGAACATCGCTCAGCGTAAAAATGACGTCTACCAGGGGATAAACTTATTGATTGAACAAATGCCGCTAAAGAACTGTACATCCTGATCGCACATCACATTGATAGTCTGCGTCCACAGCACCACGCATGCTATCAACACTATAACCAGAATTACCCAGCGTATTTTTTTCACTCCACACTCCGTCTTATGACCTGATGTAGCCAGGTTATCACGGCTATCTTAAACAGGGGCTAACTGTACCTTCAACTGACTCTTTTCGGAATCGTGCACTTGTTTCACTGCGTAAACCCGTTACGCTTACTCCATGACAACAAAGAAAAAAGAGGCATCGATGCGTTTACTCGTTCGTACGGTAATTGTACTGGCACTTGTGTGGATCGGCCTGCTGTTAAGTGGGTATGGCGTATTAATGGGAAGCAAAGAAAATGCCGCGGGTTTGGGTATTCAGTGTAAATATCTCACCGCCCAGGGGGTAAGCACGGCGCAGTACATCCATTCAGACAGCGGGATCATCGGGCTAAGCAACTGTCCCGTACTGCGTAAGTCCTCTGTCGTGGTTGATAACGGCTAATCAGCGCTGAACTTAATCTGCAAAAACGCCGCAAAAGTGCGGCGTTTTTTACTGGCGGCATCGATCAGAACGGGTAGTCGTTATAGCCCATCTGCTCTGAAATTTTGCGCGCTGCGGTATGCAGAATTGCCACATACTCATGAAGACGCTCTTCGGAAAAACGCAGCGTTGGGAACGAGATGCTCAGGCCCGCAATGACAACGCCGAAGCGGTCAAACACCGGCACACCGATGCAGCGCAGCCCTTCTTCCTGCTCTTCGTTATCTTCCCCGTAGCCCTGCTCGCGTACGCTATCCAGCACGCTCAGCAGTTCATCCGTACTGGTGATAGTGCGGTCGGTGCTACGCTTGTATTCCACGCCGTCAAGGATTTGCTTCACCTCTTCGCGATCGCGCCAGGCCAGCAGCACTTTACCAATTGCGGTACTGTAGAGCGGGTTACGGCGACCGATGCGTGAATACATGCGCAGGTTGTACATGGAATCAATTTTGTGGATGTAAACAATGCTGTCTTCATCCAGTGCGCCGAGGTGAATTGTCTCTTTCGTCAGCCGTGAAAGTTCACGCATCTGAATGTCCGCGCTGCGGATCAGATCCACGTTTTGCAAGGCACGAGCGCCCAGTTCAAACAGCTTCAGGGTCAGAGAATATTTTTCTGATTCTCCTTCCTGCGCGACATAACCCAATGATTTCATCGTCTGCAAAAAGCGATAAACGGTGCTTTTCGACATCATCACACGCTGAGACAACTCTGTAATACCAATTTCACGCTCTTCTCCGAGCGCCTGCAAGATGCCAAACACCTTCAGCACGGAAGAAACAGAATCTGGCTGCTTATCCAAATCTGCGATTGCCATTTATCACCTCATGGAGAGTGTTTTATAAAAATCAGAACCGGTTTTTATTATAAATTCGTGTGATGCGTGCTGCAATCTATCTGGCTTTACTTCGTTACAAATCTGCGACATAAAACCGAAATAACGGTGCTAAAATAGTTACCCTGAAAATAATTTCACGCTGAGTCATTCTTTTCCCATGCAAAAAAACGTTTCTGATGGCCTGCCCTTACCGCAGCGGTACGGGGCAATTGCCACTATTGTCATCGGCATTTCGATGGCCGTTCTTGACGGTGCGATTGCCAACGTTGCTCTTCCTACCATTGCAAAAGATCTTAATGCGTCTCCCGCAAGCTCCATCTGGATCGTGAATGCGTACCAGATAGCGATTGTGATTTCCCTCCTGTCACTCTCTTTCCTGGGCGAGATGTTTGGCTATCGGCGGGTTTACCAGTGCGGGCTGGTGGTCTTTACCCTCACCTCGCTCTTCTGTGCCCTTTCCGATTCGCTGCACACCCTCACCCTGGCGCGTATCGCTCAGGGCTTTGGGGGCGCGGCGCTGATGAGCGTGAATACGGCCCTGATTCGACTTATCTACCCTCATCGCCACCTTGGGCGCGGCATGGGCATTAACTCCTTTATTGTGGCCGTGTCGTCTGCCGCCGGGCCGACGATTGCCGCTGCCATTCTGTCTGTCGCCTCGTGGCAGTGGCTTTTTGCCATCAACGTGCCCCTTGGCATCGTGGCTATCTTCTTCGCCCTGCGCTATCTCCCGGAAAATGGTCCGAAAAACACCACGCCACGCTTCGACCTGCCCAGCGCCGTGATGAACGCGCTGACCTTTGGCCTGCTGATCACCGCGCTGAGCGGATTTGCGCAGGGGCAGTCGCTAATGCTCATTGCCGCAGAAATCGTTGCCCTGCTTGTTATCGGCTTTTTCTTTGTACGACGCCAGCTGGCGCTCCCCGTGCCGTTACTGCCGGTAGATTTGCTGCGTATACCGCTGTTCTCGCTCTCCATTTGCACTTCAATTTGCTCATTTTGCGCCCAGATGCTGGCGCTGGTCGCGCTGCCGTTCTTTTTACAGAGCGTGATTGGTCGTTCGGAAGTGGAAACGGGCTTGCTGCTCACGCCCTGGCCTCTGGCAACCATGGTGATGGCCCCGCTGGCCGGGTATCTTATTGAGCGAGTTCACGCCGGACTGCTGGGGGCTATCGGACTGGTAGTCATGGCTGTGGGACTGTTTGCGCTGGCGCTACTGCCCTCCTCGCCGGGGGATCTGGATATTATCTGGCGTATGATCCTCTGCGGTGCAGGTTTTGGTCTGTTCCAGTCACCGAATAACCACACGATTATCACCTCTGCCCCACGCAATCGCAGCGGTGGCGCCAGCGGAATGCTGGGGACGGCACGGCTATTAGGGCAAAGCACCGGGGCCGCACTGGTGGCGTTGATGTTTAACCTTGCCGGGCAGAATGCGACACACGTTGCGCTGATCACCGCTGGGACGCTAGCAACCCTCGCGGCTGTCGTCAGCGGGCTTCGTATCACCCAGCCGAAGGCGCAGGCATAAAAAAACCGGGCGGAGATTTCCTGCCCGGTTTTTATTCATGCGGCTGGTATTACTTCAGGTATTCACCGCTACGCAGCGCTTCGATTCGTTTATCCAGCGGCGGGTGAGACATAAACAGCTCGCTCAGCGACTTAGATTTACCGTTGATGCAGAAGGCCATCATGCTGTTCGCTTCCTGCGGCTCGTAGCTGGTTTTCAGACGTTGCAGCGCCGCAATCATCTTCTCACGACCCACCAGTTTCGCTGAACCGGCATCCGCATGGAACTCACGGTGACGGGAGAACCACATGGTAATGATGCTTGCCAGGATACCGAACACCAGTTCCAGCACCATCGAAACAGCAAAATAGATCAGCGGGTTGCCGTTGCTCTCTTCACCCTCATCACGGTTGCCGCCCATAAACCCGGCAGCGATTTGCGCCAGAATACGGGAAATAAAGATAACGAAGGTGTTCACCACGCCCTGGATCAGGGTCATGGTGACCATATCGCCGTTGGCGATGTGGCTGATCTCGTGAGCAATAACCGCTTCCGCTTCGTCACGGCTCATGTTTTGCAGCAGACCGGTACTGACGGCCACCAGGGACGCGTCACGACGTGCACCGGTAGCAAATGCGTTGATATCCGGCGCGTGGTAGATCGCCACCTGCGGCATGGCAATGCCCGCCTGCTTTGACTGCTGAGCAACCGTGCTCACCAGCCACTGTTCCATATCGTTACGCGGCTGCTCGATAACCTCACCGCCCACGGATTTCAGTGCCATCCACTTCGACATCAGCAGTGAAATGAAAGAGCCACCGAAACCAAACAGCA
Source organism: Enterobacter sp. GD03975 (assembly GCF_029838645.1). Classification (NCBI taxonomy): domain Bacteria; kingdom Pseudomonadati; phylum Pseudomonadota; class Gammaproteobacteria; order Enterobacterales; family Enterobacteriaceae; genus Enterobacter; species Enterobacter sp. GD03975. The sequence goes on from NZ_JAOBZC010000001.1 coordinate 542,608, forward strand.
GCGCCATAATCAACAGACCCTGAACGCTGCTCGACTGAATTCCCGTCAGGCTTAGCACCAGCCCGAATACCACCATAACCGCAAGGTTGGTGAGCAGGAAGAGCGCGATTCGCATCATAATATTCTTTTAACCTCAGTTTAACAAAACGCACTATGCGATTACCCACATCGTATGGGTATTGCGGGTATTTTCAAGCATCCAGACGGCGTAAGTCACCAGAAAGACACAACTTTACACAATTGGAAATCTGCCTGACGGAAGGATGCAGAACAAAAAGAAACAGGCACAATCTCTTGTGCCTGTTGGGGAGTTATTTTGCCGGAGCAGGTTGCACGGCAGGTTTATCTTTTTCCAGCGTCGCGAGATCAAGCGCGATATGCACCGTCTCGTCCAGGTACGGATCGGGCTCCTGGTAATCCTTAGGCAGATCGTCCAGTTTTTTGAGCAGAGGCTTACCTTCACGCTTGAAGCGATCGTTGATACGCGCCAGTCGCGTCGCGTCATCTTCATTGTTCTCTTTCTCACGCTGGGCGTAGTTCAGAGACACAATGTTCCGTTTCGCTTTCAGTGCGTTGAAACGCGCAATGTCCTTCATGATGTACTGGAATTCAGGATCCTTCCCAATGCGATCGTTATGATTTTTCAACAGTTCCGGTCCGAACTGCTTCATATCACCCGATTTCACGAATGTCGCGGCATCGATGCTATCCCACGGAAGCGCGTTATCTTCAAACTTCTCGCCGGTTTCCGTCTCTTCAGTACCTGTCGGCATCATGATGTCCGGCGTGACGCCCTTACGCTGCGTACTGCCGCCATTGACGCGGTAAAACTTCTGAATGGTGTACTGTACTGAACCCAACGCCGGCCATTCAGGGCGCAGCATCTGGTCATAAATACGGTTCAGAGAGCGGTACTGCTGTACGGTGCCCTTGCCAAACGTCGGTTCGCCGACAATTAACGCCCGGCCATAATCCTGCATGGCGGCAGCAAAGATTTCCGATGCTGAGGCACTGAAGCGATCGACAAGGACCACCAGCGGCCCCTTATAGTAGACCACGCCATCGGTATCGGCATCTTCACGCACTTTACCGTTGTTATCGCGCACCTGCACCACCGGGCCAGACGGGATAAACAGCCCAGACAGCGAGACGGCTTCGGTCAGTGCCCCGCCGCCGTTGCTGCGCAGGTCAATGATCACGCTGCTGACATTCTGCTTCTCAAGCTTCTGTAGCTGCACTTTCACGTCATCGGTCAGGCCAACGTAGAAGCCCGGGATATCCAGTACGCCAACCTTCTCTTTCCCCACGGTTTTCACCGACATTTTCACCGCGCGATCTTCCAGACGGATACGCTCCCGGGTCAGGGTAATGATGCGGGTTTTGGTGCCCTTACCGGCTGGCAGGATCTCCAGGCGCACTTTGCTGCCCTTCGGCCCTTTGATCAGCGCAACAACGTCATCAAGACGCCAGCCAATCACGTCCACCATGCTCTTTCCGGTCTGACCAACACCGACAATGCGGTCGCCTACGCTGATCGCTTTACTTTTAGACGCAGGGCCACCGGCCACCATGGAGTTGATAACGGTGTAGTCATCGTCCATCTGAAGCACTGCACCAATACCTTCCAGAGACAGGCTCATTTCGGTATTGAACTGTTCGGTGTTACGTGGAGAGAGATAGTTGGTGTGCGGGTCAATTTCATGCGCAAACGCGGTCATCGCCAGTGAAAAAACGTCTTCACTGTTGGTCTGCGCCAGACGACGAATAGCGAACTTGTAGCGACGGTTTAACGTCTCACGGATCTCTTTCTCGTCTTTGCCGGTGAGCTTGAGGCTCAGTTCATCATATTTGACTTTTCCGTCCCACAGCGCATTCAGCTCAGCCTCGTCTTTCGGCCATGGCGCTTTGCTGCGGTCCAGATTAAAGGTGTCGTTGCCGGTGAAGTCCATTGGACGTTCCAGCACTTTGAGCGCGTATTGATAACGTTCAAAACGGCGCTTTTGCGATAAGTTGTAGAGATCGTAAAACAGATCCAGCTTTCCGGAGCGCAGCTCATCACCCACTTCGGATTTGCGTTTCGCGAACTGTTCGACATCGCTGGCCAGCAGTACGTTATGGCTGTAATCCAGCAAGTTCAGATAACGGTCAAAGATTTTGGCCGAAAAGGCCTGATCGAGATCGAACTGACGATAGTGCGAACGAGTAAAGCGCGACGTCACGCGCTCACTCACCGTCGCGTGCTGAGTCTCTTCCTTGAGAACCGGAATTTGATCGACACGCGTAATATCGTCCACAGCGAAAGCGTGGCCTGTTATAGCAAACAGGCCAGCCAACGCGGTGAGCTTAAAAAAAGTGTTCATGCCAGGCTCGGCCTCCGTTTCAGAACAACAAGTGTTCTGCGCGTACAATCATTGACATACCAGAAGTCAGCTGTACACGAACGCCATCTTTGGTGATTTCCAGTACGGTGGCGTCCATCGCGTTGTTACCCGCTTTCACCTTCAGAGACTGACCCACGCTCAGCGCATTGATGTCAGAAACCGGGGTGTGGCGCGGCTCTTCGCGCGGCGCACGTGGGGCTTTAGCTGCTGGTTTGTCAGCACGCGGTTTGCGATCGTTATTTTCTGCACGACGCGGTGCCGGGCGCGGTTTACGCTCGCGACGAGGGGCGTCTTCCTGACCGTTTGCCGCTGCGGCTTCGCGTTTTTTCGCCTGCTGTTCCGCACGCTGTGCCTGCACGCGAGCTTTGGCTTCTTCAAGCTGCTTACGCGCATGTTCTACGTGCTGTTCGTCCAGCTCACCGCACGGGTTGCCGTCAAGGTCGACACGGGTCGCACCCGGCTTGATACCGTACAGGTAACGCCAGCTCGAGGTATAAAGGCGTAATGCAGAGCGAAGCTGCGTTTTGCTGAGGTTCATCTCCCCCTCAACGCGCGCGACCAGATCCTGAAAGATACCGACTTTCAGAGGACGCGCTTCACCTTCAGCGCTGAAGCACTGCGGGAAACGCTCGGCCAGAAATGCGATAACTTCTTTACTGCTATTCAACTTAGGTTGATTTTCCATGAAATTTCCTGATTACAACGGACGTTGCCAACAAGCGCAGGCATGAACAGGCGACATTATAATGACGCTATCAGTAAATGCTACGTTATCCGTTGATTATCCTGCGACGCTCGCAAAGAATTTATGATAATCGGTCTCTGCAAGAACATTTTCCAGGTTCGCCGCAAGCGTGCGCAGCCCCTGTTCGTCCTCGGCAGTGAAGCGGCTGAAGACCGTGCTGTCGATATCCAGAACGCCAATAATCTGATTTTTTACCACCAGCGGCAGTACGATTTCAGCGTTGCTTGCGGCATCACAGGCAATATGGCCGTCAAACGCGTGGACGTCTTCAACGCGCTGAACCTCACGCGTTGCCACGGCGGTACCGCACACGCCGCGCCCTACCGGAATGCGAACGCAGGCCAGCCTGCCCTGAAACGGCCCAAGCACCAGCGTGTCGTCTTCCAGAAGATAAAAGCCGGCCCAGTTCACGTCAGAGAGGCGTTCGAAGAGCAACGCGCTGGTATTTGCCAGAGTGGCTAAGAAACTGGTTTCCCCTGCCATTAATGCTTTAAAATCGCGATTCAGATCCGCGTAGAATTCTGTTTTGTTCATTCTTCAATCACTTAGTTAACTTACAAATTTACCGCATAGCCTATTAAAATAAGCATTAAATGCGCTCATGCTCAAGATGAATCCGTACATGAGTTATTATAACTTTCAACAATACTAAACCGTGCGCGACTCATGGCCATAAAAACACCCAAAATTACGCCGACAGGAAAGATCGTTATCCATACGGTAAGCGAAGCTTTGCCTCGTGCACATTATCAGCGTTGCCCCCAGTGCGATACGCTTTTTATGTTGCCGAAGATGAAATCGCACCAAAGCGCCTTTTGTCCTCGCTGCGATGCCAAAATTCGCGATGGACGAGACTGGTCGCTAACGCGTCTGGCCGCAATGGCGGTCACCATGCTGCTGCTGATGCCGTTTGCCTGGACCGAACCGCTGCTGAAGCTCTATCTTCTGGGCGTGCGCATCGACGCCAACGTATTTCAGGGGATCTGGCAGATGACGCGCGAGGGCGATCCGCTCACCGGCGCGATGGTGCTATTCTGCGTCGTCGGCGCGCCGCTGGTGCTGGTCGCGGCGATTGCCTACCTGTGGTTTGGCAATATTCTGGGGATGAACCTGCGCCCGGTGCTGCTGATGCTGGATAAGCTCAAAGAGTGGGTCATGCTGGATATCTATCTGGTGGGCGTCGGCGTGGCCTCCATCAAGGTGCAGGATTACGCGTTTTTACAGCCCGGCATTGGCCTTTTTGCATTCATATCGCTGGTCCTGCTGAGCATTTTGACCATGATCCATCTGAACGTTGAACAGCTCTGGGAGCGCTTTTACCCCCAGCGCCCCGCGACGCGGCCTGATGAAAACCTGCGCGTCTGCCTGGGATGTCATTACACCGGTTTTCCGGATAAACGCGGCAGGTGCCCGCGCTGCCATATTCCGCTAAGATTGCGGCGCAACAATAGCCTGCAAAAATGCTGGGCGGCGCTTATCGCCTCTCTGGTATTTTTGTTCCCGGCCAACATGCTGCCCATCTCGGTGATTTACGTAAACGGCGCCCGCCAGGAAGATACGATCCTCTCCGGGATTATTTCTCTGGCGCACAGTAACGTGGGGGTCGCCGCGATTGTTTTTATCGCCAGTATTCTGGTGCCCTTTACCAAAGTGGTGGTGATGTTTACGCTACTTATCAGCATTCACTTTAAATGCGAACAAGGACTCCGCACCCGCATCCTGCTTCTGCGATTCGTGACCTGGATCGGTCGCTGGTCGATGTTGGATCTGTTCGTGATTTCGCTGATGATGTCGCTCATCAATCGCGATCAGTTACTTGCTTTTACCATGGGACCCGCAGCTTTTTATTTCGGCTCTGCGGTGATATTGACTATTCTTGCAGTGGAATGGCTGGACAGCCGCTTACTTTGGGACGCACATGAGTCAGGAAACGCCCGCTTCGCCGACTGAAGCGAGAATTAAAACAAAACGTCGTATTTCGCCATTCTGGCTGCTGCCTGTCATCGCGCTGATGATCGCAGGCTGGCTTATCTGGACGAGCTATGAAGATCGCGGAAGTACCATCACGATTGATTTCCAGTCTGCGGATGGCATTGTCGCCGGACGTACCCCCGTTCGCTTCCAGGGGGTGGAAGTGGGTACCGTGCAGGATATCTCCCTCGGCAAAGGGCTGAACAAAATCCAGGTACGGGCGAGCATTAAGTCCGATATGCAGGACGCGCTGCGCGCCGAAACGCAGTTCTGGCTGGTAACGCCAAAAGCCTCGCTGGCCGGCGTTTCCGGGCTGGATGCGCTCGTGGGCGGAAACTATATCGGCATGATGCCCGGTAAAGGTGAGCCGCAGGATCACTTCGTTGCGCTGGATACGCAGCCAAAATACCGGCTGAATAACGGTGATTTGATGATCCATCTCCGCGCGCCGGATTTAGGATCGCTGAACAGCGGTTCTCTGGTCTATTTCCGCAAAATTCCGGTTGGCCGCGTGTATGATTACGCCATTAACCCGAACAAAGACGGCGTGACCATCGACGTGCTGATCGAACGGCGCTTTACCAGCCTGGTGAAAAAAGGCAGCCGCTTCTGGAACGTCTCCGGCGTCGATGCCGATCTGAGCTTAAGCGGTGCGAAAGTGAAGCTTGAGAGCCTGGCGGCGCTGGTGAATGGCGCTATCGCCTTCGATTCCCCGGAAGGCTCAAGCCCTGCCGCCGCTGAAGATACGTTTGGCCTGTATGCTGACCTGGCGCACAGCCAGCGCGGCGTCATCGTCAAGCTGACCCTGCCGGATGCTAAAGGACTGAAAGCCGGCTCGACCCCGCTGATGTACCAGGGATTAGAGGTCGGCCAACTGACGAAATTAACCCTCAATGCAGGCGGCTCCGTCACCGGCGAGATGACCGTGGATCCAAGCGTTGTCGATCTCCTGCGGGAGAAGACGCGTATCGAGCTGCGTAATCCGAAGCTGTCGCTCAGCGACGCCAGCATCAGTTCGCTGCTGACCGGCAGTACCTTCGAGCTGATCCCGGGAGAAGGCCAGCCGAATAAAACCTTTGTTATCGCCCCGGCGGATAAAGCGCTGCTGCAAAAGCCGGGCGTGCAAACGATTACCCTGAATGCACCGGAGAGCTATGGCATCGAAGCCGGACAGCCGCTGATCCTGCACGGTGTGCAGGTAGGCCAGGTTCTCGAACGTAAGCTGACAGAAAAAGGGGTCTCCTTCTCCGCCGCCATCGATCCGCAGTACAGCAATCTGGTTCACGGCGACAGTAAATTTGTGGTCAACAGCCGGGTCGACGTGAAGGTGGGCCTGGACGGCGTTGAGTTCCTCGGCGCCAGCGCCAGCGAGTGGGTCAACGGCGGGATCCGCATTCTGCCGGGCAGCAAAGGTGCGTTGCGCGAGAGCTATCCGCTGTTCGCAAATCTGGACAAAGCCATTGAAAACAGCATGGGCGACCTGCCGACCACCACGCTGACCTTAAGTGCTGAAACGCTGCCGGATGTCCAGGCGGGCTCCGTGGTGCTCTATCGCAAGTTTGAGGTCGGGGAAGTGATCACCGTTCGCCCTCGCGCGGACGCGTTTGATATCGAACTGCACATCAAGCCGGAGTACCGCAAGCTGCTCACGCCAAACAGCGTGTTCTGGGCGGAAGGCGGCGCGAAGGTGCAGCTTAACGGCAGCGGCCTGACCGTACAGGCGTCTCCCCTCTCCCGTGCCCTGCGCGGTGCGATCAGCTTTGACAACCTGAGCGGCGCGGGCGGCAACATGCGTAAAGGTGACAAGCGGATCCTCTTCCCGTCTGAAACCGCAGCGCGCGCCGTCGGGGGACAGATTACGCTACATACCTTTGACGCCGGTAAACTGGCGGAGGGGATGCCTATCCGCTATCTCGGCATTGATATCGGGCAGGTCCAGAAGCTGAAGCTCATCACCGCGCGCAATGAAGTCCAGGCAACCGCCGTGCTTTATCCGGAATATGTGCAGACGTTTGCCCGCGCTGGCTCGCGCTTCTCGGTGGTTACGCCGCAAATTTCTGCCGCAGGGGTTGAGCACCTCGACACTATACTTCAGCCGTACATTAACGTTGAACCGGGTCGCGGCAACGCGCGTCGTGAGTTTGAGTTGCAGGAGGCGACCATCACCGACTCCCGCTATCTGGACGGTCTGAGCATCGTGGTTGAAGTGCCGGAAGCCGGTTCGCTGGGCATCGGCACGCCGGTGCTGTTCCGCGGCATTGAGGTAGGGACGGTAACCAGCCTGACGCTGGGTAATCTGTCCGATCGCGTGATGGTCGGCCTGCGCATCAGCCAGCGTTATCAGCATCTGGTCCGCAACAACTCAGTGTTCTGGCTGGCTTCAGGTTACTCCCTCGACTTCGGCCTGACCGGCGGCGTGGTGAAAACGGGGACCTTTAACCAGTTCATTCGCGGCGGCATTGCCTTCGCAACGCCGCCTGGCACGCCTCTGGCACCTAAAGCGCAGGCAGGTAAACACTTCCTGCTGCTGGAAAGTGAACCGAAAGAGTGGCGCGAATGGGGAACGGCGCTGCCGCGTTAATCTCGCAGGCTCCGGTGTCAACGCGCCGGAGCCTTTATGTTACACTGCGCGCCTGAATGTTTCCCTGTGGTGTGCCCGTGGCTCAAAACTCCGTATTTCTTCCCGAACAATTCCTCGCGCAGATGCGCGAGGCGCTTCCTGCTCATCTCTCATTCGACGATTTCATCGCCGCCTGCCAGCGCCCTTTGCGCCGGAGTATTCGCGTCAATACGCTAAAAATCAGCGTCGGGGCATTTCTGGATCTCGTCTCTCCCTACGGCTGGCAACTGACGCCGGTGCCGTGGTGTGAAGAAGGGTTCTGGATCGAGCGGGATGACGAGGAAAGCTTGCCCCTCGGCAGCACCGCCGAGCACCTGAGCGGGCTGTTTTATATTCAGGAAGCCAGCTCCATGCTGCCGGTTGCCGCGCTGTTTGCCGATGATAACCAGCCTGAACGGGTGATGGATGTCGCCGCGGCGCCGGGCTCTAAAACCACGCAGATTGCCGCCCGGATGAACAACCGCGGCGCGATCCTCGCCAATGAATTTTCCGCCAGCCGCGTGAAGGTTCTGCACGCCAATATCAGCCGCTGCGGGATCCACAACGTCGCGTTGACGCACTTTGACGGTCGCGTTTTTGGGACTGCCCTGCCGGAAGCGTTTGATGCCATCCTGCTTGATGCGCCCTGCTCCGGCGAAGGCGTGGTGCGAAAAGATCCTGATGCATTAAAAAACTGGTCCGTTGAAAGCAACCTTGAGATCGCCGCCACGCAGCGTGAACTGATCGACAGCGCGTTCCATGCCCTGCGCCCCGGCGGCACGCTGGTTTACTCCACCTGCACGCTGAACCGCGATGAAAACGAGGATGTCTGCCTGTGGCTGAAGGCGCGCTATCCGGACGCCGTCGAGTTTTTACCGCTGGATACGCTGTTTGACTCGGCCAGTGAAGCCGCCACGCCTGAAGGCTTCCTCCATGTCTTCCCGCAGATTTACGATTGCGAAGGTTTCTTCGTCGCGCGCCTGCGTAAAACCGGCGCCGTAGAGCCCCTGCCCGCGCCGACGTTTAAGGTCGGTAAATTCCCCTTCACGCCGGTTAAAGGCCGTGAAGCGGCACAGGTGGAGGCGGCTGCAAACAAAGTGGGGCTGCGCTGGGATGAGAGCCTGCACCTCTGGATGCGTGACAAAGAGCTGTGGCTGTTCCCGACCCATATCGAACCGCTGATGGGTAAAGTGCGTTTCTCCCGCCTTGGTATTCGTCTGGCGGAGATCCACAACAAAGGCTATCGCTGGCAGCATGAAGCGGTCATTGCGCTGGCTGGTCATGAAAACACGTTCGCCCTGACGCATCAGGAAGCGGAGGAGTGGTATCGCGGTCGTGACGTTTATCCGGAAAACGGTCCGGCGCAGGATGAAACGATCGTGACGTATCAGGGTTTTCCGCTGGGTCTGGCGAAAAAAGTCGGCTCGCGGCTGAAAAACAGTTATCCACGTGAACTGGTTCGCGATGGCCGTCTGTTTACCGGTAACAGCCGCACCGCCTGAAAAAAACGCATTTTTTTACTGGCGATTTCGCTCTCCTTGTCTAGGATCAAAAATGGATGACTTCACTGGTCATACCAGATTTTGGGCAACAAACCGGAGAGCATTATGACGAAAACCAGCGTACGCATTGGCGCTTTTGAAATCGACGACGCTGAATTGCGCGGCGAAGCACAAGGCGATCGAACGTTAAGTATTCCCTGCAAATCCGATCCGGATTTGTGCATGCAACTGGACGCCTGGGATGCAGACACCAGCGTCCCGGCGATCCTCGATGGGGAACATTCCGTTCTGTACCGTAAGCATTACGACAGTAAAACCGATGCCTGGGTCCTGCGTCTTGCCTGACCCAAAGAGAACCCGCCCGAAGGCGGGTTATTTATTACTGAAGCTGCACCAGCGTCAGAAAGCCCCCAAACACCGCCCCCGTATCGATATAGTGCAGATTGTTAAAGTCATACCGCTTGTCTACGGGCGTGTGTCCAAACCAGAAGTGATCCGCCCCGCTAACGCCCTGGCCTTTACCCACCATAAAGCCCATTAAACGATCGCGGTCCCACAGCACGCGCCTGGCATCAACCGGCTTTTGCCAGACATATTCGGCTGAGGGATAATCCGCATGAGCCACAACGTTCAGGCCATTTATGCAGGTTATTTCAATGACGTGCGGTAAGGTCCGGCAGGCTTTGAGTAACGTCAGCGCCTGTTTTTGTTGCTCACCCTTAAGCGCGCTAAACCAAATACCGCCATTTACCGACCACAGGCTAAAATCATTATTTTCCAGCGCATCTAACGCCATTTGCTCGTGATTGCCGCGCACCGCATAAAACCAGTTTTCCTGTATCAGCTGTAAACATTTTACGCTGTCAGGCCCGCGATCGATAATATCTCCCACGGAGATCAGCAGATCCGTATCAGGATTAAAATGCCGACGTTTCAGCGCATCTAAAAGCTGCTGATAGCAACCATGAATATCGCTGACAACCCAGACATGACGCCAGTCTTTACCCTCTATTTTCTGATACATAAGCCCTCCATTCTGAAGTATAGCCGCAGCAGAAAATGTCCAGTCAGATATTACAAACCCCAACAAACCCTCAACCAGCCGGAAATAAACCCTGCCGCGCTATTAATCCTTTATTAGCGGCCCCCTAAAATAGAGCGCAATAAAACGAGGGATTTTTACGTGTCGAACTTACACCTGCAAAATGATGTTTTTTATCCGCATCGCACAAATATTATTTCGGAACTGATTAAGGGAAAACGCGTTCCAGGGCCTATCTGGCAAAAACGGGAATACCGTCTGAAGTTTCTTTTGCGCTCGCTTTTATTCTGGTCTTCAACCCATCGTATGCTGGAGGCGCTATCCGGACGCGATGATTTTGACAGATTACTGGCGGCGCAAATTACGCTGCCGAGCAAAACCCACCGTCAGTACCTGATGCGCGGCCTGAACGCCAATGACAGAGCCGACGCCATCGTCAGCCACTACCACTGGATTGACAGCCTGAAAGACCGGATGCTCGCTCACGCCCTCGCGAGCCCCAATGAGTTGCCCGTGGCGCAGTTTGAGGCGAAAAACGGGGTGATCTATACCGTTACAGCCTCCTCCGCGGGCAAGGCCGAACGCGAGGGCGAAAGTACGCTGTGGCTGCACGACCATGAAGATACCCTTCTCGCCAGCCTGACGTTTTGCGTTGCGCGCAGCAACGGGCGCTCTGTGCTGGTGATTGGCGGCCTTCAGGGCCCGCGCCGCAGCGTCTCGCGTGACGTTATCAAGCAGGCCACACGCGCCTGCCACGGGCTGTTCCCGAAACGCGTGCTGATGGAGGTGATCTTCCAGCTCGCCTCACACTCGAACATCAGCGCTATCTTTGCCGTCAGCGATGAGGGGCACGTATTTCGCGCCCTGCGCTACCGGCTGAGCAAAGGCCGACATTTCCACGCCAGCTACGACGAGTTCTGGGAAAGCCTGAACGGAAAACAGCTCTCACCTCTTTGCTGGCAGCTGCCGCTGCGGATAGCGCGCAAATCGCTGGATGAGATCGCCAGCAAGAAACGCGCAGAATACCGCCGCCGCTTTGCGCTTCTCGATAATATTGCGGCTTCCGTCAATGCGCGGATTGAGCCCTTGTCGACCTCAGGCGAAAAACAAACAAAAATTTAACAAAACAGCCAAAAAGGACTGGACTTACGCCTGCCGGGTTGTGGTATGTTTTAAGCAGGCGCACAGGAAGTGAGCCTTCTGCTGAGACGAAAACCGGATTTTATCGTTTACTATGAAGCAGATAAAAAGAGACCGAATACGATTCCTGTATTCGGTCCAGGGAAATGGCTCTTGGGAGAGAGCCGTGCGCTAAAAGTTGGCATTAATGCAGGCTCAATCGCCTTGCCCTTTAAGAATAGATGACGACGTCAGGTTTTCCAGTCCACAGTAAAAGTGGCCTGAAAAAAAGCGTTAAAACATCACTAAATGTGAAAAACCGCAGAGCTTTTACAAGCACCTGCGGTTTTTTTTATTGGAAACCTGACTGTTAGCAGAGTTTTTCAGCGCGCTCAATAAACGGTGCCAGGCTCTTCTTCTGCCCGGGGTTTGCCGGATCGTCGACCTGGATCACGCTGACAGGCTGTCCGTTACTTTTGCCGCTGGCAACCTGCTGCTCCGCAACGTCATTTAACGGATACTGCACGAGCGTGCTGGGATTAATGACGTACAGCGCGTGGCCGGGACGGCAGGTGAGCATGACCTCTTCACGGTTGAAAGCCCAGTTGTCCTTGCCCACCTCGAACCGGCTGACGGTGATGACCTGCGGCGCGGCCAGCGCACTGCTGGCACAGGTGAGAAGTAAAAGAGAAAGCAGCGTCTTTTTCATATGTTATTTAACCTTGTCAGAAGGGTTCCCAGGTCGCGAACAGGCTGACGGCCGCCAGTACCAGCGCGCCCAGCACCACTTCTGCCTGTGTCATCCTGATAAAAATCTGTTGTTCCCGCCCGGCATCAGGGCGAAAGCGTGGCACAAGAAAATACCGATTCGCCAGCGCAATTGCCACCATCATGATGACCAGCGCACATTTGAACAACAACAGCCGTACATAAGGCGCCTGCCACGGCACGTCTATGCCCACAATAAAGAGCGTGTTGATGATCCCGGTCAGCAGCACGCCGCCAACGGCGTAATGCCCCACGCGGGAGAAGCGCATCATGGTGAAGATAGCGGCTGGCTGCCAGCGGCCTTTCGCCAGACGCATACAGAACAGCAGCGGCAGTAACCCGCCCACCCAGGTCGCGGCGCACAGCAGATGAAGCGCATGGTTCAGACGATGCAACGCTCCCGGTGCGCCGCCGTTCATTGCGGCATGTCCGACGCCCGCCAGCAGCACAAGTTGCCCCATGGCCAGGAGTAACAGCCGCGAGCCTTTCTGCGGAGTTAGCCATGCCGCGCCCGCGGTCACAGCGGCCAAAACCATTTGCCACAGCCAGACGCCACCAAACTGCGTCCCCAGCACGCCGTGCCAGACCGCCGGGCTAATGACGTCGCCCCAGCCGTTACCCATTAACCCACTTTGCAGGCCGAACATCAGCAGCGCAGCCATCAGGCTGATTACAGCCGCGATTTTCTGCTGGCGCTGGAAACGCTGCGTCATGAGGCGCTGCAACGAAGACGGTGCAAACCAGACGCTGTAAAGCGCATTGCCGAAGAGCAGCATCAGCGCAGCAAAATGGATAAAGCGTAACGCTACGTAGCTCAGGGCCAGCATACTATTTCACGCTAAAGTGATAGCTGCCCTTGGTTTTGTGGCCGTCCACGGAGACCACGTGCCAGTCCACCGTGTAGGTGCCGGTCGGCAACGGTTTCTCAAGGGGAACAATCAGCTTTGCGTTATCCTTCTCGTCACGCTTCACCGCACCGGTCTGGATCGTGTGCTTCTGCGCGTTTGTCACCACAACGCCGCTAAAGGCTGGCTCAATTCCTTCCGAGAAATTCAGGGTAATGACGTCGGGTGCCGTCACGACGGTATTTTCCTGCGGGGATTGTTGCTTAAGGTGCGCATGGGCCAGAGCTGAGGGCGCGGTTGCTGAAGAGAGCAGAAAAACCAGCGCGCACGCGACGCGGGAAGGGGTAAAGTGCATCACAATCATTCCTTTTCGTTATGCCTGAATGCTAAAGAATAACTCTGTATAATTAACGAGTCGAGGAACATCCTTTGCTCCCTTGTCATCGTTGAACAATCGCGGTAACGTTGCCGCCGCAGAAAAAGGAGAAGGAAATGAACGTTAACCTGGCCGCCCTTCCTCAGGACGAGATGGACAAAGTGAATGTCGATCTCGCCGCCGCGGGTGTCGCATTCAAAGAGCGTTACAATATGCCCGTCGTGGCTGAAGTGGTAGAGCGTGAACAGCCTGCGCATCTGCGCGACTGGTTTCGCGAACGTCTGATCGCGCATCGCCTCGCTTCCGTCAACCTCTCACGCCTGCCGTACGAACCTAAAGTTAAATAAGCTTAACGTCTCGTTACACTTCCTTACGCGTTATGTGGCAGGATAAGAAAACCCTGATAAATTTAGGTGTAATCTTAAAATCCCAGCGACTTAGTGTATAAGGAAGTCACGATGTCACGATGGAATATAGCCGCGGCCCAGTATGCTCCGCGGCACAACTGTGTTGATGAGCACGTAAAACACCACCTGCACTTCATTGACGAGGCGGCCTGCCAGGGGTGCGATTTAGTCGTCTTTCCCGAGCTTTCCCTTACCGGCCCTGGCGGGGCAACTTTACCCCCACCGCCTGACGATTTGCAGCTTGCTCCCCTCCTTCACGCCGCGCAGTCACGTTTCATCACGGTGATTGCCGGTATTACGCTCCAGCAACACGGCCAGCGTCAGAAAGGACTCGCGCTTTTCACGCCCAGCCTGTCGACCATCCGGCGTTATCCGCAGGGCAACGGTGCGGGTGTGATCCCTGGCGATAAACGACTATCCATCGTTGATAACCAGGCTGACGCCCCGGAACTGGACCCGGAGGCAACCCTGTTCACCAGCAGCCTGGCGGTGGGCGAGCACCGCTGGCGGCAGTCCATCGGTTCGTTACAACGCTTCGCGCATAAATACGCCATCGCGGTGTTGATGGCGAACGCGCACAGCGGCAGCGCGTTATGGGATGAAAAAGGTCAGCTTATCGTGCGTGCCGACAAGGGCGAACTGCTGTTAACCGGTTCTTTAGGCCGACAGGGTTGGCAAGGCGATATCATTCCATTAGGCTAAGCCTTTTAGGATCAGGAGCGATCAATGCTACGCGTTATTGATACCGAAACTTGCGATTTGCAGGGCGGAATTGTGGAAGTCGCTTCTGTCGACGTGATTGACGGAAAGATAGTCAACCCAATGAGCCATCTGGTGCGCCCGGATCGCCCCATCAGTGCGCAGGCGATGGCCATTCATCGCATTACGGAATCGATGGTGGCGGACAAGCCGTGGATTGAAGAGATCATCCCCCTCTACCACGGCAGCCAGTGGTACGTCGCGCATAACGCCAGTTTTGACCGCCGTGTGCTGCCGGAGATGCCCGGCGAATGGATTTGCACCATGAAGCTGGCGCGCCGCCTGTGGCCAGGGATCAAATACAGCAATATGGCGCTGTATAAGTCGCGCAAACTCAGCGTGCGGACGCCGGAAGGGCTACACCATCACCGCGCCCTGTATGACTGCTACATCACCGCGGCGCTCCTGATTGATATCATGAATACATCCGGCTGGACGCCAGACGATATGGCGACCATTACCGGCCGCCCCGCACTACTGACCACCTTCACGTTCGGTAAATACCGGGGGAAACCGGTAGCGGAAGTCGCGGACAACGATCCGGGCTACCTGCGCTGGCTGTACAACAACCTCGACAGAATGAGCCCGGAACTGCGCCTGACGCTGAAGCATTATTTAGGCGAAGCCTGAGTTCCCGCGCGGCCTGGCAGCGTATCCTGCGCCAGGCCAATCAAAAAGGCATACTCCAGCGCCACCCCTTCATAGGATTTAAATCGCCCTGATTTCCCCCCGTGCCCCGAGTCCATATCGGTACACAGCAGCAGCAGATTATCGTCTGTTTTCAGCTCGCGCAGCTTCGCCACCCATTTCGCTGGCTCCCAGTACTGCACCTGGGAATCGTGCAGGCCGGTGGTCACCAGCATATGCGGATAGGCTTTCGCCTCGACGTTATCGTACGGACTGTACTCTTTCATGTACCGGTAATAGGTTTCATCCTGCGGGTTCCCCCACTCCTCAAACTCACCGGTGGTCAGCGGAATAGACTCATCCAGCATGGTTGTCACCACGTCCACAAACGGCACCTGGGCGATAACGCCTTTAAAAAGTTCAGGCCGCTGGTTAATCACAGCGCCCATTAGCATGCCTCCGGCGCTGCCCCCCATGCCAAAGCAGAGCTGCGGATCGCCATACCCCTGGGCGAGCAGCGCATCGCAGACGTCCAGGTAATCATTAAAGGTATTTTTCTTTTTGAGAAATTTACCGTCTTCATACCAGTGCTGACCCAGCTCGCCGCCGCCGCGAATATGGGCAATCGCATAAACAAACCCGCGGTCGAGCAGGCTCAGCCTGCTACTGCTGAAATCGGCGTCCATGCTGGATCCGTAGGAGCCGTAACCGTAGACGAGGATGGGGTTTTTGCCTTTGTTGAAGTGGTCCTTGTGGTAGACGAGAGACACGGGGACTTCGACGCCGTCGCGCGCGGTCACCCACAGGTGTTCACTGCGGTAATTCTCCGACTCAAATCCCCGGACCTCAGCCTGCTTAATCACCTGACGCTGCCCGGTGTCCATATCCAGTTCAAATAACGTGTCCGGGGTGGTCATCGACGAATAGCCATACCGCAGGCGGGACGATTCCGGTTCCGGGTTAAAGCCAATCCACGTGACGTAAGCCGGGTCATCAAACGCAATACCCACCACCTCGCGGGTTTTGCGGTTGATTTGGCGGATACTGGTCAGCCCGCGCTGACGCTCCTCCACCACCAGCCAGTCTGTAAACAGGGTGAACCCCTCCAGCATCACCTGATCGCGCGCGGGAATTAACACTTCCCACTTCCGTTCATCGCGCACTTTGGTTTTATAAAGGCCAAAGTTTTTCCCCTCGCGATTTGAACGCAGGTAAAAGCTGTGCTGGAAGTGATCCAGGCTGTACTCATGATCTTTACGGCGCGGCAGGAAGCACAGCGGCTGCGCATCCGGCAGTTCGGCATCCAGCAGCAGCACCTCAGAAGTGGTGGCGCTGGCAAGGAAGATAATCACGTAGTGGCGAGACGAGGTTTTATGCAGGCTGACGTAGAACGTCTCGTCTTTTTCCTCGTACACCAGCTCGTCGTCGGCGGAATCGGTCCCCACCGTGTGGCGCCAGACCTGATAAGGCAGCAGCGTTGAGGCATGCTTTTTAACGTAGTAGACCGTTTCTGAATCGTTGCCCCAGACAAAATCGGGGGAAACATTATCCAGCATTTCGGGATACCAGTTCCCCGTCTCAAGATTGCGGAAGCGCAAACCGTACTGCCGGCGGGAAAGATAATCCTCCGCCAGCGCCATAATGGCGTTATCAGGGGAAATCGACATGCCGCCCAGCGTGTAAAACTCACTGTGGGCCGCACGTTTGTTGGCATCAAGCAGGATATCCCATTCGTCCCACTCGGCACTCAGCACCGACTGGCGCTGATAGATGGGATATTCGTTTCCCGGCTCGTAAATATGGCGATAGCGATAGCCATTTTTGCACCACGGGGCTGAGACATCGCGCTGGGGAATACGCTGCACCATTTCGCTCAGGAGCCTGTCCTGAAGCGCCTGCTGGCTGGCCATGACCTTTCGGCCATAGTCGTTTTCCTCGTGCAGATAGTCGAGCACCTCTGGCCGGGAACGAGAATCGTCCCGCAGCCAGTAGTAGTTATCTATACGCGTATCGCCATGCGTGACGATCGCATAAGGAGTACGTCGGGCTTTTGGAGGCATGGCATTCTTACTTTTTCGTTTTACATCCTATAAGGTTGGCAAAACGCGCGTATGATGCAAGCGAAACATGCCCTTCTAGCCCGCGAGGGTCTGTTTCTGCTGCTGAATATCCTGCTCGATCCCCTCACGAACGTCCTGCGGGATCTTCAGCGCATCGCCGAGGGCGTTCAGGTAGCTGCGCTCCATAAAGTGATCGACATCAATAGCGGCACAGCTCAGAAAATAGAGTTCCAGAGCCTCTTCTTCGTTTTTCACGCTTTGCGCCAGGCGCTGCGGATCGAGCGGCTGTTCAATGGCCTGCGCCACCAGCGCCCTGCCCTGCTCCTCGACGCCCGCTTCCCGCATTTGCTGTTCGATCGCGGCGCGTTCACTGGCATCGATATGCCCGTCGCTTTTGGCCGCGAACACCAGCGCGAGGATCAGACGCTCGGTGCGTACGTCTAGCGACGTCGCCTGCTTCCCGTACTGCGGTTCATCCTGATGCGCGTTGCGCACCTTGTCCTTGTATTTGTTCCATAAAACGCTGCCCGCAATGGCTCCTCCGCCCGCCAGCAGCGCGCCGGTGCCATATTTCGTCAGCAGCTTCCGCGATGATTTATTGGCAACCAGCAAACCGGCCAACCCGCCGAGCGCTCCCGGCACCAGCAGCTTACTTAGACCCTGCTCGCCGGACGACGAGCCTTTTTGTCCCAACAGGGATTGCAGTTGATTCATCCAGCCTGACATATTTTTCCTCACGTTACGGTGCGTACTTTCACAGCCTAAGCGAGCAGGTGTCAGGAAATGTCTGTCAGTGCTAAAGAAGCGCAAATTTCTCCCCTGCCCTGGCTATCCCCATACAAGACAGACGCAAACGTTTTCGTTTATACTGCCCGCAACTTTTTCAGGGGGATTTTATGACTTGTTTAGGAACCGCGCTGCGCCCTGCCGCGACGCGCGTAATGCTGTTGGGATCGGGTGAACTGGGTAAAGAAGTGGCCATTGAATGCCAGCGTTTGGGCGTAGAGGTGATTGCGGTGGACCGTTACGCTAACGCCCCAGCGATGCACGTCGCGCATCGCTCGCACGTCATCGATATGCTTGACGGCAATGCCCTGCGGGCGTTGATTGCCGAGGAAAAACCGGATTTCGTGGTGCCTGAAATTGAGGCCATTGCCACTGAGGTGTTGGTTGCCCTTGAGCAGGAAGGCCAGCACGTAGTGCCTTGCGCCACAGCGGCAAAACTGACCATGAACCGGGAAGGCATTCGTCGCCTGGCCGCAGAAGAATTACAGCTCCCGACGTCAAGCTACCGTTTTGCCGGGGATAAAGCTGCGTTTCTCCATGCCGTCGAAGAGATTGGCTACCCGTGCATCATTAAGCCGGTAATGAGCTCCTCCGGCAAAGGGCAGAGCTTTATCCGCGACAGCAGCACGCTGGACAAGGCCTGGAACTATGCCCAGCAGGGTGGTCGTGCCGGTGCCGGGCGCGTCATCGTGGAAGGCGTGGTGAAGTTTGATTTCGAAATTACCCTGCTTACCGTCAGCGCCGTGGACGGCGTTTATTTCTGCGACCCGATTGGTCATCGTCAGGAAGACGGCGATTATCGCGAATCCTGGCAGCCGCAGCAGATGAGCGCGCTGGCGCTGGCGCGCGCGCAGGAGATCGCCCGCAAGACGGTGCTGGCGCTGGGCGGCTACGGCCTGTTCGGGGTGGAGCTGTTTGTTTGCGGCGACGAGGTGATCTTCAGCGAAGTCTCCCCTCGCCCGCACGATACCGGTATGGTCACGCTGATTTCACAGGATCTCTCCGAGTTTGCGCTGCACGTGCGCGCTTTCCTCGGCCTGCCGGTTGGCGGCATTCGCCAGTACGGCCCGGCAGCCTCCGCGGTGATCCTGCCGCAGCTAACCAGCCAGAATGTCACCTTTGATAACGTCGAAGGTGCGGTTGGCGCAGGCTTGCAGGTCCGACTGTTCGGCAAACCGGAGATCGACGGGACCCGTCGTCTGGGCGTGGCATTAGCGACCGGAGATAACGTGGAGGAAGCCGTTGCAAGAGCGAAAAGAGCGGCTGCGAACGTCAGCGTTGCAGGATAAAAAAACGGGCCACGTGGCCCGTTTTTCTTACTGCGAATCGCTTACTGTTTCGCGCCTTCTACCGCTTCGCGAGCCAGTTTAGTGATGCGATCCCAGTCGCCCGCTTCCAGCGCATCCGCAGGAACCAGCCAGGAGCCGCCGATGCACAGCACGCTTTTCAGCGCCAGGTAGTCGCGGTAGTTGGCCGGAGAGATACCGCCCGTTGGGCAGAAACGCACCTGCGAGAATGGACCCGCAATCGCCTGCAACGCTTTGGTGCCGCCGTTCGCTTCAGCCGGGAAGAATTTAAACTCTTTCAGGCCGTAATCCATGCCCAGCATCAGTTCAGAAACGGTGCTGATACCCGGGATCAGAGGAATAGTGCCTTCGGTCGCGGCTTTCAGCAGCGGCTCGGTCAGACCCGGGCTGATGGCAAACTGTGCGCCCGCTTCGGTCACTTCCGCCAGCTGCTGCGCATTAAGAACCGTACCTGCACCAACGATCGCGTCCGGCACTTCTTTGGCGATAGCGCGGATCGCATCCATCGCACAGGCAGTACGCAGGGTCACTTCCAGAACGCGAACGCCACCCGCAACCAGCGCCTTCGCCATCGGGACCGCGTGCTCCAGTTTATTTACCACAATAACCGGCACGACAGGGCCAGTGGTCAGGATTGCTTCTGCACTTGTTTTCCAGTTTTTCATCAGAGTTTTCTCTCGCCAGATCGTTAAAATCAAGTCGTCTTAAAACGTAATACAGGTTGCGCCCTGCTCCGCACCGGAGAGTTTCTCGCGCAACGCACCAAACATTTCACGTCCGGTACCCACGCGCGACGCGCTCAGGTCAGGAATATGTGGCTGACGTGCCGCCAGCTCTGCTTCATCCACCAGCAGGGTTAACTCACCTGTCTGACCGTTAACGCGGATCATGTCACCATCACGGACTTTCGCCAGCAGGCCACCGTCGTAGGCTTCCGGGGTGACGTGGATAGCTGAAGGCACTTTACCGGATGCCCCGGAGAGGCGTCCATCGGTGACCAGCGCAATTTTGAAACGGCGGTCCAATAATACACCAAGCGGCGGCATAAGTTTATGTAATTCTGGCATCCCGTTCGCTTTTGGTCCCTGATGACGCACAACGACCACGCAGTCTTTATCCAGCAGACCCGCGTCAAAGGCAGGTAAAACGTCGTGCTGGCTTTCGAACACCACGGCCGGGGCTTCAATCACCTGATTATCTTCCGGCACGGCAGAGGTTTTCATCACCGCACGCCCAAGGTTACCGCTCAGCACTTTAGTGCCGCCGTGAGGAGAGAACGGTTTCTCGAAGGTGGCAATAACCTGCGAATCGAGCGAGTCGCTCGCCCCTTCACGCCAGTCCAGCTCACCGTTGTTCAGCCATGGCTCAAGGGTATAGCGATGCAGGCCAAAGCCCGCCACCGTGTTGACATCCTCATGCAGCAGGCCGCCTTTCAGCAGCTCGCGCATCAGCACCGGCACGCCGCCCGCCGCCTGGAAGTGGTTGATGTCCGCCGGACCGTTCGGGTACAGACGCGCCATCAGCGGCACCACGGAGGAGATATCGGAGAAGTCATCCCAGTTGATCAGAATGCCCGCCGCGCGCGCCATTGCGACCAGGTGCATGGTGTGGTTGGTTGAACCGCCGGTTGCCAGCAGGGCAACGATACCGTTGACGATGACCTTTTCATCCACCATTTTGCCCATCGGCATCCATTCGTTGCCGTTACCGGTCAGGCGCGTGACCTGACGGGCTGCGGCTTCGGTCAGCGCCTTACGCAGCGGCGCGTCGGGCTGAATGAACGAGGAGCCCGGCAGCTGCATTCCCATAAACTCCACCACCATCTGGTTGGTGTTGGCCGTACCGTAGAACGTACAGGTGCCCGGCGCGTGGTAGGACGCGGCTTCCGCTTCCAGCAGCGCCTTACGATCCGCTTTTCCTTCGGCATACAGCTGGCGAATACGTACTTTTTCTTTATTCGGCAGACCGCTTGCCATCGGACCTGACGGCACAAAAATCGCTGGCAGATGGCCAAACGACAGCGCGGCCATCACCAGCCCCGGGACGATTTTGTCGCACACGCCCAGATAGAGCGCGCCATCAAACATATTATGCGAGAGGCCAACCGCCGCAGACATGGCGATCACTTCGCGGCTCAGCAGCGACAGCTCCATGCCGTCCTGCCCCTGGGTGACGCCGTCGCACATGGCCGGCACGCCGCCCGCAACCTGGCCCACCGCGTTTACGCTATGCAGTGCGTTGCGAATGATGTTCGGGTAAACCTCGTACGGCTGGTGGGCAGAGAGCATGTCGTTATATGAGGTAATAATGGCGATGTTGTTACGCAACATGCTTTTCAGCGCGTCTTTATCGCCAGGCTGACAGGCGGCGAAGCCGTGGGCCAGATTCCCGCAGGCCAGCTGCGAGCGGTGGACCGTTTCGCTCTTCGCCTGTTCGATGCGGGCGAGGTAGGCAGAACGGGTCTCTTTCGAGCGCTCAATTATGCGTTGTGTTACGCGTAACAATGTCGGATTCATAAAAGCTCCTCTAATTTATCTGTCCGGGCTCGGGAGTTTACACAGGTTCTGACGGTTGTTAACAACGCTGAAACGCCTGTTATCCGGAGCGCAGGGGCAAAATGTCTAAGAGGAGTGTAATAAAAAAAGCTCCGCGGGTGAATCCACGCGGAGCTTAAAAAGTAAAAATGATGCCACTTGCTGTGTTAGATCATGTTACCGGTAAAATAACACCTATGGGCTAGAGAGCTTTACTCGAACTCGTTCCAGGAGCGGCCATCGCGGGTGATCATCGCAACGGAGGCAACTGGTCCCCATGTTCCCGCCTGATACGGTTTTGGCGCATCCTGATCGGCAGCCCACGCTTCGGTAATGGAGTCGACCCATTTCCACGCCTCTTCCACTTCATCGCGACGGACGAACAGGGCCTGAATACCGCGCATGGTTTCCAGCAGCAGACGCTCGTAAGCATCGGCCAGATGCGTCTGGTTGAAGGTTTCAGAGTAGCTCAGGTCCAGCTTGGTGGTTTGCAGGTTGTGCTTGTGATCAAGACCCGGCACTTTGTTCAGGATCTGAATATCCACACCCTCGTCCGGTTGCAGACGGATGGTCAGTTTGTTCTGCGGCAGCTCCTGCCAGGATTCTTTGAACAGGTTCAGTTCCGGGTTTTTGAAGTAGACCACCACTTCGGAGCATTTTGCCGGCAGTCGCTTACCGGTACGCAGGTAGAACGGCACGCCGGCCCAGCGCCAGTCGTCGATATCCACGCGGATCGCCACAAACGTCTCGGTATTGCTGGACTTGTTCGCGCCCTCTTCTTCCAGATAGCCAGGGACTTTTTTCCCCTGGGCAAAACCTGCGGTGTACTGACCGCGAACGGTTTTCTCACGCACGTTGGAGCGGTCGATACGGCGCAGTGATTTCAGCACTTTCACTTTGGCGTCACGAATGCTGTCGGCCGTCAGATCCGACGGTGGAGACATGGCAATCATGCACAGAATTTGCAGCAGGTGGTTCTGGATCATGTCGCGCATCTGGCCGGCCTGGTCAAAGTAACCCCAGCGGCCTTCGATACCCACCTCTTCCGCCACGGTAATTTCCACGTGATCGATGGTGCGGTTGTCCCAGTTGTTCACAAACAGGGAGTTAGCAAAGCGCAGCGCCAGCAGGTTCAGAACCGTCTCTTTGCCCAGGTAGTGGTCAATACGGTAAACCTGGCACTCCTCAAAGAACTCGCCCACCTGGTCGTTGATTTCACGAGAGGTTGCCAGCGACGTGCCCAGAGGCTTTTCCATCACCACGCGCGCCGGTTTGGCATTCAGTTTCGCTTCGCCCAGACCTTTGCAGATGGCGCCGAAGGTGCTTGGTGGCATGGCGAAATAGTTAATGGTGACACGATTTTCCTGGTCCAGCATTTCACCCAGACGGGTAAAGGCGCTGACATCATTGACGTCCAGGTTACAAAAATCGAGGCGCCCGCTCAGCTTATCCCACAGGCTTTCATCGATTTTTTCTTTCATGAAGGTTTCGAGCGCCTCGCGCACGACTTTGGTATAAGCTTCTTTATCCCAGTCGGCGCGCCCTACCCCAAGGATTCGGGTGTCGGGATGGATCTGGCCCGCTTTTTCCAGCTGATACAGGGAAGGCAGCAATTTTCGGCGTGCAAGATCGCCTTTCGCGCCGAAAATGACCAGGTCACATGCCTGGGCTGTTTGCGTTACCGCCATGTCATTCTCCTCAGTTAGATCGCCTGGTACTCTGCCAGGTATCGTTGTAATTTTATTACAATGCACTGTACTGCTTTTACGCATTTCCTGAAACCATTAGCGCTTAACGTCACGTGCGATACGGCGATTTTTCATCGTCCAGACCTTTCAGCCCGTCAAATGACGCAACAAACGTCGATTCTTTGCGCAACGGAGTCAGGGCAAAACCCGACGTCGATCAAGTAATGAAAAAAAACAACAACATTTCTTGTCGACGGTTACCCTTTCGGAAGTCCCGGGGGTAATATCGGCTAAATCGAATCAGGGTTTCATCTCTGTATGAAATCGTTTATGCCCTCATGAGCGTCTTGTTAACAATGAACATGCTGGAAAAAATCCAGTTTCAACTGGAACACCTTAGCAAATCCGAGCGCAAAGTGGCTGAAGTTATTCTCGCCGCCCCCGCTCAGGCGATTCATTCAAGCATCGCCGCTCTGGCACAGGAATCGGGCGTCAGCGAACCGACGGTTAATCGATTCTGTCGTAGTCTGGACACGCGCGGCTTTCCTGATTTTAAACTGCATCTGGCCCAAAGTCTGGCAAACGGCACCCCGTATGTTAATCGCAATGTGGATGAAGACGACAGCGTTGATGCTTACACTGCGAAAATATTTGAATCGGCAATGGCGACGCTCGACCACGTGCGCCAGTCTCTGGATATGAGTTCGGTGAACCGCGCGGTTGATTTGCTCACTCAGGCCAAACGGATTGCCTTCTTTGGCCTTGGCTCGTCGGCTGCCGTGGCGCATGACGCCATGAATAAATTCTTTCGCTTCAACGTGCCGGTGATTTATTCCGATGACATTGTGCTGCAACGCATGAGCTGTATGAATTGTAGCGAAGATGATGTCGTGGTCCTCATCTCCCACACGGGCCGCACCAAGAGCCAGGTCGAGCTGGCGCAGCTCGCGCGTGACAACGATGCGATGGTCATCGCCCTGACGACGGCGGGTACGCCGCTGGCCCGGGAAGCGACGCTCGCCATTACCCTGGACGTACCGGAGGACACCGACGTCTACATGCCGATGGTCTCCCGCCTGGCGCAGTTGACGGTCATTGACGTGCTGGCGACCGGTTTTACCTTACGCCGGGGCGCAAAATTCCGGGATAACTTGAAGCGGGTCAAGGAAGCCCTGAAAGAATCGCGTTTTGATAAAGAATTGCTTATAAAGAGCGATGTTCCCTAATAACGACGAAGTACGATTTACGGCATTCGGTCCCCTCGCTACTGCCTTGCAATAGATGAAGTCCGATTCAATGTTCACGCAACACCAAAGTTGTTTCAGTCAACGGAGTATTACATGTCCAGAAGGCTTCGCAGAACCAAGATCGTTACCACCTTAGGCCCGGCCACTGACCGCGATAATAACCTCGAGAAGATTATCGCCGCGGGTGCCAACGTGGTGCGTATGAACTTCTCTCACGGTACGCCAGAAGATCATAAATTACGTGCCGATAAAGTGCGTGAAATCGCAGCTAAACTGGGCCGCCATGTTGCTATCCTCGGCGATCTTCAGGGTCCCAAAATTCGCGTATCGACCTTCAAAGAAGGCAAAGTCTTCCTCAACATCGGCGACAAATTCCTGCTGGATGCCAACCTGAGCAAAGGTGAAGGCGATAAAGAGAAAGTGGGTATCGACTACAAAGGTCTGCCTGCTGACGTTGTGCCTGGCGACATCCTGCTGCTGGACGACGGTCGCGTACAGCTGAAAGTGCTGGAAGTTCAGGGTATGAAGGTGTTCACGGAAGTGACCGTCGGCGGCCCGCTCTCCAACAACAAAGGCATCAACAAGCTCGGCGGTGGCCTGTCTGCCGAAGCGCTGACCGATAAAGACAAAGCGGATATCGTGACCGCAGCACAGATCGGCGTAGATTATCTGGCCGTCTCCTTCCCGCGCTGCGGCGAAGATCTGAACTATGCTCGCCGTCTGGCGCGCGACGCGGGCTGCGATGCGAAAATCGTTGCGAAAGTTGAACGCGCGGAAGCAGTCTGCGATCAGGACGCGATGGATGACGTGATCCTGGCGTCTGACGTCGTGATGGTTGCCCGTGGTGACCTGGGTGTAGAAATCGGCGATCCTGAGCTGGTCGGCATCCAGAAAGCGCTGATCCGTCGCGCGCGCCAGCTGAACCGTGCGGTGATCACCGCCACCCAGATGATGGAATCCATGATCACCAACCCAATGCCGACCCGTGCGGAAGTGATGGACGTGGCCAACGCCGTGCTGGACGGTACCGATGCGGTGATGCTGTCAGCCGAAACCGCTGCCGGTCAGTATCCGGCGGAAACCGTGGCCGCCATGGCGCGCGTCTGCCTGGGCGCAGAGAAGATCCCAAGCATTAACGTCTCCAAGCACCGCCTGGATATCCAGTTCGACAATGTGGAAGAAGCGATTGCGATGTCCGCGATGTATGCCGCAAACCACCTGAAAGGGGTCACGGCAATCATCACCATGACCGAATCTGGCCGTACCGCGCTGATGACGTCCCGCATCAGTTCCGGGCTGCCGATCTTCGCCATGTCCCGTCACGAGCGTACGCTGAACCTGACGGCGCTGTATCGCGGCGTGACGCCGGTGCACTTCGACAGCACTAACGACGGCGTGGCCGCTGCGCACGACGCGGTAAATCTGCTGCGCGACAAAGGTTATCTGGTGTCCGGCGATATCGTTATCGTGACGCAGGGTGACGTGATGAGCACCATCGGCTCAACCAACACCACCCGCGTACTGACCGTAGAGTAAGACCCGATCCCCTCTCCCCTAAGGGAGAGGGTTTCCTATTTCTTAGGGAACAGCTCTTTACGCTTGTACGGCTCCGTTTCGCCAGGCTTACGCGTTTTGAGCAGCTTAAGGATCCACGTATATTGCTCCTTATGCGGCCCCACCAGCACTTCCACCTCTTCATTCATACGGCGCGCGATGGTGCGATCGTCTGCGGTCAGCAGATCGTCCATCGGCGGACGTACCTCAATGCTCAGGCGATGCGTTTTCCCGTCATACACCGGGAACAGCGGGATCACGCGGGCGCGACAGACTTTCATCAGGCGTCCAATCGCGGGTAGCGTCGCTTTATAGGTCGCGAAGAAATCAACAAACTCGCTGTGCTCAGGGCCGTGGTCCTGATCGGGCAAGTAGTAGCCCCAGTAGCCCTGACGCACGGACTGAATGAAGGGCTTGATGCCATCGTTACGCGCGTGCAAACGTCCGCCAAAGCGACGGCGTACGGTATTCCAGACGAAATCGTAGATTTTGTTTCCCTGGTTATGGAACATCGCCGCCATTTTCTGGCCCTGCGAGGCCATCAGCATCGCCGGAATGTCGACTCCCCAGCCGTGCGGCACCAGGAAAATCACCTTTTCATCATTGCGACGCATCTCGTCGATGATCTCCAGCCCTTTCCAGTCAACGCGGTCAACAATCTTCTCCGGCCCTTTCAGCGCCAGTTCCGCCATCATCGCCATCGCCTGTGGCGCGGTGGTATACATGTCATCAATAATTGCTTCGCGTTCGGCGTCGGTTTTATCCGGGAAGCAGTACAGAAGATTGATTTGCGCTCGACGGCGCGCGCTTTTTCCTAAGCGGCCTGCCAGTCGCCCGACCTTGCCGAGCACCGGATCGCGGAGGGAAGCAGGTAGCAACGCCATGCCAGCAAACGCGTATACGCCAAGCCAGGCGCCCCAGTTACGCGGGTGGCGAAAAGATTTTTCAAACTCGGGAATGTACTCAATATTGTTTTTTTTGGTTTCCATGCGGGTTCCAGGGTCTGGTGACGCAAAAATATATTCAGATAGTGTAGCGAGGCAGCCGTCCGCGTACAAAAGAAAAAGCCGGCGCACACTGACGCCGGCTTATTTTTGAGGGTGTTAGCTTAGTCGAAGCGCAGCTGTGGCATCACCTCTTTCACCTGCGCCAGGTAATCTTTGCGATCTTTCCCGGTCAGCCCTTCGGTGCGAGGCAGTTTCGCCGTCAGCGGGTTAACCGCCTGCTGGTTGATCCACACTTCGTAGTGCAGGTGCGGGCCCGTCGAACGGCCTGTGTTCCCGGACAGCGCGATGCGGTCGCCACGTTTCACTTTCTGGCCCGGTTTGACCAGCAGTTTACGCAGGTGCATGTAGCGGGTGGTGTACGTACGACCGTGACGGATAGCCACGTAATAGCCAGCAGCGCCGCTGCGTTTCGCCATCACCACTTCACCATCCCCTACCGCCAGCACTGGCGTACCCTGCGGCATGGCGAAGTCAACGCCACGGTGCGGCGCTACGCGGCCCGTTACCGGGTTCAGACGACGCGGGTTGAAGTTGGAGGAGACGCGGAACTGTTTAGCCGTAGGGAAACGCAGGAAGCCTTTTGCCAGGCCCGTACCGCTGCGGTCATAGAACTTACCGTCTTCCGCGCGAATGGCGTAGTAGTCTTTGCCATCTGAACGCAGACGCACGCCTACCAGCTGGCTCTGCTCGCGCTTGCCGTCCAGCATTTCGCGGGACATCAGGACAGAGAACTGATCGCCTTTTTTCAGTTTGCGGAAATCCATCTGCCACTGCATGGCTTTGATCACCGAGCTGATTTCAGCGCTGGTCAGGCCGGCATCGCGTGCACTGGAAACAAAGCTGCCGCCAACGGTCCCTTTCATGACGCTATTCACCCAGTCGCCCTGCTGCATTTCACTGGTCATTTTGAAACCGTTTGCCGTGCGATCGTAGGTGCGGGTTTCGCGGCGGGACATTTCCCAGGTCAAACGTTGCAGATCGCCATCGGGGGTTAAGGTCCAGGAAAGCTGCTGACCAATTTTCAGGTTACGTAGTTCTTTATCGGAGGCGGCAAGCTGGCTGATGTTGCCCATATCGATACCGTACTGGTTAAGCACGCTGCTCAGCGTGTCGCCCGTCGAGACCACATATTCATGAATGCCAGCTTCATTCTGGATTTTGTCATCCAGCTCGTCCTGGGGAATCGCTTCATCTTCCTGAGCGGCCTGATCGATAGGCTCGCTGGCCTCGGGCAGCAGAGAGCGGATTTCGCTCTTCTCCAGTTCGATGGTTTTGATAATAGGGGCAGAACTCGGGTGGTAAACATAGGGCCGCCAGACGGCGACCGCTAAGGTGAGAACTGTAAGCGACCCCAGCATAACGCGGTGGGGTCGAGGCAGATTGTTAAATGCCAGGGCGACAGAGCGGGCTATCTGTTGCACGTATTCACTTCCTCGTTAATCTCCTTTCAGGCAGCTCGCATACTGATTCGCCAGTTGGCTGAGGAACTGCGAATAGCTCGCTTTGCTCAACTGGATGTTCGTACCTAGCGGGTCAAGGGTTCCCATGCGCACGGATGTTCCCCTGGCCACGGCTTCTACGACCGCTGGCCTGAACTGTGGCTCAGCAAAAACGCATGTCGCTTTTTGCTCAACCAACTGTGTTCTGATTTCATGTAAACGCTGCGCACCAGGCTGAATTTCAGGGTTGACGGTAAAATGCCCCAGCGGGGTCAGACCGTAATGTTTTTCGTAATAGCCGTAAGCATCATGAAAAACGAAGTACCCTTTTCCTTTAAGCGGTGCGAGCTCGTTACCTACCTGTTTATCGGTTGCGGCTAACTGAGCCTCAAAATCCTTCAGGTTGGCGTCGAGTTGGACTCGACTTTGCGGCATAAGTTCCACTAATTTGTCGTGGATTGCAACCGCTGAAAGCCGCGCTATCTCTGGGGAAAGCCAGAGATGCATGTTGTACTCGCCGTGATGGTGATGGTCGTCACCTTTTTCGTCGTGAGCATGACCGTGGTCGTGTTCGTCACCGTCATCCTCAGATCCTTTCATCAGCAACGGTTTCACGCCGGACAGCTCACCAATCGCCACCTGTTTCGCGGCGGGAACCTGTTTCGCCGTTTTCTGCATGAAGGCTTCCATCTCAGGACCGATCCAGACAACTAAGTCCGCGTTCTGTAAGCGTTTTACGTCGGACGGGCGTAAAGAATAATCATGTTCGGAGGCGCCGTCAGGCAGCAGAACCTGGGTCTCCGTGACCCCATCGGCGATGGCAGCGGCGATAAAGCCTAGCGGTTTAAGCGAAGCGACAACGGCAGCGTTAACATCTTGTGCGGTTGTACCCCAAAGTGCAGCGGATAAAGCAGCGAAAAGAAGCGTATTTTTCTGTAACATAATGCGACTAATCATCGTAATGAATGTGTGGAATGTGATATTATAACATTCGATAACTTCTGCAAGCTTAAATTGACATGACGACTTTAGTTTCTCTTGAAAATGTGTCGGTCTCATTCGGCCAGCGCCGCGTCCTTTCTGACGTGTCGCTGGTTCTGAAGCCCGGCAAAATACTGACGCTGCTCGGCCCTAACGGGGCGGGTAAATCTACGCTGGTGCGCGTCGTGCTAGGCCTGGTCACGCCTGATGAAGGGCTGATCGCCCGCGAAGACAAGCTGCGTATCGGCTATGTGCCGCAAAAACTGCATCTCGACGCCACACTGCCCCTGACGGTGAGCCGCTTCCTGCGCCTGCGCCCCGGTACGCGAAAAGCGGATATCCTCCCGGCCCTGAAGCGCGTTCAGGCGGGCCACCTCGTTGATGCCCCTCTGCAAAAGCTTTCGGGCGGGGAAACCCAGCGCGTATTGCTTGCCCGCGCCCTGCTCAGCAGCCCTCAGCTGCTGGTGCTGGACGAGCCGACGCAGGGCGTTGACGTTAACGGTCAGGTTGCGCTGTACGACCTTATCGACCAGCTTCGCCGTGAACTGAACTGTGCGGTGCTGATGGTTTCCCATGACCTGCATCTGGTGATGGCGAAAACCGACGAAGTGCTGTGCCTGAACCACCACATCTGCTGTTCCGGTACGCCGGAAGTGGTGTCAATGCATCCTGAATTTATCTCCATGTTTGGCCATCGTGGCGCCGAACAGCTGGGCATTTATCGCCATAATCACAATCACCGCCATGATTTACAGGGACGAATTGTCCTGCGTCGGGGAAATGGACACTCATGATTGAACTGTTACTGCCCGGCTGGCTGGCCGGGATTATGCTTGCCTGCGCCGCGGGTCCACTCGGCTCGTTTGTCGTGTGGCGCAGAATGTCCTATTTCGGCGATACGCTGGCCCATGCTTCCCTGCTGGGCGTCGCGTTTGGTTTGCTGCTGGACGTGAACCCGTTCTATGCGGTGATAGTCGTCACGCTGCTGCTGGCCGCCGGTCTGGTCTGGCTGGAAAAACGCCCTCACCTCGCAATTGATACCCTGCTCGGCATTATGGCGCACAGCGCCCTGTCGCTGGGCCTGGTGGTGGTGAGCCTGATGTCAAACATCCGCGTTGACCTGATGGCCTATCTGTTTGGCGATCTGCTTGCCGTTACGCCAGAGGATCTGGTTTCCATTGCCATTGGCGTAGTGGTGGTGCTGGGCATATTGCTGTGGCAGTGGCGAAATTTGCTGGCGATGACCGTCAGTCCGGATCTGGCCTTTGTCGACGGCGTGAAGCTTCAGCGCGTGAAGCTGCTGCTGATGCTGGTCACGGCATTAACCATTGGCGTGGCGATGAAGTTTGTCGGGGCACTGATTATCACGTCGCTGCTGATTATCCCTGCCGCCACGGCGCGCCGTTTTGCACGTACTCCAGAGCAAATGGCCGGTATCGCGGTGGTTATCGGGATGATCGCCGTCACGGGCGGGTTAACCTTCTCGGCGTTTTATGACACGCCGGCAGGACCGTCGGTGGTATTGAGCGCGGCGGTATTGTTTGTTTTCAGTATGATGAAAAAGACCGCGCAGTAGTCAGCATGTCCCCGGTAGCGCTTCGCTTACCGGGGCTACAAAAACGTTCCGCCACCCGGCATGATTTAAGGCATCGCCGGCGGCGTTATCCCGAAATGATTCCACGCTCGCACCGTCGCCATACGACCGCGCGGGGTACGCTGTAAGAAGCCCTGCTGGATCAGATACGGCTCCAGCACGTCCTCAATGGTTTCACGCTCTTCGCCAATGGCCGCCGCCAGGTTATCCAGCCCTACCGGCCCGCCAAAGAACTTATCCAGTACCGCCAGCAGCAGCTTGCGGTCCATATAGTCAAAGCCTTCGGCATCCACGTTCAGCATGTCCAGCGCCTGGGCGGCAATCTCTGCCGATATGGTGCCGTCGTGCTTCACTTCAGCGAAGTCACGCACGCGACGCAGCAGGCGGTTGGCAATACGCGGCGTACCGCGGGAACGCTTCGCCACTTCAAACGCCCCCTCTTCGCTCATATCCAGCCCCATGTAGCGCGCGCTGCGGCCCACAATGTGCTGGAGATCGGGCACCTGATAAAACTCCAGACGCTGGACAATGCCAAAGCGGTCGCGCAGCGGAGAGGTCAACGACCCGGCGCGCGTCGTGGCGCCAATCAGGGTAAACGGCGGCAGATCGATTTTAATGGAGCGCGCCGCCGGCCCTTCACCAATCATGATATCCAGCTGGTAATCTTCCATTGCCGGATAGAGCACTTCCTCCACCACCGGCGACAGGCGGTGGATTTCATCGATAAACAGCACGTCGTGCGGTTCGAGGTTAGTCAGCATCGCCGCCAGATCGCCCGCTTTTTCCAGCACCGGACCGGAAGTGGTACGCAAATTTACGCCCATCTCGTTGGCGACGATGTTTGCCAGGGTGGTTTTACCTAAGCCCGGCGGACCAAAAATCAGCAGGTGATCGAGCGCATCGCCGCGCAGCTTTGCCGCCTGGATGAAAATCTCCATCTGGGAACGAACCTGCGGCTGGCCGATGTACTCATCCAGCAGTTTTGGACGGATCGCGCGATCCACCACGTCATCGGGCTGAATGGTGCCTGCCGATACCAGGCGGTCTGCTTCAATCATCCTTTACCTCACAATGCAGCGCGCAGCGCTTCACGAATCAGGGTTTCACTGCTGGCGTCCGGTTTAGCAATTTTACTCACCATCCGGCTGGCCTCCTGAGGTTTATATCCCAGCGCTACCAGCGCGGCAACCGCTTCCTGCTCGGCATCGTCATCCGTCGCTGGCCCGCCCGGTGACGTCAGCACCAGATCGGCGGCCGGGGTGAACAGATCGCCATGCAGGCCTTTAAAGCGGTCTTTCATCTCGACGATAAGACGCTCGGCGGTTTTCTTGCCGATGCCCGGAAGTTTAATCAACGCAGCCGGATCTTCGCGCTCAACGGCGTTCACAAACTGCGGGGCTGACATACCGGACAAAATCGCCAGCGCCAGCTTCGGCCCGACGCCGTTGGTTTTGATTAATTCGCGGAACAGGGTGCGTTCCTGTTTGTTATTGAAGCCGTACAGCAGCTGAGCGTCTTCACGCACGACAAACTGGGTAAAAACAATCGCCTCTTTGCCCGCGTCGGGCAGCTCGTAGAAGCAGGTCATCGGCATATGGACTTCATAGCCCACGCCACCCACTTCCAGCAGCACTAACGGGGGTTGTTTTTCAATGATGATGCCTCTGAGTCTGCCTATCACGTGACGCTCCTGCGTTCTGGAAAAGTGTTAACTGGCGACATAATAAAAAAAGGCTGGATAAACATCCAGCCTGATTTCTTATTATCGTAACCTGCCTCGCGCCAGATTGAGCCGCGACTCGCTCATTTGCATCGCGTTCTGGCTGACGTGGCAGTGGGTAATCGCAATCGCCAGCGCATCCGCGGCGTCGGCCTGCGGGTTCGCGGGAAGCTTCAGCAGGGTGCGCACCATATGCTGCACCTGGCTTTTCTCCGCGCTACCGATGCCGACTACCGTCTGTTTGACCTGACGGGCCGCGTACTCAAATACCGGCAGGTCCTGGTTCACAGCGGCAACAATCGCCACGCCGCGCGCCTGACCGAGCTTTAACGCCGAATCCGCGTTCTTCGCCATAAAGACCTGCTCAATGGCGAAATAGTCCGGCTGGAACTGGGTGATGATCTCCGACACGCCCGCATAAATGAGCTTCAGGCGCGACGGCAGATCGTCCACTTTAGTGCGAATACAGCCGCTGCCGAGGTAGGTTAGCTGGCGTCCCACCTGACGGATAACGCCATAGCCGGTGACGCGCGAGCCGGGGTCAATCCCAAGGATAATCGACATCACGCGTCTCCCGTAAACGGTTCAGGCTGGCGCATTACAGCGTCGCAGCCACCTCATCAGAGATTTCACCGTTGTGATACACTTCCTGTACGTCGTCGCAGTCTTCAAGCATGTCGATCAGACGCAGCAGCTTAGGCGCGGTTTCCGCATCCATATCCGCTTTGGTGGACGGGATCATGGACACTTCAGCGTTATCCGCCTTCAGGCCAGCCGCTTCCAGCGCATCGCGCACGGCACCCATCTCTTCCCACGCGGTGTAAACGTCAATCGCACCGTCGTCGTAGGTCACCACGTCTTCCGCGCCTGCTTCCAGCGCCGCTTCCATGATGACGTCTTCGTCGCCTTTCTCGAAGGAGATGACGCCTTTTTTGCTGAACAGGTAAGCTACGGAGCCGTCAGTGCCCAGGTTACCGCCGGTTTTGGTGAACGCGTGGCGCACTTCCGCAACGGTACGGTTACGGTTGTCAGACAGACATTCAACCATTACCGCCGTACCGCCAGGGCCGTAACCTTCATAAATGATGGTTTCCATGTTCGCGTCTTCGTCACCGCCCACGCCACGTGCGATGGCGCGGTTCAGGGTGTCACGCGTCATGTTGTTGGACAGGGCTTTATCCACCGCCGCACGCAGGCGCGGGTTAGAGGCCGGATCGCCGCCGCCCAGACGCGCCGCTGTTACCAGCTCACGAATGATTTTGGTAAAGATTTTACCGCGCTTGGCATCCTGTGCCGCTTTACGGTGTTTGGTGTTGGCCCACTTACTATGACCTGCCATAAAAAGTTCTCCAAAAATCGCGCCTTCTCAGGCAGCGTTAATTACAAATTCTTCAATCGCCTGCCGGTTGCTCCATGACTTGGTCAGTGCGGCGGCATCCGCCGCATCGACCCAGCGGTAGGTCAGATGTTCAGTGAACACGATCTCCCGCTCATGGGGAAGCGCAAGGCAGAACCACGATTCCGTATTGCGCTCAATGCCCGGCGCATAGCGATGACGTAAATGGCTAAAAATTTCAAACTCCACCGTGCGCTGACAGTCCTTCAGGGTCAGTTGCTCGCGAGCAACGTCAATGGCGACCTCTTCCTTTACTTCACGCGCGGCGGCCTGCGGCGCGGTCTCCCCCTCTTCCAGGCTGCCGGTAACCGACTGCCAGAAATCAGGATCGTCGCGCCGCTGCAACATCAGCACCCGCTTCGTGTCCAGGGCATAAATGACAACTAAGACAGAAACGGGAAGCTTGTATGCCATATCAGTTTTTCTCTTCCTTCTTCACCACCTCAATGCCCAGCTCGGCCAGCGCGGCCGGGTTGGCAAAGCTTGGCGCTTCGGTCATCAGACACGCCGCTGCGGTGGTTTTCGGGAAGGCGATAACATCACGGATGTTGTCGGTGCCGGTCAGCAGCATGGTCAGACGGTCAAGACCGAAGGCCAGACCCGCGTGCGGAGGCGTACCGTACTTCAGGGCGTCCAGCAGGAAGCCAAACTTCTCGCGCTGCTCCTGCTCGTTAATGCCCAGAATGCCGAACACGGTCTGCTGCATTTCACCGCTGTGAATACGCACGGAGCCGCCGCCCACTTCATAGCCGTTGATAACCATATCGTAGGCATTCGCTACCGCATCTTCCGGTGCTGCCTTCAGCTCCGCCGCCGTCATGTCTTTTGGCGAGGTGAACGGGTGGTGCATCGCGGTCAGGCCGCCTTCACCGTCGTCTTCAAACATCGGGAAGTCGATAACCCACAGCGGCGCCCATTTGCTTTCGTCGGTCAGGTTCAGGTCTTTACCGAGCTTCAGACGCAGCGCGCCCATTGCGTCAGCAACAACTTTCTTGTTGTCTGCGCCGAAGAAGATCATGTCGCCGTCCTGGGCACCGGTGCGCTCAAGGATCGCTTCCACGATGTCCGCGTTCAGGAATTTCGCCACCGGGCTGGTGATGCCTTCCAGACCTTTCGCGCGCTCGGTCACTTTAATATAGGCCAGACCTTTCGCGCCGTAGATCTTGATGAAGTTGCCGTAGTCGTCAATCTGCTTACGGCTTAAGGACGCGCCGCCCGGTACGCGCAGGGCAGCCACGCGGCCTTTCGGATCGTTAGCCGGGCCAGCAAAGACCGCGAACTCCACGTCTTTAACCAGGTCAGCCACGTCCACCAGCTCCATCGGGTTACGCAGGTCTGGTTTGTCGGAACCGTAGCGACGCTCGGCTTCCGCGAAGGTCATGATCGGGAAATCGCCCAGCTCAACGCCCTTGATGTCGTTCCACAGGCTACGCACCAGCGCTTCCATCACTTCACGCACCTGCTCGGCGGTCATGAAGGAGGTTTCCACATCGATCTGGGTAAATTCTGGCTGACGGTCAGCGCGCAGGTCTTCGTCGCGGAAGCATTTTACAATCTGGTAGTAGCGGTCGAAGCCGGACATCATCAGCAGCTGTTTGAACAGCTGCGGAGACTGCGGCAGCGCATAGAATTTGCCTTTATGGACGCGGGATGGCACCAGGTAATCGCGCGCGCCTTCCGGCGTGGCTTTGGTCAGCATCGGGGTTTCAATATCGAGGAAACCGTGATCGTCCATAAAGCGACGCACCAGGCTGGTGATTTTCGCACGGGTTTTCAGGCGCTGAGCCATCTCCGGACGACGCAGATCCAGGTAGCGGTATTTCAGACGCGCTTCTTCGGTGTTGACGTGGTTGGAGTCCAGCGGCAGCGCTTCCGCGCGGTTGATAATCACCAGATCGGACGCCAGCACTTCGATAGCGCCGGTCGCCATCTCGGCGTTGATGTTTTTTTCGTCACGCGCACGCACGGTGCCCGTCACCTGAATGCAGAACTCATTACGCAGCTCAGAAGCCAGCTTCAACGCATCAGCGCGATCCGGATCGAAGAACACCTGAACGATACCTTCGCGGTCACGCATATCAATAAAGATAAGGCTACCAAGATCGCGACGACGATTGACCCAACCACACAGGGTAACCTGCTGCCCGACGTGGGACTGACGCAGCTGCCCGCAATATTCTGTACGCATGAGATATCCCTTAATTAGCCGCAGGCTGATTGTTGCCTGTCTTGCAGGCTACGATGTCGCAGCTTTCTGTATGTCACAACTGGATGAAAAAAGGCGGCTATTATACTGGAAATTCTGCCGGACGATAAGAGCGAAGCACGGCCTGACGCGCGTTTGCTGTGCTCTTATTGCCTATTCTCACAAAAATTAACAAAATTATCCGACCGATAACAGGCCATACCGTCGTAAGGTGTAGAAAAGCAACTGATTTGACTGGAGTAACAATGTTGACGCTTGATGCCACCAAAACCGCCCTTGTGGTCATTGATTTACAGGAAGGGATCCTGCCTTTTGCCGGGGGTCCGCACACCGCTGACGATGTCGTAAGCCGCGCTGCGCGTCTGGCGGAAAAATGCCGCGCCAGCGGTGCGCCGGTGGTCATGGTGCGCGTCGGCTGGTCCGCTGATTTTGCCGAAGCGTTGAAACAGCCGGTTGATGCTCAGGTCCCGGCGCAGGCGCTGCCGGACAACTGGTGGACGTATCCGATCTCGCTCGGTAAACGCGACAGCGATATTGAAGTCACCAAACGCCAGTGGGGCGCCTTCTACGGCACCGATCTGGAGCTTCAGCTGCGCCGTCGCGGAATCGACACGATCATTCTGTGCGGGATCTCCACCAACATCGGTGTGGAATCCACCGCCCGTAACGCCTGGGAGCTGGGCTTTAACCTGGTCATCGCGGAAGACGCGTGCAGCGCAGCCTCTGCGGACCAGCATCAGGGCAGCATGACCCACATCTTCCCGCGTATCGGTCGCGTGCGCAGCACGGATGAGATCCTGAGCGCGCTATGATGTACGTGGGCCTGCCCCAGTGGTCGCACCCGAAATGGGTGCGCCTGGGTATTACCAGCCTTGAAGAGTATGCCCGACACTTTAACTGCGTGGAGGGCAATACCACGCTGTACGCCCTGCCCCGCGCGGAGATCGTCGAACGCTGGCGCGAGCAAACCACCGACGACTTTCGCTTTTGCTTTAAATTCCCGGCAACCATCTCCCACAACGCCGCGCTGCGCAACTGCGATGATTTAACCCACGAGTTTTTCACCCGGATGTCGCCTCTGGCCAACCGGATTGGACAGTACTGGCTCCAGCTTCCCGCCACGTTTGGCCCGCGCGACCTGCCTGCTCTCTGGCAGTTTCTCGATGCGTTGCCGCATGACTTTACCTACGGCGTGGAAGTGAGGCATCCGGAATTCTTTGCCAAAGGCGAGGCTGAAAAAGCGTTGAATCGCGGTCTGTTAGATCGCTCTGTCAACCGGGCGATCCTCGACAGCCGGCCCGTGCACAGCGCAATCCCGCACAGCGAAGCCATTGTTGATGCCCAGCGCAAAAAACCGAAAGTGCCCGTCCACGCGATCGTGACGGCCAAAAACCCGATGGTGCGGTTTATCGGCAGCGATAACATGCAGCAAAACCAGGCGATGTTCGCCGTCTGGCTGCAAACGCTCGCGAAATGGGAGCAGACCACCACTCCGTACCTGTTTTTACATACGCCGGATATTGCCCAGGCGCCTGAACTGGTCGATGCTCTCTGGCAGGCCTTGCAGCATGCGGTTCCGTCGGTTGGCCCCGCCCCCTCCATCCCACAACAATCTTCTCTTTTCTGACATCACCCCCTATCATAGAGACGTGCCATCTGCCAAAAACAGGGAGTTAGTATGGTCAGCGCGCTGTATGCGGTGTTAGGTGCATTACTGCTGATTAAATTTTCATTTGATGTTGTGCGCCTGAGAATGCAGTACCGCGTCTCCTACGGTGACGGGGGCTTTTCTGAGCTGCAAAGCGCAATCCGCATCCACGGCAACGCGGTCGAGTACATCCCCGTCGCGTTAATTTTACTGCTGTTAATGGAAATGGATGGCGCAGAAACCTGGATGGTGCACGTCTGCGGGCTGCTGCTGATTGCCGGACGCTTAATGCATTATTACGGTTTTCACCAACGCCTTATACGCTGGCGTCGTTCCGGCATGAGCGCGACCTGGTGCTCGCTTTTGCTGATGGTGCTGGCTAACCTTTGGTATATGCCGTGGGAGTTGGTTTTCTCCTTCCGTTAGCGCACAATATGCCCCTTTATTTTTCCCGGATTTTTACGTTATGTCAGATCGCGACACGCTTTTTTCCGCGCCTATCGCCAGCCTGGGCGACTGGACCTTTGATGAACGGGTAGCCGAAGTCTTCCCGGATATGATCCAGCGCTCTGTTCCCGGTTATTCCAATATTATTTCCATGATCGGCATGCTGGCTGAACGCTTCGTTCAACCCGGCACGCAGGTTTATGACCTGGGCTGCTCGCTGGGTGCGGCAACGTTGTCCATCCGCCGTAACGTTCATCAGGAAGGCTGCAAGATCGTAGCCGTCGATAACTCTCCGGCTATGGTTGAACGCTGCCGTCGACACATTGACGCGTATAAAGCCCCTACGCCAGTGGAGGTAGTAGAAGGCGATATCCGCGATATCGACATTCAGAACGCCTCGATGGTGGTACTGAATTTTACCTTGCAGTTCCTGGTGCCGGACGATCGTCAGCTGCTGCTGGATAAAATTTATCAAGGCCTCAACCCTGGCGGCGCGCTGGTGCTTTCCGAGAAATTCAGTTTTGAAGACGCCAGCGTGGGCGAGCTGCTGTTTAACATGCACCACGATTTCAAGCGTGCTAACGGTTACAGCGAGCTGGAGATCAGCCAGAAGCGCAGCATGCTGGAGAACGTGATGCTGACGGACTCCGTGGAAACTCACAAAGCGCGCCTGCACAAAGCCGGATTCGAACACAGCGAACTGTGGTTCCAGTGCTTTAACTTTGGCTCTCTGGTAGCGCTGAAGGCCGGAGACGCAACATGATCGAGTTCGGTAATTTCTATCAGCTGATTGCCAAAAACCACCTCTCCCACTGGCTGGAGACCCTGCCTGCGCAAATTGCCACCTGGCAGCGCGATCAGCAGCATGGCCTGCTGAAGCAGTGGTCAAACGCCGTGGAGTTTCTGCCTGAACTGACGCCTCATCGTCTGGATTTACTGCACAGCGTGACGGCAGAAAGCGAAGCGCCGCTCCCGGCCGGGCAGATTAACCGTATCGAAACGCTGATGCGTAACCTGATGCCGTGGCGCAAAGGGCCATTCTCGCTGTACGGCGTGAACATCAACACCGAGTGGCGTTCCGACTGGAAGTGGGATCGCGTTCTGCCTCACCTGTCCGACCTGAGCGGGCGCACCATTCTGGACGTGGGCTGCGGCAGCGGCTATCACATGTGGCGCATGATCGGCGCGGGGGCGCATCTGGCGGTGGGTATCGATCCGATGCAGCTGTTCCTGTGCCAGTTTGAAGCCGTGCGAAAGCTGCTCGGCAACGACCAGCGCGCGCACCTGCTGCCGCTGGGCATCGAGCAACTTCCGGCCCTGAAAGCCTTTGACACCGTATTCTCCATGGGCGTGCTGTACCATCGTCGTTCCCCGCTGGAGCATCTGTGGCAGCTGAAAGATCAGCTGGTCAGCGGCGGCGAGCTGGTGCTGGAAACGCTGGTTATCGAAGGCGATGAGCATGCGGTTCTGGTGCCGGGCGACCGCTACGCGCAGATGCGCAACGTTTACTTCATCCCTTCCGCGCTGGCGCTGAAGAACTGGCTGGAGAAATGTGGCTTTATCGATGTGCGCATCGCCGATGTGTGCGTGACGTCGATTGAGGAGCAGCGCCGCACCGACTGGATGATCACCGAATCGCTGGAGCAGTTCCTCGACCCGGACGATCACAGTAAAACCATCGAAGGTTATCCGGCCCCGATGCGTGCGGTGCTGATTGCGACCAAGCCGTAATCTTTTAGCCGGGTGGCGGCTACGCCTTACCCGGCCTGCTCTCACTTTTGTAGGCCCGGTCAGCGCAGCGCCACCGGGCACAGGACAAAAAAAGGCCCCTGTTGAAATTGCAGGGGCCTGGTACAAGCAAGCATCATATTGGGCGACATGATGCGCGGTAAAAATCGGTACGTTGCTACACGTGATGACGTTCAATCAGCGATTTCATTACCGCAACCGACTCTCCATCCACACCGTAGCGCGAGTACTCATCCGCTTCAGCATCCGTCGACATTGACAACCCTGTATTGCGATAACGCATGGGCGAAGATATCCATTTACCCGCCGAGCTGTGCAGCTCTTCCACCCCTGCGTTTAAAAACAGTTCCAGATTGCTGGCGCGTACTCCCGCGCCCGCCATGATTATTGGAACACCGGAATGTGCTTTTAGTTCCGTAATTAATTTCAGTCCTTTTTCAGCCGAGGACTGCTGGCCTGACGTCAGAACGCGTGCCACGCCCAGTTCTGCCAACGTATCAAAGGCTTGCATCGGATCT
Source organism: Enterobacter sp. GD03975 (assembly GCF_029838645.1). Lineage (NCBI taxonomy): Bacteria > Pseudomonadati > Pseudomonadota > Gammaproteobacteria > Enterobacterales > Enterobacteriaceae > Enterobacter > Enterobacter sp. GD03975. The sequence continues at coordinate 583,630 of NZ_JAOBZC010000001.1, forward strand.
TTACACATATCGAACGCACGATGAAAAGTGACCGCCATTCCCTGGGCAACGCGCATAACCTGGCGCATGCGCGGAAGATCGACGTTGCCGTCTTCATCCAGCACGCCGGTTACCAGCCCCGGGAAACCTGAATCACGGACGAGGGCAATATCCTCAAGCATGGCGCTAAACTCACCCGCCGTATAACAAAAATCACCCCCGCGCGGGCGAATAATCGGGTGCACCGGAATGGTGATGGCCTCACGCGCTGATTTCAGCACGCCAGAGGACGGGGTTAATCCACCCTCTTTCGGTGCCGCGCAAAGCTCGATGCGATCGGCCCCCTGCCGTTGCGCAGTAACGGCACACTCCACGCTGTAACAACAAATTTCCAGCAGCGCCATATCTCTCTCCTTAAATGTCGCTCAACGCACCATCGTGGCACGTTGCCCGATTCCTGTCTGGATCAACGCTCACGCTTCGCTGGCGACGATCTGCTCGATAGTCCAGGGATGGAATTTCACCGTCACTTTCCCGTCCGTAACGGCAAGCGTAGGGTTTGGTAAACGTTCGCGCTCCCCTTTTGGTGAGCTGCTTTTCACAAAAATACCCGGCTGGCTTAAGCCCTCGTCAGAGAGCAGCGCCAGCGCACGCGCGTTCAGCGTCTCTGGCTCCCCCGGCAGAACAATTTCGATATGCTCCCAGCCTTCGTGCGGATAGCGTTTTTCTCCCGGCCAGGGCAGTTCAACAACGGTGAATTGCCAGTGGGCGACGCTTACCGGCTCGTGAAGTTTGAACAGGCAAATCGGGCGGCCGTTAATGATATTCTCTGAGAGCAGTTCACCGCACTGCTCAAAGCCACGCCGCCAGCGTTCGGCGGTGGCGTTCTGGTGGCAGCGCAAAGCAATGTGATCGGCGTCAAGCGGCGCGATATCCAGCCCGAGACGGGTGGCAAGTTCTGTGAACGCCTGGGTGAAGCGCGGTAAATCTGCGGAAATATCATGCAGTTCGTCAAGGGTGTGCCAGTTCGCCATAGGTCAGTCTCGTCTCGTGTCGCAAAGCCGCTAATTTACTCTGTTGCCCCCATTCGACCAACCGCAGAATCACGGTTTTTTCGACTGCATGTTTATGCATACCGTCTTCGCCTGGATTCTGAACAATCTTCGGCCCCGGCAGGGCTGACGCCCGAAGGCATTTGCAGTATACTCCGGCCCTAAATTCTTAAACTGGCGCGGGCGTTTTTACCCGCATCAAAAATGTAAGGTATCCAGGTGAATATTCAGGCTCTTCTCTCAGAAAAAGTCAGTCAGGCACTGATTGCCGCAGGCGCGCCTGCGGATTGCGAACCACAGGTTCGTCAGTCAGCAAAAGTACAGTTTGGCGACTATCAGGCTAATGGCGTGATGGCAGTGGCTAAAAAACTGGGCATGCCGCCGCGACAGCTCGCTGAGCAGGTACTGACGCATCTGGATCTCACCGGCATCGCCAGCAAAACCGAAATCGCCGGTCCGGGCTTTATCAACATTTTCCTTGAGCCAGCGTTCCTGGCAAGCCACGTTGACGCGGCGCTGAAGTCTGACCGTCTGGGCGTGACTCAGCCAGAGCCGCAGACCGTGGTGGTTGACTACTCTGCGCCAAACGTGGCGAAAGAGATGCACGTCGGCCACCTGCGCTCCACCATCATTGGTGATGCCGCCGTACGTACCCTGGAATTCCTGGGGCACAGGGTGATCCGCGCTAACCACGTAGGCGACTGGGGCACTCAGTTCGGCATGCTGATCGCGTATCTGGAAAAACAGCAGCAGGAAAATGCGGGCGAAATGGCGCTGGCGGACCTGGAAGGGTTCTACCGTGAAGCCAAAAAACACTATGACGAAGACGAAGCCTTCGCCGAGCGCGCGCGCAGCTACGTGGTGAAACTCCAGGGGGGCGACCCGTACTTCCTCGAGATGTGGCGCAAGCTGGTGGACATCACTATGTCCCAGAACCAGCTCACCTATAACCGTCTGAACGTGACCCTGACCCGCGACGACGTGATGGGTGAAAGCCTGTATAACCCGATGCTGCCAGGCATTGTGGCGGACCTGAAAGCCAAACATCTGGCGGTGGAAAGCGAAGGCGCAACGGTGGTATTCCTTGATGAGTACAAAAACAAGGAAGGCGAACCGATGGGCGTCATCATCCAGAAAAAGGATGGCGGCTATCTGTACACCACCACCGATATCGCCTGTGCGAAATACCGCTATGAAACCCTGCATGCGGACCGCGTGCTGTATTACATCGACTCCCGTCAGCACCAGCACCTGATGCAGGCGTGGACGATCGTGCGTAAAGCGGGCTACGTACCGGATTGCGTGCCGCTGGAACACCACATGTTCGGCATGATGCTGGGTAAAGACGGTAAGCCGTTCAAAACCCGTGCGGGCGGCACCGTGAAGCTTTCCGATCTGCTGGATGAAGCACTGGAACGCGCGCGTCGCCTGGTGGCCGAGAAGAATCCGGATATGCCTGCTGACGAGCTGGAAAAACTGGCTAACGCCGTGGGTATCGGTGCGGTGAAATACGCGGATCTCTCCAAGAACCGTACCACCGACTATATCTTCGACTGGGACAACATGCTGGCATTTGAAGGCAACACGGCGCCTTACATGCAGTATGCCTACACCCGCGTGCTCTCCGTCTTCCGTAAAGCGAATATCGACGAAAGCGTGCTGGCGAACGCCCCGGTGACCATTACCGAAGACCGGGAAGCACAGCTGGCCACGCGCCTGCTTCAGTTCGAAGAGACGCTCTCCGTGGTCGCCCGTGACGGTACGCCGCACGTTATGTGTGCTTACCTGTACGATCTGGCCGGTCTGTTCTCTGGCTTCTACGAACACTGCCCTATCCTCTCTGCCGAGAGCGAAGCGGTGCGTAACAGCCGCCTGAAGCTGGCGCAGTTGACGGCGAAAACCCTGAAGCTGGGTCTGGAGACCCTGGGTATCGAAACCGTAGAACGTATGTAAAAAAGAAACCCGGCGGTCGCCGGGTTTTTTATTATCAGAAATATTTGCGCAAATACTCCGTCAGGCACAGAATCGCCATTGCCTGGCCATACGGCATCGACGTCAGCGGTATTTGACGATAAAAATCGAGATCGCTTCCCATTCCCGTCCCGAACGAGGTTTGCAGCAGCTCCCCTTCCGGCGAGATATTTTGCACAATACCGCGAATCGCTTTCTCCGCCACCTCAGCGTACTCTGCGCCGACATAACGCTTGCGCACGGCCTTCAGGATACCGTAGGCAAACCCTGCCGTGGCCGACGCCTCCAGATAAGAATCAGGATCGTCAAGCAGCGTATGCCACAACCCGCTCTCGTCCTGACATTTTGCCAGCGCGGCGATCTGCGCATTCAGCACCTGCACCAGATAGCGACGAACGGCGTTGTTTTCCGGCAGATCCACCAGCTCAAGGAAGTCCGGGATCACGATAGTCAGCCAGCTGTTGCCGCGCGCCCAGCGGGCCCGGGCAAAGTTGTGATTACCTTCGTAATTCCAGCCGTGGAACCACAGCCCCGTCTCCCGGTCCATCAGGTTCTGCACGTGGAGCAGGAACTGATAGATCGCCTCCTCTACGTACTCCGGCTTGTTCAGCAGCCTGCCGATTTTCGCCAGCGGCAGTACCGTCATCATCAGCGTGTCGTCCCACATCTGCTGATGGTTCTCTTCTGCCAGCGTGATGTGCTGCATACCCCCATGTTCGGTGCGCGGCATCTCATTCATCGCCCACTCTGCCCAGCTTTCCAGCCACGGTAGCCAGGCCGGGTTTTTGGTCTCTTCGTAGCGGTACGCCAGCGTCAGGAACGGCGACATGGTGTTCACGTTTTTGGTGGTTGCGCCTTCTGCGAAACGGTCAGCAAACCAGCTGTCGATAATCTCGCGCATGCCTTCATCACCGGTCTGGCAGTAATACTGCCAGATACCGTACAAACCGACGCCGTGCGTCCACTCCCATCCGGCCCAGCCTTTGGTGTCGATCACGCGCCCGTCGTCCAGCCGCAGCAAAAACTCACCCGTTTTGTCGTGGATATTGACCAGGTTATGCGTCACCTTCTGAATGAGCGATTTCAGCTCATCCCTGGCGATAAAGCGCTCAGGCTGACGCAGTAGCGGGCTATGTTTGACAGGCCAAACTTTCATCATCTTAACCTCTGTTGTATGTCGAATTCAGTACCGCACGATCCTTCAGCGAAGGGGCCGCCGGCTTATTGCGATTCAGATAACCGATATTGTTGTTGCCCCACAGGGATTCATACGGCATACCGGCCAGCATCTCCACGGTGGCGCGCGCTTGCGGGGTCGCCGCCTCCGGCATCGCATGGCCGGACTCGCGCATTTTCGCGGTCTCTTCGCGCAGGGTGCTGTGGGTTTGTAAATTGAGCCTGAAGCGCAGGGAGACCAGGAAGCCGCAGAACAGCACCAGAATGGTGCCCACGCTCAGGATCATCAGAATGGTATGGCTCACTTCCGCAGGCTGTACTTTCTGACCGCTGACAAAGCCGGACATCTGCATCACGATACCCACCAGCATCACCGCGCCGGCCTGAGACGCTTTACGGGTCAACGTCATGATGCCCGCGAAGATCCCTTCGCGACGCTGACCGGTGATCACTTCGTCCACGTCAGCAATGTAGGTGTAGGTATTCCACGGTACATAGTTGATACCGCCGCGGCCAAGACCGGCAATTGCAGAGATCAGCAACAGCAGAGCGTATACGTCGCTCAGGCCCGCGTAGTAAAGCACCGCGTAAGAGAGCGAAGCCAGGCCAAACAGCACGACCACCATGCGGTAAGACGGTGCAGGTCCGAAGCGAATGCACAGCGGGATCATCCCGATCACGGCGAGGAACTGGAAGATGGCCATCGTGCCCAGCAGGTTGGACGCCATCGACGCTTCCTGCATTAGCACAAACACCACGTAATAGGTGAAGACGGCGTTGAACACGTCCTGAGCAATATAGCCGCCGAGGTACATGCCCAGGTGCTGGCGGAAAATCTTAATACGCAGCGTTGAACTTAATTCGACAAAAAGACGGTTCAGGCTCTGGCCCAGGGTCAGCTTTTTCTTCTCTTCTTCGGCGCGCAGGGCCGCTTCAGACCACTCTTCACGCGGACGTTCCCAGGTAAAGAACCAGACAAAAGTGAGCATCAGGGCGCACAGTACGGAGAAGACCAGGCTGGCATAGAAGAAAGAGATCGCGTTGTCTTTGCCAAATTGCGTGAGCAGGATCCCCGGCAGGAAGGAGGCGAGAATGGCAGACATCTGCGCCATGGAGATACGCGCCCCGGAGAATTTGGTTTTCTGTTTGAAATCGTCCGTCATCTCCGGCACCAGCGTTTCGTACGGCACCAGGATCATGGTGTAGACGATATCGAAGATCAGATAAGTCAGCAGGTAGTACCAGAAGCTCATGTCCCCTACCCACATCAGCGAGTAGCTGAAGACGCAAGGAATACCGAGCAGAATAAAGAACTTACGACGGCCAAAACGCTTACCCAGCCAGGTGGTACCAAAGTTATCGGTTAAGAAGCCCATTAACGGGCTAACAACCGCATCCAGCACCCTTGCGGCGGCAAAGATAAAGGTTGCTTCAATCGGTGTGAGTCCACAGAAGGTGGTATAAAAATACAAAAGCCAGGCGGCCGTCAGGGCGGTAGTCCCCGCCCCGAGGAAGTCCCCTGACCCGTAAGCAAGATAATTTGCGAGTCCAATTTTTCGTGTTTTCATTGCCGTCAACCCTAATCAGTTTTGGGAGACTCCCTGTAAGCAAACCTCGTCCGGGAGTTTTTACACGGCTACAGTAAAAGTATCGACCTGGTGAAACCTTTCTGTTTCTGCCATCACCGGGTGGCAAATGGCAAAAATGCAAAGAGTGTCGTTACGCGTGTCACTGATTTATAAAACAGCGTTTCTTTTGCATCAAAAGGGAAGGTCAATTTTGCGAGCCAGCCTTCAGAAATGCCTGAAGACTGGCGAAAAGGCGGGCAGTTAGCGGTAGTTGACGAGCACCTCGTTGCGCTGAATTTTAAGCGCCGGGATCAGGCGGCCACCGCCCGGCACTTCCCAGATAAAGCGTAAAGGTTCCTGAGCAGACACCCCGTTTAAGGCCTGGGTTGTGCCATTTTGCCCCTCGATTTCCGCGCAGCGGGTCAGCGAGCACAGCCGCACCCGTAATCCGGCCGGCGTAGGCCCCGTCAATGTGTAATTCCAGACCACCAGCGTCATCTGCCCGGAAACGGGCTCAGAGGCCGACAGCGGACGGGAGGAGATCGCCTCCCCCCGATGGTTGAGCGTTAAGCCGATACTGCTGGCCTGCCATGCCCCCTCGCCTGCGGCCTGCGCCGCCAGCGGAAAAAGTAAGATCCACAGCCACTTACGCATTATTTTCCTCCGATGGTCGCCGTCATGCGGATATTGCGGTTATCGGACAGCTCCATGTTCGACAGTACCACCAGCTGGTTCAGGCTCCGGCGCAGGAAGCGCGACAGCAGCGGACGCAGCGCATGATTCACCAGCAGCACCGGCGGCGCGCCCAGCATCTCCTGACGCGCCAGCGCCTCCTGAGTTTGCGCCAGTAATCTATCCGCCAGGCCTGGCTCCAGCCCGCCACCGCCCTGTAGGGCCTGAAGCAGCAGACGTTCAAGCGGCGTGTCGAGGCCAATTACCTGCACTTCGCCGGTTCCCGGGAACCACTGCTGGGTAATGGCGCGTCCGAGCGCTACACGCACTACCGCCGTCAGCTCGTGCGGATCGCTTTGCAGCGGCGCATGCTCGGCCAGCGTTTCGAGGATGGTACGCATATCGCGGATAGGCACCTTCTCGTCGAGCAGGTTTTGCAGCACTTTATGCAGCGTGGTTAAGGTCAGCACGCCCGGGACTAAATCTTCGGTCAGCTTCGGCATCTCCTGCGTTACGCGGTCGAGCAGCTGCTGCGCCTCCTGACGTCCGAACAGCTCCGCAGAGAACTGACCAATCAAGTGGTTAAGGTGCGTCGCCACCACGGTACTGGCCTCAACGACCGTGTAACCCTGAATCTGCGCCTGCTCTTTCAGCGCGCTTTCGATCCAGATAGCGGCCAGACCAAAGGCCGGATCGGTCGTCTGCTCGCCCGGCAGCGTGCCTGCGGCGGTGCCGGGGTTAATCGCCAGCCAGCGGCCGGGGTACGCGTCGCCGCTGCCGATTTCCACCCCTTTCATCAGGATGCGGTAGCGCGCGGGCGGCAGATCCATGTTGTCACGGATATGAACCACCGGCGGCAGGAAGCCCATGTCCTGGGCGAATTTTTTACGAATGCTGCGGATACGGCCCAGCAGTTCACCATCCTGCTGGAAATCCACCATTGGGATCAGGCGGTACCCCACTTCCATCCCCAGCGAATCCTCAAGCTGAACGTCGTTCCAGGTCGCTTCCACCGCCTGGGTGTTCTCAGGCATTTTGACCGGGGCCGGCTCTGCCGCTGGCTGGGTTTCACGGCCACGCATCCACCAGGCAAGCCCCAGCAGTCCAGCGGTAAACAGCAGGAACACCAGGTTTGGCATGCCCGGCACCAGCCCGAGCAGGCCCAGCACCGCCGCGGAGAGCAGCATAACGCGCGGGTTGCTGAACAGCTGTCCCACCATCTGCTCGCCAACGTCCTGGTCGGTGCTGACGCGAGTCACGATCACACCCGCCGCGGTGGAGATCACCAGCGCCGGGATCTGCGCGACCAGACCGTCGCCGATGGTCAGCAGCGTATAGCTTTCCGCCGCGTGGCCCATGTCCATTCCGTGTTGCAGCACGCCGACGAGCAGGCCGCCGACGACGTTAATCACCATGATCAGAATGCCCGCGATGGCATCACCGCGCACAAACTTACTCGCACCGTCCATCGAGCCGTAGAAATCGGCCTCCTGGGTCACTTCGGCACGGCGTTTTTTCGCTTCATCTTCCGCGATCAGCCCGGCATTAAGGTCTGCGTCGATGGCCATCTGCTTGCCCGGCATCCCGTCGAGCACGAAGCGCGCGCCCACTTCTGCGATACGCCCTGCACCCTTAGTGATAACCATAAAGTTGATAATCACCAGAATGACGAACACCACGATACCGATGGCAAAGTTGCCGCCCACCAGGAAGTGACCGAAGGCTTCTACCACCTTGCCCGCCGCCGCCGCGCCGGTGTGCCCTTCCATCAGGATGATACGCGTGGAGGCAACGTTCAGCGCAAGGCGCAGCAGCGTAGTGAACAGCAGGATCGTTGGAAACGCGGCGAACTCCAGCGTGCGCTGGGTAAACATCGCCACCAGCAGCACCATGATGGACAACGCAATGTTGAAGGTGAAAAGCAGGTCGAGTATAAATGCCGGTAACGGCAGCACCATCATCGACAAAATTAGCAGGATCAGAATCGGTCCGGCAAGGATCTGCCATTGCGTTGTTTTCAGGTTGCCGGGCAGGCGCAACATTGCCACCAGATTAGCCATCAGTGTCCTTCTCGTTCAAAAAATCCAGTGCTTCAGGCACCGGAAGGTTCTCAGGTTTTACAGGTCGTTGACCGCCTGCTAAACGCCAGCGTTTCAGTTGCCACACCCAGGCCAGCACCTCTGCGACAGCGGCATAGAGCTGGCCCGGGATCTGTTGTCCAATTTCCGCGTGGCGGTACAGCGCACGGGCCAGCGGCGGTGCTTCAAGGATCGGCACGCGGTTTTCCGTGGCGATTTCACGAATGCGCAGCGCAATCAGCCCGGCCCCTTTCGCCACCACTTTCGGCGCGCTCATTTTGTTTTCGTCGTACTGTAGCGCGACGGAGTAGTGGGTCGGGTTAGTGACGATCACATCGGCTTTCGGCACATCTTCCATCATGCGACGACGCGCGGCAGCACGCTGCATCTGGCGGATACGGCCCTTGACGTGCGGGTCGCCTTCCATCTGTTTATATTCATCGCGGATGTCCTGACGCGACATTCGCAGCTTCTTGATATGGGAAAAGATCTGGAAGATAACGTCGAACGCCACCATCGGAATAATGCTGAGCACTACCAGCAGCGAGCATAATCCGACCAGATTCAGGGCGTTTTTCATCGCCGTCATGGGGGATTCGCTGATCAGGCGCATCATCTCGGGCCAGTAGTGCCACAGGAAAAACCCGGCTGTCCCGCCCATAAGAAGCGATTTCAGAATGGCTTTGAGCAACTCAGCGCCCGTTTGCGCGGAAAACATTTTTGCAATACCGGGCAGCGGGTTGAGCTTAGAGAATTTCGGTTGCAGCGATTTACCGCTGAACACCAGGCCACCGAGCATGACCGGCGATACAAGCGCCACGATGACCACGCCCACGATCAGCGGCAGCAAGGCGATCATCGCGCTTTTCACAAGATTGATGATTTGAATGAGGATCAGATTGGGGTCATTGACCATGCTGTGATCGAAACGTAAGCCAGCAGAGAGCATACCCGCCAGTCTGCGGGCGAGCATCTCCCCGCCCCACCAGATGATGCACACGCCGACCACCAGGATCAGCAGGGACGTCAGCTCTCTGGATCGGGGGATCTGCCCATCCTCACGGGCTTTTTCAAGTCGGTGGGGTGTGGGGGCTTCCGTTTTGTCGTCGTTCTCTTCTGCCACTTTCGGTCTCGCAGCCCAATGATTCAGGGGTATCATGCCATCATGTCAATGCGCCAATGGGCTGATAAAACCGCATTAGCGGGGCTTTTTATTCTCTTTGAGAGATAACAGACTGTAAGGGGGATGAAAAAATGGGCTAAAGATTGCTCACTGACATGAAGTCAATCATTTTATGAGATGATTAATAATTGAAAATATTTTAAGTAAAAATAAATTAATAAGTCTAACTGGCTAACTCTCTCTCAAACATCTTCACTTTTTGCTTTTTTTTAGACTTATTTGTTTGCAGAAATGATAACTGTATGTAAATTCAATAAACAATGAATATTGAATAACCGGCTTCCATTAATTTACAAATTAGTAAAAGGGTTTTACTCTTTATAATATTCATCTTGACCAACGCTTACCTGCGAAAAATTACCCGTTATACTTCTGCGCGGCGTCATTTGAATCACAACGTCAGATGAACAGCCCGACATACATTTTAAACTCAGGAAATTTAGCAGATGGACTTCAAAAAGAATATTATCGCAGGCCTGGCGCTTGCCACCCTTTCGATGAGCAGTTTTGCTGCCGAAATGAATGCCGGTACCATTCACTTTACGGGTGAAATTATTGAACCAAGTTGCACCATTCAGGGCGATAACGGTACGGATAGCACCATTCCGCTGGGCACCTATCCAACGTCTTACTTCACCGAAGTCGGCAAGGAAACCTCTCTCACGCCGTTTTCTATTACCCTTGCAAATTGTCCGTTAAGAAGCGACGGTCTGCCAGCTGTGCAGCTCACGTTTGTTGGCCCAACGGATCTTACGGGCACTACAACGCTACTTAATGTCAGCAAAATCACCACCTCAGGCGATACTGCGGCCGCAGGTATTGGTATTGCCGTCAGCCCGGCTGGGCGGAATGAACAACTCATCACCATGGATGGTGCTGAAGAACAGGTTTATATCGAGCTGGCGACAAAATCCTCCGACACTATTAAAGCTGATTTCAACGCTCGCTATAAATCTTTTGCAGCTAACGTTACAGCCGGGCCGGCCGATGCGGATATGACCGTAAATATTCTATATCGCTAATATTCGGCTCTCTGGTATTCAGCAAATAGATATTTACGCCTCATGACGTTTAAGGAGTCATGCTCAGAAAATAGTTCGGATCCTATTCCGGACTATTGTCATTTTATCAACCTCCTTTATTAAAGGTTTGACCATGCGCACATCTATAAAATTTTTATTATGCCTTCCCGTTATTACGAGCATGTATTGTCACGCTACAGGCGTACAAATCAGCCGTACACGCATAATTTACGATGCCGCAAAAAAGGAAGTTGCCCTGCCCTTACAGAATAATGATAAAGCGCTCCCCTGGTTAATTCAGTCATGGACAGACACGGGTGATGGTAAAACGCGCGGGCCGTTTATTGTGACGCCTCCCCTTTTTCGCCTTGATCCGCAAAAAGAGCAAAGTCTGCGTATCGCGTGGAACGGCAAATCTCTGCCCGGCGACAAAGAGACGCTTTTCTATATGAATGTGCGTACCGTTCCTGCCACTGCCGCGGATGAAGAAGATAAAAATGTACTCCGACTAATCTATAAAACTCGCCTGAAACTCTTCTGGCGCCCCACCGGGCTTGCGGGAACATCCACCGAAACGTGTAAAAATCTGCGCTTCGTTCGTCATGGTCAGCAACTCACCGTCATTAACGACGGCGCGTTTTATAGCATCTTCGACTCACTTTCACTTGGATCGCAGAAGCTGAAAGACGCGGACATGGTGGGGCCAAAATCACGCGTCGATATTACGCTTCCCGCCAACGTATCAGGTACGAGTGTTAGCTGGCGTTGTATCACCGATTACGGCAACGCCTCTGAAAAACATATTTCTACCCTGGCGCAGGATTAAAAACTCACAATGATGACAGGACCTAATTCCTTGCGATGCGAAGGTATCTTTCGACTGAATCCACTTCTTCGTTGCCTGGGTGGCCTCTTGATTATGGCGAGCTGCTCCGGACATGCCCGCGAATACCGCTTCTCCCCCTCTTCGCTGGAAGGGGACATGCTGATTCAGCAGGATATCGATCTTTCGCTATTTTCGAAATCCAACGCTCAGCTACCCGGAACCTACTCTTCAAGAGTGATGGTCAACGATCGTCGCCTTGATGACGCTGATATCACGTATGTGAGCACGCCCGACGGCGCATTAGCGCCACAAATGACGCCTGATATGCTGCGAATGTGGGGCATTAATGTCGATCGTTTTCCGAAACTATTGGAACTTCCCGCTGGCGAAACGTTGCCAAAACCCCTGGGAAACTACATTCCCATGGCCTCAGCCGCGCTTGATTTCTCGACGATGACCCTAAAGCTGAGTATCCCTCAGGCAGCGATCGGCGGGACCGGCCGGGATTACATCGACCCATCACGCTGGGATGACGGAGTTCCTGTCGTGTTCAGCGACTATGCCTTTTCCGGGTCGCAAAACAAAGACAGCGACGATAATGAAACGTCCAGCCAGTACCTGAATTTGCGCACCGGCGCAAACCTTGAGGGATGGCGCGTGCGAAACTACTCCACGTGGAGCAAATCAGATACTGATAATCACTGGGAAAACATAAATACCTATCTGCAACATGACGTTGATGCGCTTAAGGCTCAGTTTACTGCTGGGGAAAGTAACACCCGCGGTGAGGTGTTTGACAGTCTCCAGTATCGTGGGGTGAACCTCGCCTCAGACGAAGAGATGCTGCCTTACAGCCAGCGCGGTTATGCGCCTGTCATTAGAGGGATAGCCAGCTCAAACGCGGAAGTCTCGGTTCGCCAGAATGGCTACCTCATCTATCAGCAGAACGTCGCGCCGGGCGCGTTTGAGATCAACGATCTTTACTCCACCACAAACAGCGGCGATCTGGAGGTAACGGTAAAAGAAGCCGACGGTACCGAGCATCACTTTACGCAACCCTACTCCAGTATCGCCGTTATGCAACGTCCGGGGCACATGAAGTATGAATTCACGGCGGGACGTTATCGCGCCGATAGCGGCAGCGATCAAAATGAACCCGACTTCGTGCAGGGAAGTTTTATCTACGGATTCAACAATATTCTCACCTGGTTTGGCGGCTTAACGCTTTCAAAAGACTATAACGCCGCCAATACGGGGGCGGGTATAGCGTTAGGCCCGCTGGGCTCACTTTCAGCAGACGTCACCGTAGCCGATACCCGGCTCGACGACGACAGCGAGCACAAAGGCCAGTCCTGGCGTTTGCTGTATACCGGTAAAATTGACAGTACCAATACGAATTTCACCCTCGGCAGCTATCGCTATTCCAGCCGGGGTTATTACAGTTTTGCAGACGCCAACCAAAAGCTTGACGGGCACGAAGATGACCTGCTGTTCCGCTATAACAAACGCAACCGTATTCAGGCCAGCATTAGCCAGACTATTTCCGGCGTGAGTCTGTACCTTAACGGCTATCAGCAGGACTACTGGGGAACCTCGAAAAAAGAACGCAGCCTCTCTGTCGGGTTTAATACCGTTCTCGCAGGCGTTAGCTATCATCTGGCGTATACCTACAGCAAAACGAATGGCGAAGAGTCAGACCGGATGGTGTCTTTTGGCTTTAGCGTTCCACTCGCCAGATGGCTACCGCGTGCGTGGAGCAGCTATAACATTAGCAACACCAAACACGGATACACCCGGCAAAACCTCGGTTTCAACGGCACCCTGCTGGATGATCAGCGTCTGAGCTACTCGCTACAGCAAAGCCATTCTAACCACGATGGAGAAGACACCAGCAGCATATATGGCAGTTACCGTTCGCAATATGCCAACCTGAATGCCGGGTACTACGCCTCTTCCGATCATTCTCAACAGCTTAATTATGGGATCAGCGGCGGTATTGTGGCACACCCGCACGGTGTCACCCTTGCTCAACCGTTGGGCAATCAGTTTGCCATTATTAATGCCAACAACGCAGCGGGTGTTCGTTTCCAGAACCAGCGTGGCATTCAGACTGACTGGCAAGGGAATGCCATCATCCCGTCGCTGACTCCGTATCAGGAGAACCGAATTCGAATCGATACCTCCAGCCTGCCGGAAAACGTAGACAGCAGCGATACCTCGGCCACGGTTATTCCGTCCCGTAATGCTGCGGTAGTGGCCAATTTTGATGCTCACGTTGGCTACCGAATGTTAATCACTCTGACGCGTCCGAACGGGCAGCGCGTTCCGTTTGGTGCCATCGCGACCAGTGCATCTCCCGTCATCAGCGGGATCGTGGATGATACCGGCACCGTTTATCTGGCAGGCATCGGGGATACCGCGCAGCTGACGGTAAAGTGGGGTAACGGCCCCGATCAGCAGTGCAGCACCTCTCTTTCACAGCAGACAGATCGTCAAAATGAAAGCCCTAACGGCATTCGCTCAGTTAGCGTGCTTTGTCAGCAGGAGCACCCGCATGTTGAATAAACTACAGAGACTTACGACAACAGCCTCACTCACAACGGTGCTGGTTATGGCCTATTATCCTTCCAGCAGCGCTGCTGGCGTAACCCTACTCCAGAACTGTTTCGGCGCACCGCAAACCTACAATGTGTCGTACGACCATGAATTTGATTCCAGTGAAAACGTGGCCAATCGCGACTACGATATTCCCGATCATCTGGTGGGTGCCGGCGTAGAGATGGAGGCTAACTGCACCTGTCCAAACAATTTATTTTCCTCCAGCATGGTGTATGAAAAAACGCTGGTGGGCAGCCCGCTCAGCCCAGGCGTAAATGGTTATGGCTATCTGACCGACAAGATTGATGCGGATATTACCGGCTACGCCGATGCAATTAACTCCCCGGACGGCACTTATCTCACCCCGGTGCCAATAAATGAATACCCCACGTCGCGGGGAAATATGCAGAGTGTCCTTGAAAATTCGCTGGCGAAACCCGAGTCCGAAGCCAGCGTTTGCAGCAGCGATACCCAACCCTCAGGAGCCGCAGCAATAAAGCGTAAATTTCGCTGGAATGTTGTGGCGGTCATGCTCCACGTTAAAAAGCCTATTCTGGGTGAAGAGGTGATTCCACCCACGCTCATTGCTCAGAACTATGCCTGCCTTTATATCGGCTCCGGTACTACCTGCGACGGTACTCAGGCAGAACAGGTCTCGGATATCTGGTTTGGGGGTACCCTTTCAGCGCCACTGAGCTGTACGATCAACGCAGGCAGCACCATTGAGGTGGAATTTGGTAGCATTGTCAGCAAGCAGTTCACCCAAAAAGGGCAGCCGCCGCAGGGCTACGCCCTTAAGGGCGTCGATATAGCTTATCACTGTGACGATAACGCCGTTGGTAACACGGATCGAATTAAGCTTACGCTGTCAGCGGACCAGGGCGTGGCGGACAGCCGTACGCCGTACATTGCAAAACTGCTTGAGCGAGATGACCTGGGTGTACGCGTCTATGACGAAAACAGCCAAAACGTTGCACTGGACGGTACTTATGAATTTCCCGTAGCAATGGACGAACAGGGAAATGGTGTCATTAAAATTCAGGCTGTGCCGGTCAGCCTTAAGGATGCCTCTCCTGCCCCCGGCAGCTTCGAAGGTAACGTGACGGTAAAAATGGATCTACGCTAGCCAGAACACCCTCAGGCTGCTCAAACAACCTGAGGGTAAACGCATTTATCAGAAGCCGAGGCTGTCCAGCAGATCGTCCACCTGATCCTGGCTGGCCACCACGCCCGCCTTGCTGGCGTCGAGCTGTGGCCCATTGAGCAGGCTTTCGTTCTCGCGTTTCGGACGGGCGGCCGGTTCCGGAATGTTTTCCAGCAGCACCATCAGCAGCTGACGCTCAATCTCCTGAATCACATCCATCATGCGCTTGATCACCTGGCCGGTAAGATCCTGGAAATCCTGCGCCATCATAATGTCGAGCAGCTGGGCGTTAGTGAAGCTGGTGTGTCCCGGCACGTCACCCAGGAACTGGCGGGTATCGGTGACCAGCTCGCGCGCGTCGGCCAGCTCGATTGGGTTTTCAAACCACGCGTCCCAGCGTTGGGTCAAGGCTTTTGCGCCCTTCTCCATCGCGTCCTGGTGCGGCTGCGAAGCTTCAACACTGTTCAGCGCGCGCTCGGCTGCCTGTGCGGTCATCTGCACCACGTAGTCCAGACGGTCACGGGCGTCAGGGATGGCTTCCGCCGCTTCGGCGATCGCCTGGTCCAGCCCCAGTTCACGCAGGCTGTCGCGCAGCATGCGCGTGAGGCTACCAATGCGGGCAATAATGTCGCTCGGCGAATGTTCTTCAACGGGTTTCATAGCAGGTTGCATCATCACCACCACCTCACATGCCGAGTTTCTCGAAGATCTTGCCGAGCTTCTCTTCCAGAGTCGCCGCGGTGAAAGGCTTCACCACGTAGCCGCTTGCGCCCGCCTGTGCGGCAGCAATAATGTTCTCTTTTTTCGCTTCTGCGGTCACCATCAGCACCGGCAGAGAGGCCATGCCTGCATCCGCGCGGATGGTTTTCAGCAGTTCGAGACCGTCCATGTTTGGCATGTTCCAGTCGGAAATCACAAAGCCAAACCCGCCAGCCTGAAGTTTGTTCAGCGCATCCACACCGTCTTCTGCTTCTTCAACATTGTTGAATCCCAACTCTTTCAGCAGGTTGCGCACAATGCGACGCATGGTGGAAAAGTCATCCACAACCAAAAACTTAAGCTCTTTATCCGCCATAAAATAATACTCCTGAGTCAAATACGTATTGCCTGTCCGGCACTGATTTTCGCCAGCATCTGCTGGCTTACCTGGCTAAGATCGACCACTTCGCTCACGCCACCCATATTGATGGCCTCGCGCGGCATGCCGAACACCACACAACTTGCTTCATTCTGCGCGATGGTCCAGGCGCCAGCCTGGTGCATCGCAAGCATTCCGGCGGCGCCGTCGTTGCCCATCCCCGTCAGGATCACCCCTACGGCGTTGCGCCCCGCATGTTTCGCCACCGAATGAAACAGCACATCCACCGACGGACGGTGCCGGTTAACCGGCGGCCCGTCATGAATTTTGATTTGATAGTTCGCCCCGCTTCGCGCCAGCTCCATGTGTTTGTCACCCGGAGCGATATACGCGTGTCCCGGCAGCACGCGCTCGCCGTCTTCCGCCTCTTTCACACTAATCTGGCACAGCTTATTCAGGCGCTCCGCGAACGAGCGGGTAAAGCCTGGCGGCATATGTTGCGTAATCAGGATACCCGGGCTTGAGAGCGGCAATGGCTGGAGTACATGGCGAATTGCCTCTGTTCCTCCGGTTGACGCGCCAATCACCAGCAGTTTTTCCGAGCTGAGTAATGGCCCCGCCTTCAGCGTTGCCGGGGCCGCCGTCGGCTTGTGCGCGGCGAGCTTCGCCCGGGATGCGGTGCGGATCTTCTCGGCGATCATCTCGCTGTATGCCAGCATCCCCTCGCGAATGCCGAGCTGCGGCTTGGTGACAAAATCCACCGCCCCCAGCTCCAGCGCGCGCAGGGTAATCTCCGAGCCTTTCCCGGTCAGGGAGGAGACCATCACCACTGGCATCGGTCGCAGGCGCATTAATTTTTCCAGAAAATCGATGCCATCCATGCGCGGCATTTCGACATCGAGCGTCAGCACGTCGGGGTTATATTTTTTGATTAAATCCCGCGCGACCAGCGGATCGGGCGCTGTCGCCACCATCTCCATATCGCTGTGGCTATTGATGATTTCGGTCATGATCTGACGCATCAGCGCCGAATCATCGACAGACAATACCCTGATTTTACTCATGCTTTTTCCTTACTCAGCGCATATACCGTTTGCCCACGCAGGCTAAACTCACGCACGAGGTTGCTAAAGTTTTCCGAGTGCCCGGCAAACAGTAAACCGTCAGACTTGAGCAACGGAACAAAGCGACGCAGAATGTCCTGTTGCGTCGTTTTATCAAAATAGATCATCACGTTACGGCAAAAAATGGCGTCGAATGGCCCCGGCACGTTGTACTGCTTGTCCAGTAAATTAACGGGGGCAAATTCCACGCAGTTCGCCAGCTCCTGGCGTACGCGCACCAGTCCTTCATGCGGGCCAGTTCCGCGCATGAAGTAACGCTGTAGCTGCTGAGGCGACAGCGTTTTCAGCTCATCCTGGCGATAAACGCCGTTGCGGGCTTTTTCCAGCACTTCGGTGTCGATGTCGCTGGCGTACACTTTCCAGCGGCCCGGCGCCATGCCCAGGGTGTCCGCCAGGGTGATGGCCAGCGAGTACGGCTCCTCACCGGTGGAGGCCGCCGCGCTCCAGACGCGATACTCTCCGCTACGGCGACGGGCGTGTTCCGCCAGCACCGGGAAGTGATGCGCCTCGCGGAAAAACGCGGTCAGGTTGGTGGTTAATGAGTTGATAAATGCCTGCCATTCGGCGCTGTTCTGGTTCGCTTCGAGCATGCTCAGATAGCGGCCAAAATCGTCCAGCCCCAGCGTGCGCAGGCGCCGCACCAGCCGGTTGTAGACCATGTCTCGCTTATGGTCAGCAAGCACGATCCCCGCACGCTGGTAGATTAACTGACATATCCGACGAAAATGCGCGTCGGACAGCGCGAGGCGCTGTGTCATCTGCAACAATAATGACGTTTGCCCTGAGGGCATGGGTGATGTCATAGCGCCTTCTTAATCACATTCAGGATACAACGGGCACGGCCTGTGACCGTCCGACTTCTGTTACTGCTTCAACGTGCTCTTTCACATTAAATACGGCGACTAACCCGGTAAGGTGATCCGCCTGGTTCGCCAGCTGATCGGCAGCCGACGCCGCCTCTTCCACCAGCGAGGCGTTCTGCTGCGTAACCTGATCCATCTGCGTGACGGCCTGCGCCACCTGCTCAATGCCGCGACGCTGTTCATCCGACGCCGAGGCAATCTCGCCCATAATGTCGTTCACCCGCGTCACGGAGGTGACAATCTCGTGCATGGTCTGCGCGGCGGTATCCACCAGCGCGGATCCCTGCTGGACGCGGGAGACCGATTCTTCAATCAGCCCTTTGATCTCTTTCGCCGCGTTGGCGCTGCGGCTGGCGAGGTTACGGACTTCACCGGCAACCACCGCAAACCCGCGTCCCTGCTCCCCGGCACGCGCCGCTTCCACCGCAGCGTTCAGCGCCAGAATATTGGTCTGGAACGCGATACCGTCGATGACGCTAATAATGTCGCCAATTTTCTGCGAACTGGCGGCAATCTCCTGCATCGTGCTGGCGACGTGCGAGGCTTGGTCACCCCCACGTTTCGCCGTCATCGCCGCCTGTCTGGACAAGTCGGACGCCTGACGCGCGTTATCGGCGTTCTGGCTTACCGTCGCGGTCAGTTGCTCCATACTGGCCGCCGTCTGCGCCAGCGATGCCGCCTGCTGTTCGGTGCGGGACGACAGATCGTTATTGCCCGCCGCAATCTCTGAGATCCCGGTGTGCATGGCGTAACTGCCCTGACGAACGTTGCTTACCGTTTCCCGCAGCGATCCCTGCATCGCCTTCAGGCTGGCAAAAATCGCCGATATTTCATTCTTGCCATACACGGCAACCGGACGCGCCAGATCGCCTTTTGCGATACTGTCGAAGTGGCTGCTGATGATGGCCAGCGGCTGCACGATCGTTTTGCGCGACCACCACAGCGAGCCGCCGGTCAGCAGGGCCGCCAGGATCACCACGGTCAGAAAAATCATCCCTGACATGCGGTAGCTGGTACGGCTGTCCGCGCCGGCACGCGCCACAAACTGGTTAATATTCTGCTGCCACGCGTTAAAGCTGCCGTCGAACGCCGCCTGAGATGCCTGTACCGGCGCGGTCAGGAAGTCAGAAAGCTGGTTGTTCTCCAGCCACGTCGCCTGATGCTCGAGATCGCCGTACCACGCATCAAAGTTCTTCTTCATGGCGACCTTCAGCGCTTTCTCTTTCTCACTCACCGCCTCCTGCGCCGCAAACGCCTTAAACTGCGCGTCGGCCTGCTTCAGGCTGCTGCGGGCCACGACCATCAGCGTCTTAATATCGTCCGGCGGATAGCTCAGCGCGGTTAAGGTCCCTGCTTTGTTCAGCGCAGTGCTTGCCTGCAACAGCACGGCACGCGTTTGTGCCAGTGCGGAGCGCTGCTGATTACTCGTCTCAACTTCCTGCAAATTCTGATAGCCATCGCGAAACGCCCAGAAAGACAACCCGTTACTGCCAACCTGCAAAACCCCACACAGGATCAGAATCAAAAACAGTGTGGTCGAGATACGAATACGATTTAACATCCACGCTCCCATCAAGCGGCAAGCAGCCGCGGTTTAATTGTCAGTCAAAATGTTTCCCAGTTTTCATCTTGTCCGGTCACCGCTGCGCGCGTACGTGCTGTCACGGGCGCCGGGGCTGCTTCGCCGTACGCCGACCGCGAGCTGACCGTATTTGTTGTTTTTGAAGTAAGACGGAACGCCGAGACGGCCATTTTCAGGCGGCTCGCCTGGTCCTCCAGCGCAGCGGCCGCCGCAGCGGACTCCTGCACCAGGGCGGCGTTTTGCTGCGTCACACGATCCATTTCCGATACCGCCAGGGCGACCTGGTCAATACCACGACTCTGCTCGTCCGATGCAGAGGCGATTTCACCCATGATGTCCGTCACGCGCGTCACGGCATTCACGATGTCATTCATGGTTTCACCCGCGCTTTCTACCAGCACCGAGCCGGTATCCACGCGTGAAACAGAGTCTTCAATCAGGGCTTTGATCTCTTTCGCCGCGTTGGCACTGCGGCTGGCAAGGTTGCGCACTTCGCCGGCGACCACGGCAAATCCGCGTCCCTGCTCGCCCGCTCGCGCCGCTTCAACGGCCGCGTTCAGCGCCAGAATGTTGGTCTGGAATGCGATGCCGTCGATAACGCTGATGATGTCGGCGATTTTCTTCGAGCTGTCGGCAATGTCGTGCATGGTTTTCACCACGCCGTCGACCACGCGACCGCCGCGCTGGGCGGTATCGGACGCGCTTTCTGCAAGCTGAGACGCCTGGCGGGCGTTGTCGGCGTTCTGCTTCACGGTTGCGGTGAGCTGCTCCATGCTGGCCGCCGTCTCTTCTAGGGCAGACGCCTGCTGTTCGGTACGGGACGAGAGATCGTTGTTACCCATCGCGATTTCACTCGTGCCGGTGTAGATGGCATCCGCCCCCTCACGCACGTTGGCGACGGTATCAATCAGCGAACGCTGCATATGGTCGACGCTGGTCGCCAGCTCGGTGATCTCGTTGCGGCCAGAAACGGTCAGCGTTTTAGTGAGATCGCCCCGGCCAATGTCACGGATATGCGCAATGACGCGGCCCAGCGGGTTCAGCAGGATATGGCGAATGCCGTACCAGACGGCCATCAGCACGATGACCAGCGCGAGGGCGAGAACCGCCATCTGCCATTTTGCAAAACGGTAGTCGCTCTGGCTTTGCGTAAACGCCGAGTGATAAAGCTCGCCGCTGGCTTTGGCGTACTCGCCGAGCGCCGCGCCGAGGGCGTTCTGCATGCCCTGGGTCGGCTGGGCGAAATAGGCATCCATATTGCCCTTCTCCAGGAACTGCACCAGCTCCGTCAGGCCGGCAAAGTAGGCCTGATATTTTTCATCTATATTCGCGCTCGCCTGCGCCATTGCGGGCTGAGGGGCGATTTTTTTGAAGGCGTCATAGTGTTTCGCCGCGTCTGCCAGCGTGGCGCGCGCGTTCTTCAGCAGTTCCGTTTTGGCGCTGCTCTGCTGGTTGTTCGGGTCCATCATCATGCGGGCGGACGAGCGGCTCAGGTTGATACGCGTCTGCAACATCAGATCCCATGTCGTGGTCAGTTCACTTTGCTGCATCCGCAAATCGTTCGAGGCCGCGAAGCTGTCCTGGTTCTGTTTTAAAGACGAGAAAAAGAGGCCGCCAGAAATAAGCTGAAGAAGTGCGAAAATGACCAGCACCATCATTAGCATTGTGACAACGCGGATACGGTTCAACATACAACACCTTCTCATCGATTGATTAACGGTGTTATCGGCACGGGCCACGGGAACTTTACATTTGCGAAAGGGAAAAGCGCGGAGGATCAGAACGCGACGTCAACAATCAGCGTGTCGCTGTAGGTTCCGGCAGGCGGCGTGGCCTGGCTGGTCAGGACTTTAGCGGTGTAGTTGTAGGTGCGTAAAAGCCCGTCGGTACTGACCTGGGACGAGCTGGCGCTGGCCCAGCGCTCGCTGCCGCTGCCGCCCCAGCGGTTGCTGGTCGCCTCTTTATAGATGTCGTAACTCATAAAATTACTGCCGCTAACCATACGACGAACGTTGTTCAGGGCGTTTGCGCCATTGTTAATCCCTATGGTGTAGGTGCTGCCTTTGGTGCAGGTGACGGCGATCGACTGCGAAACGGTGGGGAAATTTTGCACCAGCGGCGCGCTGTTGAAGTTCACGTCCGGCGTGGTCATGGTGCTGCAATCGTTGGTGACGGTCATATTAAGGAGGATAGAGGTGGTTGCCGTGCCGGTTTGCGGGGTCAGGCACGCCCCGACCGCGCCAACGGCGCACACGTTGTAGTTGATGCTGAACGTTAGCAATACCTGGTACGGCCCGGCCGTGACGTTCTGCCCCGGCACGGTACGGAAATAAAGGGGAATGTTGTAGCGTCTGGACCCCAGCAGCCCGAGCAGGGTGTTGCCGCTCCAGGTATAGGATTTACTGATTTGCACTTCACTGTTCCCGCCACAGCCAGTGGCACCGCACAGGCGCGTGGGGATAACGTCCGCGATAGCCGCGTTATCGGTGCGTTTCATGGTGGCGCGGCTGTTGGCGGCTATCGATGCCGAGGTGTAGGTCAGCGTCACCGAGTCGTTGGTGAGGAGGTTCAGGACCGTATCGCAGGAGACCACCAGCGTGCCGGTGGTTTGCACCTCCCCCGTGCTGCTCAGGGCGAACGAGGTGACGCTGCCAAACGAGGCGTTCACCGTACTGACGGTGCAGGCCGCCCAGCCGCTGCCCGAGAACAGCAGCAGTATGGCTATCATCAAACGTTTCATGGCGCCTCCCGGCAGGTCAGCGGACCGTAGGTTTGCAACTTATGCTCGGGGTTTGCGCCCACGGTCAGCGTTGCGGTACAGCGTTTACCGTCCGGGGTGATAACCTCCAGTGGATTCACATCGTTGAGGTTTTCCAGCCAGGCGAGGCCGTCATAGCCGACAACCGCGCTGCTGCGGGACGCGCGTTTGACCTGGCTTCCCACCGGGATCGCATAGCCCTGCGCGTCGTGGAGGATCACGCTGGCAACCCGCTCTTGCTCCATCGGGAAATCCACCAGATAGCCGTTATGCCGACGAATCGCTACCCGACGTTCGGTCTCCTTCAGCCGGGTATCTGCCGGAAGGTTCAGGGTATCAATGCGGTAGCTTGCCGGATAGTAGGCAGAAACGCCGCTCACCAGCAGGTAGCCTTTGTTATTGGTTTTACCCACCGGCTGGTTCTCGTAGCTGACGGGTACGTCCGGGTGTCCGTCGGTGCTGATCACCACAAACGCGTCGTTGATTTTGTTCGCCGCAAACAGTTCACCGTCCATCAGCACGATGGATCCCATCGCCTCGCCCCACCAGGTCATCATGCCCTTCTCGCCGTAGCCGCCGCCCTGAAGCTCAACGTTGTTATTGCGCCAGCCGAGGGTGGCCTGCTGATAGTTACTCGACCGCGACTGGTTGGCCCAGGCCATGTTCCAGCTAAAGCCGCCGTCAGACGGCATCGAGTGGTTATAGTTAATGCGTTGCGTGCTGCCTGCGTCAGGCGTGTTTTCAAAGGTGACGGCGGCGCTGTCACGTTCGCCGAGGGGAACCTGCAACGACAGCGCAACCGTCCAGTCGCCTCGCTGCTGGTCACGACTGGCAGCCAGATAAATACTGCTTGAGCCCCACAGATTGCGGCTCCAGGAGAGGTTAAGCAGCTCGGTTTTGCGGCTGTCAAAACTCTCAACGCCGATCCACGCCGCGCCGATATTGCCGTAATCACCGAGGTTAAAGGTTAAGGAGTACTGGTCGGTATTGCGGCTCAGGCTGGCAATGGGGTTATCATATTCATCATAAACGGTGGGTTGATCGTACAGGGCGAGGTTGCCGAAGCCGCGATCGCGTCGGGTATGCTGGGTCGCTACGCTAAACTCGCTGGTGCTGTACTGATAGCCCCAGTTCATCTGTCCCCCTTCGTCGCCGCGCATCCGGCTTTGGGTATAAGCGGTATTGACCACGCCAAAACGCCCGATCTTCACCACCGTGCCCGCGCCGCCGAGCGCCAGCGATTCCGCCCCTTCCGCGTGCCCTTCCAGCGTGAGCCAGTCGGTGAACCCGTAGCGATACGATCCGCTGCCCGCCGCCGGGCCATAGTCGAAATTGTCTATACCGTAGTTGCGCCGCAGGCTGCCCAGCGTCAAAGCGCCGTCGCTCAATCCCTGCTTCAGCACATCGCTGCTGACATAAAACGGCAGCGTGGTGCTCACCTGACGCCCCAGCGCGTCGGTGGTAACCAGTACCGCATCTCCCGCGCCGTTGATATACGGCAGATTAGTGAGGGTAAACGGCCCCGGCTGAAGACGGGTGGAGCCGGAACGGTAGCCGTTGATAAACAGATCGACCGAGGTCGGCACCGCCGCCTCACCGGAAAACTCCGGCAGCGGCCAGGTCACCAGATCCGGACGCAGGGAGAAGTCGCGCCCGTAGCTGATCCCGCCCATGCGCACGCTGGTGCTCCAGCTCAGCGCATCGCTGATAACGTCCCCGACGGTCCAGGTGGTGGCATCCTCTTCGTTGGTGATCAGCAGGGTCGAGTCATAACGCACGTACCCTTCCTGCTGCCCGCTGCTTCCGGCAAAATTCTGTCGGGCGTACCCTGTTGAAGAAAACGAATAGTCTTCGTTGAAATAGCGGAACTCATGCCACAGCGATGCCTGGCCGCCCGTGTGCTCGGTATGGTTGGTATAAACGTCGTAGTTGAGCAGCGCACCCCGGCCATAATGCGGTTTGCTTTGCGCGCTCTGACCGTTAAACGAGGTGATCCGCGCCGCAACCCAGTCCCGGGGGACCGTCAGCATTAGCCGCTGGGCGGTGCTGTCATACTCCACGCGTACCGATGAAAGCGTTGAAAGGTTCACCTCTCCGGCAGGCACATGCTCCGGCGGCAGCCCGGCGCGAAGCAAATCTGCCCCGGAAATAAACCAGGCGCCCTCGCGCTGCGTCACCGGCACCACCAGACCCGTGTCATAGTGGTTCAGCACCAGGGCGAGCTGGAATACTGCTTCACCGTTCATCGTCTGCGCGTCCGGCGGCGGCGGTAAACTGTCGTCGCCGGTTTCGCCAAAGGCGCTGGTACTGACGCAAAGCAGGATCATCATCGCCGGTTTCAGCTGTCGGGCGTCGATTGCCATTGCGTATCCCTGGCATTAATTTGCGCGCTCATCCGATTCGGCTGATAAATCCCTGCCGGAAGCGGCCAGCTTCGGGTGCTGCCTGGCAGCACGTAACCCAGTAGCCCCTCGGCAACCGTGCGTTTTTGCCCGCCCTGCTCAACCGCAACCTGGCTGAGCCTGACGTGAACGTTCCCCTGATTGCGGACCTGAAGCGCGGGTTTTCCCTCCTCCTGAATGACCCGCCAGCTGAGTTGTTGCGTGTTCGCCAGCGCGTGATGCGCTCCTTCATTGAGAGTGGGGATCCCCTGGCCGTAGACGAATAAAGGAATGGAGTAGCGCATTTGCAGTTTCAAGCCCAGGGACGGTTCCGCTTTAGCATCCGGCTGGGGAATTTCATCCACGATAATGCGGTAGGCTTGCTCGACGCCCGACGGGATCGTCCCCTGCTTGATCAGGCGAATAAGCTGTTTACTGCCGTTTGCGATGGTCACAATCGGCGGGCTGGCGACCACATCCTGCTGGGCAGTGTAACGCTCATAACCGCCCTCCTGTTTCCAGCGTACAATACGTATCTGCATTGTCGTGGCGCTGTTGCCCTGGTTCTGGATCCACAATTCAGTGGCTTTGGCCTCTGCCGCAAGCCACGGATCGATGGGCCACAGAAGAATGGTTGCCGCTGCTTGCGCCTTTACCGCCGCGAGGGCCGTTACCCCCAACAGACTTATCAGGCCTGACCGCCTGAATAATGCCTTCATCGATGCTCTCCCTTTCCTACCATGACAAGGTCACGGTGAGTTGATCTGAATAAGTTCCTGACGGGCTAAACCCGGTCAGCAGCGCGACGCCAAAAAGAGGCAGCGCGATGTTATTGCTGTTGGTATAGGTAATCGGTATGGCCTGGTTAACCCCAATTTCACTGTTTGCGGCCAGAGAGCTGCTGCTGTAGAGGCGGTATCCAACCACCTCCGTCCCGCCAGAACGGGTCATCCGCCGCACCGAGCTGTAGTTCTGCCCGCCGTTAATGCTCATGCTTAGCGCCACGCCCGGCGTACAGGCGATGGACAACGCGCCGTCGGCGACAAAGCTGGTGCTGACCGGCGCGCTTTCCACGCCGCTGCGGGTCCCGAAATTTAGCGTACCGAAACGCCCGCCGGTGCCGGTGCTTACCGAGCATCCGGGTACCACCGTCGCGCTCACCCTGAATGACTGGGACGTCACCGCCCTGGCGTCGGGGAGCAGTACCAGCCCGACGAACAGGGCCAAAAAAGGGTGCACGAGGCCCTCTGCGCTAACGCGCAGACATAAACACAGTGCCTTCATGGCTGAATCAGTAGGTGACGCTGACGTTAATCGTGTCGGTATAGGTGCCCGGTACGACCGTTACGCTATTGCCGCCGCCCGTGATGCGTGCGTAAAGGGTGTAGCTGTCCACCCCACCCGCCGTAGAGGCAACCGGCAGCGCGGCATTGTTCGCAACCACGTTGTTGTAACCGCTATCGCTGAACAGGCTGTAGGCAACGCCCTGCGCCGCATTGGCGGTGTTCACCAAATAGCGGCCCGGCGTACCTGGGGTGCCGACGACGGTTCCGGGTGCGGTAGCGTTGGTGTTGCCGGTGATCGCCACCGTATAGCTGGCGGTGGTACATTGAATGGTAAAGGTGTTTCCTCCGCTGGCACCGGTTAACTGGGTTGTCAGCGTGGAAAACGTAGCAGGATGGGTGCCGAAATCGAGCGTACCGAAGTTAATGCCGTTTTGCGTTGGCGAGCCGTTGATCAAGCAGCCGTTGGTCAGCGTCAGCGTCGCGCCGATAGTGCCGCTACTGGTGACTGCGAGAGCCTGACCGACCGTTGTCGCCGTCAGCAGCGTGCCCGCGCAGATAAAAAGAAGTTTTCTTTTCATTTACCACTCTCCAGAAGATTATAGGTTCGCTTGCTATATTTTATTCATACTGTTCAATATGTTAGCCCCGCTAAAACATTCCCCGGCGCGGTTACTGAGAATTTAGTTTATGGTTAACACTTCAACCACTTTCATCAAAAAGCGGTCAACCTCGCCCGAATTAACAGACTATTAACAAACATTACAAAGAGTTAGCAAAAAAAAAGAGGCATTATTCTTGCTTAGCTTGAGGATATATCGCCTGTAGTGTGATCTGCGTCACAATATATCGTGACCTGCAAAACAACGAATTTCATAAAAATTAAAAACAAGTTGTAACTCACCCCGCTTTACTTCAATTTATGCCCCGAATATTTTCCTGCGCTTAAATAAAAATTTTGTATGCATTGACGCAGGAAACTCTTTTAGCGCATCGAGGATCTTTTTGTGGCAAGTGCAAACAAACTCACGCTCTTCATCGTGATTTTCATGTTGGCGGGTATTCTTTCAGGTGCAGCGATCCATGAATATGCTTCGCCCGACGCGATACAGGCCTGGTCGGAGAACATTACGCTGCTGACCGATATCTTCCTGCGGCTGATTAAAATGGTGATTGCCCCGCTGGTGTTCAGCACCCTGACGGTGGGCATTATGAGGCTGGGTGAAACGTCGACGATTGGACGCGTCGGTGGTAAAGCGATGGTATGGTTTATCAGCTCGTCCGTGCTTTCCATTCTGGTGGGGCTGTTTATCGTTACCCTTGAACAACCCGGCAGCGGTCTGAACCTGAGCATTCCTACTGAGACGGTTGATACCGGCCTGGCCGTGAGCGGGATGTCGCTGAAAGCCTTCCTGTCACACACCATTCCAACCAGCATTGCCGGCGCGATGGCCAACAATGAGATCCTGCAAATTGTGGTCTTCTCGATGTTCTTCGGCATTGGCGGCGCGTCGCTGGGCCAAAAATTCAACGCCCCGCTGGTCGCGGCGCTGGATGTGGTGTCCCACATTATGCTTAAAGTGACGGGCTACGTAATGTACGTTGCGCCGCTCGCCATTTTTGCAGCGATTTCGTCGGTGATTGCCACGCAGGGGCTGGGCATTTTGCTGAACTATGCCTCGTTTATTGGTGGTTACTATGTGGCGATCCTCCTGACCTGTCTGGTGTTGCTGGCGGTCGGTTATATGGTGTTGAAAAAAGAGGTTTTCCGTCTGGTGGCGATGCTGAAGGATCCGGTGCTGGTGGCGTTTACCACCAGCAGTTCAGAAGCGGCATACCCTAAAACGCTGGAGCAGCTAGCACGCTTCGGCTGTTCACGTAATATCGCCTCTTTCGTCCTGCCAATCGGCTATTCGTTTAACCTGGTCGGCTCCATGGTGTACTGCTCGTTCGCCTCGATGTTTATCGCCCAGGCGTACAACATTCACCTGAGTTTCACCGAGGTGACGGTGCTGATGCTCACGCTGATGCTGGCCTCGAAGGGTATTGCGGGCGTACCGCGCTCGTCGCTGGTGGTGCTGGCGGCAACCATTCCGAGCTTTAACATTCCGGTCGCCGGGATCCTGCTGCTGATGGGAATTGACCATTTCCTGGATATGGGGCGATCGGCCATCAACGTGCTGGGGAACGGGATTGCGACGGCGATGCTGTCGCAAAATGAAGGGGCGCGGGAAGCGGAGGCAGAGCTGGTGGAGCAGGAGGCGTAAGGTTACAAAAGAGCCGGGTGGCGGCTTCGCCTTACCCGGCCTACAAATGGCTCGAACACGTAGGCCGGGTAAGCGTCAGCGCCACCCGGCTTTGTTTTATGCCACGTGATTCGCCGCGATATCCAGCAGCGCCATCTCTTCACTGTTCAGCAGCTTCTCAATATTGACCAGAATCAGCATACGCTCGCCGAGCGCACCCAGACCCGTCAGGTATTCCGTCGACAGCGTGACCGCAAACTCCGGCGCAGGACGGATTTGATCGGCGGTCAGCGACAGCACGTCAGACACGCCATCCACGACGATCCCTACCACGCGCTGCCCCAGATTCAGGACAATCACCACCGTGTTGTCGTTGTACTCCACGTCGCCCTGGCTGAACTTCACGCGCAGATCCACGATAGGCACAATCACACCGCGCAGGTTGGTCACACCCTTGATAAACGCTGGCGTGTTCGCAATGCGCGTTACCTGATCGTAACCGCGAATTTCCTGCACTTTCAGAATGTCGATCCCGTACTCTTCATCCCCTAAAGTGAAAACCAGGAATTCCTGCCCAGATGGCTCGCCCGCCAGTTTCGTTACGTTACTCATACCGGTCATGTTATTACCTTTTACTTAATCAGGCGGCTGTGTTCGCCACACGTTGTTCACGATTTAATCCCTGAAGTGCCGATACATCGACGATCAGCGCGACGCTACCATCACCCAGGATGGTGGCAGCAGAGATCCCCGGCACTTTGCGGTAGTTACTTTCCAGGTTCTTAACCACCACCTGATGCTGACCAATCAGCTGATCGACCAGCAGCGCGTAGCGGCGTCCGGCGCTTTGCAGGATCACAACGATACCCTGCGTCGCCTCGGTTTTTGCCCCGTCCACTTCGAACACTTTCCACAACTCCACCAGCGGCAGGTACTCGCCGCGCACTTCAAGCACGCGCTCGCCGCCCGCCAGCGGATGGAGATCTTCTTCACGCGGCTGGAGGGATTCCATCACCGCATTCAGCGGGAGAATAAAGACTTCGTCCGCCACTTTAACGGACATACCGTCAAGAATGGCCAGCGTCAGCGGCAGCAGGATACGAATCGTGGTGCCCGCGCCCTGCTTAGACTGGATCTCAACGTGACCGCCCATCTCCTGAATGTTACGTTTCACCACGTCCATGCCCACGCCACGGCCGGAAACATCGGTGACCTGCTCTGCGGTTGAGAAGCCCGGGGCAAAAATCAGCATGCCCACTTCTTCATCGGTCATGTTTTCATTGACCACCATCCCCTGCGAAATCGCCTTCGCCAGGATACGCTCGCGGTTCAGGCCCGCGCCATCATCGGTCACTTCGATGCAGATGTTGCCGCCCTGATGTTCCGCAGAGAGGATCAGGTTGCCAACTGGCGATTTCCCGGCGGCCACGCGGTTTTCCGGCAGCTCGATGCCGTGGTCGAGGCTGTTACGCACCAGGTGCGTTAACGGGTCGATAATGCGTTCAATGAGGCTTTTGTCCAGCTCGGTAGAGCTGCCCATCAGCGTGAGTTCGATTTGCTTGTTGAGCTTGCCGGCCAGGTCGCGCACCAGGCGCGGGAAGCGGCTGAAGACATATTCCATCGGCATCATGCGGATGGACATCACCGATTCCTGCAAATCGCGGGCGTTACGTTGTAACTGGCCCATGCTGGTGATGAGATCCCCGTGGGTCACCGGGTCCAGCTCGTTGGAGCGCTGGGCCAGCATCGACTGGGTGATCACCAGTTCACCGACCAGGTTGATCAGCTGATCCACTTTTTCTACCGCCACGCGGATGCTCGTGGACTCGCTGGAACGCGCCGCCGGTTTTTCACCGCGCGCCGGCGATGCCGTCTCTTTAGGCACGGCCTTCAGCGCAGGGGCAGCAGGGACCACCGCAGGGGCCTTTTCTTCCGCAGCGGGCGCTTCAACCGCCGCAGCGTCGGTTTCGAAAGCAATCTGATCCGCTTCAATAACGAAGCACAGCACCGCCACGATGTCGTCCTGGCCGATACCGTCGTCGAGGGTCGCGGCCAGGCTGTCTTTGCCCTTCACCACGTTGCTGAGCGTCGCCAGGTTACCCAGCTCCTCTTCCAGCAGGTTGACCTCGCTCTCTTTCAGGCGTGACAGCACCACGCGCAGTTTCCCTGCGGGCGCTTCAGGAGCCGTATCTGGCTCAGCAACGGCGTCAACAACGCTCAGTTTTGCCGCAGGGACAACGGGCGCAGACGCCTCACCTTTGGCTTCCAGCGCGAGCTGACGCAGCGCGTTGCAGATGTATTCAAAGCTGGCGGCATCAGGCTCTGCCGAACTTTTATAGGCGTCGAGCTGTTCCTGCATAATATCTTTCGTTTCCAAAAACAGGTTGATAATGTCGGTATTGAGCTGCATCTCACCGCGTCGTGCTTCATCCAGCAGGTTTTCCATTAAATGGGTCGTTTCCTGCAAAATGGTAAATCCAAACGTGCCGGCTCCGCCTTTAATGGAATGCGCCGCACGGAAGATGGCATTGAGCTGTTCTGAGTCCGGTGCTTCGGGCACCAGATCCAGCAAATGTTGCTCCATATCGGCCAACAGTTCGTCGGCTTCATCAAAAAATGTCTGGTAAAAATCGGTAATATCCATGCTCACGCTATCACCTCGGATTGGCTGGTGGCGATGTTGGAACGGCAGCCGAAGGGACGGCCCCAGGCTGTTTTAAATCGTCCAGTGACTCATTCTGACTTTCGGCGTTTTCATGCAGGATGGCCTGCTCCGCCTGCTGGTTCAGCACTAAAAGACTGATACGACGGTTGATGGCGTCATCCGGTCCGCGGTCGGTAAGGCGCATGGTTGCAGCCATGCCGACCACGCGCAGGACCTTGCCATCATCAAGCCCACCCGCCACCAGCTCGCGTCGCGAGGCGTTGGCGCGATCGGCAGAAAGCTCCCAGTTGCTGTATCCCTTCTCGCCCGTGGCGTACGGGAAATCATCCGTGTGACCGGACAGGCTCACGCGGTTAGGAATGCCGTTCAGCACCGGTGCAATCGCGCGCAGAATATCGCGCATATAGGGCTCCACGTCAGCGCTGCCGGTTTTGAACATCGGCCGGTTCTGGCTATCGATGATCTGAATGCGCAGCCCTTCCTGTACCAGGTCGATCTTCAGATGCGGACGCAGCGCGCGCAGTTTGGGGTCCGCTTCAATCAGCTGATCCAGGTCGCCGCGCAGTTTTTTCAGGCGCGCCTGCTCCATCCGTTTTTTCAGTTCGTCGATGTTAGGCTGTTTTTTGACTTCGCCCTGCTGCTGGGTGTAATCGTCACCGCCGCCGGGGATCGGGCTGTCGCTGTTCGAAATACGCGGCCCGCCGGTGACCGCCGTCGCCAGCGGCGTTCTGAAATATTCCGCAATCTGGATAAGCTCTTTCGGGCTGGAGATGGAGATCAGCCACATCACCAGGAAGAAGGCCATCATGGCGGTCATAAAGTCGGCGTAGGCGATTTTCCAGGAGCCGTGAGAACCGTGCCCGTGCCCCTTATGCTTGCGCTTTTTTACGATGACGATCGGGTGGGACTGGTTTTTCATGCGTCCTCGGTGGTCGTCTGTTGGTTAGGGTTTTTCACCGCCCGCACGTGCTCTTCCAGCTCGATAAACGACGGACGTTCGCTGGAATAGAGCGTTTTACGACCAAATTCGACGGCGATCGGTGGTGCATAGCCGTTGAGGTTTGAGAGCAGCGTAATTTTCACGCACTGCATCATTTTGGTGGTTTCGGCGCTCTTCTGGCGCAGCACGCTCGCCAGCGGGGAGATAAAGCCGTAGGCCAGTAAAATGCCGAGGAAGGTTCCCACCATCGCGTGGGCAATCAGCGCCCCCAGCTCTGCCGCCGGGCGATCCGCCGAGGCCAGGGCATGAACAACGCCCATAACCGCCGCCACGATCCCGAAGGCCGGAAGCGAGTCGCCCACCAGCGCCAGGCTGTTGGCCGGCACTTCAGATTCGCTCTCGTGGGTTTCGATCTCTTCGTCCATCAGGGCTTCAATTTCGAAGGTATTCATGTTGCCGCTAATGATCAGGCGCAGGTAGTCGACGATAAAATCGAGCATCATCGCATCGGCCAGAATACGCGGGTAGCTGGCGAAAATTTCGCTCTCTTTCGGGTTTTCGATGTCCCGCTCCAGCGAGAACATCCCCTGCTGACGTGACTTCGCCATCAGACGATAGAGCAGCGCCAGCAGATCCATATACATGCTTTTGGTGTATTTCGAACGACGAAACAGCAGCGGAATCGCCTTCAGCGTGCCCTTGATCGATTTACCGTTGTTCCCAACGATAAAAGCCCCTACCCCTGCACCGCCGATGATGACAAGTTCAGCCGGTTGATAGAGTGCTCCAAGGTGCCCGCCGGTCATCATGTAACCGCCGAAAACTGTACCGAGAACTACCAGGTAACCTAATAAGATAAGCACGACATCATCCTTCCGCTAGTGACTATGGCAGGACGTTCATCTCGAGCGCATGACCGGAACGCAGGGTAAAAAAAAGCAGCGGTAATGGCTTACCGCTGCTGGAATCTTGCCCACAGGTTCGGGTTAAACAGCGTGTTCGATCTGTTCATCCAGCAGTTGTGGAATAATATCGGCAGCATCCCGGGAAAGTTTACGTCTTTTTACGGCTCGGGATGGAGGCTGGCACAAACTACAGGCGAAGCTGCCCGCAGGCTGGTGCGCGTGGGTAATAAAATTGCCGTCACAGCAGTTGCAGCGCGACAATTCAAGCATTCCGCTTTCAACAAAACGCACCAGCGTCCAGGCGCGCGTCAGCGCCAGCAGAGGACCCTCTTCCTGCTGCGGGCATTGCTCAAGGTAAAGTTTGTAGGCTTTGATCACGGCGTCAACGCCGCTACATAAGCCCGTTTTCAGCAGGTACTGCCAGGCGTTGCAGAACATGGAAGCGTGGATATTCTGTTCCCAGGTCATGAACCAGTCCGTTGAAAACGGCAGCATGCCTTTCGGCGGCGGGCTTCCACGTAACTCTTTGTACAGCTTGATCAAACGTCCACGGCTCAGCTGCGTCTCGCTTTCCAGCATCTGTAAACGCGCGCCCAGCGTGATCAGCTCCATCGCCAGCTGTATGTCACGGGCTTCCTGAACAATGCTTTTTTCGCTCATTGTTAAGCCCTTTTCTTCCGGGCTACGTCATCAGGCTGGCTGATTTCGTTGAGCAGGCGGGTGGAGAGAAGAATACCGGTGTGGATCTGTTGCAGATCGTCCACGCGGGATTCCTGAGTCAGACGCGTAATGGTCTGGGGGTTATCAAAACGGAACTGGCAGACAAGTTGGTTCGTTTCCGCCAGCTTGACCATCTGCGGAAGCGTTAATCCACCCAGCATGGTTGCCATCTCTTCGTTAACACCCAGACGAAACATCGCTGACGGTTTGTCCTGACTAATCAAACGCTGCGCGAGCAATAAATACGACAAATTGATGTCGTAAATATGTTTTAGCAACTCGGATGTATGCATTTTTCCCATCCCGAATAACCAACTATTATTTTTATGCGGAAAGACCGCACCCCGTGATGTCGCCGGGAAATCACCCGGTATAAAAAAGAAAAGGCCAAATGCATAGTTGAATTTAGGTTTGTACGTCGTAAAGCGCGTGACCGGCTAACATGGCCAAAATGTCGGTTACACATTTTATCTTTTCTTACAAATAACTAAGATTTTTCCTAATTCGACGCAAACTCTACTCGTCAGTTTTGACACATACAATGCAGCCCCCCCTGGAATTTAAAAAAAATGTGATCTACGTCACATAATTTACGCGAATGTAACCCACAAATCCATCAGCGTGACTTGTAATTTGGGTGTTTTTCACCCAACCGAAGCTTGTTTATATTCTTAAGCAACGAATACTCATGCATCAGGACGGGAAAATTGGGTCGGGGATAGGCAAGAACAGGGCAAATTCGCGATAACCTGCTATGGGGAAAACGTCACGCTGAAACGACATTTAATTAATAAAGTAAAAACAACAAGTTAACGTTGGCAACCAAAAAAACAGTTTCGTTGCGTAACGATCTTCGTCGGGTTGACGTTGCGTTAAGCCGGGTAAACCGCCCGGAAGCTTAAATGTGTCATTTACGTTAAGTTGTTAATTATTTTCATTTAGCCCAACTTTTCAGTTATTCTTCTTATAAGAATAATTAATGAATAATTATGATAAGCTTCACACTAATGACGCATTCACCCCTTGCAGTAAGGTCAGTTTCGCGGTAAAGCTGGGGAAACTTGTCATTCTGACATCAAAGGAGTGCGTGATGAGTTACTCCCATCTGCTTGTTTCCGTTGCTGTTTCTCCCGAAAGCCATCAGCTTGTCGCCCGAGCCGTGTCCATCGCCCGCCCCGCAAACGCCCGCATCAGCCTGATCACGCTGGCCGCCGAACCCGAAATGTATAATCAGCTGGCTGCGCCGATGCTGGAGGATATTCGTGAGGTGTTGCAGGAGGAAACGCAGCAATTTCTGCGAGAGCTGGCACAGAAGGCAGACTATCCGATTCATCAGACCGTCATCGCGACGGGTGAATTAAGCGCGCATATTCTCGACATGTGCCAGAAAGAGAATATTGACCTGGTGATTGGCGGGAATCATAACCAGAGCTTTTTTTCTCGTGCGGCTTGCTCGGCAAAATCCATTGTTTCATCAAGCCGTGTTGATGTACTGCTGGTGCCTCTCGGGGGCAATTAATGCCCCCGGAGAAAATCAGGCGAGTTTAGGGAATGTCGCGATCTTTTTTTGCAGGTCACCTTCCTGACTCTGCGGCTGGATCGCGCGCAAATCGTCAATAAAACGCGCCTGCCAGCGGTCGATATCATTCTTAACGATGGTCTCCATCATTTCCGAATGACGCGAAATACGCTCCGCAAGCGGCATGGTTAACGCACGGTTCAGGGCATTGGCCACGTCATCGCGATCGTAAGGGTTCACAATCAACGCTGAGGTTAACTCGTTTGCCGCACCGGCAAATTGTGACAGCACCAGCACCCCAGGGTCAGCAGGATCTTGTGCTGCAACATACTCTTTTGCCACCAGATTCATCCCGTCGCGCAGCGGCGTGACCAGGCCGACGTCAGCATAGCGGAACACCTTCATCAGGATTTTGCGCTCAAAGTGCTGATTCAGATAGAAAAGCGGTGTCCAGCCGAGCTGACCGTAGCGTCCGTTGATGCGCCCTGCTTCGGTCTCCAGCTGGTGACGAATATCCTGATAGGCCTGAACCTCACCGCGCGAGGTTGGCGCTATCTGGGTATAGCGGATCTTGCCGTGATGCTGCGGGAATTTATCCAGCAGGGTTTCGTAAGCAAGGAATCGTTCCGGCAACCCTTTGGAGTAATCCAGGCGCTCGACCGAGAAGATGTTCTTAACGTGCTTAAGTTCGTTCTTAAGCTGCGCAAGCTTCGGCGGCAGCGGGCCGGAGGCCTGCTCGGCGATTTCGTCAGGCTCAATACCAATCGGGTAGACTTCGGTATGGAAATTTCGCCCCCACGCGGTGTGAGATTTTCCGCCGTGAGTGACAAGCCGCGTTTTACCCGACACGCTGTCGAGGAAAGCCAGCCTGTCGTTTTCCGTCTGGAACCCGAGCAGGTCGTAATCGGACAGCGCCTCCAGGATCTCTTCATGTTGCGGCAGCGCCGTAAAAATCTCCGGAGTCGGGAAAGGAATATGCAGGAAGAAGCCGATGCGGTTCTTCACGCCACGTTTACGCAGCTCCCTGGCGAAGGGCAGCAGGTGATAATCGTGGATCCATAAAATATCGTCTTCTTCTATCAGCGGCAGCAGTTTATCTGCCAGCAGCGCGTTGACGCGCATATAGCCTTCATACGATTCACGCTGGAACTTCACCAGATCCAGACGATAGTGGAACGCAGGCCACAGCACGGCGTTCGAGAACTCGGAATAATATTCATCGTAGTCCTTTTCGCTGAGGGCGAAAGAGGCCCACGTGATATTGCCCCGCGACACCGTGTTTAGCGGTTTTTCATCATTACTGATTTCACCGCTCCAGCCAAACCAGAGACCACCCGCGGCTTTGAGGGCACCTAATACCCCGACCGCCAGTCCACCGGCACTGGCTTTTTTATCATCCGGCGGTGCGATGCGATTAGAGACGACGACTAAGCGACCCATAATGATTTCTCCCGTTGTTTTGCGCTATTTGTTGTTGTTGCTGGTTAGCGACGTCAGATATCCACTGCCAGACGCTGGCGACATTTTCCAGACGCCATCCGGCAACGGTTTCACCAGGCCCGACCTTGACAGACATGCCCTCGGCCTGGTTTACCACGCTGAACCCGGCCTCATCGGTCAGGTCATCCCCAAAAAAGACTGGCGTACGCCCTTTAAACGGTGCTTCCGCCATAAACGCTGCAATGGCAGCGCCTTTATTAATGCCTGCCGGTTTAATCTCAACCACACATTTACCCGGCTGTAAGGCCAGCTCCGGATGGGCGTCCGCCACGCTTCTTGCCAGCGCAAAGATCGCCGACTCATGGTGGGGTGCCTGACGGTAGTGCAGCGCAAAGGCCATGCCTTTGGCTTCCAGTTCCGTACCAGGAAGCAGTTCCAGTGCCGAAGAGAGTTGCGCATGCAGCGCCTGAATCAGCGTATCGGGGAGTGAAACTATGTGCAGTTGATCATGGATATCGCGGCGCTCCGCTCCGTGTACACCGGCCAGCGGAAAGTGATAAGGACTGGCGAGCACGTCCAGCTCGGCCATTGAGCGCCCTGAAATCAATGCCAGTGCCCCCTCGTTCTGTCGTGAGAGCTGCTGCAAATTCTCTAACACCGTATCCGGTACAACGACGTCATCAGGATGCGGTTCAATCCCGGCGAGCGTCCCGTCGAGGTCAAAAAAGAAAGCAAATTTTCCGGGCAGTACAGGCGGTGCGGTTAACAAGTCAGCCACCCTAATCCTCCTTACGGTTAGCAAAACAGCCATGTAAGTATAGACAGTGTGACGCTGCTCGCCATTTAGCAACCGGCCCGTCAGCAAAACTGGCGGGCCGGTCAGGGGGTCAACTATGGTTAATAGTTGAGCATATTGGTGGCTAAAAATAAATCAGACGGTACGCTTCGCTTTTTGCTTGTAACGGTCGAATATCACCGCTGCCAGCAGGATCAGGCCGCGCACGACGTACTGAGAGAACGGAGAAATATTAAGCAGGTTCATGGCGTTCTCCACGGTCCCCAGAATCAGGATCCCCGCCACCACATATGAGATTTTTCCGATGCCGCCCTTGAGGGAAACGCCCCCCAAAACGCAGGCTGAAATGACAATCAGCTCATAGCCGATAGAGGTCATTGGCTGGCCGCTGGTCATGCGCGACGCCAGAATAATCCCCGCCGCCGCCGATACCAGCCCGGAGAGCACGAAGATAATGATCTTGGTGCGCACAACCGGCACCCCCGCCAGGCGCGCCGCTTCCTCGTTACCGCCAATTGCCAGGGTATTACGGCCAAAGGTGGTACGGTTAAGCAGGAAACCGAACAGGATCAGACAGGCGACCGTCAGCCAGATAGGCGCGGGCAGGCCCAGCCAGTTGGCATAGCCCAGCGTGAAGAAGCGCTCGTCTTCAATCCCTACCGCCTTACCGTCAGAGATGATATAGGCCAGACCGCGCACGATTTGCATGGTCGCCAGCGTCGTGATCAGGGCGTTAATCTTCAGGCGCGCAATCACGAAGCCGTTCACCAGGCCGCTCAGCACGCCGAGCATCAGCCCGGCAAATACGCCGATCCACAGGCTTTCGGTCATGTTGATGACCACGGCGGTGGTGACGCCGGCACAGGCAATCACCGAGGCGACCGACAGGTCAAAATCGCCGGAGGCCAGACAGAACAGCATTCCGCAGGCCACCATGCCGGACATGGAGATCGCCAGCCCCAGCCCCTTCATGTTGATGAAGGTCGCGAAGTTTGGCACAAAAATCGCGCACGCAACGAACAGGGCGGCAAAAACCACCAGCATGCCGTACTGGTCCCAGATGCGGCCAACGCTGAAGGCCGACTTCGGCGCTCCGGATGTAGTAACAGAGGACATCATTGACTCCTTACTCAGGCGACAGCCTGGCTAACTTTAGGCATGGCGAGACTCAACGCCTGTTGTTCATTCGCCTGTTCATGCAACAATTCACCGGCAATTTCGCCTTCGCGCATCACAACGATACGGTCGGCAACGCCGAGCACTTCGGGCAGATCGCTGGAGGCGAACAGCACCGCCACGCCGCGTTTTGCCAGCTCATAGATGACGTTATAAATTTCGTGTTTCGCCCCGACGTCGATGCCGCGCGTCGGCTCGTCGAGCAAAATGACCTTCATGTCTTCCGACAGCCAGCGACCCAGAATCGCTTTCTGCTGGTTGCCGCCGGACAGGTTCATGATCAGCTGTTCAGCACCGGGGGTTTTGATGTTCAGCGAACGGATATGGTGATCCGCGTTGCTCGCCTCCCAGCCATCGTTAATCAGGCATCCCGCACGGATGAACTTGCGCCGGGCAGAGATGTTGATGTTGTCGCGCACCGAATGTACCGGAATGATGCCTTCGGCCTTTCGATCCTCCGGGCAGAGCATGATGCCCGCATTAATCGCCTGGGCAGGCTTCTGAATATCCACCTTTTTCCCGTCGACGAAGACCTGGCCCTGGGTGATACGCGTACCGCCAAACAGCCCTTTCATCAGCTCGCTGCGCCCTGCCCCCACCAGGCCAAACAGCCCGACGATTTCGCCGCTGCGCACCGAGAGTGAGATGGGCGTGCGAACGCCGGGCGCTTTAACGTTATCCAGACGCAGACGCTCTGGGCCGTATTCCCGTGGTTTCCAGTGGTAGATATCTCCCAGATCGCGTCCGACCATCGCCTGCACCAGCTGGTCATGATTGACCTGCTCCATATCGGTAAAGGTGCGCACGTAGCGGCCATCCTTAAACACCGTGATGGCATCGCTTAAGGCAAAAATCTCTTCCATACGGTGAGAAACGTACAGAATGATGCGGCCCTCTTTGCGCAGCTCGCGGATCACGCGAAAGAGGTTTTCTATTTCGCGCGCGGAGAGCGAGCTGGTTGGCTCATCGAAAGCGATGATTTTGGCGTTACGCGCCAGCGCTTTGGCAATTTCCACCATCTGCCACTGGCCGATGGAGAGATACTTAAGGGGCGTTTGCGGATCGACATCCAGCCCAAGGTGCTTCAGCTGCAAGCCCGCTTCATAGTTGAGCAGCGAGCGGTTGACCACGCCGCTTTTATGCGGAAGCTGGCCCAGATAGATGTTCTCCGCCACGGTCATCTCAGGAATAAGGTGCAGCTCCTGATAGATGATGGCGACACCCGCGTTTAACGCGGCCGTGGTGTCGGCAAAGGCCACCTCTTCGCCGCGAATGGCCAGCGTACCGGTGGTGGGCGTGTAGTTGCCGCTGAGGATCTTTAGCAGCGTGGATTTTCCCGCGCCGTTCTCCCCCATCAGGGCGTGAACCTGGCCGGCATAGCAGTCGAAGCTGATATCGGTCAGCGCGTTTACGCCGGGGAACGTTTTCCCGATGCCGCGGAAAGAGAGATACGGATCAGACTGTTGCATAACGACTCCGTGATTCCTGTAGTGTGTACGTCTGGCCCCTCACGGCGAGTGAGGGGCGCAATCACAGCGTATTACTTACCGCCCAGTCCTTTTTTCGCCAGCTCCTCTTTGAAGTTATCGCGGGTGATCAGCACCACGTCGGTCACTTCGGTGAATTTCGGCGGCTCAACCCCTTTGGTCACCCAGTTGTAGAGCATTTCACTGGATTTATAGCCGTGGACATCCGGGCTTGGCAGCAGGGAGCCGTAGAAGCCGGTCGCCTGCGCTTTAGACAGTTCGCTCACGGCGTCAACGCCGTTAATGCCGATCCCAATTACGTCCGGTGCCTTAAAGCCCTGACCTTCCGTTGCACGCACGCCGCCCAGCACGGTGTTGTCGTTCATGCCCACCACCAGCCAGTGTTTCACCTCCGGATGCTGGACGAGCATGGAGTTCGCCGCATCAAAGGCGCCCGGGATATCATTGGATTTGGTCGGCACTTTGTAGATCTGTTTTTCCGGGAAGCCGGCCGCCTTCAGGGCGTCCATGGAGCCCGTGGTACGACGACGGGCGGTATCCAGCTCGTCAGCGGTAATGGCCATTACGGCGGTCTCTTTCACATCCCAGCCGCGTTTTTGCATCTCTTTATAGAGCTCCTGACCCTGACGCTCACCGATTTTGGTGGCCGCCATCATCACCAGCGGAACGGTATCCATCGGTTTGCCTTTGGCATTCACGAACTGGTCGTCCACGGCAATGACTTTCATATCGTAACCGCGCGCTTTCGCGGCAATAGCCGAACCCAGTTTTGGATCCGGGGTACAGATAACGAACCCTTTCGCGCCGCTGGCCGCCAGGCTATCGATGGCGTTCAGCGTTTTCTCGCCGTCAGGCACGGCGATTTTAATCACCTCAAATCCCAAATCTTTCCCGGCTTTATCAGCAAATTTCCATTCGGTCTGGAACCACGGTTCTTCAGGCTGTTTGACCAGAAAACCGAGCTTTAAATTTTCAGCGATAGCGGATTGTGACATAACGGCAGCCAGGCCGATGGCCGCCAGCGCTTTAGTAAATTTGTGCATGGTAAACTCCAGCTTAAGTATTCTTATCTGTAGGGAATAATGGCGAACAGCTTATTTAATCGGACTTAAAACAAGGCATTAGCGCTTACCTCGTCATAAGCGTTATTGCTGGAGATAGTTTTAGCGGGAAATTAATCATCCATAAGAGAGCGCCATCACACCGCAGAATTACAGTAATTGCGTACATAAATTCAGCGAAAAATGACATAAAAAAGGCCGTAATTGTCCTACAAATGGGAAGGGATTAAGCAGAATTATCCATAAGGTCAGCTAAGACGTCCCTGTCATCCGGACGCCTGAGCGCCCGGCAGAGAAATTACCAGGGATAATAGATGTGTTCCGCATGATCGCGAACGGGGGCATCGTCGCCCAACAGACGAGCAGAGAGCGTCAGCGCAAAGTCAAAA
The DNA here is from genome assembly GCF_029838645.1 of Enterobacter sp. GD03975. NCBI lineage: Bacteria > Pseudomonadati > Pseudomonadota > Gammaproteobacteria > Enterobacterales > Enterobacteriaceae > Enterobacter > Enterobacter sp. GD03975. The sequence continues at coordinate 625,312 of NZ_JAOBZC010000001.1, forward strand.
GCGTGTCCCAGGCCCTTACCGCTGATAAGGTTGTTATCCTCTACGACCGGCGCATCCACATAAACCCCGTCATTAACGGTTTCCCACAGATCGCCGGAACAGACGTAGCGGCGCCCCTTGAGCAACCCGTTGCCGCCCAGAACCCGCGCTGCCGCAGAGCAGATGGGGCAGATGAGCTTGCCGCGCTCGTCATGCGCGGAAATAAAGCGTATCACCTCGCGGTTAGCCGCGAGGCTGACGCTTCCCTGCGGCCCGCCGGGTAAAACCACCGCGTCATAAAGCGTCTCACTGCGCTCCGTTAACGTACTGTCGGCCACCATGGGAATGTTGTGGTAACTCACTACCGCACGGGACTCCGTGCAGGCCAGCGTTTCCACCTCAATCTGCAAGCGGCGCAGAATATCAATAGTGATAATCGCTTCTGCTTCTTCAAAACCTGGTGCCAACAGCACCGCAACTTTAGTCATCATAAACCTCAACGGATGAAACGATATAAAACATTGTTTCATTTTTACACCATGTCAGATGACAATCTTGCGACGCGATCACAGAACCGTATATTGCGGTAAAATTGATTTAGCTCAAATTTCCTACAGCAGGATATATTTGCAGATATTATTTCTCATTTAACACTTTCGCAGAATTTCCCGCCAAAGAAGGTTTCCTGAAACGATAAAAATGAGCGTTATTCTTTTTTAAATCAATAAAATCATATAATTAAAAAACAATCCGACTTATCGCCTGTTTTCTATTCTGCGCTATATTTAAATTTGTAATGTATGGTAAACACAGCCCAATTAAGAGTTTTCTTAATTCGAAGAGAAGCGTATGCTTATTTAAATCGAACACAGGAAGTGAATTTTCGAGTTTCTTTACCTTGCAGAAATCTTTTTCTGCCATTCAATCGTCAATACCTGCCGGGTCAGGTTAAGTAGCGGACATCAAGTCCCACAGTCAATAAGGATATGAGTATGACTACCCAAACGATGATGCAAAAACTGAATGCCCAGATGAACCTGGAGTTTTACGCTTCAAATCTGCATCTGCATTTGAGCGCGTGGTGTTCCAGAAAAAGCCTCAACGGCACTGCCACTTTCTTTCGTACTCAGGCGCAAAGTAACGTCACGCACATGATGCGTGTCTTTAACTTTTTAAAAGCCGTCGGGGCAAACCCCACCGTAAAAGAGCTTGAAACGATTGAAGATAATTACTCTTCTCTGGAAGAACTGTTCCAGAAAACGCTCGAAGAGTATGAGCAACGCTGTGCGACGCTGAGCAAGCTGGCTGATGAAGCCAAAGCGCAACAGGACATCACGACCTTCAGGTTTTTACGTGATATGGACAGAGAGCAGCAGCAGGATGGCATGCTGCTGAAAACGCTCGCAGATGAAATCCGCAACGCGAAGCGCGCGGGTATTTGCCTGGAGCAGACGGACCGCCATCTTCTGGACCTTGCCACCGTTCAGCACCACTAATCCCTTTCACCCGCTCCCGTCAGGGAGCGGGTACCAACTCCCTGCTTTTACTGACATTTAACAAATCAGATCTCGCTCCCAATGAATAACCATACATCGTGTAATGATTTGTTTAATTACATTCATTGACGAGGGAGCATCATGATCACCATTGAGTTTATTGTCATTATCCTCTGCCTGCTGATAGGCACACGCTTCGGCGGTATGGGCCTGGGGCTGATAAGCGGCATCGGCCTGTTTATTTTGAGTTTTGTCTTTGGTCTGCAACCCGGTAAACCCCCGGTTGACGTGATGCTCACGATCCTTGCGGTCATCGGCTGCGCGGCCACGCTACAGACTGCGGGTGGCCTGAACGTGATGATGCAGTTCGCGGAGCGTCTGCTGCGTAAACATCCCCAGCACATCACCCTTCTCGCGCCATTTACCACCTGGACGCTGACCTTTCTCTGCGGGACCGGCCACGTCGTTTACACCATGTTTCCCATTATCGCGGATATTGCCCTGAAAAAAGGCATACGTCCGGAACGACCAATGGCAGTGGCCTCGGTGGCATCTCAGATGGCGATCACCGCCTCCCCCGTTTCCGTGGCCGTCGTGTCGCTGGTGTCCATTCTGGGTGCGCAGCACGGTATCGGCCACGCGTGGGGGATCCTCGAAATCCTGGCCGTCTCCGTACCGGCCTCGCTGTGTGGCGTTGCCATCGCCGCGCTGTGGAGTTTACGCCGCGGGAAGAACCTGGCAGACGATCCTGAGTTTCAGGAAAAGCTGGGAGATCCGAAACAGCGGGAGTTTATTTACGGGGGAACGGAGACGCTGATGGATCAGCGTTTCCCGAAACAGGCCTACTGGTCAACGTGGATTTTCTTCGCCGGTATTGCCGTCGTGGTGCTTCTGGGGGCAGTGCCAGCGCTACGCCCGGCCTTTGAGATCAAAGGTAAAATGACGGCTCTGTCGATGAATCTTGTCATTCAAATGATGATGTTGATCGCCGGGGCCGTCATGCTGATGACCTGCAAGGTCAATGCATCGGCAATTTCAAACGGGGCAGTGTTTAAGGCGGGGATGGTCGCCATCTTCTCGGTGTTTGGCGTGGCGTGGATGAGCGATACCTTTTTTCAGGCGCATCTCGACGAGCTGAAAATGGCGCTGGAGGGGGTCGTGAAGAGTCATCCCTGGACGTATGCCATCGTGCTGTTTCTGGTCTCAAAACTGGTCAACAGCCAGGCCGCAGCCTTGACCGCCGTCGCCCCGATGGGGTTGATGCTGGGCATCGACCCGAAAATGCTGGTTGCTTTCTTCCCGGCGTCATACGGCTACTTTGTGCTGCCCACCTATCCGAGCGATCTGGCCTGTATCGGATTCGATCGCTCCGGCACCACCCGCATCGGCAAATTCATCATTAACCACAGCTTTATTCTGCCGGGGCTGATTGGCGTCAGCTGCGCCTGCGTGGTGAGCTATCTGCTGGTGCAGACGTTCTTCTGACCCTTCTGAGGGCGACAGGCTCTGTCGCCCTTCAACGCAAAATCAGAAAACAGTTTCTAATTTTAAAACATCGGTTTATTTTAGTGTGACTCACCCTGCGGCGTGAAGCGAAGTTCAATCAGCGCGATCGCTTTCTGGATCGCGCGGAGCGTAACCGGATCCGCCGCGGCAGGATGGTTGGTGAAATCGATGTTTTTCAGTTGGGTCGACATCTTTTCGCGCACTTCTACCGGCGCGATAACGTCAATCACATCAAGGATTTGTTTGATAACCAGCTGGCAGGCGACGACGTCAGATACCAGTTCCTGATCGGCGCTCAGGTTTTGTGACATGGGTTTCTCCTTATTGAAAGGCCGCCATAGTAGCAAAACAGATGCCCTTCTATCTTCCTCTCGTCGTTCGCAGACATAAAAAAACCTGCCGAAGCAGGTTTTTTTATCAGAACATCGCACCCGGTGGGACGTCTTTGAACGTCGTGCAGTAGTTCGCCCACATGCTTTTCAGGATTTTGCGCAGTTTCATTATGTTGCTCCAGTAACGTGTTATGCAGGTGTTATTGTCAATAGGCTTATAATATGACCATCATCACAAAAATCAACCGTTTTGTGACCTACGTCACGGTTACTAACCCCACAGTGCTGCTGGTTTGTTAAAAAAAGCCAAGATAAATCCGCATCTTACAGACTTATAAATTCCAGTAAATTTTTATAAAATTTTTTGAACGGGCAGGAAGAGAATGAGTGAAAACCTAACCGGCAAAGAGGGCCGTGGACTCTCGCCTGCGGCGCTGCTGGTGGCCGGTGCTTTCTTTATGGAGTTTCTGGACGGGACGGTGATTGCCACCGCGCTGCCGGATATGGCAAAGAGCTTTGGCGTACAGGCCGTGGATCTGAATATCGGTATCAGCGCCTATCTGATTACCCTGGCCGTGCTGATCCCCGCCAGCGGCTGGATTGCCGACCGCTTCGGCGCACGCAAAGTGTTCGCCCTCGCGCTGGCGATCTTCACGCTGGCCTCGGTATTTTGCGGCCTGTCCAAAACGCTTGAGCAGTTCGTGGCGATGCGCGTGCTCCAGGGCATAGGCGGCGCGCTGATGGTGCCCGTTGGCCGCCTGGCCGTGTTACGCACAACGCCAAAACACCAGCTCATCACGGCAATCGCCACCCTGACCTGGCCTGCGCTGGTTGCGCCAATCATCGGCCCGCCGCTGGGCGGGTTCATCACAAGCTATGCCGACTGGCGTTGGATCTTCTTTATTAACGTGCCGCTGGGGTTCATCGCCATTTTGCTGGCGCTGCGCATCATTCCTGACCTGCATGAAGATACGCGACGGCCGTTTGATTTGCCGGGTTTTGTTGTCACCACCCTTGCCATGGTAAGCCTGGTGTACGCGATGGAGTTGATGGGAAGACAGCCTCTTCGGGCAGGATTAACGGCCACGCTGTTCATCGTCGGTTTCGTCGCGTTGGGCCTGGCGCTGCGTCATTTTAAACGGGCAGCCTGGCCGATGATCGGTCTCGATGCGATGCAGGTGCCGACGTTTCGCGTCACCCTGTACGGCGGATCGCTGTTTCGCGCCTCCATCAGCGCGGTCCCGTTCCTGCTACCACTGATGTTTCAGGTCGGCTTTGGCATGGATGCGTTCCATTCGGGCCTGCTGGTGCTGGCCGTTTTCGTTGGCAATCTCACCATTAAACCGGCGACGACGCCCCTGATCCGCAGCCTGGGTTTTAAGCGGCTTTTGCTGATTAACGGTGCGCTGAATGTGGTGGCATTGCTGGCCTGCGCGTTTCTCACTCCGCAGACCCCGATGTGGCTCGTGATGCTGATCCTCTATCTGGGCGGCGTTTTCCGCTCGGTTCAGTTTACGGCGGTCAGTACGCTGGCCTTTGCGGATGTGCCCCCGGCGCAGATGAGCTACGCCAATACGTTATTTTCAACCGCAACGCAGCTTGCCGTGGGGCTTGGGATCTCACTCGGGGCAATAGGTATTCGTATCGGGGAAACAGTCAGCGAGGCGATGGGGCTTACCGCCATGCCGGGAATGAGCTTCCGGCTGGCATTTGTGGCGATCGCGCTAATCTGCCTGGTGGGGATGTTTGACACGCTGCGCCTGACCAAAGATGCAGGCAGCGCGGTCTCATCGAAAAAGTAAGGCTTCTTGCCGGGCAGACAGCGCGCCGCCCGGCACAACGGAATTAGCCAACAATACCGCGCACAAAGGCTTCGATCTCTTTGTCCTGGCAGTTTTCGAAGAAGCACTGCTGGAAGCGCTGGCCCGAGACGGCGGTTTTAACCAGCTCAGGATCGATTGCACGCAGGGTATCCAGATAGTTTTCTTTCACCACGGCGGCTTTCACCTGATTGAGGATCCCCGCATTACGCACCTGCGGCTCTTTACGCTCTGGCGGGTAGCCTTCGCCATTGCGTCCGGTAAAGGCTTTCTCAAAGATAAAGCGGACGTTCAGTTCTGCCCCCCAGCCAAAGCCCTTCGCAAATGGCAGAGAAAGCGCGTTACCGTTGTTGATTTGTGCAAACAGGAAAGCATCCGCAGGATCGATGCAGTAGCCGCAAATGACGCCCGGATGAATGTTCAGGGACATCAATGCGCCCTGCCCGGTACCGCAGCCGGTAACAACAAAATCGACGGCTTTCGCGTTCAGCAGAATGCTCGCCATGATGCCCAGGTGAATGTAGGTGAGATGATGATCGTTCTCATCACTCATACCGACGTTATAGACCGGGAAACCTTTTTCATCAGCAACGGCTTTCAGCTCATTAAGGATGATGGGATTTTTAGCGGCCTGGCTGTTTTCCATCATCAGTGCAATTTTCATCTCGTCTCTCCTGAATGCATGGCGGGCGATCCCGCTGTGGATACCTTTTCCACTTAACCTTACTATCAAACAAACGCACTTTCAAATTAAGTGAAAACTTGTTTTAAAAAACAAAGATGCGCTCACAATTTCGCAGGCGGGACCGGCTCGTTGCACGGTGAAGGGTCAGATCCTCCGGCTATTCCAGCCATTGCGCCCCATCGCGTTGGTTACAATGGCATATTTCCCGACACGCAGAGTGAACCATGAAAAGTGTAATCATCGCCGGAACGATCCTGCTGCTCGCCGGGTGCAGCATCAACCGTGAGGCACAAGTAAGCAGCACCGATGCCCCTAACGGGATTGTGCGCCTCGACTATGGCCAGGCCATGCTGCAAAATGCCTGGTCTGACGACTATGTCAATAACGGAACGGCAACAAAAGCCTGTCAAAACATGGGCTATGCCACCGCGTCAGCCTACGGACAGCCCATTAAAACCTGTACGCTCATCAGCGGCTCGCTGTGTCTGAATGAAAGCGTGACCATTCAGTATAAATGTCAGGGTTACGCCGTAACCGCCGGCCGCCAGAATCCGTGGTATTAACCGGTACTGCCAGTCACGCTGGCAGTTTATTTAATAAGAACAAAAACAATTCGCATTAATAAAAATAAATAGCGGCAATGCGTTTTATTCCCATTCGTATTTTTAATAAAGAGATATTTATTTTACTTTTTGCAAATAATTAAATAACAAATTATAGTGTCGCTCATCGTGAACCAGAAATAATAAACCGGAGCTGCACCATGCTTAAAACTGAAATGATCGACAAGCTCAATGCGCAAATGAATCTTGAGCTTTTTTCTTCCCTGCTTTATCAGCAGATGAGCGCCTGGTGCAGCTATCACAGCTTTGAAGGGGCCGCCGCCTTCCTGCGTCGTCATGCTCAGGAAGAGATGACGCACATGCAGCGTCTGTTTGATTATCTGACGGATACCGGCAGCCTGCCGCGCATTGATAACGTGGCGTCGCCTTTCGCCGAGTACGGCTCTCTGGATGAATTGTTCCGCGCCACGTACGAGCATGAACAGCTGATCACCCAGAAAATAAATGAACTGGCTCATGCCGCTATGACCAGCCAGGATTATCCAACCTTTAATTTCCTTCAGTGGTATGTGGCTGAACAGCACGAAGAAGAGAAGCTGTTTAAATCCGTGCTGGATAAATTATCGCTGGCGGGGAAATCCGGGGAAGGCCTGTACTTTATCGATAAAGAGCTGTCGACTCTCGATACTCAGAATTAATATCAAACGGTGCTGACTTTTCAGCACCGTTTTATTTTAATGACGGCAAATCTTACTTTCGTGCGTAGAAAAGCCGTCTTCTGCCGGAATGTATTTTCCGCGCGCCGCCAGAAACGCCACCAGCTCTTCGGCGGACATCTCCGAAGCCGAACAGGTATGGAATCGCGCCGCTTCGCCAAAGCGGGCATGAATTGCCTCAACCAGACTCTGCTCCGTATAGCGCTCACCTGACTCAATCATCATATTAAGCACGTCGTGACCGTGAATTGACATGGTTACCTCTCGCAAATAAAAAGCAGACTAACCGCTCCCTCCACGACACGCTTTGCGCTGGCGCAGGTTCCCCTTTTCTTTTTGTAAATTAATCATTACACCCTATGTAACGGTGATTTGACGAGATGGAGCTTTTCCCTTACTCTGCGCCGCAGAATGAGTCGCGGTATGGAAGGGTTGTAGAGGAAAGCGTGAAAAACAGAACTCTGGGAAGTATTTTTATCGTCGCCGGAACGACAATTGGCGCAGGAATGTTGGCTATGCCGCTGGCGGCTGCCGGCGTCGGATTTGGCGTGACCGTACTGTTACTGGGCGGGTTGTGGGCCCTGATGTGTTACACCGCGCTCCTGTTGCTGGAGGTTTATCAGCACGTCCCTGCCGATACCGGCCTAGGCTCCCTGGCGGCACGCTATCTTGGACGCTACGGGCAGTGGATCACCGGTTTTAGCATGATGTTCCTGATGTACGCGCTGACTGCCGCTTACATCAGCGGCGCCGGGGAACTGATAGCGTCAAGTATCAATGACGGCTTCGGGGCGTCGTTTTCACCGGAAACAGGCGCCATTGTCTTTGCGCTAATCGGTGGCGGCGTGGTTTGCGCGGGCACGTCGCTGGTCGATCTGTTTAACCGCTTTTTATTCAGCGCCAAAATTCTCTTCCTTGTTGTGATGCTGGTGCTGCTGGCCCCGCACGTTCATAAGATCAACCTGCTGACGATGCCGCTGGAAAAAGGTCTGGCGCTTTCGGCCATCCCGGTGATTTTTACCTCGTTCGGTTTTCACGGCAGCGTGCCGAGCATCGTCAGCTATATGAACGGCGACACACGCAAGCTGCGCCGCGTCTTTGTCATCGGCAGCGCCATTCCGCTGATTGCCTATCTGTTCTGGCAGCTGGTGACGCTGGGCAGCATCGATTCCACCACTTTTATTGGCCTGATGGCCGAGCATTCTGGTCTGAATGGTTTCCTGGTTGCCCTGCGTAACGTGGTGGCTTCTTCACACGTAGAGCTGGCGGTACATCTGTTTGCAGACCTGGCGCTGGCAACCTCCTTCCTCGGCGTGGCGCTTGGCCTGTTTGACTATATGGCGGATCTGCTCCAGCGCCGCAATACCGTTGCCGGACGCTTACAGACGGGGGCGATGACCTTCCTGCCGCCGCTGGCTTTCGCACTCTTTTATCCGCGCGGGTTTGTGATGGCGCTGGGGTATGCCGGCGTGGCGTTATCGGTTCTGGCCCTGCTGTTGCCTTCCCTGCTGGCGTGGAAAAGCCGCCAGCAGCATCCGCAGCAGGGGTATCGCGTGGCGGGCGGTACGCCAATGCTGTGCGCGGTGTTTGGTTGTGGGGTGGTGATTATTCTGGTGCAGGTGCTGATTGCAGCGGGAATGCTGCCGGAAGTGGGATAAAAAAAAGGGCTATGAATAGCCCCTTTTTTCAGTGCAGGCAGCAGCTTTTGAACTTCTTCCCGCTGCCGCACGGGCACGGGTCGTTACGCCCCACTTTCGCCCCGTTGATTATCGGCTTTTTCGCTTCCGGCTGCTGCGGGTTAGCAACCCAATAGTTATACAAACGCAGCGCCGCAGGCTGAATGCTCTCGATGCTGGCCATATATTCCTCTTCGGTCAGTGCATCCAGCTTCTCGCTGTTCTCTTCCGTGCCGTGCAGGGCAATCACCGCCAGATCCGCTTCCAGCGCTTCCGGCAGGGATGACCTGTCCGTCAGCGCCACGCCGCGCATGTAGCCATAGCACCACTCTTCCACCACGGTGTAGCTCTGGCCGTCAACATCGTTATAGCCAAACAGCGGTTCAAACTGATCCGGGTATTCGCTCAGACGCTCGGCAATATCGTTCATGTGCTTAAAGCAAAGATCGATAAACCGGTTCATCTCACGATCGTTTTTCCAGCGCGGAATATACTTCTCACCACCCCAGACCGCCACCAGCCAGGTGTCGGGCTCCACCACAACGGGACCGGAAAGTACTGCGGTAAGCATGCCGTCCAGTTCGGACACGTCAATCACGGATGCATCGTCGTGACCGTAAGACATTAACGTCTCTTCCAGCCACGCCATCTCGCTTTCATTTAATGGGCCTTCAGCCATTGCTGATACTCCTGATAAAAAAAACGATCCTGACATATATCGCCGCCCGTGCCTATCTGAAGTTGAGGTCTTTGTTGCTGCAAAAACGTGCAAATCGTGACCGTTGCACAACTTATGGGCTTTGTTGTTAAGGAGATGTGATCTCCGCTGAAAATTCATCTTATCCCGCAAAGGGGCGTAAAACGGCACTCTATACTCAACATGTTGTGCCCCGGTCAAGGGATTAACCATTCTGGCAACCTTTTTGCTTAATGTTCTGCGCGCTTCACGGTGCGTGGGATCCTCGCCGTATTAAGCAGAAGATTGCTTCTAAAGTGCATTTTGTTCTCGCTCTTGTTTTTGGATTAACAATGCCATCAGGCGTTCGGGTTTATACCTGGTGCAAAAACCTCTTTGCTAAGGAACATAATAATGTCGCTGAAATTTACCAAAACTCCCCTCTCCCTGGTGCTGGCCGGCTGTCTGGTAACGGCCTTTTCCGCGCAGGCCGATATCGTCATCGGCGTGGCCGGGCCGTTCACCGGCCCGAACGCAACCTACGGCGATCAATACTGGCATGGCGCTACGCAGGCGGCGGAAGACATTAACGCCGCAGGCGGGATCAACGGTGAGAAAATCAAACTGGTTCAGGGCGATGACGCCTGCGAACCCAAACAGGCCGTTGCCGTCGCCAACCGCTTAGTCGATCAGGATAAGGTGAAAGCAGTCGTCGGCCATTTCTGCTCCTCGTCGACCATGCCCGCCTCCGAGGTGTATAGCGATGCCGGGATCCTCTCCATCACTCCCGGCTCAACGAACCCGCTGATTACCGAGCGCGGCATGAGCGATGTGTTCCGCATGTGCGGTCGTGACGACCAGCAGGGCCAGGTCGCCAGCGATTTTATTCTTGATAAGCTGAAGGCCAAACGGGTGGTCATCATCCACGATAAGGACACTTACGGTCAGGGGCTGGCGGATGCCACTAAGGCGGCGCTGGCAAAACGCGGCGTTAAGGATGTGATGTACGAAGGATTATCGCGCGGGGAAAAAGATTTTAACGCCCTGGTGACCAAAATTGGCGCACAAAAACCGGACGTGGTGTTCTTCGGGGGCTGCCATCCGGAAGCGGGCCCGCTGGTTCGCCAGATGCGTGAGCAGGGCGTGCAGGCGAAGTTCTTCTCGGGGGACTGTATCGTCAATGAAGAGATGGTCACCGCTGCCGGCGGAGCGCAATACACCAACGGTATTTACATGACGTTCGGTAAAGATCCGCGCATGATCCCCGACGGAAAAGCCGTGATTGATAAATTCCGCGCCGGTAAATTTGAACCAGAAGGCTATACCCTCTACGCCTACGCTTCCGTGCAGGCTATCGCGGCGGCTTTCAAGGCCACAAAAGGCACGGATTCAGCGAAAGCCAGCGAGTGGCTGAAGGCCAACCCAGTCGACACGGTCATGGGTCAAAAAGCCTGGGACAGCAAAGGTGACCTTAAGGTGTCTGACTACGTGGTCTACCAGTGGGACGACAAAGGCAAATATAAAGAAGTGCCATAACGGGACGGAATCTGCTCTGCGCCGGCAGGTCTGCCTGTCGGCGTAACCCTTTATTCAGGTGCGCGACAATGAGTACATTCTTCCTACAGCAGTTAATCAATGGCTTAACGCTGGGTTCGGTCTATGGCCTTATCGCCATCGGCTATACCATGGTGTACGGCATCATCGGTATGATTAACTTCGCCCACGGCGAAGTGTATATGATTTCCGCCTATCTCTCGGCCATTGGCCTGGCCCTGCTGGCGTTTTTTGGACTTCAGTCCTTTCCGCTGCTGATCCTTGGGACGCTGGTTTTCACCATCGTGGTCACCGGGGTTTACGGCTGGACGATCGAGCGCATCGCCTATAAGCCGCTACGCAATTCGACGCGTCTGGCGCCGCTCATTTCGGCTATCGGGATGTCGCTGATACTGCAAAACTACGCCCAGCTCAGTCAGGGTCCGCGTCAGCAGGGCGTGCCCACCCTGCTGGATGGCGTGCTGCGTTTCCACCTGGGCGAAGGGTTTGTCCAGATAACCTATACCAAAGTCTTTATTCTCATCGCCTCGTTCGCGGGCATGCTGGTGCTGACCTGGATCATCAACCGTACCCGCCTGGGGCGGATGTGTCGTGCGGTGCAGCAGGATCGCAAAATGGCCTCTATTCTGGGCATCAATACCGACAGAATTATTTCGCTGGTGTTTGTTATCGGCGCAGCCATGGCCGGGCTAGCGGGCGTGCTGATCACCATGAATTACGGCACCTTTGATTTCTACGTCGGGTTCGTTATCGGCATTAAGGCCTTTACGGCGGCGGTGCTGGGCGGCATCGGCTCTCTGCCCGGGGCGATGCTCGGCGGGCTGATTCTGGGCGTCGCAGAAGCACAATTCTCCGGGATGGTGAACTCAGATTATAAAGACGTGTTCTCGTTTGGTTTGCTGGTCTTAATTCTGATCTTTCGTCCTCAGGGGCTGTTAGGCCGCCCTGTCGTGGCTAAAGTGTAAGGAACAACGCGATGACCTCTGACGGCTTTTCCCTGAAGCGCTGCATTCTGGACGCAATTTTTTCCGGAATGATCGCCCTGATTATTTTCGGCCCGATTGCGGGCGTCATACTGGATGGTTACAGCTTTAACTTTGACGGCCAGCGTCTGGCGTGGATTGTTGGCACCGTGATGCTGGGACGCTTTTTGCTGAGCGCCTTCACGGGCACGGCGGCCGGAAAGCGTTTACAGGCGCGGTTTGAATCTGACAATGCGGGGGTGTATGTCCGGCCACCGGAATATAAAAGCCGCCTGCGCTGGATCCTTCCGCTGATTATCGCGCTGGCGATCTGCTTCCCGTTTGTTGCCACCAAATACGTGCTGACGGTCGCTATTCTCGGGCTGATCTACGTTCTGCTCGGCCTTGGGCTGAACATCGTCGTCGGGCTCGCGGGTTTGCTGGATCTGGGTTACGTCGCCTTTTACGCCATTGGCGCCTACGGCCTGGCGCTCGGGTATCAGTATCTGGGCCTCGGGTTCTGGAGCATGCTGCCGCTGGCGGCGCTGATGGCCGCAGGCGCGGGTGCCCTGCTCGGCTTTCCGGTGCTGCGCATGCACGGGGATTATCTCGCCATCGTCACGCTCGGGTTTGGCGAGATCATCCGCCTGGTGCTGAACAACTGGCTCACCTTCACCGGCGGGCCAAACGGCGTTTCGGCCCCTGCTCCGACCTTTTTTGGCCTGGAGTTTGGCCGACGCGCCAAAGAAGGCGGCGTACCCTTCCACGAGTTTTTCGGCCTGACCTATAACCCCAACATGAAGTTTATCTTCATCTATGCGGTGCTTTTTCTGGTGGTCATGCTGGTGCTGTACATTAAACACCGGCTGACCCGAATGCCCATTGGCCGGGCGTGGGAAGCGCTCCGTGAAGACGAGATTGCCTGCCGTTCCATGGGGCTTAACCACGTTCTGGTCAAACTTTCTACCTTCACCCTGGGCGCATCAACGGCAGGTATTGCCGGGGTGTTTTTTGCCACCTATCAGGGATTTGTTAACCCCACCTCTTTCACCTTTTTTGAATCGGCCCTGATCCTCGCGATCGTGGTTCTGGGCGGGATGGGTTCTACCGTGGGCGTTGTGCTGGCCGCCTTTGTGCTGACCGTCACGCCTGAGCTGCTGCGCAGCTTTGCGGAATACCGCGTGTTGCTCTTTGGCATGCTGATGGTGGTGATGATGATCTGGCGTCCTCGCGGTCTGATCCGCATCAACCGCAGCGGATTTGCCGTACGGAAAGGAGTGGCGCCATGAACGCAACGATTTTGCGCGTAGAACATCTGATGATGCATTTCGGCGGGATCAAGGCCCTGAATGACGTCAATCTTGAGGTGCAGCGCGGGTCAATTACCGCCCTGATTGGCCCTAACGGCGCGGGGAAAACGACCGTCTTTAACTGCCTGACCGGCTTCTACCGGGCCTCCGGCGGCAACATCCTGTTCAATGCGCGGCATAAAACCACCAACGTCATTCAGGTGCTCGGGCAGAAATTCCAGCCCGGCGACTGGCTCAACCCGGCGCAGCTTGGTCAACGCCTGTTCTATAAGATGTTTGGCGGCACGCATCTGGTGAACCGCGCGGGTCTTGCGCGTACGTTTCAGAACATCCGCCTGTTCCGCGAGATGTCGGTGGTGGAAAACCTGCTGGTGGCACAGCATATGCGCGTCAACCGTAACCTGCTGGCGGGGGTACTCAACACCCCTGCGTATCGTCGGGCAGAGAACGATGCGCTGGACCGGGCGTTTTACTGGCTGGAGGTGGTGGATCTGGTGGATTGCGCCAACCGTCTGGCCGGTGAAATGTCCTATGGCCAGCAGCGACGCCTCGAAATCGCCCGCGCCATGTGTACCGGCCCGGAGATGATTTGTCTTGATGAACCCGCTGCCGGCCTGAACCCGGTGGAGACGCACAAGCTGAGCGATATCATTCGGTTCCTGCGCGACCACCACGACATCACGGTATTGCTGATTGAGCATGATATGGGGATGGTGATGGACATTTCGGACGACATTATTGTGCTCGATCACGGCGACGTTATTGCCAGAGGTAAACCCGCCGAGATCCAGCACAACGAAAAGGTGATTGCCGCGTACCTGGGCACCGACGAAAGCGAGGTAAATCTGTGAGCGAACCGATGCTTCAGTTTCATGATGTGGACGTGTTCTACGGGGCGATCCAGGCGTTGAAGCAGGTTTCGCTGGAGGTGAATAAAGGGGAAACCGTGGCCCTGATTGGCGCTAACGGCGCGGGGAAATCCACATTACTGATGTCTGTTTTTGGCCAGCCCCGGATCCGCAATGGGCAGATCCTCTTCTGCGGCGAGGATATCAGCCAAAAATCCACCCACTACGTGGCAACCGGCGGCATCGCGCAGGCCCCTGAGGGGCGGCGCATTTTCCCGGATATGTCTGTAGAGGAGAACCTGCTGATGGGGACAATCCCCATCGGCAATCACCATGCGGCGACAGATCTGCAAAGCATGTTTGACCTGTTTCCCCGCCTCAGGGAGCGACGCAACCAGCGGGCGATGACGCTCTCCGGCGGCGAACAGCAGATGCTGGCTATCGCCCGGGCGTTGATGAGCCGCCCAAAACTTCTGCTGCTGGATGAACCCAGCCTCGGCCTTGCGCCCATCGTGGTTAAACAGATCTTCCAGACGCTGCGCGAGCTTGCCCGTAACGGAATGACGATTTTTCTGGTAGAGCAGAACGCGCACCATGCCCTGAAGTTGTCCGATCGCGGCTATGTGATGGTTAACGGGCAGATTCGGTTAAGCGGCAGCGGCGAGGTGCTGCTGAGGGATCCGGAGGTGAGAAAGGCGTATCTGGGTGGCGTGTGAAGCCTGGAGGCTATAGTGAGAAAAACTCACAATGATTTCCATTATTAATCGTTTTTCTGATGCGACCGTATTCAAATATCATCCTCACGACCCGCCTTTGCGTGGGCCGATAAACGTTCAGCGGCAAACTGAATAATAATGATAAGAGGATCCGGGGCAAACATGACACTTGATGCGTTATATCAGTTAATGAAAACTGTATTACCACCTGACACCGATTCAGCCAATGATTTACAGGATTTTATGGCCATGCTTATGGCGACGAAACATCACTCAGAGGCTCTGTCACCGTTTTCGCAGCGCGTGTACATGCTGTCCGTTGCCCATCGCGACCCTAAGCAAGCGGCTGCGCTGATTTCAGCCTGTCATCCTGAAGCAGGAAAGCCCCTTCCTCTGCTCGACTTCTCCGGCTGGCCGCACGTGCGTTACGCCACGTCGGGTGAATTTCAGACGCCCGAGTCCGAGGCATATTTTCACAAGATTACGTCTGCGGCCACGATATTACGCGACGCAATCATCGAGGCCGAGCAGCAAAAAAATACCCCTGCTTTTTATATTCTGGATAAGGTGCTCAGCCTGAACAGCGCTTTGCCAGAACGCTATAAAAAGATGGCAAACATCTCTTACTCATAAGGGTATTAATAAACCCGGCTTTCATCGTATTCCAGATAAAGAATATCCAGAGCCGGAACGACCGGGGTATGGCTTTGCAGCCAGGCCAGAAGGTGCTGGATGCTCTCTCTTTTGAGCGAATTTTTTGGCCAGACGAGGTAGTAGCCATCTCCCGTCGCGATAGCTTCCCTGAACGGCAGGCCCAGCAGGCCGCTTTTCAGGGCATCAAGCGTGAGATGCAGGTCGGCGATGGCGATGCCGTGCCCGTTCATCGCAGCGATACTTCCCTGTTCAAGGGTATCAAACACCATGCCGCTGCTCATATCGAGCCCCGGGAACAAGCCCGTCCTTCGCAGCCAGCGCCTCCAGTCCCGTCTGTCCGGTGAAGGATGGATCAGATCGCATTGCGAAAGCTGCTGCCGGGCCGGTTCGAGAAGCGATGGGGTGCAAACCGGAATAAGCCATTCATGAAAAAGCAGCTGGCTTTCCGTTGTCTCACCAAAACGGCCATTGCCGAGAAGAATGGCGCAGTCGTATGGCTCAAGATTGAAATCAACGGTGTCAATGTCCATCCAGACGCTGGCAATTTCCACCTGGGGTTTTGCATGGTTGTTGCGAAAAGATCGCAGCACGTCGAGAAGCCATCTCATGGTCAGGGTGCTGGGTGCTTTTAACCGCAGCAGATGGTTTTCACTGCGAAATGCCCGGCAGGCCCATTCAATGCTCGTGAAGCTTTCGTTCAGCTGTCCGGCAAGCACCCGCCCGGCTTCAGTGACCTCCACGCGAGGACCTTGCCTTTTGAAAAGCTCGCAGTCGAACCATTGTTCAAGGGTACGGACATGTCTGCTGACCGCGCCCGGCGTAATATTCAGCGTTTCAGCGGCTTTACTAAAGGAGTTCAGCCGCGCAGCAACCTCAAACGCACGCAGTGCATACAATGGCGGTAAAGACATAGCGTCCCTTACATAACGTGATGAGATGGGGAATCGGGGTCGCAAACATGCACATGTTCAAACCGCATATCGCGCCCGCTACACGATAGCATAATGCGCATCTGTTTAATTCCGTTGCGAAAGGAACGCTGTGTATTAAGTGAAGATCAGGGATGAAAGAGAATGATTAGCGGAAGGCCAGGCACAAAAAAACCACCTTTCGGTGGTTTCACGACACTGCTTATTGCTTTGATTATTCTTTGTTTCCCATGGTAGCCGGAGTGGGACTTGAACCCACACAGCGCGAACGCCGAGGGATTTTAAATCCCTTGTGTCTACCGATTCCACCATCCGGCCAGGGAAGAAAGTGGAGGCGCGTTCCGGAGTCGAACCGGACTAGACGGATTTGCAATCCGCTACATAACCGCTTTGCTAACGCGCCTTAAATCTTTTGTCTTTCGACACGCACCCGCAAACTGCCGATGCTTTAATCTGGAGCGGGAAACGAGACTCGAACTCGCGACCCCGACCTTGGCAAGGTCGTGCTCTACCAACTGAGCTATTCCCGCATGTTATCAAGTTAACTGCTAACCACTTGATTTCATTATCGTCCGGCTAACTGTGCCGCCGTTCGATGCGTTGCATTCTACTGATATGACGTTTTGAGTCAACGTTATTTTTTGCATCTCAGGATCGTTTGCTGAAAATTAAGCCGAAACGATCACTGTTCAAGCAAATCCCCGCGCGCAGCGTTCAAATATTGCAGCATTGACCACAGCGTCAGCACTGCCGCAACCCACAGCAGGCCAATGCCGGCCCACTCGACCCAGACATTCGGACGCCACAGCATCCACACCAGCGCCGCCATTTGTGCGGTGGTTTTGACTTTACCGATCCAGGATACCGCCACGCTGCTGCGTTTCCCCAGCTCCGCCATCCATTCGCGCAGGGCAGAGATAATAATTTCACGGCCAATCATGGTCGCGGCGGGCAGCGTGACCCACCAGGTATGATAATGCTCCGCCACCAGCACCATCGCGATCGCCACCATCACCTTATCCGCGACCGGATCGAGGAACGCGCCAAAGCGGGTGCTCTGATTCCAGCGGCGCGCCAGATACCCGTCAAACCAGTCCGTCACGGCGGCAATCAGGAAAATCAGCGCACAGGCAAAAGGCGCCCAGACGACCGGCAGGTAAAATGCCAGTACAAAGAACGGAATGAGCACAACGCGAAAAAGGGTGAGCAACGTAGGGATATTAAATCGCATGATGACGGTAACTGTCTGTTGTCAGTAAAATTTAGCTCTATGTTGCTACAGAGCCCTCAATGTTTCAACGAGTAGTAGATCTTTTCTGCCAGCCCTTGCGAAATACCCGGCACTTTTGCAATTTCCTCCATGCTGGCATTGAGTAATCCTTGCAATCCGCCCATATACTTCAACAGCATCTGGCGACGTTTTGGCCCAACGCCTTCGATAGTCTCGAGGGTACTGGTATTTTTCACCTTCGCCCGTTTTTTGCGGTGCCCGCTGATGGCGTGATCGTGCGACTCATCGCGGATGTGCTGGATCACGTGCAGCGCCGGGGAATCTGGCGGCAGGCTAAAGCCCTCGCCCTCCGGCTCGAAGAACAGCGTTTCCAGGCCCGCTTTACGATCCGCCCCTTTCGCCACCCCTAACAGCAGCGGATGGTTTTTGTCCCACTCCACGTCGAGCGATTCAAACACCGCCTTCGCCTGGCCCAGCTGCCCTTTCCCGCCGTCGATAAGGATAACGTCAGGAATTTTGCTCTCTTCTATCGCTTTACCATAGCGACGACGCAGCACCTGGTTCATGGCGGCGTAATCATCACCGGGCGTAATGCCAGTGATGTTATAGCGTCGATACTCTGCCCGCAGCGGACCGTTGGCATCAAAGACCACGCACGACGCCACGGTTTGCTCACCCATCGTATGACTGATGTCGAAACATTCCATGCGTTTCACTTCCGGCAGCTTGAGCAGCGTCGCAAGCGCGGTTAAACGCTGGCTGACGGTCGACTGCTGGGAAAGTTTGGTGGTCAGCGCCGTGGCGGCATTGGTTCGCGCCAGCTTCAGATAGCGCGCGCGATCGCCGCGCGGTTTCGTCTGGACATTCACCCGGCGGCCTGCCAGCTCTGAAAGCGAATCCGCCAGCAGGGTTTTATCGTCAAGCGTAAAGTCGAGCAGGATCTCCGAAGGCAGCGTACGCATCTGGCTGCCCTGCAAATAAAACTGGCCGACGAAAGTCTCCACCACTTCACCCAGCTCGGTGCCGCCCGGCACCTTCGGGAAGTAGCTGCGGCTGCCGAGCACTTTACCCTGACGAATAAACAGCACGTGAACGCAGGCGAGACCGGCGTCAAAAGCTACGCCGATAACATCGAGGTCGTCGCCGGTATTGGAAACAAACTGCTTCTCGGTCACCCTGCGCACCGCCTGGATCTGATCGCGGATGCGGGCGGCTTCCTCAAACTCCAGCCCCGCGCTGGCTTTTTCCATGCGGGCAATCAGCTGTGTGAGCACCTGATCGTCTTTCCCGGCTAAAAACAGGCGTACATACTCCACCTGCTGCGCGTACTCTTCTTCGCTCACCAGCCCTTCAACGCACGGCCCCAGACAGCGGCCAATCTGATATTGCAGGCACGGCCGGGAGCGGTTGCGGTAGACGCTGTTTTCGCACTGGCGAACAGGGAAGATTTTTTGCAAAAGCGCCAGCGTTTCCCGCACGGCATAACCGTTCGGGAAAGGGCCGAAATATTCCCCTTTCGCATGCTTAGCGCCACGATGCATCGCCAGCCGCGGGTGCGTATCACCGCTCAGGAAGATAAACGGGTAGGACTTATCATCGCGCAGCAGAACGTTATAGCGCGGCTGATACAACTTAATGTAGTTGTGCTCAAGGAGCAGCGCTTCCGTTTCCGTGTGCGTCACGGTGACATCAATGTTATGTATGAGGGCAACCAGCGCTTCGGTTTTACGGGAAGCAAGGTTGCTGCGGAAGTAGCTGGAAAGGCGTTTTTTGAGATCTTTCGCCTTACCGACATAGATAACCGTACCGCCAGCGTCGTACATACGGTAGACGCCCGGCTGGCTGGTGACGGTTTTCAGAAATGCTTTTGAATCGAACGCTTCACTCACTGACTTAATAACGACTCCGCATTGCACAAACCATGGCGAATGGCCAGGTGAGTCAGTTCGACATCACCGTGAATGTTCAGTTTACTGAACATCCGATAGCGATAGCTGTTGACCGTTTTCGGGCTGAGATTCAGCTGCTCTGAAATCTCATTCACCTTCTGACCTTTAGTAATCATCAGCATAATCTGCAATTCGCGCTCAGACAAACTGGCAAACGGCGATTCCGTTTTTTCCGGTTCAATCTGACTCAACGCCATCTGTTGAGCAATATCAGAAGCAATGTAGCGCTGCCCTGCGTGTACGGAACGGATCGCATTGACGACTTCCTGCGGCGCGGCGCCTTTACTCAGGTATCCTGCGGCACCTGCCTGCATAACTCTGGCGGGCAGCGGATTTTCAGTGTGTACGGTCAGCATGATGACTTTGGTATCAACAAACATGCGGGCGATTTTACGCGTGGCTTCAAGCCCGCCGATGCCGGGCATGTTCATATCCATCAGCACCACGTCTGCTGAGTGAGTACGACACCATTTGACGGCATCTTCACCACAGCACGCCTCGCCGGCAACTTTAATACCCTTTATATCTTCAAGAATGCGTCGTATCCCTGCGCGCACCAGTTCGTGGTCATCAACAAGAAGGACGTTGATCAAAGGAAATGTCTCCAGAATAGGGATAACGCTACTGACTGCTAATTGTGTTTATATTAACGGTTTTCCATGCAAGATTAAAACGCTAAAAAATCGGCTATACGATTCGGGTCTCGTTTTTGGAAATTAGGCTGTACAGTAAGTGGAAAGAAAACCCATGTACGCTGGGCTTTACCGCTATTTTTTGGCACCAGCATTCAAAAAGCTACCAAAACATTTGTTAACGTAAACTAAAAAATGCTCTCATTTTTTTGTAACAACAATTAACGGATGACGTACCGGCGATAAACATTTAATTGTCGCTAACATATTGGACAGATTACCTTCATAATCCGCACCAGCCAATAATCAATCCGCGGAAAAGTATAAAAAACAACCACTGCATTTTTTGCCGCAGCTTGTGGTATACTACGCCGCCTTAACTTTCATCGTCGCGCTCATGCGCTGTTTTATAATGAGGAAAATAAATGAGCACACCTGAATTTGCCACTGCCGAGAATAACCAGGAACTGGCACAGGAAGTAAACTGCCTGAAGTCGCTGCTGACGCTTATGCTACAAGCGATGGGCCAGGCTGATGCTGGACGTGTGATCATTAAAATGGAAAAACAGATCGCGCAGATGGAAGACCAGGCGGAATCCGCTGTTTTTGCCAATACGGTTAAGCAAATTAAACAAGCCTACCGCCAGTAACAAAAAAGGCTGGATGCAGTGCATTCAGCCTTTTCCTCGTCTGACACGCAGAACGTGAGAGCAGTCAGATAAGTCCCGTCGCGGCGGCATAACACGCTATCTGGATCTTATTCGGCGCGTTGAATTTCTTCTGCATATTCTTCTGATGGAAGTTCACGGTATTTTCCGAGATGGAGAGAATGATGGCAATTTCTGCCGACGTCTTCCCTTCTGCGGTCCACTTCAGTATTTCCCGTTCACGCTTGCTGAATTTCATTTCCGGCGGCATCACCGTCTCATGTTCAAAACGCAACAGCGTTGTGAGCGCCATCTGGACCAGCATTTGCAAACGCAGCTCAACTTCTTCATTGGTGATGGCGTTTGCTTCTACGCTGGTCCGTGACACGGAGAGGAAGCCGAGCGCATGATTTGGCAGCATCAGACACTGCGTTATTCCCTTGCGTAAACCGTGGTCGCGGGCGCCGTCCCATAATTGCTGGGCATCCGCGAATAATTCATCCGTCCAGGGCAAATGTCCCTGTATGAAATTCTCCGGCTTCAGTACCGGATCGATGGTGAAATAATTCTCGGACTGATATTGTGCCATCCATTGTTGCGGATAACTGGAATGGACGGAGGTTCGCGGGCGGGTAAATGGCACAGGGTGTCGAACACAAAGCGCATAATAATCGAATTCAAGCGCCTGCGTTTGTCGCTGAAGCTCCTGATATACCTCGTCAGCACAGGTCATTTCCTGGAACCGAAGGAAGCATTCCCGTCGCCAGGTGAAAAAGTCTATATCCCTCATACGTAGTGAATGAAGCCTCTGAAATAGATAATCATTATTATGGTGAATATAACCTAACACATAAAGCATGATTATTTATATAAAATATCGGCCACGGGCAGATTATCTTTAATTTGAGGAAGGCTTAACCACATTAGCCGGAATAAAAAAGCAACAGAACCGAATTTAAGGGAGGATAATTTGCCCCAGAAGCGGCATCCGGAGCAAATTGAGTGCGAAAATGCTACTGCATTAAGAATTTTTCAAGGAACTGACGGGTGCGGGGCTGCTGCGGATTGGCAAACAGCGCTTTAGCCGGCCCCTGCTCTACTATTCGCCCCTGGTCCATGAAAATGGCCCGATCGGCCACATCGCGGGCGAAGCTCATTTCATGCGTCACGATCACCATCGTGCGTTTTTCCTGCGCCAGCTGGCGAATGGTGTTCAGCACTTCCCCGACCAGCTCCGGATCGAGCGCGGAGGTGGGTTCGTCGAACAGGATCACGTCCGGGCGCATCGCCAGCGCGCGCGCAATGGCGACACGCTGCTGCTGCCCGCCCGATAAGCGACGCGGATAGCTTGTCTCCTTCCCTGCCAGGCCAACCTTCGCCAGCAGCTCGCGGGCGCGGGCCGTCGCGTCTTCCTTTGATTCACCCTTGACGATGACCGGGCCTTCAATAATGTTTTCCAGCACCGTACGGTGCGGAAAAAGGTTAAAGCTCTGGAATACGAAGCCGACATGCTGGCGCAGGCGGCGAATCAACCCTTTTTGCTGGCTGATGGATTTCCCGGTATCAATGGTGATGTCGCCCACGCGGATCGTCCCGCCTTCGGGCTGCTCCAGCAAATTGATGCTGCGCAACAGCGTGGTTTTCCCTGACCCACTCGGGCCGATAATGGCCACCACTTCGCCCTGCTCAACCTCAAGGTCGATGCCGTGCAGCACCGTTTGCCCATGGAATTTTTTCACCAGGTTTTTGACGTCAATTGCACTCATTTTGGATCTCGCTCCTGGCGGTTAAGCTGGTTTTCAAAATAGTTTTGCAGGGCCGACAGCACCGTCGCCATCACCCAGTAAATCAGCGAGGCCGCCAGATACATGGTAAACACTTCCAGCGTGCGCGAAGTGATCAGCTGCGCCTGACGGAACAGCTCCGGCACCTGAATGGTCGCCGCAAGCGAGGTGTCTTTTACGAGGCTGATAAAGCTGTTGCTCAGCGGAGGCAGCGCCACGCGCGCCGCCTGCGGCAGGATCGCCCGACGCAGCGTCTGCCACGGGGTCATCCCGATACTGGCCGCCGCTTCCCACTGCCCTTTATCGATGGACGAGATCGCAGCACGCAGCGTTTCCGAGGTGTACGCCGCCGTATTCAGCGACAGACCAATCATCGCCGCCGGGATCGGATCCAGCTCAATACCGAACTGGGGCAGCCCGTAGTAGATCATGAACAGCTGGGCGATAAGCGGCGTTCCGCGGAACACGGAGATATAAAACCGCGCCAGCCACCGCACCGGCAAGATGTTTGACATGCGCATCAGAGCCAGCACAAACCCGAGCACCAGCCCGAAGAACATCCCGCCGATACTGAGCTGTAACGTAAACACCGCGCCCTTAAGTAAGAACGGCAGCGAATCAATAACCAGTTGAATACTTTCTTGCATTATTATTTTTCGACCTGATTTTTAGACATGAGGATGATAGGCAAACAGCGCAGGCGCCCCGCCAGTATGAACAAACAAAATAGGTCCTTCATCCTTAAAGCGCTTCCGGGCAATGCCGTCGATAAGGCCCGCCATTGCCTTGCCGGTATAGACCGGGTCAAGCAGAATGCCTTCGAGACGCGCCAGCAGCTTAACGGCCTCCATCCCTTCATCATTGGGGGTGCCATAGCCAGGTGCGAAGTAGTCATCCCACAGCATAATTTCCGCCTTCGCCTCAAGCTCAAGCTGTTCAGCCACCGCCTGTTGCAGCGTGACGACTTTCGTCTTTTGGTCCGCAACGCTTCTGGAAACCGTTACGCCAATCAGCTCAACGTCCGGCATCAGCTGCTCAAGCCCGACCGCTAAACCGGCATGAGTACCCGCGCTGCCGGACGCCACCACCACCGAGGACAGACTTACCGCGCCTTCGCACTGCTGCGCGATTTCCAGCGCGCTCTCAACATAGCCGAGGGCACCCAGCGCATTCGAGCCGCCAACCGGAATGACGTACGGACGAAAGCCCTGCGCTTCCAGGCGCGTCGCCAGTTCATCAAGCTGGGCAGCCGGGTCGGTCAACGCGTCAACCATTTCAACCTGCACGTTGAACAGATCCAACAGCAGGCGGTTACCGTTAGTCAGGTAATTCTCAGCCTGCGTGCCAATCGGGTTTTCCAGCAGGGCTACGCAATGAAGGCCCAGCTTTGCCGCCACGGCCGCCGTCTGGCGAACGTGGTTAGACTGAATGGCCCCGGCGGTGACCAGCGTATCCGCGCCCTCGCGCAGGGCATCGGCGGCGAGAAATTCGAGCTTGCGCAGCTTATTTCCGCCCATCGCCATGGGCGTCACATCGTCACGCTTAATGAATATATCGCGCCCCAGATAGTCAGAAAATCGCGGCAGGTACTCCAGCGGCGTGGGTGCGCCGATAAACTCCAGACGGGGAAAGCGCGTTAAATTCTGTAGTGACATGGTTCCTCCGGTCACGCAAACAATTGTTATTTCATTATGCACGCAGACGCGCGAGAAATAAAAAAGGCGCTTTTGAAAGCGCCTTTTTTTGTCGGTCAGAGACTTATTTCGTCACGTCTGCGCCGAACCAATTCTCAGAAAGCGCCTTCAGGCTGCCGTCTTTCTGCATTTCAGCAATGGCGCCATCAATGGCTTTCAGCAGATCTTCGTTACCTTTACGCACCGCCACGCCAGATTCCTGACGGGAGAACGCATCGCCTGCAACAGCCAGGGTATTGTTGGTTTTCTTCACCAGATCCAGCGCTGCCAGGCGGTCAACCAGAATGGCGTCGATACGGCCTACGCGCAGATCCTGGTATTTCGTCGGGTCATCATCGTAGGTGCGGATGTCCACGCCCTGCACGTTCTGGCGCAGCCACTCTTCGTAGTTGGTGCCCAGACCGACGCCGACTTTCTTACCTTTCAGATCCGCGGCGGATTTGATGCTGCCTTCGTTACCTTTTTTCACCAGCGCCTGGATACCGGACACGGTGTACGGCGTGGAAAAGTCGTACTTCTTCTTACGCTCATCAGAAATGGTCACCTGGTTAATCACCACGTCAATACGTTTGGAGTCCAGTGACGCCAGCATACCGTCCCATTTGGTCGGCTTCAGAGAGGCTTTTACGCCGAGGTGTTTTGCCAGCTCTTGCGCAAACTCCACTTCAAAACCGGTCAGCTTACCGTCGTCACCCTGGAAGCTGAACGGAGGATAGGTACCTTCCAGCCCAACCAGCAGCGTGCCGCGCTCTTTGACTTTATTGAGCAGATTATCTGCCGCGAACGTTTTTACGCTCATCCCCGCGACCAGCGCAACGGCCATCATCCCCATCAGCGCCTGACGACCCAGAAGTGCTAATTTCATAAGTACTCCGATACAGTGGAATTTTTGAGTAGTGTAGAGAAATCGCCTGCAACGTCAAAGGCGGCTGCGCTACATCTTATTCTTTTTTAATATATATCAGAAGTTGTTCCGGCGTGGACTTTCTGCTTTAGGGCGCCCGGCATCTGGACTTTGTATTGCGCGTACTTACGCAGCGCGATGCGGTAATTGTTGGTACTGGTGGCGGGCAGCCAGGGCTCCAGATTTTCATCCAGATAGCCGGTCGTCAGCAGATCGCGGGAGATATTTTGCACGGTCAGATGCTGACCCAGGCGGCGCAGGCGAACCACGTATTCACGCACGGTGCCATGGCTCATCTCAGTTTGTTCAAACAGGAACTGCTTGAAGCCGATGATATCGAAGAAGTCGCTTTGCTCTTTGCAGTGGAGATCGCCACAGAAACGGCAAAGCGCTACCCACTCTTTTTGCTCTTCAAGCCAGGCGGCTTCATCCATCAGCGTGTCGAGGCGGGAAATCGCAATCTTATTCACGATTTCACCGCGACGAACCAGCGTGATTCGATCGAGTAATTTTTTACAGTGGGCGCAATGCGTCTGACTGTGTTTAAAGTCTTTGAGGTAGCGGCTTAAAGGCCGTCTTTTAGATTGCTGCACCGTCATGATAACTCCTGGTTGTCAATACGTTGTGCGGCATTACCAAGGCGAATCACTCACCTATAACTTACCCAGTTTGGTGCGCAGGCGTTTAATGGCCTGGCTGTGCAGCTGGCTTACCCGTGACTCCCCCACCTCCAGTACGGCGCCAATCTCTTTGAGATTGAGCTCTTCCTGGTAATAGAGGGTTAACACCAGTTGCTCACGTTCCGGTAAAGCTTCAATCGCTTCCATCACGCGCTGGCGTAAATTCCCTTCCAGTAAGTGGTGTAACGGGTTTTCTTGCTGATGCTCATCCGTCACCAGCTCGATGCTATCGCCATGCTCTTCGCGCCACTCATCATAAGAGAAGAGTTGGCTGTTATTGGTATCGAGCAACATCTGACGATACTCTTCAACAGGAATACCCAGACGCTCCGCCACTTCGGTTTCCGTCGCGTTGCGCCCCAGCTCCTGTTCCAGCTGCCCCATCGCATGCGCCACTTCGCGCGCGTTGCGGCGAACGCTGCGCGGCACCCAGTCGCGGCTGCGCAGCTCGTCCAGCATCGCACCACGAATACGCTGCACTGCGTAAGTCGTAAATGCCGTTCCTTGCAGAGCGTCGTACCGGTCAACTGCATTCAATAACCCGATACCGCCCGCCTGTAGCAGATCGTCCAGTTCCACGCTCGCCGGCAAACGCACCTGGAGGCGCAATGCTTCGTGACGCACCAGCGGAACATAACGCTGCCACAGCGAGTGTTTATCCATTACACCTTCAGCGGTATAGAGTGAATTCACGATAAACAGCCCTGCGTTAGTTGAGTTATCGGCATGATTATCCGATTCTGGAGGGGTTTTAATCGGGTGAATAGTGGGTGAAATGAGGGGTTATTTGGGGGGTTACGCGTGTGCGTGGATAGAAAAAACCCCGCCGAAGCGGGGTTTAAGCGTAATCAGGCGATTAGCCTTGCAGCAGAGACAGAACCTGCTGAGGAACCTGGTTAGCTTTGGACAGCACGGAGTTACCAGCCTGCTGGATAATCTGCGCTTTGGACATATTTGACACTTCGGTCGCATAGTCGGCGTCCTGGATACGGGACTGCGCTTCAGACAGGTTGGTAGTGGTGTTGTTCAGGTTGGTAACGGCTGAGCTCAGACGGTTCTGTACCGCACCCAGTGAAGAACGGAATTTGTCTACAGATGCGATAGCTTTGTCCAGCAGAGCCAGTGGGTCTGCTGAAGCAGTACCGTTGTATACGGAAGTATTGTTAGCGTTAGCAATATCACCAATGTCTGTTGCAGCAGATGCCCCACCATTTGCAAGGTTACCAGCCGCAGCAAGATAATTTTTTCCCTGCACAGTTACATAACCTACAGCGTTACCACCATCATCAGTGCCAACTTTAACCAGTTTACCTGTCTGCTCAGCATCGGTAACTCCATTAGCACCATCATCATAAGTGACATCGGTAGTATTTAACGATACTACGCCCGCTGTAGTTACTGATGCAGCATAGAAATCATCGCCACTTTGAACAACATAATTTCCTGTAGCGTTACCATCTTTATCCAATACGTTATGCAGTGACAATGATTTGGCATCTACAGTGGTTCCGGTAGCAGTTGTCAATGCAGTCGCTGCCGCACTTAAATTAACATCATTTGGAGCAGCAGAACCATCACCAATTTGAGTAACAGCATCACTTACTTTCAATGCATTACTAGTTACAGAGAAACCATTCAGACCCAGAGTTGAAGAATCGATTTTTTGCAGGTCGATGTTGATGGTCTGACCGTCGTTTGCGCCAACCTGAATCGCCATGGTGCCGTTTTTAGCCAGCACGTTCACGCCGTTGAACTGAGTCTGACCAGATACGCGGTCGATTTCGTCCAGACGGGATTTGATTTCGTCCTGGATTGAAGACAGGTCAGAATCAGAGTTAGTACCGGTCGTTGCCTGAACGGTCAGTTCACGAACACGCTGAAGGTTGTTGTTGATTTCAGACAGTGCACCTTCAGTGGTCTGCGCCAGAGAGATACCGTCGTTAGCGTTACGTGCAGCCTGAGTCAGACCTTTGATGTTAGAGGTGAAGCGGTTAGCGATAGCCTGGCCCGCAGCGTCATCTTTCGCGCTGTTGATACGCAGACCAGAAGACAGACGCTCGATAGAAGAAGACAGAGCGGACTGGTTCTTGTTGATGTTGTTCTGAGTGATCAGCGAGAGGCTGTTGGTATTAATGACTTGTGCCATGATTTCGATTCCTGTTGTTCATCAAATCTGTTTGGTTAGATTTGGGTTTCCACCCTTCGGCTTCATCGCCGTCAAAGGTGTTATCGTCTGGTCCAAACCAACCTTTAGATATTTTTTCAGGATCGCGTTAATTTTTTTAGCCACGGAAAAGCTCTTCTCTATTACCGTTATTCCCGCCATTAAAAAAAAGAAATTAACCGTAAACTTTCCCCCATTAAGGCCGATAACCCCACTATTCGTTCTACGTGTCGATAGATTAAGGAATAAATATGGCAAGTATTTCATCATTGGGGATTGGATCGGGTCTTAAGTTAGCAGACATTCTGGATAGTCTGACCAAGGCCGAAAAAGAACAGCTGACGCCGATTTCCAAACAACAATCATCTTATACCGCCAAGCTGAGCGCTTACGGCACGTTGAAGAGTTCACTGGAAGCGTTTCAGACCGCCAACACCGCACTGAATAAAGCCGATCTGTTTACGGCGACCAGCACAGCGAGCAGCACCACGGCATTCAGCGCCACCACTACCGGCAGCGCAATTGCCGGGAAATACACCATCAGCGTGTCGCAGCTGGCGCAGGCGCAAACCCTGACGACCAAAAATACGCAGGCAGATGCAAAAACGGCCATTGCCACAGCTGACAGCAAGATCACGTTTACCGCCGGTAACGGTAAAGATCCGGTGACCGTCGATATCAGCGCGGCAAACTCCTCGCTGAACGGCATTCGCGATGCCATTAACAAAGCAGACGCCGGCGTGACCGCCAGCATTATTAACGTCGGTAACGGTCAGTATCGTCTGTCCATCACCTCCACCGAAACCGGGGCGGACAACGCAGTCAGCATCAGCGTAAGCGGCGACAGCGCCCTGCAATCCTTTATGGGTTACAACGGCACCAGCACCGACGCCAGCAACGGCATGACGGAAAGCGTCACCGCGCAGAACGCGAAGCTGAAGGTGAATAACGTCGATATCGAAAACAGCAGCAACACCATCAGCGATGCGCTGGAAGATATCACCCTGAACCTGAACGACGTCACCACCGGTAACCAGACGCTGACGATAACGAAAGATACGTCAAAAGCGGAAACGGCGATGAAGGCCTGGGTGGATGCCTACAACACCCTTCAGGACAGCTTTGCATCGTTAACCAAATATACGGCGGTTGATGCGGGCACAGATGCGCAGGATTCCAGCAACGGCGCCCTGCTCGGGGACAGCACGCTGCGTACTATCCAGACGCAGCTGAAAACCATGCTGAGCAACACCGTCGGCGGAACCGCCTATAAAACGCTGTCACAGGTGGGCATTACCTCCGATCCAAGCACGGGCAAGCTGGAGCTTGACAGCGACAAGCTGAAAAAAACGCTGACGGAGAACCCGTCTGCGGTGAAAGATTTGGTTGTGGGTGACGGCAAAACCACCGGGATCACCACCACCATGGCCACCCATCTGACTGACTGGCTTTCCAGTAAAGGCATTATCCAGGCGGCCAAAGATGGCGTCAGTAAAACGCTGAACAAGTTAACGGATCAATACAACGCCGTGAGCGAACGTATCGACGCGAGAGTGGCGCAGTACAAAGCCCAGTTTACCCAGCTGGACGTACTGATGACCTCGCTGAACAACACCAGCAGCTACCTGACGCAGCAGTTCGAGAACACGTCCAGCAACAAGTAGTAAACGCTAATCAGACCCGAGGGGGATAACATGTACGGCGCAAAAGGCACGCAAGCCTACGCAAAGATAGAAGTTGAAAGCGCGGTGATGAGCGCCAGCCAGCAGCAGCTGGTTATCATGCTATTTGATGGAGCCCTCAGCGCGCTGGTACGCGCGCGTCTGTTCCTGGCAGACGGTAATATCCCGGCAAAAGGGCTGGCGCTCTCCAAAGCCATCAACATTATCGAAAACGGGCTGAAGGTTGGCCTGGTAGAAGATAACGGTGATGAGCTTACGCAAAACCTGATTGCCCTTTATGCCTATATGGTACGTCGCCTCCTGCACGCCAACGTGAATAACGACGCCAGCGCCATCGAAGAGGTGGAAAACCTGCTGCGCAATATCGCTGACGGGTGGAAGGAGGTTGCCGGTACGCCACAACTGATGCAGGACGCCGTCTAATGAGTAACGCACCGCAACTTTATGCCCTTTATCAGCAACTCCTTGAGCAGAGCCAGTTGATGTTGCGACTGGCCCGGCAGGGACTATGGGATGATCTGATCATCTGTGAAACCGACTATGTTAATGCGGTGCACTCACTGGCTCGTCTCACTCAGGAAAGTGAACCTTCGATGCAGATTCAGGAACAGCTTCGCCCGACGCTGCGGGTGATCCTGGACAACGAAGGCCAGGTAAAAACATTGCTGCAAGCCAGAATGGATGAGCTGGCGAAACTGGTTGGGCAATCCTCCATCCAGAAAACCGTGCTCTCCACCTACGGTAATCAGGGCGGTCATGTCCTGGTTCCGCAAAGTAATAGCGATATTAATTAGCCATTTAACTGGCGGGCAAGCGTTAACCGTTTCGTTCGCCAGGCATTTCTGCCAAACCTGCTCCATACTTGAGTTTCGCGACCTCATGGAGATGGTGCATGCGCAACCCAACACTTTTACAATGTTTTCACTGGTACTACCCCACCGGCGGTGAATTGTGGCAAGAAGTCACGGCATTGGCCCCCAACCTGAACGAAATTGGCATCAATATGGTCTGGTTACCGCCGGCGTACAAAGGCGCGTCCGGAGGCTATTCCGTCGGGTATGACTCCTACGATCTTTTCGACCTCGGTGAGTTTGACCAGAAAGGCAGCGTTGCCACCAAATACGGCGATAAAGCCCAGCTGCTGGAGGCCATCAACGCCTTAAAAAGCAACCAGATTGCGGTGCTTCTGGACGTGGTGGTTAACCATAAAATGGGTGCCGATGAAAAGGAACCCGTCCGCGTACAGCGCGTGGATGCGCAGGATCGCACCCAAATCAGCGATGAGATCATCGAATGTGAAGCCTGGACGCGCTACACCTTCCCCGTTCGTGACGGTCAGTATTCGCAGTTTGTCTGGGATTACAAATGCTTCAGCGGTATCGACCACATTGAAAACCCCAATGAGGACGGTATCTTCAAAATAGTGAACGACTACACCGGCGAAGGGTGGAACGATCAGGTCGACGACGAGATGGGCAATTTCGATTACCTGATGGGCGAAAATATTGATTTTCGCAACCATGCGGTGACGGAAGAGATCAAATACTGGGCGCGCTGGGTAATGGAGCAAACCCACTGCGACGGCTTCCGCCTGGACGCGGTAAAACACATCCCGGCCTGGTTCTATAAAGAGTGGATTGAGCACGTCCAGGAGGTGGCCCCGCAGCCGCTGTTTATCGTGGCGGAATACTGGTCTCACGAAGTGGACAAATTGCAGCAATACATCGATCAGGTAGACGGCAAAACCATGCTGTTTGATGCGCCGCTGCAAATGAAATTTCACGAGGCGTCACGCCAGGGCCGCGACTACGACATGAGCCAGATTTTCACCGGTACGCTGGTGGAAGCCGATCCGTTCCATGCCGTGACGCTGGTGGCCAACCATGACACCCAACCCTTGCAGGCGCTGGAAGCCCCGGTTGAAGCCTGGTTTAAACTGCTGGCCTACGCGCTCATCCTGCTGCGTGAAAACGGCGTGCCGAGCGTGTTCTACCCGGATCTTTTTGGCGCCAGCTATGACGACACCGGGGGTGACGGCGAGACGTATCACATTGATATGCCGGTGATTGAACAGCTCCACGAGCTGATTTTAGCCCGTCAGCGTTTTGCCCACGGCGTGCAGACGCTCTTTTTCGATCATCCAAACTGCATTGCGTTTAGCCGCAGCGGGACTGAGGATCACCCGGGCTGCGTGGTGGTGCTGTCGAATGGTGATGACGGCGAGAAGACAATCTGCCTCGGCGAGAATTACGGCAATAAAACCTGGCGGGATTTTTTAGGCAATCGCGAGGAAACCGTAACCACGGCGGCGGATGGCGAAGGGACGTTCTTCTGTAACGGGGGAAGCGTCAGCGTCTGGGTGATTGAGGACGCGCTCTAGTACGGGAAAGGGAGCAAACCCTCAAAACGGCAATACGATTGCCGTTTTGCTTTTACCGTTAGTTTTTGTAGGCCGGGTAAGGCGAAGCCGCCACCCGGCTAAACACGGTTACGGAAGCTTACTCTCCAGCGGATTCTTGCTCAGATAATCTGCGCACTCCACCGTTGGACGGTCAACCTTTTGCAGCTCCATGCCGTCATACTCAAGCGTGGTTCCATCGCGATCCAGCGGATAGACGTCTCGTTTTTCGGTCACGTTATAATAATCATCTGAACGCAGCATGATCTTACCCGGCACCGCGATAACGCGCTGCCACTGACGACAGTCCAGGGTATCACCCTCTTGCGTCACCACCAGCGTGGCAATCGCCTCCGGGCTCACCATCGCGCTCTGCGGCCCTTTCGACTGCCAGTAACCTGCCAGTTGCGAAGGTGCCGGATGCTTAACCACTTCCTGATAGTTTTCGACCTGAACGCATCCCGCTAACGTCAGCATCGCAGCCACAATTGCTACTTTTTTCATCATCTTTCCTGCATGCGAAGAAAAAAATATTGTGGCATTAAAGCCATCAGGCTGCCAGCGTAAGATAGGTAATGTTTAAACCTGCATCCCCATCACATGAGCATACATTTTTCATAATCGACAAAGAACGTCCAAGAGCGCTCCAAATAACAGATGGTTGTAGTTGTCGAAAACATCAGTCGTCTAAGTTCACCTTAGATCGAGTGCTGTTTTATGCCCCACCCATGCCCCATTACATCACCGGGCAGTCGTCGTCATCGCTTGCACGATTGATGAAGAACGTGACGCGCCCAAGCACCTCTACTTCTTCCAGTGCGCTTCCCTCTATTGCCTCTCCATCATCTGTAATGAGCGACTTTCCCATCAACCTGGCAAACTGCGTATGACCATCGCAAAGTATAAGCAGCACATCCCCGGGCGCGCATTTGGCTGCTGGCTCAATGACTGCAAATCCTGAATCAGTTTCAAGCACCCTACTTTCTGCGCCGATGTTGCAAATCACCTCGGGTGAAAGTTGGCGCTCGACATAATCGCTTGCAGGTGATGCAAATCCCATTACTGAACCCTCCCCATGTTACGCAGGATCCAGTACCTGTTATCGCTACCGTCTGTCGTCTTGTCAGCAAAGTCTTTTTGGTATCGCTCTATCCAGGCATTCGCTTCTTCGCGCGTATAGTGCCAGTTGAACTCCCGCAATTTCTCTACGAATGCGTCTGTGCTCAGGTAACGATACCCCTTGGGGTTTAACTCTATGGCCGCAACAAACGCGGCATGTATGTCTGCTGTGCGTGGCATAATCACCTCACAAAATAACTGTATACATATACAGTATTACTATTTACATGCACAGATCAAGCGAAGCGGGTGAACTGATTTATAAGTGGTGGGCGAGGATGGAAATTTAGTTGTGAAAAACCCGCAGAAGCGGGTATTTTCTATTGTACGTGAGGAACTCTACCGAATAGATAATTCCCTGTAGTGTCGTAAAGCACTCCACCTGAGAAGATAAAGGCATATTGCTGGTTACCTGTGTACCCGCCATAGCTGTTTTTAGCATTTACCAGCACAGGGACAACATATCCATACTTAACTCCACCAGCGGATTCGGCTAAAGAACCATCCTGAGAGTAACCTTTGTATGTAGGCATGAAGGTGTATCGCGCTGACTCAGGATCTTTCAGCACGGTGCTGAAATGGGCCTTAATCAAATCCTGATAATTCCCTGGCAAAGTGCCATAATTAGCCGTGCTTATCTCAACCGGCGACGGTGGTTTAGGTGCACAACCCGTTAAAAATGACACGCCAAAAGCAAGGCATAATACTACCCCCAGTTTCTTCATTATGAATCCCCATGATTATTATCGGATTTATCCTACCAGCTTCTGGTAAAACAAAAAAACCCGCAGTTAAGCGGGTTCATTAGTTCGCGATGCATTGTGAGGATGCTATAAGATCTTGCGAAGGCAGCCATGCCAAATGGTAAAGCTGTGTAATTTCCTTCCCAAATCACCGTGCCGTATTCAAAAACCAGTCCATGCATCGTTGCAGTGCCGTGGCAGTTGGCAGCCATTCTGCATTCATGCTATCGAGCATTCACCAATTGAACGCATTAAGGAAACTTTTTACCCGTCAGCTAACCAACCCTTTTTTATCATATTTTTTAATAAAGTATGCTACAAATGATGACGCCAGTAGAACGATAAAAGCAACGCTCACTGTTGTGATTACAGGTCGTGTTTCATTTATAAGACCTATGGATATTAAAAAATCTAAAATCAATGCATGCAAACCATATATTGGCAATGAAAGAGAGGAGATTAATATCACTACATTACCAACTTCTTTCTCGGCATAATAATTCTTAATTGAAACATACATCGCCACAGCTGCCATAAAAACAAATGGAGAGTTATTGTTATAGAATGCGCCATTAAACCTCCCAGTCTCGCTTGTTGTATAATAAACAAGAAATGCTGTAATTATTGACGATATTAAGAATACACCAAACGGAGCTATAACACCAAGGTTTCTTGTATTGGCATTACCAATCAAACAACCCGCTATTGCATATAAGAATAAATATACAAATGAACCATCAATGAAAAACCTGCTTTTTACATGCACACCCAACAAACCTATCGCTTGATATGTAACCGGATTGACCACCAAAAACACAGCAAGCAAAAGAAATAAAGCAATATAGTTATTAGAAAGTCTACATTTTACAAAACTAAATAATACATAACAACATAGCATACTATAAAAAAACCACAAGTGATAGAATACTGGCTTTTCAAAAATACCCATTAATCTATCTACGGGGTTATACTTATTGGTTGCTAGCATATAAACAATAGCCAGTAAACTGTAAAAAGCAAGACAATATATTATTCTTAGTATGTTTTTAATTTTGATTTCTTTATTATTTAAAAATATATATCCTGAAACCATAAAAAACAAAGGTACGCACGAGCGCACAAGAGAGTCAAGCATATTAACAATATGCCAATTTATTGGCTCCATTGTTTTGTACTTCACAACCATTTGAGCAGAAACATGCAATACTATAACCATGATGCATGCACATGCACGAACACCATCAAGCCACATCACCCTATCACTATTTTTCAATTTAATCCTCACGCTCATTCTGTGCAACATTTAACCAAGTGCTACTGAAAAGGCTTTACTATATCAGAATTAGATTTGCGGTTAGAGTATTCAATGATACGAACATACATTTTCATAATCGTCAAGGATGGTCCAAGAGCGCACTAAATATCAGATGGTCGAAGTCGTCGAAAACATAAGTCGTCTAAGTTCACCTTAGATCGAGTGCTGTGTTTGGCCCACCAATGCCTCATCACATCACTGGGCAATCATCAGACTCACCTGTCCTCGCATCGTTGATGATGTACGTGATTACTCCAGACACCGGACTCTCTACCCCTTCGAAGTTACCAGGTAGCTTTTACTTCCTGCCAGTTAGCGCGTTTTCAAGATGAAGCTGAGGATATGTCCGGTAAATCTTAACCTTGAACTCCCCCCATCTCATACACAAGCAAGGAGCCATCACAAGGCTTTAGTGATGAGTCGATGACAAGCAGTGCATTTTTCATTATGCCGCCTCGATAGATATTCTCTGACGCTTACATGTTCAAGCGAAAGGCGGTTCTCAACGTAATTAGCTGCTTAACTTGTGAATCCCATAACTCACCTCCGATAGAACTGTATGCAAGCACAGTATTATCGCTCGACTAAACTGATCAAGTGATCATTCTCAACCATGTGGTAAACTGATTTCTTTAAAGGAGAAAAAAATGGAGTTGCTACTCATCATGGCTGTTGTGCTGTTCGTCTTTGCGCTGCCAGGTACTGATATATGAAGGACGGGATAAACCTACCCAGAGTGTTGGGCGTCTCAATGGTTTGCTTGCTTGTCACCGGCTCTGTAGATAACAAGTGGGTTGTTGCCATATTCTTGCTGCTTATAGCGGCCTGGCTGGCGCTTGAAGTAACTAATAAGATGAGGGGTTAGATGCACCCCTCGATATTTGAGGGGTGAATTAATAGGTCAAGCGGCTTTCTTTGGGATAATAGATGAGGCCACTTTGAATAAAAGGTAGACAAAGCTTACGACAATTAGGTTTTTAAAGTAGATGAACATAAATAGCTCAAGGCTTTCTCGTGCCATAAAGAAAGTGAAAGGCACCGTTACGAAACCTGCTATTGACATAACTGTAAGTTTATTGCTGTTTATTATTATATCCAACGTCCTTACAACCAGACCTGATAACGCATAAGCCAGCCAATAAAAATATCCGCCGAACAGAACAAGTGATGACCCTAGCAATGTCGAGGCCATGTTCAATCCGCTACTCATACCCAGTATGTTCGTCGTAAAATAGTATGAGCTATTCATTGTAACGATTGGCTTCTCCTCCCAAAGGAAGCGCGGCACGAACCCCGAAAACTGACTAAACATGTAATATATGCCGCCAACAGCGTCAGGATTAGTTGTATTGTCGTAGTATTTTACCGCCTCGTACTGGTAGTTTATTGGAGAGAGGCTGTCAGTGAGGTACTGTATAGCTAGACTTAGCGCGGCACCGGAACTGGACATGGAGTTTGAGTAGCGAAGCATCCCGAGTGCCGCCACAAGGAAAAGCCCTATGCATCCAATAATCAGAAACTTAAATTTATTTATCTTTCCTGTTACGAAGCATATCAAGGTTGCCATTAATAACGCTGAGAACATTACGTTTCTTGAACCACCTATCAGTATATAAAACGCAACACCAAACAGGATAGAAATGCCACATGACTTAGCAAATGCATATTTTGATTTAGATGTGAAGCTATAGACAATAACGGCTGGAACAAAAGCTGACATAGGCATAAGCAAAAGGCCGCTTCCCGCATTTTCCCCTAATTTAGATGCGTAGTTATCTGAGTCGAATGATGAACCTTTGGTTATGTAGAAGATGATCATTGCAAGGATAGATACCGACAATGATATTGCTACAAATAGGTTTGCAGATCCGAAAAATATCTTCCCTCTCGCCATTCCTCTTGGCTTAGGCGATAGTAAATGAGATGCCAGATAAAATATTATGATTCCGATGAATGATTTTAGTGAAACATCATTTATATACTCTACTGGCATATATACTTCAGCGGGAACAAGCGCATCAACACGGAAAGGTAAAGACGCATAGCCAACGAAATGAGTTATCACAAGGAACATCATACCTACAGATTTGAATCTGATCCCGTTCCTGATGAAAGAATGAGCAGCAAGTAAGAAAAGTATAGTGAAGTATATGATCGGAAATATGTACGTAAATATCGATGTGTAATCTGACATTTGCAAGCACCAGACAGCAAATCACCGCATTGTATCCCATGCCGATTGCAAGTAAAGCCAAATCTGGTCAAAGCATGCCTAATTCGCATCAAAAGATAGGCGGCATAGGCCGCCTTTTCATTTTTCACGCTATAACCTGGAATGTTGGCGGCGTTCCGGCAAAGTCCCCTGACTGAGAGCATGACCAACCATACTTGATGGTTGTTCCTGGACTTATGAGGATTAGTATGTCACCGCTTGTCCATTTACCAGCAGTTGGTAGCGCAGTTACCCGGAAGACCCTTGATGGCGTACTAATTGCGGAAGTTATGAGCGGTGCGCCCGACACATTAACCTGAACTGCCTGACCAGATGCCACCTCAATGGTGGAGTTGCTTAGGTTTGTCATCCTTACAGTGGCGGAGGATGAGCTATAACGTTGTAATCCTATTTTGCTTCCTGTCGACTGCGCATTAGTTGGAAGGGAAAAATAGGCAATGTTTGATGCCGTTAAGGTACCTGTCTGGTCGACGAAAGTTATGTTCCAGGAGCCCAATACAATACGAGAACACGCAGAGAAATCTCCAAGTCCTAAATAGGATCCTGTCACGTAGTTCAGAGTGACGTTCATGTCACCAATGTTAAGGTCCGTAATGCCCTGAGTGATGGCAAACATTGAGTTAGAGATAGAGGCCGTAACCCCACCAAGAACAAAACTCCCCTCAATCTTACCAATGCTGACAACGCTATTAACGTTATCTGGACGAGAGCGAAGCAGAGGCATTGCAGAGCTGACAAGCGTTTGTTCCAGCACTAGGTGGTCTATACGCAGGCGCCCACTGTAAGAATAGGTTATGCCAAATCCCTGGCATTCTTTAAGTTTCATAGTTCCTACAGTACAAATACCACCGGCGTTAACAAATGGCTCGCCAAGCACGTTATCACAAACCATCGTCCCGATTGTTTGACGGCTATTTTCAAGGGCATAAAATCCGTTATCGTGTACGTAACGGGCAATTACTTCCCCAAAAACCGATTCATCTGTAGAGTTACCAATGATTCCGCCCTGGCTGTCGTAAATATCTACATATGGATAAAAACCCTTAGAACCATAAGTCGTAAATGCCGCAGGTTGCGGATCAACTCCGCTATCTCCTTTTTTAATGTTACGCACAATAACTGACATATTATTGCGTATACCACCATCTGATACAGCATTTTGTAGGCCATATGTCGTGCGATTCGCGCCGTAAATATTTGATACTTTGATTAGACCAACAGTATCGGTTCCCAGATTTAGAAATCCACCAGCCCCAAAGTTCTGCATGTCGATATCAATGTCATAGGTGACATTAGCGCCTGTCAGTGTCAGAAGCGTACGGCCATATGCCGTAGAAAAATCAGCAGTAGAGGCTTTCATTCTCCCAGTAAGGCTGAAGCGATCTGAAGGGATGCTAACTACATTGTAATTCTCCCCCATCATTTTCACGTCAAGACCAGAGGCGCATGCTTTCATCAGTCGAGCAGAATTGTCAGATCCTGTATTCCCATCCCAGCATCCATACTCCTCGGTGCTGACCTGTTTGTTTTTCACGCATCTACGCCACACAGCTCCGCCGGATGTCTTGAAATACAGCCCACCATCATCTACCAGCGATCCGGGATTAACGCTGCGGAAGACTCCTCCACCACCAAATTTGTCTGAGTAGTAATTTTTTACCCGGATCAACTGGCCAATGCTCTTGGGTTCAGTTTGACGGAGGGTGGCTACATCTGGGCACTCACCAAGCAATCTGAACCCATCATTATTTCCCAATTGTGTTCTAAGAGATGCATCGCCAACACTTAACCATGCCCCTGGACCGATGCCGCCTGTAGATTCTGGAGTGGAGTCAGCAGGCACCTCCTTCGGGAAGGAACCGTCCCAACGATAATATTCGCCGGTAGCTTCAAGTCGTAGAACTTGATTTGGCAGTGTGAGGATATTTCCGTCCTCGAAGCTGTCCAGTGTGATATACCCGAACTGGGAGATAGCCTGCTGTGCCAGCCAGCGCAGGCCCTCAATCGTATAATGCTTATTGCCGAAGCGATCGGTATAAGTCCATCCCATAGAGGTAGCGAACTCGTCGATTTTCCCGGCGTTGTACTTCAAGTCAGCTGGTGATTCGCTAGGAACTGGATTATTGGTAGGTGTAGTAGTCATATTTATTCCATAAAAAAACCCAGCGCGAGGCCGGGTTAGGTTGGTCGGGATGGGCTTATTCGTAAATAGCGTCGCTATATTCCGCGACTGTGAGTGAAACAGTGTTGTCTGTGTTTGGTTTGATGCTGTTCACCGTCCATAGCTGACTGTCCAGTTCCTCCACCGTCGCTATGAGATAGCGCGACGGTAGTTGCACAGTGTCACCGTTCCATATGTTGAGCTGAATGTTAGGGATAGCCGCAGTGAATCCGTACTTCGTGTCGCTACGGGCGGTGGCCGGATAGCGCAGGGTCGGGTTGCCCAGACTGTCTGTCACCAGCACATACATCGAACCGGTGAAGGTGATCGGCTCGCTGGTATCAAAGTCATTACCGGCGCGGCCTGTAATGTAACCTTGTTGCTGGTTGCTGTCGTAGATGTCAGGCATCTGAATGACGCTTCCGACCTGGATAATGCCGTCCTCAAACACTTTGGCGTTCATCTTCACCCGGGAGTAGATCAGGCGTTTGGTTTCGCGCAACGCGCGCTCGCGCGCCTGGTACTCGTTTCGGAAACCGACTATCTCGAGCTTGTTCGGGTTCTCTGCTTCCTGTTCTAAGATAGTGCCGTTCAGCACGCGGTAGTTGATGTATGTCTTGTTGTTCGTTGTGGGGTGAACATAGGACACCTGCACGCCGTCATAACCGCCTGGGAGAGTGGCCTCGTACGTCATTTTGTACTCATCCGTCTTCATGTTGGCCCGGTTGAATACGGCCGCCGGGTAGTCAACCTTCTGATCGCGGGTAAACGTCAGTACTCCGTCATCCCAGTACGCCACAACCGACGCCGCATTGCAGATCGCCTGCACGCGGTCGCCCAGTGAGTCGTTCTCGTCGTCAAACGTGTAGTCAAAGTAACCCAGCCGTTCATCAGGCAGGCTTTCGGCGATTGAGTACAGCCCGTACAGGTCGATGCTGCTTACCGGCTGTTCACCCATAATCAACCAGGTATGCGCCACCGCATCAGCGAACGAGCGCGACGGCCG
The DNA here is from genome assembly GCF_029838645.1 of Enterobacter sp. GD03975. Lineage (NCBI taxonomy): Bacteria > Pseudomonadati > Pseudomonadota > Gammaproteobacteria > Enterobacterales > Enterobacteriaceae > Enterobacter > Enterobacter sp. GD03975. Next base: position 666,076 of record NZ_JAOBZC010000001.1, read on the forward strand.
CAGCGTGTAATCCACCGCCTGCGTGTCCAGGTCGTACGTGATGGTATGACGTGTAACCAGGGCGTTATATTTGCGCTCACGGCTGCCCAAGGCATTCTCGGTCGCCCGGACTTTTACACGTACCAGCGTGTCGGTCGGGTGAACGACGTTTGTCCTGATGTTGATGCTGTGGATCTCTTCGACCTTCAGCAGCGAAGCGTCGCCTGAGTTATCCGTGCGCTGGAAGCTGACCGCGTATTTCCCGAAACCGCCGGTCGGTGTGATTTTGTCGGTGCGGTAGAAGACTTCGCTGGTTGATTGGTGCGGCGTCGTCTGCCTGTATGTAAACGTCTGCTGCGTACCAGGGACTTGGTTGTACTCGTCGTCGATCTTCCAGATAACCACCTTCCAGTTGGTCTCTTTCTTCCCGCCGAGGCTGGACTGAGTATGCAGCCACAGCTGAGTTGACTCGACCGGGGAAAAGAACGGACCCACTACCAGCGCTTCATTGTCGTTCAGGATGAACTTCGTGGTGTTGATCGTCGCGTTCGCCGGAATGTCCTGCGGACCCTCCAGCTGGTTCATCGTAAACGTGTACCAGCGCACCGGATTAACAACCGCGCCGTCGTTTGTTTCAACGGCGGAGATCAGCGTGCCGGAGAATGTAGCATCGGTAGTCACGGTGCCGGAGGCCGTGCTGTACGTCACGTTGATGGTGAAGGTCACCGCGTGCGGCAGAACCAGCCCCATGAAATAGTCGAACTCAGCCTGCTTAACGATTTTCATCGCTATCTGGCCGCCGGAATACGTTCCGCTGACAACCGTGTTTGCCGTTGCTGTTTCGATCGGGAAGTCGCTGGCTTCGTTCTGCCCGGGGACCTCCTGCCCGTCGACGTCATCAAACCCGTAACCTTCGACAATCTGAGGGATTACTTCGCCTGGCTGGAAGAACTGGAACTCGGCGCCGGCCAGAGAGCCCAGACTGGATTCTGAGTAGCGCACGGACTCGTAGTCGTACTTGCCAATCCCGATGCACATCCACTCGGTAACGTACTTCAGTCCGCCGTCAGTAGACGTCTGGTGAACGTATTCAAATACCGATTCCTGAATCAGATCCGGGAAAGAACGGATTTGGCCGTAGATATCCGGCTTGGCTTTATATACGCGCGCCGTGTTTGTCTGACCGGTCAGGCTATTGTTCGGTGAGTCGACGGTATTACCGCCGTTGTTCGCGATTGCCGGCTTCGGCGCCAGGAACGAAAACACCTGGCCCACCACTTTAAAGATCGGGCTCAGGATGTCGCCGACAATACCCTTTGGCTGGTCGAAAATCTGGATATGGTCCAGCTCACTCAGCTCAAACGCCAGTTCGTCATCGTCGCCCAGCTTCACACCATTGCGGGCGATCAGCAGGTCGCGGTGGAAAGTAGCGTCATTGGCCGCCAGCCAGTCATAAAAAAGAGTGCCGTTTGGCACCCTGCAACGCAGCTTAGGCGTTCCTGGAAAGTTCGATATTTCAACCAGCGCCATATTCGAAAAACTCCACTTTGGTAAATGCCCGCTGAATGACCAGCAACGAGTCCATGCGTACGCTTCCGTTCTCGCCGCGTGAATGCAGCGCCTGCCTGTTAACCACCAGCCCAACGTGCGCCGGTTGCACGCCGCGGTACCCGACAAATATCCCGCCATCGACAGGTTTATCGACCTGGCGCCAGAAAACGACGTCACCCTCATAGCAGGTGAAGAAGTCGGCCCCGGCTTCGTAATCCGGCGTCTGATGCAACTCAATGCCGAGGACATTGCGGTAATACAACACGCACAAGCCCCAGCAGTCGACTTTCTCGAACGAGCAGGCCCGGTTAGCCCACGGTACTCCGATAACCCGCCGGATAAATTCATCTTTAGTCATGCGGATTCCTTATAGGTACTGGAGTCCAGTGTATTCGCGGGGATCGTATAATTTTCCAATATTATTATTGAGCGGGTTGGTCACAGACAGGGTGACAGACGCGGCGTCGGCATCGATATCGACGGTCTTGACGTATAACTGCCAGGACTTAATCGGTACAGACACGTCGCCGCTGTCGAAGATCTGCCGGGTGGCCGTGATAGCTGTTAGCCGGGCCGCCCCCTTCCACTGCTTCATCAGCGCTTTGATGTCAGACGACAGCCGCCCTAACTTCACCGTCGCGTCGATCACCGGCGTACCGCTCTGCTGGCTCTCTTCGATTTCAAATCGCGCCGGCGTGTACGCCTGTCCGCCAAGCGTCTTGGGGAAGAACTGCTTATCGACCAGGCGGACATAGCCGAAGGATGGATGGTAGAACGTGATGGTGTCGTACAGTCCGCGCGTCGGGCGCTGCTGCTTATAAGCTCTGAAGGTAGGCATCACGGCACTCTCGGTAAAGATTCCGGGTCGCGCCCGTCAGGATAACCTGTAACAACGATATCCAGCCACGAATCCCACGGCGGCGGAAGTTCAACAATGATATCGTCGAACTCGTCGTCAGCGTTATAGAGGTGGTTCGCAATAACGGTCCCCGTCCAGGTCACTACCCCGCCGTCGATACTGGTTTGGACTGGCATCTGCGTGAAGTGAAGCTCCTGCAATTGCAGGCCACTACCGCCCAGATTGATATTCATCCGGAACCAGTTCAGGCCCCGGTTGAGATAGTTCGGGCTGCGTAGCCACTGCTGGAAAGCGCGTTCCTGCGCCAGAGTGAAGATCCACGTCAGTGACCAGGTCACTTTCAGGTCGTCGGTTTGATTCTCGAAGATAGCCGGGCCGACCGCTGGCTGATCGGTCTGGAACCCGGTATCGAGCGTCATGTTTTTGCTGGCCTTCTGCGCCAGCGGCAGCCAGTCGGGATAGTCGATAATTGGCATCAGCCCTGCCCTCTTGGCGTGCGTTTAACGTTCATGTTGCTGGTAATGGCGTTACTAATTGGCCCGCCGTTGTTCAGGTCAGCGACAATTACATCCACAGTCACTCCACCATTAGCATCCGTACCTGCCTGCGCATCGACCGAGGATGACGTGTAGTTCTGGATGTTGATTACCACCCCTCCACCTCCGCCGGCATTCATCTCCTTGTTGCTGATCACCCTGCCGTTGTCGCCCGGTATCATGTACTGCTTACCGGTGCTGGCCTGGTAAATCTCAGGCTTCCCTCGCTCACCGACCTGATACATGCTTCCCGCTGACACAGGTCCGCCATTGTATCTGGCCCCAGCCAAAGCCAGACCTTGAGCAAGCCCAACGGTAGATGCAATACCAGCCATCGCAGGCGCTGAGTTTGCGCCAAAGGATGCCAGGCTGGCCAGCGCTGCGGCTGGAGCCCATGCGGCCGCCGTCGTGGTAGCCATACCGACAGAAGCAGCGGTAGAAGCTGCGCCCAATGTCTGACCGATAATGAAGTTTTTGAGAGCCTCAACCCCAACCTGGACTAGCGCATTTACCACGCTGTTCAGCATCGTATTCCCGAGTGAACGCATAGCATCCTGCGCTGACATCGTTCCGGTGATCAGCCCGGTTAACGCATTGGATGCATTGCCTGAAAACGCATCTACTGCACTTGTCAGCATGCTGTACCCCAGACTCTGCTGGCTAAGAAGCTCCCATTGTGCAGCGGTTCTTTGCTGCTCATACTGCGTATCGGCAGCATTTTTAAGGGCTAATGCATTCTGGTGAGCTAATAACCCCTGCTGCTCGAACTGTTGGATAAGGGCCAGTTGCTGTGCATGCTGATTAGCTAATTGCTGCACTGGATCAACCTGTGCAACTGCCTCTTGCTGTGGCGTCACCGCCTGCTGCGCGCGGATTTTTGCGAGGTTTGCCTGGTGTGTGGCCTCGAGTCTTTCAGATGTCTGATTGAACTTCTCCTGACTAATTTTCTTAGCAGCCAGAGCAGTATTCAGATCCTGAACATCCTGCTTATAGCTTGCATTTTCGCGCGCTTCTGGCAGGAGTTTCTCGGCTGCGGCTTGTGCTTTGAGTGCGTTGACCGTATCCCATTTTGCCGCCGCGTACTGCCCAGCCAGCGCGATCTGTCCTTTAGTGGCTCCTTTTCCAAGAGACTGCTGCGCATTCAGGATCGCCTGCTCGCGACTCAGATTATTGGTTGAGTCGGCAGCGAGCTCTGACTGCTGTTTGAGGTTAGCAAGTTTTTGAGCAATAGAATCAGCTTGGGAGGCGCCTTTCTTTTGCTCTGACTGAAATGTTTTCTGCGCCTGCGTGTTTTTGAACGTGGCAGCAGCATCGTCCTGCATCTGCTTGGTGTGTGGATCATCCTTAGCAAATCCTGCATCTTCGGCTGCGTATTGCGCCTGCAACCGCGCGCGGGCCTCACCCTGGAGCTTAGACAGTGCCAGATTGCGTTCTGACTGCTTTATAAGGTTCTTCTGCCCTGAGGTAAGATTGTCGACCTCTTTTTTCATTCCGGAGAGATTGATCTGGGCCTCGCCAGCTACTCGAACGAGTTCCGTCAGCGGGCCAAGGAACGTCCTTATTGCATCAGCACCTGACTTTGTCGAACTCTCTGTGCTCTGAAGTTCAAGGACGAGCCTTTGTAGTGCTTCAGGCGTTGGATTGTTCGCCACATCAGAGAGTTGCTTGCTTAGCTCGAATGCGCGCTGCTCAGACACGCCAAATTTATCCGCAAGCGTGGTTACTGTGTTCTGGATCGCGTTGGCGTTAACGGTGAACTTTGCCCCGGCGTCCCTTGCTTGCTCCATGGCTGCCGAGTAGTTGTCAGCTGTTGCCCCGACTGTAGAAAGGTTTTTGTTGAATTCATCGATGGAGGCAATACCACCAACGAAAGAAGTCTTCAACTTGTCGGTGAATCCAACGATAGAACTGGAAGCATCATTGATGGATTTAGGGATCTTCGCTATGGCAGCGTTGTACTCAATCATTGCCTGATTTCTCAGGATGGTTGCCGCCTCGGCGTTTGTTCTTGCCAGGTTCGCGTACTTATCAGACAGAGCGGCCACGCCATTTTGGGAAATGGTGATCACCTTATCCATCGCTTCGGCTGCATCTTTCAGCGCGTCCATGGCGTTCTTTCCACCGTTAAGCGATGTAATCAGCACGCCAGCGATGACAGAGCTCAGCGCGATCACTGCGCCAACTACCGCGCCGCCTGGACCAAACGCGCCAGCGAGTTGCGAGCCCTGCTGGGCGAATGCTACCAATGCAGACTGCCCGCCCTGGACTTGTACGATAAAGTCCTGCACCTGGTAACCGGCCTGCTGCATGCTGGACTTCCAGCCTTTGTTGCTGCCCATGGAAGAATCAGCAGCACTTTTCATGTCGAAGAGTCGCCCGGTCAACTCACCGATCTTCTGCTTCTCTTCGTCTGTCGCTTTCGACCCGGCGCGGAGCTGTGCAGCAAGGACGGCAGCACTGCGCGCGCCATTCTCCTGCGCCTCGTCAAGCACCGCCAACTGGTTGCCAAGCGCCTCGATGATGGATTCGGCTCGGCTGAATTCACTGCTCGCGCCGCCTGTGCCGCTGCGGGCCTCTTCCATAGCGCGGGCAATGCCACTCACGTTGGTGTTCAGCTTGCGCAGCTGGTTGTCCATGGAGTTGGCATATCCAGCCAGTTCTGTAAACGCGGCCCCGGTTTGTGAGGTGCTCTCGTCGAGGTTATCCATGCCCTTTCCGGACTGCTGAGCCGCAGCATCCAGTTTATCCAGAGCATCAATGGCCTGTTTGCCGCCTTGTAACAGCGGCTCAACGTCGGCGCTGATTTCATAAACGATGCTACCGGCGTTCTTCTCACCTGCCATGTCATTCTCCGGTTATTGCTTTGCTTTTGCCCTGCGCGCGGCCTGTTTAGCCAGGTATTCGTCAGCGATGCTGTCGTATTCATCGCGAGTGAAGCCTTTCTGGTCCGGGTATTTTGCCGCCAGCAGCATCTGAAATTCGGTCATCGTTAACTGCGAGGCTTCGGCGCGATTCATGCCGAAGTGGCTACGAGCTGCGCTAATGTAGTCGAATGCTTTAAACTCTGTAGTGCGCTCGCCTGTTTCATGGCGCTGCAACTGGCGAAACTTGGCTTTCCCAACGATGCCGTGCTGCATGAGGTGCTGCGCCAGCACGATAATGTCGTTCTTTGGCAATCTGCCCGGCCGGTATACGACGCAGTGCCGCCACCCCTTCCACTCGCCTATCATTGGCGCCAGGTCGTCATCGCAGCACGATTGCAGCACCAGCATGCACGTTGATAAAAGTTTCTCAGCGGCGCGGTTGAAAGAAGGAGACAGCCATTCAGGAAAGCGCCCCAGCGTGCCAGCGCAAACCTCAATGAGCTGAGCGACATCATTGCCGTGGATGGTGGCGTATGCCTGCACAATCTCTTGCGGAGTGCCGATCCTGGTCATAGCCTCGAATGAAGGCCGTAGAAGGTAATCTTTCCCGCCTTCGCGGCTGTCGCTGATAGAGAGTTCGCCAATATCGGTTAAAGCGGTCATAGGCCTTCCAGTAAACGGTCATTATCAAGGGCAGCACGCCGCCCTTTGGAATGTCCGTTAGGTAACGGTAACCGTATGCACGGCCACAAAGTTGCCGTCTTCGGTGTTGATGATGATCTGCGCGCTGCCGGTGGCGACACGCGTCACGGTAACGGTGTTGCCTGAGGCGGTTGCCGTTGCTTTGGTCGCATCGGTAGTCGCTACAGTGAAGTCTTTGTTGGTAGCGCCGGTTGGCGCGATGTTCACCGTGAAGGTGCTCGTACCGCCTGCCGTGCCGGTGCTGGTTGTCGGGGTTACCGTCACGCCAGTCACCGCAACCGCAGTCAGTTCGTTCACTTCGATGGTGGTTGCATCGCCGACTTTGAACTCGGTGGAGAACGTGACGATGTCGTTGGTGCCACCGTCAGAGCTCAGCGCCGTGATGTTCATGTAGCCGACGAATTCGACCGGGCCGTAGTCCATGCGCACCCAGATGCCGGGTTGACGTTTGGCCTTCAGCTCGTCAGCGAAATACTTGATGAATTTGCCGACACCGTACTGATCCAGTTTGTCCTTCTTTCGCACTTCGCCCTCAAAGCTCAGGGTGAAGTCACTGTTGGTGATGATGGTCTCGACATAGCCGCCGCCGTCATCCGCATCAGAGGTAACCGAGTTCGGGTTGAAGTCGAAGCCCTTCGACGTACCAGCGGCCAGCGCCATCCACTCACCTTCGAGTGGTTTGACGTCCGGGCAGCCATCTGCGACTTCCAGCACGACCGCACCGCCGAACAGGCGCTCGTTCGAGTTCTGGCAATTAGCCATGTGAAACTCCTCTTTGACGTATAAAAGAAAACCCGCCGGAGCGGGTTATTTGGTTGGGAATGGCTATTCGCCGTAAGTGCAGGCGAACTGGAGTCGGAAGACTATTCGCCCTTCTTCTGTGAGCACAGGCGCGGGGATTGCGCCCATGTTCTGGATGTAGCCGACGCACTCGTCAGCCATGGGGTTGGACTGGACGTAGTCGACGATACGCTGCACAGCATTGAGCGCGTCTTTGCGCTTGTCCTTCGCGCCGACGACGTCGACGAGGACGTGGTACTCAGAGCCGAGGCCAGTCCTAATATTCGACCCGCCGTTTGGCCTGAATACCATGATCGCCTTCGACAAGTCGCCCGGGTCGTCGTACATCAACTGCTGCACCGTGAAGCCGGTCGTTAGCCCGGCGTCTCCGAACATGTTGCGCACCCGCTCGTGCATCATGGGTGTCATAGCGAAAGCTCCTTGCGCATCACCGCATCAACGTTATCGCGCTCGTCATTTGCGCCTTTGGTCAGGAATTGCGGCTCACCATGCGGATCCCAGTAGTTGCCCTTTCCTGTCCCGCCACCGAATTCTTTCGGTTTCTGCGGGCCGAACTCAGACCGGTTACTGGTCACACCGAAGTGCGCGCGCGGCTGACCTTTCAGTTTGCCTGACGCCTCATGCACGTAAGCAGCATAGTTGGCTGAGTACCCGACGCGTCCGGTGATGAGCACGCCACCAGCGTCGATTTCCCAAAACTGGCTGTTAATCAGCGTGGAGCTGTCGATAGGGGTGTAATATGCCGCCCGGGTGCCGATAAGCATCATCGCCGACTGCAACGCGCGAATTACCTTACGGCCCTTAACGTCGTTGATGACATCGTTCAGGTGCTTCTTCGCCTGGCTGATGCCCTTCACTTTTATGCCCATGGCTACACTCCGGTCAGGATGGCGTAATCATCCGCCAGGCGCTCGAACGTATCGGCGTAGCGAATAACCTGCCTCACCTCGTCGGCACCGGCGACAACCGGATCAGCTTCGGCAGACACGCCAATCAGAAGATAATCACCAGCGGATGCCAGCGCGAACTCCGTCCAGACGGTGTTCTTCACCACTATTTCGGCGCCAAGGTTGGCTAATCTCTTGCTGAGCCCGCCCTCGTAATCGCAGAGGATTTGCTCAGGTTCGGCATAGCCCAGAGGATCGCCGTATTCGTCATTGCCTTCCAGCTTTCGCCAGATGGTCGCCGTGGCGGTGTAAGACCAGTTGGCAACACTGCTCATAGAGTGAATGCCTCCACCTTCTCAACGATTTTGAAATCATCAAGAGGCCGCATCGAGCCTGATTGACTGGCAATGCGCTTAGCATCAGCCTGCTCCAGAAAGTCAGCTTTGGCTTTCTCGTAAGTTTCAGCATGGCGGCCAATAAACTTAATGCCGGAGTCGTTTATCCAGATGAACAGCGACCAGTTGTCTTCGCACTTAAAGGCATGCACATCGTATCGTTCAGCCATCTTTCCACCTCAACACCTTCGCGCCAGTCGCCCGGATGCGCGCGCAGTTGATATGCCACTCGCCATTCGATTTCACGTAGCCAGTAGTCTCCCGCCCGGTATCGGTTTCGACCCATACGCGGGTGAGCGGCTTCGGCTTGCCTTCAGTTATTGATTTGTACGTCATCAACAGCCCCCGACCACCATGAACAGGCCGACGCCATTACCTGCGCTGATCGGCAACTCACCGGTGCAACCGCTGGTATCAAGCCGGGCCAGCGAGTCACGCAGCCAGGTAATACTGTCGTCGCCATATTCAAACGAGCGGGACGCGCCAGACGGCGCCCCCTGCGATTTGATTCGGCGCGCGCCGGACGACGTAGCCATAAGCGCTGCGGCGTACATCAGGATCAGCTTCGCGGTGCACTCGTCATACCCAGCACCATCGAGGCACGGAATAATCTTGTTCACCACGCAGAGGATCGGATCCAGCAGCGCGCCCGGGATGGAGTAACCCAATTCACCGAGGAACGCCTGCACGTCTGCCGCTGTGATTGGGTCAGCCATGGTTATTTCGCCTTCTTGATTGCTTCCGCCAGTGCTGCTTCGGCTTCGTCAGCACGTTTTGCTTCTGCTGCCAGTGCGTCGGCATGATCCTTGTCTTTTGCTTCACCATCGGCGATTAGCTTTTGGTTCTGCTCCAGTGCGTCGGCGAGTTGCTTTTGAAGGGCCGTCAGATTTGTCGCAGGAGCTGAAGGAGTAGCCACTTCGAAGGTAAGCTTCTCGCCTTTCTTCTTGTCGGTATCCTTCGCCTTGCCTGTGCTGATCCAGCGCTCAGCTGTTGCATCATCCACATCCACCACCGAACCAACCTCCAGTTTGCGGAGGTTGGCACCGGCGTGCAGGTTGCTTGCCACGATTTCTACCAGTGCCATGATTTATCCTTAGCTTGATGCGTGAATTACGGAGTATTTGTTGTTGATGTCCTGCTTGACCATCAACCCCATTGCACCCCAGGTGCGCCAGATGTAGTCGCTGTTGTACTCAGGACGCGGAGATGCAACGGTACCGATAGCCTGGCCGACGATTGGAGCAATGACGCCAGCAGACAGCGGAACGATGACGATTTCGTTACCTGACAGTTGGCTGTCTTCTTTAATCGCCGCAACGCCGGTCAGCTTCAGGATTTCATCCATGATCGTTCCGGACTGGAAGTTGTCGGAGAAGTAGCGTTCCAGGTTGGAGATGATTTCGCCGGATACATACCAGGTCTGCTCTGCATACTGGTTGTTTACGCGACGCATCTGATCACGAAGCGCGATTGCCCCGGCGCGGATAGCCTGAGACGTTGCTGTGCCAGAGGTGAAGTCGATGTTAAGGCCGGAAGCGCCAAGGTCGATCTGTGCTACACGCTCATCGTCACGCAGCCCTTTCCAGGTCAGGCCGTCGAATACTGCAAAGTTGCCAGCCTTATCGCGGAAGCCGTTGAAAATGTAGTCAACGTAACGACGCTGTACATCTTCTACAGAACCACGCTGAGCATCCGACTGCGACTGCAATGCCTGCGGGCTGTTGAAGATCGGATCACGCCATTCGAACTTAAAGCCAGAGTCGTGGATAGGCACCATGGTGCCGTCGAAGGAATAGCTGCGGGCATCGAGTGCCGCACCGACCTGCCCGGACATGGAAGTGTGAGCCCAGCCGCGACCGCCGGTACGAGCGTAATCGTAACGGGATTGTTCGATGCGAACTGAGCGGGACAACGGCATCAGATCGTTCAGCAGGGTGAACTCTGTATTCGGCTCGAACTGCTGCAACACGGTTGTATCGAAAGCGCGATAGAGGCGGCGGATATCGTCAACAGCGTTCACAGCATCGAGATAAGGCGCATTTTCTGCATCGCCACGAAACTGAGTGCGCGCCAGAAAATCAGCAGCTGCCTGTGCGCTGGCATTTCGCTCAGCTTCGAGGGCGCGCCATTGCGCCTGATTTACCGCTAGGTTACCGGTCTTCTCACCGATAGACTTGGAGAATACAAACATATCTGCTCCTTACTTAATTACGACACGAAGCAGATCGCCTGCTGCCGTTGTGTATGATTTATCTTCCTCGACGTAGCAGCGAACCGACTCGTCGCCAGCAGCCACTTTGACTCGGCCGTTTGCAATCGAGAGCGCTTGCCCCTTCGTGTAGGTACCGGCTGCTGCACGAACGTTTAAGAACATGCCGGGCAGAGGTTGAATGCCTACCACCAACTCGCCAGCAGGAATAGGGTCATCCACTGACAGGCAGCGCAGATAGTCTTTGTTGGCCACGTAGAGAATTGCAGCTTCATTACCATCAACAGAGGCCGTGAATTTGTCCGTTGTGCTGAAGAAGCCAATGGTTCCAGGAGGGGTTGATGCCGCAGCTGCGCCTTCACGGTTAAGAAGCGGATTAGGGAACACGCCGCCGGCGTGGATGATATGCTTTCCGTCTTTAGCCATTTTTTACTCCGGCATTTCGCTGACTGATTGGGTGTTAGTAGCCTGATGGCGGAATGCACCGTTCAGACCAAAAGATGTCTGGCACTTGGCATACATGGCGTCGAGTGCCTTACCGTCCAGATCTGCGACTTCTTCATCGCTCATGTTCATCGCCAGCTTCACAGCCGCGCGCTTTTCGCCCTTCGCTTTGTCAGAGTTGGCATTGATCTGGCTGTTAAGTGCGGTGACCTGCTCAGTAAGGACTTTCGCCCACGCTGGCATCTCTTCACTGTTGTTAGCTTGCTCTTTAGCCTTCTTGTCATTCGCTTCTTTCTTCTCACGTGCGGACTTCTCTTCAGGCGTTTCTTCTTTGCTGTCGGCGTTTTCTGCCAGCATCTGGTTATATGCGTCCATCAGTTCGGCATCGGTTTTACCGTCAACCGATTTACCTTTGGCCTTCAGCGCATTAACGATGAGCTCTTTCATCGGGTCTGTTTCCTTCTGGGTTGAATCGCTGTTGGCGCCGAAAAACGCCTTTAGCTGGTTGAAAAATGTTTTGAACGCGGGGTCTTGCTGGTCTGGGGTGGTAGAATCTTCGAGATTGACGACCTCGATTTCGACTTCATCACCCTCAGCGTTAACGAAGATGCCAACCCCCTCTTCCGGCGTACCGGCGCCTGGCTCATCAAGCAGCACAGCCACATGGTCAAACATCATGTTTGTGGCGATCTCGTTGTACTTCTTGCCCTTCGATTCGCCGTTGGCGGCGATACCGGAATAGAGCAGTCCTGTGGAGATGTGAATCGGGTCAGAGTTGGTGCCGGCTAGCATCTCATCCAGGCGGTTGATCAGGCGCTTGCCCTTGTCGCTCGACTCGGCGTACTGGCGGTTAACGCACATGTCGCCCATCACCTTCCCGTCTTTGTGGCTGACGTTCTGTAGCCAGGCCCCGACGTGGTACTCGTTCACCGCCCGGACATCACGCGCCGACACATGCTTGCCGTCCACTTTCGGGTGGCCCAGCGGCATCGGGTTACGCTCGAGCGTGTTGTAAGCCTTTTCGATTTCTGCTGCCGGGTACAACTTCCGGTTCATCACGATATCGTCCACGACAGGCGTGATGCCGCGAACCACGATATGTGGCTTGCCGTCGATGGTTTCAGTGGTGATGTTTGAAGCGGAGTTGACGACGGTCAGCACGTTAACGCGGTTGCGTTTCATGCTGGGTCCTCATTGGTGGATTTTGAGTAATAAAAAAGGCCGCCGTGGCGACCTTGTCAGAATTTATGGCTTTAAAGCTCTATATGATTTTCATAGGCTTTATCAATACTATCCGCACCTTCATCTATCAGGGTGCTCAATCTCCGAGAACTCAGCTTTGCCCAGTTGCCTGTTGTAGCCATAACCATGAAACATAAATCGTCATCATGGTTTTCAACCAGCATCCAACCTAATTCTGCGAGCTCGTAGTCAAGCTCAGAAAGGAAAGAAGCACGGATAGAGCTCCGGCCAGACATAGCGCGAAGAGTATTTTTCGAGATCTTGTATCGCGAAATATGTTTATCTTTTTCCTGCCCATAAAAATAGGCATTGAGAACAATCAGTTTTGCTGTGTGGGATGCGGATAAGCGATGATTTGACATGATATACCCTAATGTTTTGTAAATTAAGTTATGAGCCACTTACTGGCTCAAACTAAATATCACACAACACCATTTAAGTGTCAATAACACCGTATCAACTAATTATATCTGGCGATATCAGTTTTCCATTGCTTTTGCTCTTTAGCCAACTTATCCGCTAACCCCTCATTGAAGATGCTTCCATCGTCGTTGAGCAGCACCGGGATCTGGCCGCAATAGCAGTGGTATTTATTACCATCTACTGCATACCAGTCGCGCACCTCTTGCACGGTTCTGACCTTTCCATGCCAGAATGCGTGCGTTGTCCTGGTGGTAGGCTTCAGCGCAGAAAGATGGAGAAGACCAGTATTCAGCCCGAGCCTCTCGGAAGCCCAGTCCGTCTCATTCCATTGAGCTTCACGCAGCGCGCCGACCTGCTCGGTCTGAGCAATGTTCTTCGCCTTCGACATAGACACATCGAGGCGCTTACTGATGAGGCTGGCCGTCTCTCGAGGATTCACCCCTCGCGCTACCGCATCTGTGATGATGTTGGCCAGGTCGCCGCGGGCTGTATCGCTGATGACCTTCCAGTCACTGAACGTTGTCAGTCTTGCCGCCGCTATCTGGTTCAAGTAGCCGAGGCTGCTTAAAAGCTGCTGGAGCGTCGTCTGACTGGCGTACGCCTGCGACTGCACCGACAGGTTGGTGAAGGCGTTTAGCGTGCCGCGGTTATATTCCGCAATGACGTAGTCCATCGCCCATAGGTTCTGGCTGCCGCCTTCAAGAAGCTCATCATCAAGAATCGACTGCACCACCTGGAGCAGATCGGCCAATTCAGCAGCTGTCATGTCATAGACGAACTTACCGGCATTGACTTGATACAGCGAAGGTTCTGCGCCCTCGTTGTTGCACATCATCCAGGACTGCTGTGCGTTCGCCTCACGTTGCTGCCCTGTCAGCCGCAGCTCAAACAGAGCCTTAAGCCTGCGCTTGATGTTCAGATACCGATCTTCGATATCGTTGAACATCCGACTGACCTGCCGCGATGATTGCGTCGGGTCAGCTTTATTACGCGGTACGATTGGCGTCCCGATTCTGGTTTGCGCTGTCATCATCATCTGTCAGCGGATCCTTATCGGTTTGCTTTAAATCAGGGTTAGGTGGCTGCACGACCTTGCGAGGCTCAAGCTCACCAACTGCGCGGATTTCGTTTTCATCCACTGCCGGAGTGCCGTATGCCTGTTGGGTATCTTTCGCCACGACAGCCATTGCCTGCATGTTGGCAATCTTCTCTTTCTCACTCGGCGCGAGCAGATCAGACCATGCCAGCGTAACCTCTCCGGACGTAGGCGGGTCAATGACACCTACTGTCCAGAAGCGCTCAAGCACACTCTCAATAACCGTCGACTGGAATCCCCAGCGGCGACCGTTACAGCGCTTCGCCCAGTCTGTTTTGTCCTCATCTGAGGCAAGGCGCCCCGTCTGCTGACCAAACAGTATGGTGAACGGGCACTGAATCGAAGATGCAAACTCGTTGGCTGCTACTGTCCAAGTCGGGGATGGATCGGCAGCTGCAACAGAAAGCACCGACGGCGTGCCGGCCTGCATTACCAGGGCAGAATCAGTGCCACGGTTCATCTTGGCGACTTTGTCGTTGAGCGCTTCGCCCAGGTCTTTGTAGCCAGCGTCTGTGGCTTGCTTTGACAGGTTCGCAATGTTGGTTTCTTTGTCGAACGCAATCCCGAGCTGGCGACTGGCATTCTTCAGGAACCCTTCGGCACTACCACCCGATACCTTTTCAAGGTCGAGAAGTTTGTTGTAGCCCGCGCGCAGGAAAGGCACGCCAGAGAGCATGTTCTCGTCTTCTGAACCTTCGCAAAGGATGATGATTCGCTCGGGGTGTACGGTAACGCCTCGCACCGGGCCGTACGTACCATCATCACCAACTGGCTGCTCGTTGAAGTTGTACGAAACTGGCTGGCCATAAGTTTCTGAAAGCGTGTCGGTATCGAAGTTGCCTGGCTTGATCTGGGATTCCCACGCGGGGATCAGCTTAACAATGGCCTTGTCTTTCAACCGTGCCACCACCGACCTGTCTACCGGCTCACTCCACTCTCTTCCGTCCCGGAACTGAATCAGCAATGCCGAGTACCGGCCAACCAAGTTACGGCGATCCGCATCCTTAATTTTCGGCCAGTGTTTCTTCAGCAATTTAGTAGCTGACTTCTCCCATTCCGTTGTCTCGGTTGACTCCTTTCCGTCGTCGCCGTCGATGATCGTCGGATTATCAACCCAGCACGAATCAAGAAGCTTATGAACGGCGGCAAACGCCACCGCGTTGCGCTCATAGGCCCGGTAGTAGCGGTCGAACTCGAGACTATTTGGATAACCGAACTCATCCCACAACTTTGTGCGTTTGGTATTTCCCGGCTGGCCCGCGTACAGCATGCGCTGCCGCCCTAAAGCATCAGCAAGGGCATTAACGAGGAACTGTTCCCCGGTGCTTATTTCACTCACTGATGAGCTCCTTAGAAGAATACTGCGCCGACCTGCTTGTGGTTGTTCTTCGCTACTGCAAAGTAACGGAAGCCGTCAGCACCGTGTGATGTGAAGTCATGAAGCGGTTTGTCTTTCCAGCATCCGCGCTTGTCGTCCCACTCCTTGCGGTAGCCTTCGAGGTGAGATATGCCCTCGGCACATTTCTCCTCATCGAAGACGCAGGACGGGAGAATTTCACGCACCGACTCAATGCCGGTATCGACACCCGTTTTCGGAACAACATTGAAGGTCATCGAGTACACCTGGCCGTCGATTTCATAGCCTTCCTGCGCAAGCTCTTTGCGCGATTTTGCGTCGGCACCGAATTCGCGGTTTTCAATGTCGTGCGGCCCCCAGTGCTCGCCGTACTCGTAGCCGCGGTCTTTCAGCACCTTCATGTAGTGCCGCAGGCCTTCACCAGAGTTTTCGTAGTAGTCGATGATATGGAACTCTTCGCCAACCTCGCGAACGAACCAGATCGCCGTTGAGTCACCCACACCGATATCCCAGAACGTGTGTACCGGGAGGTGCGAGTTATCAGGGATTTGGCCGATCCGCTTGTTGGTATAGAGCCAGCGGAATTGTTTGGCGTAGTACGCGCCCTCGACCGACTGCTGGAACGCCTCGGCCGGAATGGTCGGGTATTCTCGCTTCATGTCATCGCCGAGCGTTTTCTCTTTGGCGTAGTACCAGGCTTTCTGGCGTTCGTTGACGACTACGCCGTGCTTAGCCTCCATCTCGGCGAAGTACTCAAGCAGGCGCGCCGGCAGCGATTCAACTGGGTCGATTGCGTACTGCGGGTTCTTCCACCAGGAGAAGAAGAAAAACTTCCAGTCCAGTGCGGATAAGGGCTTACTCTGCAACAGTGCTTTCTCTGCCGCCTGGCAGTAATCGAAGAAGTAACCCGCCCGGCCCTCTGCTGTGCTTTCGATGGTAGCGAAGCATCCAGTCGATACCGCCTCAAACGCACCAGTGACGATCTCACGGGCTTTGTCAGGATACTTGGCGCATATCTTCCCGAACTCGGAAACGTGCAGGTAACGCAACGTGCCGCCACGAAATGACGTGCTAACGTAGAGTGATCCGCCCTTCTTAAAAACGAGCTCTCCAGAAGAGTCATTGCTGGCTGGGTTGGCTGCCTTTATCTCTGCCGGCAGCTTGTCGTATGCGTACTTCACCTTTTCTCGGAACAAACGCTTTGCGTCATTCAGCGTGTGGGCAATCAGCGCGCACTTGGCCGACTCGAACAGGGCTGCGTCGAGCTGGATGATGCATACCTCTGTGGTGAAGCCGAGCTGACGAGCTTTCAGGATGATGTTGCGGGTGTGGATCCCCTCGAAGTACTCCCGCTGCTCAGGCGTCATCCTGAACCGCGTCGGCTTTCCCTCTTTGTCGGTAATCCAGTAGAGGTTGTTCAACCGCCAGTCTTTGTCAGCCAGCAGCTTGAGGTGCTCAGGTTTCATTACGCCCCCTGAGACAGTGAATCCATCAGGTCAGATATTGAATCAACAACGTGCTCTGTTTTCACCTGCTCACGGAATGCCTGGACGTCGATATGCTTACCAATCAGCTCGAGGTTCTTTACCTTATCAGGCCACTTTATCTTCTTGAGCAGCGCGGCTGTGTTCCCCTCGGCTGACATCTCAACGACATCCAGCCCGGATAGCGTCGTCCTCCAGACCTTCGGCCACTGAGAAACCGGCTTCAACTCTCCGGTCGAGGTCAGGATGTCCAGCACGTCCATCTGGTCTATTTCCACAAGGCGATTGAGGACATACTGGGCATTGATAGATACATCCTCGTTGCGCTTCGCTTTAAGTTCGGCGATTCTGGACTGGACGTCAGGTTTTGACATGTTTTCGGATGCAGTACGGTTAGCTGTCTTTGCGCTGTACCCCGCCCGAATAGCCGCTTGCGTGGCGTTTAAATCGATGAGGTACTCGCGACAGAACATTTCTTGTTTGTCTGTGAGTGCCATTGCTTTTCCTTGGGACGAAAGATGACCACTTATTTTCGTGTAGATCGAATAAATGCGTATTCGGAAGGCGATACCATTACCTTAACATCCCCTGAAGATATCCCCAGTGATTTCATTCAGGTTCTTAATATGCTGGCGCCAGGCGGGCTGTCTCCACATGGCTTGGTGTATTGCACCAACCCATCGGCATTAGCGGCTGATAAAAGTGTAGCTATAGACCTTTCTCTTGAGCTCTTCAGACGTTCGTTTTTCGCCTCCAAACCGTCAAGGTATCAATCTGTTTTTGCATGGGACAATCTCGAAGATGCTCAAGCCTTCAGGGAGAAGTTATTACCTGAGTTCCCTAATTGTGTGATTAACGAAGTTTCAACCGCAAGCGATAACATCCACCGCGGCGACATGTCTATCTTAGCTAATAACACGACCAACCTTGTTTATACGGATATCCTTAGATTGTACTGGAGTAGTTCCACCTTTAGGGATGATCCGCTTTGGGAATATGTTTTACCGCTGCCAGTAACGGTTGGAAGGCGAGTAAGTTAACTTTGTGCCCCCTCTAGTTCACTAGTCTTCATTTGTACTTATGATTATGACACTACGGTGGGGCTGCCCATTGCGATGGCAATAAAAAACAGCCCTGAGGCGGTTAATCTGAAAGACCGAATTTCTTTTTTGCGTAGGATTTTAAAAGCTCTACACCTACATCCTTCATGACAGCAAGCGGTTCGTTACTTATCTCTTTCAATCGTGCAAAAACATCTTTACTGTCAAGCGCTGTAGCAAAATCTTGACCGTCTGTAGTTAGTCTGATGTCCACGTCAATTGTTGCCATACCACCTAAGTGATACATGTACCCCAAACGTCTGGGGTCACGAGTTTCCATATTCCTATTACTTATAAAACCTTGCTCAATCAATTGCATGTAGTGAAACATCCCCTTCTCAGATCCAATGTCATATCCAGCTTCGCTAAGCTGAATTGTGGTAATGAATGTGCTATCTGAGTTGAGGAATACAGAGAGCATTCCCTTTAAGTATTCAAGATCTGTTCGCATTATTATCTCCTTATCCAAAAATAATAATGTACCAAACTTTGAGAATATTTTGTGGCGTTCATATCAATTTAATGGATATGTAATACATTGCGTCTTGAGATAGTCCTGCAGATACCCGACCTGCTTCGTCACTGCGACGATTCGCTCTCTGAGGATGAAATAATCCCGTTCAGCGGAGTCAGTAAGTCTGGGGCCGGAAGCATCGCCCATGCCGCCGGTGCTGGTCGGTCCGTTCGCGGGACATTTTGCATTGAGCAGCAGCCGCTTACGGCCAGCAATGACATCGCTATGCAGACGCTCAATGGTTTTTTTCGCATCGGACAATTCCTTCGTGTATTTGGCATCCAGCGCAGCGACATCGCGCTGGCGGGTCTGCATGTCTTTAATGGTGGCGTTCGCCAGGCTGAGCTGTTCAGTGGCTTTATCGCGCTGGTCTTTGTAGGTGATGGCGGTGTCGCGGTAGTGGTTCACCAAGAACGCCAGCACACCGATTAACGCCATCACCAGCAACTGCAACCAGTAACGCCTTAACAGCGCGCCAATCAAGACAGGAACAGAGCGCGCTCCGCCTCACGCCGACGGGTCAGACCGTTCAGGACTTTACCGCCAGCTTTATTCCAGCGCAGAAACTCATCGGCAGCGCCAGCGTAATCACCGGCGTTGAGTTTTCGCAGAAGAGTCGATGTCGACAGCGACCTGGCGCCGAGGTTGTACGTGAACGACATCAGGGCGTCGAAGTGCCCCTGAGTCAGGCCAACTTTGACCAGGCGGGACACGTCGTTTTCATAGCTGACCAGCCCGGTCTTCAGCAGACGTTCTGCTGTTTCCTGCTTAATCGTCATCCCGGCGCGGATTGGTTTTCCGTCGACAGGCTGAGTCCAGCCATAGCCGATCGTCCAGATGCCGACGCTGTCCTGATAGGCGGTTAGTTTACAGCCTTCGAACTGTTTGATCAGGGCAATGCCTTTATCACTGGTTTGCATTCTTCATCCCCGTCAGGCGTTCCCAGAAATACGTCAGCGCCACGGAGCCCATCGCTCCGCTAATGCCAGACGTAACCAGAATCATGTAAAGGCTAAGCCCGCTTTCAACGCTGATCAGGCCACCAATGAGACCGGTAAATCCGGACACTGCGATCTGCGCCAGTGCGTTGATCCAGCTCCAGGTGGCCTTGTTCTGCTTAACGTCAATAAGGTATCGGACCAGGCCGCCCCAGCATGACAGAGCAAGGACAATAAGCCATGACACTCCGGCAATGCTTTCTTTATCTTGCATACGTTTAGCCATATCACCTCCGAATTAACGGGGTGCTGTGTTTTAGTGTTTACAATTCATCCAATCTGGATATGAGCGCCAAAAAAAGACAACATTTATGTTGTCTTTTTAAACTTTTATGTTATTATGATTACATAGTCAACAAACAGGAGGGTTCAGTGAAATACAGCGAGTTCCTTCGCTGGTTAAAGTCCCAAGGAGTCACGATTGAAAATGCCAGAGGCGGGGGTAGCCACCGAAAAGCAACAATCAACGGAAGGATGTCCATATTCCCCTTCCATGGCTCTAAGGAGATACCAGAGGGAACAAGAAAATCGATAATCAAGGATCTGGGGCTTTAAGCCCCACCCTTTTCGACACTGAATCCGGTCATTGAGACCATAACCGAAGAGGCCAGGCATATGTTTAAATATCCGGCTACTGTATCTTTCGATGAAGATACGGGCCAATACGAAATCGCTTACCGTGACTTTAACAATCTGCACTCTGTTGCTTTAACAGAGGATGACATCGAGCTGGAAGCCCGCGATGGCATTATTGCAATGATTGGAGATCTGATTGATTCCCGCATACCTGTGCCAGAACCTTCAGTTGCGCAAGAAGAAGATATTGTTATTCATCTCCCTGTGCTAATTTGCCTGAAAGCAGCGTTGCATAACGCGATGATCAGCACAGGAACGCGCAAGGCTGATCTGGCTAGGAAGCTGAACCAGAAAGGTCCACAGATTGACCGCCTGCTGGATGTTAGCCACGCATCAAAAGTTGAGACACTGGAGCAGGCTTTATATCTTCTTGGATATGAGACCTCAGTCAGCATCATCAAATTAACTAAATAGGAAAAGAGAATTTTATGGCAAAAACAATGGGAGTGCTGGCTGCAATCTTTGCATTGGGTTCCGCTTTAATGTGGCACCTGTCAAGTAAGGCTCCAACTCAAGAGCTTGCGAACACAGAGAATTACTGGGCAGCCGGGTTATGCGTTATTGCTGCTATTTTCGCGTTCTTAGGCTTGTTCAGCAAAAAGTAGAATGAAAAAGCCACCGGCATTAACCAGTGGCTTGAATTTGTTTATAACACCAGTTTATATAACATTGGCATAATATCAGATTTACATGAAATATAAGCGTTTCAATCCAGTTTTGCAAGAGTTCTATCGAAATTTGTCGCCTTTTGTTGTGAACGTGATCGCGTAACCTGCAATAAAGCACCGCTGTCCAGGCGCAGGAAGATGCGCCGCATCTCAACCCAGCGGTCCGTAAACGTCTCTGACCAGTTCTTTGGTGTTACGCCAACCAGCGACGCCAGCGCCTGATATTCGTACGTCTCACGCCCAGCCAGCTCCGCTTTGACGTCCTGCGCCGCCAGCCATATCAGATTCTTCAAGCGCTCCATCGTCTTGCCCGCCACCTTCTTCGCGCCGAGCTGCTCCTGGAACTTCGCCCACGCCCACTGAGTGATCGCCACCTGGTGCTCAAACCTAACGTTTTCGCTGTAGTTCCACAGCAGCCAAGCTTTCTGGTGGTCATCCAGCGACAGGACAGCGCGGCGCCATGATGCTGTCACGAACTCCACCGGCCCCACCAGAGCGATGGATGATCCCTTAGCGCGGGACTGACTGCCGCTTATCGCCGGGCCATCAGGGTTAACTTTTCGGCCCGTGACCGGATCGGTGATTTTCTTCCGGCCCCGGCTGCGCGCCGTCGCGGTGAATTGTGCGTTTTCGGCGAAGGCTACCAGCTGCCCTTTCGTCGCCCCGCTGAGGTCTGCGGTCGCCACAATGAGCTGCTGACGTACGTATTCCAGTTGCTGGCTGTTCATGCGGCTTCCTTATGTGGCTGGTTGGTTTTGGTCTGGCTGTGCTTTGCTACTGGTGGCATGCTGGCGCGCTTAACGCTTTCTGCCTGGTACCGCAGGAAGTCTGTGTGGTTCATTCGGCCTCCAGTTCGGTGATGGTCAGTTCAAGCCTGCCGCCTTTGACGATTGGCATCCTCTTCACGCTGTAGTAGTCGACCTGCTGGTCATCGAGCCAGAACCCGGATTTCGTCAGGGCGTCGAACGCTGCCTTTGGCAGATTGTCCAAGTCTCGGCGGCGGCGATCCGGCATGTGGCACTCGATACGGATTTTAACGGGGTTTGCCAGGCCGATATCCAGCATTGAGCCTTTGATAATTCTGGCAACGCTGTCGCGGTACGCATTCCCTTCTGCGCTGATGTGCGTACGCCCGCGGTTATGTCGGTAGTAGCGGTTGTTGCTCGGTGGCCACGGGAGGCTGATGCGATATTCATTCATGCTTTTACGAGCCCCTCTTTCAGCCAGATAACCTGTGTGCGGGCCATGCCCTCCAGCGCGCACTCCTTTGCATATTCGGCATCTACCAGGAGAGTGCGGCGATCAATCTCGTCGTGGCAACTGCTGCATGCGATGGTGGCGATCAGGTCAGGCGGCTTGATTCCGGTCCCGCAGAGGCCAGCAAGACGAATGTGAGCCAGTACTGAGGTTTCAGGATTTCCGTTGCATACGCCGGGGATCCGCACCTGACATTCGCGGCCGCGTGCCGCTTTGCATAAATTAGCCATGGTTCCTCCGTGCTGCGAGACGCAGCCATTTCTGATCCACCAGGCGGGCGGTGTAGCCTTTCAAGGTCGGGATGTCGGACGGCTTTACCGCGGCCTTACGCTTGCGGCGCGCAGGAACGCGGAAGATTTCATTGGTGATGACGCGTGCGAGAGGACTACCCACGGGAAGCCCTCCACTCTTGCGCCCAGGAGATGCGCTTACTGGATGCCTCGGAGAACTTCACGCCGCGGTCGGTACCGAACCAGTAAATCGCCTCGATAACATCGACCATGTAGCGCTTGCTGGATTTGGATGTGCGGACGCCGAAATAAACACGGCCGCCGTTGATGCCCGGCGCGGACTTCTGCTCCTGGTCCTGAGTCTGATTCACCAGAACGGTGATGAGGTCCTTCCATTCTTCGCGGGTAAGCTTTTCGCCGTGCCAGACAACTTGGTCAGACAGGTCTTTCAACAACGGCCACATCAAGCGGTTTTGCTTGTCAGTGCGCGTCTCTTCCCTGGCTTCAACGACCATCGGCGTGCGAGGGTTTACTGGAAGGGTGCGAATGTACGCGATGAGGTTGTCTTTAACGGTGTCGTTAACGATGCAGTAGTGCTGCTTCATACGGCCTCCTTAACGGAAACCGCAGAATGCAGAAAATCGCAGGTGCCGCTAAGCATCTGTGACAAGGTGAGGAGTTCAGATTGTGGTCGCATTTAAGTCCCCTTAAATGCGCAGAAGTCACCGCCGGGTGTTCAAGCCGACTGCGACTTCATTATGGCGGGTTGATTGTGGAAAATCAATTTTGCAGCAGCAATCGTTTTGGGCTATTCAGACTTGGAAAGTTTGAGCTTATCCTTAACGTGGAGGGTATTAATTAACCAAAAAGCACCGAGCAAACTCATACAGTGTGCACTTGCAACCAGTTTGCAAATACGACGCCTATTGGCCTCTAGGTTAGTCGGAAGGTTTTTTATTAGGGCGACTGCGTAGATACCATCCTGTAAGATTGGTTCTATGATTTGGTGAATATAGCCACCATGATTTATCTCTTCTAACTTGATGGTCTTGATCGTTTCTGCGAGTTTATCCACTTCTTCGTCAGTAATTTCATACTCAATCTTATGAGCATACTTGTTGCGGATGTTATTAAGTTCTTTCATTGCATCCGCCAATGAGATTGGTAGCCCAAGGAGAACAGCAGCAGATAATTTTGAAGCGAAGTATTTGTAATTTTTGATCGAATTGTAGTTATCAGAGCCTTCTGGCCTCAGGTTTTCAATCACCACCCTAAGGAAATCTTCATGAATAAGCATGAGCTTCAACAAGGCTGCCGACTCGTCTTCAAAATCAGCTATCTTTTCCATTTTGCTTGAATCTAAAAAATAGCCAAAGTCATGATCTATTTTCACGTAGTTTCCCTTGTCTATAGCTGGGCTTTGTTCTATTCGAGAAAATTTCACTTACCTTCCTCCTGTTTGAGATATTGAGGGTCAAATGCTTTTGGCAAAGAGATGCTTTGCTCACGGTAATAGCGCAAACGCTCAAGGAAGTAATCGCGCAAATGCTCGGGCTGCTCGCGCATTACCACCTCAGCGATAACAGGCATGTTCAGGCGCTCTTTGTACGCCACTCCGGAGGCCGCCAAATCAACGTTAACCTTGTCGCGCTCTTCCTGGCTCTTTGCTGCTATGTTGAAATCAGGCATAATGAATACCTCTTATGCATTGAGAGGTATTATACATTTTGATGGCTACTTTTTGTTTTTGCCTACGTCACTTTTCGCGCTTTTAGTATCAATGCCGGTAACGGTTTCTTTATCAAAGGCTTCTTTATCGTCACTATACCCACAATAGTTACATATGTAGTCACCAGACCAACCCCTGATTGTCTTCTCTTTCGAAATGCTGTATTTCCCGCATTTTGGACAACTCATACCCCATCCTCATTAATGCTTATTTGATTCATTTGAATTAGCCTAAACGAGAAGCTTGTGTAAAGAAATGGTATATTAGTCACCACTATTCGGCGCTGCTGGCAGTGGCATCCAGTGGGTTATGTCTACGCCGAAACACAGGTCATAGCCTTCAGCATGAACGTAGAGTTCTGCGTCGCCTTTGCCGCTGAAATTGGATGAACTAACAATCCCGCAATCCCTCAGGCCATCATCTTGGCAGAAATAGAATATCTCTGTGCCGATGCCTGGCATCCGCTCACTGCAAGCCACCCAACCATCCTGAATCACCGGAGAGTTGTCATTGGCACCCTGAAGCATCGCGGCGATGTTGTTTCTCTTGAGAAAGTTAATACTTTTCAAGGTATCTTCCTCAAGCGTCGAACCGGTGTAGCCATTGGAGCAAGTTTCAGCGCGTTTATGGTGATACCTTAATGCAGCAATGCATTTTCTTATCCCGCCACAGCGCGTTTCCTCTAGCTCATCCGGTACTGATTCCTCCGCTTCGAGCGATGCCAGCGCGATCTTCATCGCAGCCAGTGCCCGGGCTGCATCTTCGTTTACTGCGCCGGGCGTCGCATCGCGCTCTTCTTCAAGCTCAGTGATGGTCTTGAGCAGCCATTCTTTGGTAAGGATGATCATGATGCCTCTCCTTTCCCAGCGCCAGCTACGCGGGCATAAACAATCACGCCGTCATCAGGGCGTTTACGCGGAAGGTAAATTTCAGGGCGAGGCCACAGAGCTATGAACCGCGATTCTCTGCCCTCAAGCCGCTGGAAGGCCTTCTGACTCATTACCCCCACAGTGCGAAGCGATTTCTCCCGCGCCTCCAGCTCAGTAATCCGCTTCTCTGCGGCTTCCAGCTCATCCAGCAGTGCCAGTAAATCGCGAGTTTGTACCATGAAGTTCGGCATGAAGTTATCTTTCGCCTTTTCTGCTGTTAGGCGCAGATCCTGTTTGTCGATGTTGCTCATTGGGCTGCTCCTTCTGCTTTCTTTTCGTCAACGCTCCAGGCTGTAGCCAGTGCGCAAGTCACCTGCATAAACGAGTGCTTTACTTTCACCGAGAAAGTTTCTCCTATGGCCGATACCGTTTCGATGGTGGTCAGCTCGCCGCCGCTTTCGAAATCAGGGTAGAACTGCGTTACCAGGTTACTTTCGACAATCACCGATCCGTCCGGCGTGTGCATTTTCAGTTTCATACCCCTACCCTCCCCCAAACCATCAATACTCGCTTCATAGCCGCGCTGTTGCGGCACTCCTGAAATATTCCGTTGGTGCAGCTGCGCGCGGTGCCGTCCTGCTCTTCCGGCGTCGCCAGGCGATAAGTCACCGTTCGCCAGACCTTGCTCACCCGGACAATCTTGCGGGCCCGCTCCAGGTCGATAGCGTTCTTCGTGATGCAGTTGATCGTCATACCGCATTCTGTGGCCACATCCTTCGCGGTGAAGGTCCGGTGCGTTTCGAGATAACGCAGAATTGCCTGTTTGCCTTTCATCTCACACCATCCCGTTCGACTTGTTGCGGTTGTACTTGGCCTGAAGCAGCTGGATCGGCGTTGGCCCATGCTCTGTTGCAGGCGCTGCAATTGCCCGGCGTACCGGCGGTACTGGCTTACCCTCGGTGACGCGCTTCTCCCACATATCCAGCAGATCGCCCGCCTCGCGTGCCAGTTCACCATGAGTCAACTGGCGCTCTGTGCTGCGATGACGCAGTTCAACGCAGATGTGGTACATGACCGGCTGCGACCAGGGGAATTGTTCGCTGGATGTGAATTCGAACGAACGGTTACGCCAGTCCCAGTATTCGGCGATCACCTGGTCAACGTTGACGCCCAGCGCTCCGCCGCTCTGTTTGCACCAGGCGACGAACTGGCCCGGCGACGGCAGGAATGGTCGCTCCTGGCGGCGGGCAATGCGCATACCGGCATCGACCTGAGCCATGGTGTGGATCCCGTTCTCTTGGAACGCCAGTAGCCACTGACGGCGGAATTCGTTCAGGTCGTCCTGGGTGCGGAAGTTCGCCATGCTGGCCGGGAACGCGGCACGCAGCTGGTTGAACAGTCCGTTGAACACTTGAGCCACCTGCTCGACCGGTGCGCGTTCCTGATACTGCTCTGGCAGGTTATGAGCCATGCGGCTCATCTGCTCGCGGTCGTGGTTACGCATCTGCTCTGCAAGAGATTTCATCGCATCACCTCATAGGCCCAGTCAGTGTTGTTGAAGTCCAGATCCGGCTTAGCGGCGCGCTGCTCGCCACCAGCATTGCGCTGCATTGTCAGCTTGTCCCACTGCTTACGCAGGCTTTCCGGGCTGAGGATGTTGGTCTGCCAGAAGTGGTGTTTGCTGGCCCAGTCATACAGCGCGCAGATGTCCTGGTGCGACCGGTTGTCTATCTGGCGCATCAGGCGAACGGTGTTAGACCAGGAGGTCATGTCCGGGGCTTTGCAGGTTGGGTTAATCTGCTTCACTCTGGCAGATATCCACTGGGCGGTTTTGAGGTCTTCAGCCGATCCCCACTTCGCACCGGATGGGGTGTAGACCGAAGCTTCAGGATGAGCTGATAAAAATTTCTTCAGACGTGCGTCGGAGGATTCGTCAGAATTCTCGGACGAAGATCTTTTAATACTGTTCTTGTTCTTGTATTGGGTGTCTACCGTTTTCGGGAAGGTTATTCCTGATTTCGGGAAGGATTTTCCCGTTTTCGGGAATTTTCTTCCCGTTTCCCGTTTGTCTAAAATCCAGGCTGAAAGGTCAGTGTTTACACCGACGATTTTCATCATGCCCTGCTTCTGTGAAAAGATGATTTTGCGTTCTGCGAGAGACTTAAGCGCGTCCGATACATGGGTATCGCTCAGGCCCGTAAGCTCGGCAATAACCGTATTTGTCACTCGGTCCTGTTTCTTGTTCCAGCCGTAGGTAAGCCAGATCACCGCCTCAAAACATTGCCATTCCCGGCCTGACAGTCTCAGGCGAGGCTTAAGCTGTTGGATCTCGTTAGCGACCTTGGTATACCCGTTCGACAGGTCGGCCATACGACCTCCCGGTTGTTCGGTTTTATTTGGGAAATTGATTATTTCAGCGGTGTTTGACATACTTACTCCCGTTACTTGGCGTAACACAGTGTTTGGAAGGCCTTTGAAGTTACCGCTTCAAGGGCTTTTTCTTTTCTGGTGCCTCTCACATAACCCCCAGCATCGACGTCACCATCGTCATCAACGGCCTTACCTGCTCCGGCATGAGGCGGAACAGCGACGCTATACCCTCGCTTACCTCTTTCAGCTTCTGATGCTCTGGAGCGTCCAGCAGCACGGCCTGCTTAGCCTCGGCACACTCTTTCATCGCAGAGGCGATCAGCGACATCGTGTCGTTCTGCGGCGCCAGGCGGTTGCGATACTCCAGAGGCAGAACGGCCATGATTGCCGGCGTCAACTGGCGCACGTTCTCGCGGTACTGCTCTGAGTCGAAACGGTTATCCAGAAAGCGAAAAAGTTTCTGGCGCGCCCTGCTGATGTCTTCCGGGAAGCTGATGGCGGTCCCGCCCTGCTCCCGGTATTCGTTGATGATCAGCGCCGAAACGACGTCCTGATTGTCCAGCGCCGACGACCATGCACGGACCGCATCGCGGATCTTTTCGTGGCCTGGCGCCGCTTTAGGTTGAGCGCGGTTTATCATCGCTCCCGGGTGTATTCCGGTATTGTGTTGATACGCAAGTGAATGCATTGCTTTCCCTTTCGTGGTTAGGCCGCAGTATCACGCGGCGATGTGAATACCAGGCTTTCTTTGAGGACCGGAGCCTGGCGGTGAAAATTCTTCGTGCCTTTCTCGATAGCCGATGCCATTTCTGGAGATGCCCGGCGATTTCCGTAGGCAATCTGGTCCAGGTAACCTGGCGTCGTGTTAGCCAACTTTGCGAGCTGCGCCCATTCGTCGGTAGTGGCGGCCTTGCGCCAGCGGTGTAGTTCAGTGCTCATTGGTGTCTCCGGGTGAGTCGTTTGATTTGGAGTTTAGCGTTATGCTAAATACTACGCAAGCATCATTTAGCAATTTGCACATTTATCATTTTGCTAAAAGCAGTAACAATGCAGGTATGGAAAATAAAGAAATCAGAAAAGCCAACCTGGAAGCGCTGTACGACAAGCGTCAGCACGAGTCTGGAATGACCAAGGCGCAGTTCGCCGAGCTCATTGAGACAAGTCCTGCTGCGCTTAGCCAGCTACTGGGACCAAACCCTCATCGCAATATCGGCGATAAGATGGCTCGCAAAATTGAAACTGCGCTTAATCTGCCTTTTGGCTGGATGGATGTTTTGCACGCCAGTGAAGAACCTTCGAACGTTGCATTTCGAGGGCTGAACGAGACAAAAGGAAGTTATCCTGTAATCAGCTGGGTAAGCGCGGGGCAATGGATGGAAGCTGTAGAACCTTATCACCGAAGAGCGATAGATCGCTGGTATGACACGACTGTTGACTGCTCAGAAGATTCATTCTGGCTGGACGTTAAAGGGGATTCTATGACCTCCCCAGCCGGACTGAGCATACCAGAGGGAGCAGCGATACTTGTTGATCCTGAAGTCGAACCGCGCAACGGGAAGCTGGTTGTCGCAAAGCTGGAAGGCGATAACGAAGCGACATTTAAGAAGCTTGTAATCGATGCCGGCAGACGCTTCCTTAAGCCACTTAACCCCGCATATCCAATGCTAGAGGTTAATGGAAACTGCAAAATTATCGGCGTTGTGGTTGATGCCAAAATACTAAACATCCCATAACCTCACACAAACCCCTCAAGCCCGCCATCGTGCGGGCTTTTTTACGTCCTTAATTCCTGCCATGTAAATTTTTAATCTCTTATTAATCAATACGCTAAATAAAACCACTCAATGATTTAGCATTTTGCTATTGCGCATAATTTAGCATCACGCTAAATTTACCCCATCGAAACGAAACATCGACAGCTGAGCGAAGTTAGCCAGCGGCGAAGTGGAGATTCGGTCAGTCGAACGGCGCGACAGTAAACCATGCGTCGGACCATAGGCGGGCTCAGGAGGAGCGGCAATTATGGCAACACGATTTACCAGCAACTCCTGATTAGGGGTTGCTGTTAAATCAACACAACGGACCAAGAGATGGTCCTTTAATAAACCAAGGAGAAGTTATGAGCCAGTTTGAAAATGTGTTCCTGTCTGCCAAGAAAATCGCAATTAACCAGTTGGCAGTTGAAGTCAACGTTGAAAAAGCCAAGGCGTTTAGTCCCTTCGTCCGCGTGGGTATCAATGCAACTGGCCACTTTGATCGTCGTCCAATGAATATGTTTGGCGGCGTGTTCGAGCAGAACGAGCTTTCCAATGTTGACACTTTCCCGGCCATCCTTTGGCAAATCGATAACTACGGTAACCCTCAGTACCCTGACCACCTCATTATCTCCACTAATGGTGAGTTCGGTGAATATTTGGAACTGTTTGTCATCGACCAGATGCAGCAATTCAACGAGCCAGCCGAAAGTTTCATTCTGGAGGTTCAGGACCTCACCAAATAATTGTGAATCCAAGGTCGCTTAGGCGGCCTTTTTCATACCTCAGTCGCTTCACCGAGGCGGCTTAGTTATGACAACTGGCGGCCATCCACCGCCCATTGAAACACAGAAAAATGCGTTGAAGTCTTGTGTTAACCGTTCCGTTCGCCGCGATAAGGCCAAGAGGATTTATGACAGTCACCCACAACGGCAAGCAATACACCGCCAAAAAGCTCAACGATAACGAGTGGCAGCTGACGTCGGTATCGGCACCGCGCGACAAGCTGACGCTTAACCGCTGGCAGATGCATATCGCTGGCCTCCTGGAGCAGGTTGAGGTGAAGGTATGATCAACCACTACGGCACCACACCGCTCATTCGTCAGTGCGTCACGCCCGGCATGATGGCAATGCATGAAGGCCGCACCTATCGAGTCTCAGCGGTCATTCAGGAGCGCAAATGTGTGTACCTGCACACCGATGCAGAAATCATCCGCCTCAGTGACTGCGTGATTGACGTTCTTCTGGACGGTCACGGCAACCCTATCCAGCACTAACCACCCTATTCAACCGATCGGCCTGGCTTTCTGCGGGCGGGATCTGCACATCCAAATTTCAGGAGAAACCATGAGCGAAGTAACGGACTTAGTCGTCATTGAGAAACAGAACGCAATGGCGGTATTCACCACCAAAGAGCAGCTCGACCCGATTATTGAGGCTATCGAGAAAGAAGCTCGCAGCCTGGTGCCGGATGTGTCGACCCGTAAAGGCCGCGACGCTATCGCATCCATGGCACATAAGGTTGCCCGTTCCAAAACCTACATCGACAACGCGGGCAAGGATCTGGTTGCTGAGCTTAAAGCCTTGCCTAAGCAGATCGACGAAAGCCGCCGCATTGTGCGTGAGCGGCTGGACGCGCTTAAGGATGAAGTGCGCCGTCCTCTAACCGAATGGGAAGCCGAGCAGGAACGAATCCGGGTGGAAGAAGCCTGGAACGCTATGCACGAAGAGGCGTTGGTGATGAACGAAGAGTTTGACCGCCAGCGTGCCGCGCAGATCGAGGCAGACCACGAAATGGCTTTGCTGATGAATGACAGGTTTGACCGTGACCGCGAAGAGCAGCGCCGACAGGTGGAACAGGCACAGCGTGAGCACGAAGAGCGCATTAAGCGCGAAGCAGCAGAACAAGCCCGCCGCGATGCTGAAGCGGAGCACAAAGCGGAGATTGAGGCCGCAGCGCGCCGTGAAGCCGAAGAGAAATCCCGCGCTGAACTGGCGGAACGCCAGCGCATTGAAGCGGAACAGCGGGCGGCGCGTGAAAAGCAAGAAGCGGAAGCACGGGCGGAACGCGAAAAGGCCGCGGCGGTTGAAGCTGAGCGCCTCAAGGCAAAACAGGCAGAAGAAGCCCGTCTGGCTGAGCAGAAGCGCATCGCCGATGAGCAGGCAAAACGTGAAGCTGACGTGAAGCACCGCAAGACGGTCGGCACCAACATCGTTAACGCGCTCACCAGCCACACCAGCTTAACCCGCGAGCAGGCTATCGAAGTGCTTACCGCCCTCAAAGATGACCTGATCCCCTGCGCAAAAATTCATTATTGAGGTGAATCATGAATATCACATGCGAGTGCGTAGACATGCGCACATCTGTTGGCCCACACAACACCATCAAAGTTGAGATGGAAGGCGTTGTGCTGGCCGGTACCGTTAAAACCCGTGACGTCCTCCCCCAGCTCGACGGCGCAGAAGTCATCGAGTGGCTGGCTGAGCAGGGTTACGTCATCACTCATCAGGAGCGCGCAGCATGACGGCGGCAGAACGGTGGGATGAAGAGTCATTCCTGCGCCTTATGCGCGACGTACTGCCGGAAAAGCCGGAGGGTGATGACGAGCCAGTTAACCTGGCCGCCGAGCGGCAGAACCCGGTCATTAGCTGGGATGAATTTGCGGGGAATTACACATGAACCTTGATGAATTAGATGCGCCATTTGCCAGTAAGGATATTGAGTGGCGCATTCAGCAGGCGGGGAAAAACAATAACGGAATCTGGGCCAAGGTGCTGGCTTACGTAACTAACCGCGCAATCATGAAGCGGCTGGATGAAGTATGCGGTAAGGCTGGCTGGCGTAACGAATACCGCGATATTCCGAACAATGGCGGCGTTGAGTGCGGTATTTCCATCAAAGTTGAAGGCGAGTGGATCACCAAGTGGGACGCCGCAGAAAACACACAGGTTGAAGCTGTGAAAGGTGGTCGCTCTGGTGCCATGAAACGCGCCGCTGTGCAATGGGGGATCGGTCGTTACCTCTACAACCTGGAAGAAGGCTTCGCAGTGGTTTCTGCAACGCGCGCGCCCGGGTTCCAGTACGCCAAATCAAAAGAGGTTGGTGTTTTCTACTGGAAGGCGCCTGCTCTACCGGGATGGGCATTGCCTTCAGGAACACCAATGGAGCATGACCAAAAACCGCATGATGGTCACCAGCAGCCAGACCAGGCACATCAGTCCGTGGATGCGGACAAAATTCTCTCCGAATTCTCTGCATACGCTGGCTCTGAAAACGATAGCGATCGGCTTAAGCATCGCTATGAAGACACATGGAAATTGCTTAACGGATTTACTGAGCACCAGAACAAATGCAAAGACGTTACTGGCATTCGACTCAAAGAACTTAAACAGGTGGCGTAAATGGCTAGCAAAGGCGTAAACAAAGTGATCCTCGTCGGTAACCTCGGGCAAGACCCCGAGGTACGTTACCTGCCATCCGGCGGCTCAGTGTGCAGTCTGACGCTGGCGACATCAGACTCATGGCGAGATAAAGCCACTGGTGAACAGAAAGAGCAAACGGAATGGCACCGCGTCGTTCTGTTCGGAAAGCTGGCAGAGGTAGCTGGTGAATATCTGCGTAAAGGCTCTCAGGTTTATATCGAAGGCCAGCTGCGCACCCGCAAATGGACAGATCAGGCTGGCGTCGAGAAGTACACCACGGAGGTGGTGGTAAACGTCGGCGGAACAATGCAGATGCTTGGTGGCCGTCAGGGCGGTGGAGCGGCACCAGCAGGTGGCAGCCAAACGCATGGCGGAAATCAATTCAGCGGCGGCGCACGGTCTCGCGCACAGCAGCAGTCGGAACCCGCCCCATCTAACGAACCGCCAATGGACTTCGACGACGATATACCCTTTTGAACCATCTCCCGGTCAGGAGAAACCAATGAACAAATTTACCCCCGAATATCGAAAATATCTTCTCCGGCCAATCCCTGACCGGAAACTTAGCCCGCAAGAACGCGCCGATCGCAAAGAGCTTTACCAGATCATCCGTGAGGAGCGTGAGAACGATACATCACCGGCAAAACCATCGACTTACAGGCCATGTGATCCATATCTGAATGACAACCGCAAAGGTCTTGGCGGTGCTTCAAGGAGTGACTAATGACTCACGCTCACGACGACATCAGGGTTGGCACACTGTGCCTTCCCTTCATTGGTAACGGCTGGCTAATGCCATGGGGTGAAGTGGTCAGTAATCCATTAAAGGCCCAGCGGCTCGCTGAGGAATATCGGGAAAGGCAGGAGTCGGCATGAGCAAAGTAGGCGATTATTTCTTTGAGTTCCCGGCGTCGCGAGGCACGCAAGGCGGAACGGTAACTTACATGATAACGGCCCCTGCTCGAGCGTTGACGCGCATTCTTGCGTCCGACAACCACGGCAGCACGCTCGAGCGTTCTCAGCGCGAAATTAACCAGGCACGTGTGAAGAAGTTTTACCAGTACCTCGTCAATGCATACCAAAATAAAGAGCCCTTCATCATCCCGCCGCTGGTCGGCAACTGCGACGCGGATATTGAGTTTGAAGAGTTCGGCAATACGAATGTGGGCGTGGCACGCTTCCCTATGGATGCGGTGATCAAGCTGTTCGACGGCCAGCACCGCGCCGCCGGGTTAGCTGAGTTCTGCCGGACTTACGGAGAGCCAATCAGCATCCCGCTGATGCTGACCCATAATCTCCCGCTGAAGGCACGCCAGCAGTTCTTCTCCGATATCAATAACAACGTCTCGAAACCTTCCGCTGCGATCAACATGGCCTATGACGGGCGTAATGATGTGGCCCAGGGGATGGTGTCGTTCCTGTCTCAGCACGACACCTTCTCAGAGGTGACAGACTTCGAGCACAACGTCGTTCCGGCGAAAAGTAAGTTGTGGGTGAGCTTCAAGGCGCTTAGCGACGCGACGGTCAAGTTTGCCTACGCGGGCAGTAAGCCGCTGGAAATGGGCGACATTGAATCCATCTGGGAGGCCTGGTTGGCCCTGACGCAAATCGAAGCGATTCGCCACGGCACCAGCCAGGCAGACTACAAGCGTGACTACATTCAGTTCCACGCGGTGATGATCAACGCCTTCGGCTATGCCGTTCAGCGGCTGATGGCTGACCACTCAATCGTAGATATCGTCCAGATGATTGAGGAACTGGCGAGCAGTGCGGGCTCCTCTGAGATGGAAGACTTCTTCCTGATTTTGCGATGGGGTGGCGTTTGTGTGAATGCCGAAAAAGAACGGCCAACGATCATTGCCTCCGTTCCGGCGCAGAAATCAGCTGCTGAAAGGTTGGTGTCCGTAATAAGAAACGGTGCACTGGAGGAACAAAATGCCGCAGCATAACTATCCAAATGGTAAGCCCTGGTCTGATTCCGACATTGCTTTTCTCCGGAGAATGGCCGGCGTAATGACGTTGCGTGATATTGCGTCAGAACTTAACCGCACTCACGCTGCGGTACGTACGATGAGTACGAGACTGTCCCTCAATCTTCGAGAAAGCTACGCCAGGTGGACCTCAGTAGAGCTTCAGATATTGAGATCGTGTGCCGGCACCATGAGTGCCACTCAAATTGCTGGAAAGCTCGGGCGCACTCTCGATTCTGTTAAGGGGAAAGCCAGCCTGTTGGGCTTAAGCCTGCTATGTATTGGCGAAAGACATCATCATGCAGTTTACAGTGATCACGACGTATCTCTATGTGTTGCGCTTCACGAAGAGGGCCTGTCACAAGCAGTCATAGCTGAAAAAATGGAGATACCAGCCCATAGCGTGCATGCATTTATCCATGGCAGGAGGCTTACCCATGAGGACACTTCATGGCGCAACCTATCACGAAAGGAAAACGCCTCATGACCGATTTCACCGGCAGCAACACGCCAGCGGATCAGCGGGACCTATGGCGCACGCCGCCAGCCCTATTCTCTTCACTTAATGCTGAGTTCTGTTTCCAACTGGATGCCGCCGCAGCGCCGCATAACGCTCTGTGCAGGAAGTTCATCACCGCCGAGCAGAACACTCTGGAAACGCCATGGGCTGATTACCTGAATGTGCCTGGCTACGTCTGGCTGAACCCGCCATACAGCGACATCATGCCGTTTGTTAAAAAGGCCGCCTCCGAGAGCGCCAACCAGATCGGCACGGTCATGCTCGTACCGGCAGACACTTCGGTTGGCTGGTTCAAAGAGGCTATCCAGACAGCCAGCGAGGTACGCTTCATCACCGCCGGGCGGCTGGCATTTATCAACCCGGTCACCGGTAAGCCAGTATCGGGAAATAACAAAGGGTCGATGCTCATCATCTGGCGACCTTACCCGCGTACACACTGCCACTTCGCAACTGTGGACAGGGACGAGCTTATGGCTTTCGGGGCGAAACTTCTCGCCCGCCGGGAGGCCGCATATGGATTAAAGTACACCTCTGGTAATCCATGTATAATTAGATACCAGAGGAGCTTTGAACCAAAAAAATATTATTAATTTCTATGTCTATAGGAGCCTCCAAGTCTAAATCCAAAAGTATATCTTTTAATATTATCAAACAAAAAAGCCTGCTCGTTATTAAATATATTCAATTGAGACAGCTTTTCCATGAATGTTTTTGTCTCATCCATAAACTTCTCTGCAAATGAAGGATGTTTTAGCGCTTCAAAGAGTGTTGCGGAAAAATTTGTTTTTGCAAACATAGAGGCGCTTTGTAATTTATTTTGCCACTTAACTAAATAGTCATCACCTTCATTGTTTAATATTTCTTGGCTTGGCAGAACCAGTGCTGTTCCATGTGCTATAGCGTTCCGAAGGTGGAACATAGCAGTGAACGCATTTTTATCGGACATCATATCTTCAACCTTCAAGCCAGTATAATCTTTAATCGCCTTTTTAAGATTATCCCAGCTCCCATTTGCTTCTAACTCTATATGCAAATTGAAAATCTTGTTATACGATCGAAAAATAGTTCTTGCGTTTTCTTTATTTGGTTCCGTTGCTGCAAGTTCCCCCATTGCATGGTGATCTTTCGATACAGCAGCGGTGAAAACCTGCCTCAAAATACCTTCAACAATCGCAGCATTCAGACTTATTAACGTGAGATTTCTGAATATGTTCTCATCTTTTAAAACTATTGTTTCTTTTGGGTTGCCATAGCGATCAAGTTGATCATAATCCTTGTCTATTGCACCATTTTTAATCTTAATCGCAATTTCTTCGTATTGCTGAAGTAAATAAACATTAGTATTAAATATGTTAAATGAAGTTATCCTCGGAACAATTTCCATTGTCACACCCCTCGATTTCATTAAATCCTGATATGAGAAGCTATGGTATCAACAAATGTGAAAAAATCTAGTTAGAACCCAGAAAAATGCTTAATAGGCCATTTAAGCAACGTCTTAATACTTATCGAATACTTGGAGATGTAGCAGAACCCCGGAGGTATTAAGCGGAGAATTCTACGCGCTATGCGTGCGACATGAGGAGGTTAAGCAATCATTCCGAAATGCTTCATCGCTTGCTCGATGAAAGTAACGTAATTAACAGGGCATTCATACACTCTTGAGTCAGGAGAGATACGGTTCGGCGCCTTCTTCATCTTGAACCCATGCATGTGCTTAACATGAGCGATATGGCATGTCTTAACACTGACACCATGGTTAGCTTTGACGTATTCCTGGATCTGCTTATAGGTAGCCATGCACTTCTCCTTTTTCATCACGACTCAATATACATGACAGGAAGCGCAGTGATAGCCAGTTATGTTCTAACCTGAGATTTAACCCGCGATATACTTTCTGCAACGGAGGATCCCATGGCAGAAAGAAATGATAAGCCGCCTAAACCGGTTGCTGTCAGTCGGAGAATAATCAAAGGGCTTAGTCAATGCGAGCGGTGCAAGAAAACAAGGCTGGAGTGCCGCCGCATAGCGATGTCAGACGGAACAAGAATCGTCGCCTGTTTTGATTGTATGACCGCCAAAAGCATAACTGGTAAAAAGCAAAAAAAGCTCAAAGTGTTTGAAATTTTAACCGCCTTTGAATCATCTCGACGAAAGCACTAACCACCTATAGCCGCCCACTGAGGCGGTTTCTTTTTGCCTGGAGAAAACCATGAGCGACATTATCAACCTGGTACCGAATAAATGGGTGACTGAGCAGAACCTGATCGCAGTCACCGGATTAAGGCCAGGAACCATTGAACGAGCCCGCCGCGAGTCATGGTTCGCCGGCCGCGAATATATGCATGTTTCACCCGATGGAAACCCAAAGCCAAACAGTGAATGCATGTACAACACAGAAGCCATTAATCACTGGATCGAACAGCAAGCATCAAAACAGCCGGGTGCTCATTCATGATGAACGGGTTATGCTTATCAGGCTCTTGGGCGTCAGGAGGGGATAATGGCTAAATCAGCATACCCAACAGGCGTTGAGAACCACGGAGGAACTCTCCGCATATGGTTCATCTATAAAGGCAGCCGGGTTCGTGAAAGTCTCGGCGTGCCGGATACACCAAAAAACAGAAAGGTCGCTGGCGAGCTGCGCGCGTCAGTGTGCTTCGCGATAAAGACCGGCAACTTCAATTATGCGGCCCAGTTCCCTGATTCACCGAACCTGAAAAGGTTTGGGGTTGAGAGCAAGGAGATAACCGTTCTCGAACTGGCAAATAAATGGCTGGAGCTGAAGCGCATGGAGATCAGCACCAACGCGATGTCACGCTATTCATCTATAGCGCGCAACATGGTGCCAAGGATTGGCGGGGACAGGCTTGTTTCTGCGGTGACACAGGAAGACCTGCTGTTTATCAGGAAGGAATTGCTGACCGGTTATCACACCCTGAAGACAGGACAGAAAACGCCGGTTAAAGGCCGCTCAGTCAGAACGGTCAACAACTACATGAAGACCATGAGCGGAATGTTTAAGTTCGCTGCC
The DNA here is from genome assembly GCF_029838645.1 of Enterobacter sp. GD03975. Lineage (NCBI taxonomy): Bacteria > Pseudomonadati > Pseudomonadota > Gammaproteobacteria > Enterobacterales > Enterobacteriaceae > Enterobacter > Enterobacter sp. GD03975. The sequence goes on from NZ_JAOBZC010000001.1 coordinate 703,978, forward strand.
GACAGCGGGTATGTGAAGGTCAGTCCTTTTAATGGGATCGCCCTTCTCAAGCGCTCCCGTTGCGAGCCGGACCCGCTGACGCGAGAGGAGTTCGTCAGGATGATTAATGCCTGCGCCCACCAGCAGCTGAAAAACATGTGGTCGCTTGCCGTCTACACCGGCGTGCGCCACGGAGAACTTGTGTCGCTGGCCTGGGAAGATATCGACCTGAAAGCGGGTACAATGATGATCCGCCGGAACCACACGTTAACGAAGGAGTTCACCCTTCCGAAAACGGAGGCCGGGACGGACCGCATCATCAACCTCATTCAGCCGGCTATCGATGTGCTGAAGAGCCAGGCAGAACTAACACGCCTGGGTAAGCAGTACCAGGTTGAGGTGAAACTGCGCGAGTATGGACGTACTGATGTGCATCCGTGCACGTTCGTGTTCAACCCGCAGATCGCTTCACGTAATGGCCGTGCCGGGCATCATTACGCAGTGGGGTCGATTAACCAGTCGTGGGAAGCGGCAATGCGACGCGCCGGGATTCGCTATCGCAGAGCATACCAGTCCCGACATACGTATGCATGCTGGTCGTTAGCTGCCGGTGCTAACCCGAACTTCATCGCGAAGCAAATGGGCCACACCGACGCGCAAATGGTTTACCGGGTGTACGGATCCTGGATGGCTGAAAATAACCAGGACCAGGTACTCATCATCAACCAGAAATTGAGTGAGTTTGCCCCATCCATGCCCCACGCTGTGGGATCGGATGGTTATTAATTATAAATATCATTAGGTTAGATAACCTAAACTTGCATGCCCATGACTTCCTGATACGCCGACACCAGCTTGTTCCGCACCTGCAACCCCATCTGCAACGACACCGACGCTTTTTGCAGATCGGCCATCACATCGTTGAGCGCCACGCCGGGTTCACCGAGGGTAAATTTCTCAGCCTGGGTACGGGCCGCGTTTTGCTTGTCGCTGATCCGGTCCAGCGCCGCATGCAGCTGACCGGCGAAGCTAATGCCCGGCGGCTGGTCAGCCACGCTCTGGTTGCGGGCCGTCATCGCCGTTGCCTGTAACTGACTGAGTACCCCTTCAATGCCCTGTATAGCCATGACTCTCCCCTGGATGGTTTTTTACGGGGTCAAGACTAACAGCTTGTCAATAAGATAAAGGCGGTAAATAGCGTTAAAAAACCAGGTTATTTGACGCATAGAAAATCCCGAATCATCAAATAATGGCTGGGCCATCAGTATGGAACTTTTGTCGTGTTTGCCGACCCGGGAGTCAGTTTTGTTTCTCTACACGAATAACGTAAACCACCAGGATTTAAGAGGTGCGCAATGAGTGCGACAGCAGCATCGACAGCGCCGCAGAATAAATCACTTGAGTGGATGAACCGCCTTCGCGCTAACCCTAAGATCCCGTTGATTGTGGCAGGCGCTGCCGCCATTGCGATTATTGTCGCGATGATCTTATGGGCAAAAAGCCCGGATTACCGCACGCTCTACAGCAACCTTTCCGACCAGGATGGCGGTGCCATCGTCACCCAGCTGACCCAGATGAACATCCCGTATCGCTTTGCCGATAACGGCGGTGCGCTTGAAGTGCCGGCAGATAAAGTGCACGAGCTTCGCCTGCGTCTCGCCCAGCAGGGGCTGCCGAAAGGCGGCGCGGTTGGGTTTGAGCTGCTGGATCAGGAAAAATTCGGCATCAGCCAGTTCAGCGAGCAGGTTAACTACCAGCGCGCGCTGGAAGGCGAGCTGGCCCGTACGATTGAAACCTTAGGCCCGGTGAAAAGTGCCCGCGTGCACCTGGCGATGCCTAAGCCGTCCCTGTTTGTCCGTGAACAAAAGTCCCCTTCCGCCTCTGTGACCGTTAACCTCGAACCTGGCCGCGCGCTGGATGAGGGGCAGATCAGCGCCGTGACGCACCTAGTCTCCAGTGCGGTAGCCGGTCTGCCGCCGGGTAACGTCACGCTGGTGGATCAGAGCGGTCATCTGCTGACGCAGTCCAACACCGCCGGGCGCGATCTCAACGACGCCCAGCTGAAATATGCCGCTGATGTGGAAGGCCGTCTCCAGCGTCGCATCGAAGCGATTCTGGGCCCGGTGGTTGGCAACAGCAACGTGCACGCGCAGGTCACCGCGCAGATTGATTTCTCGAATAAAGAACAGACCGAAGAGCAGTACGCTCCGAACGGGGATGCCTCCCGCGCCGTGTTACGCTCGCGTCAGATCAATGAGACGGAACAGGTCGGCGGCCAGTATCCTGGCGGGGTGCCGGGTGCGCTCTCTAACCAGCCTGCGCCTGCCAACGCCGCGCCAATCTCCACGCCGCCGGCAAACCAGCAGAACGGTCAGCAAACGAATCAGCAGACGACCTCGACGGCGAACAGTGCCGGCCCGCGCAACAGCAGCCGTAACGAAACGACTAACTACGAAGTCGACCGAACCATCCGCCATACCAAACTGAACACGGGCGATATCGAGCGCCTTTCTGTAGCCGTTGTAGTGAACTACAAAACGCTGCCGGACGGTAAACCGCTGCCGCTCACGGCGGAGCAGATGAAGCAGATCGAAAACCTGACCCGCGAAGCGATGGGCTTCTCTGAAAAACGTGGCGATACCCTCAACGTTGTGAACTCACCGTTCAACCCAGTGGATGAAACCGGTGGTGAACTGCCGTTCTGGCAACAGCAGGCGTTCTTCGATCAGCTGATGTCCGCTGGCCGCTGGCTGCTGGTGCTGATTGTCGCGTGGCTGCTGTGGCGTAAAGGCGTCCGTCCTCAGCTTCAGCGTCGTGCTGAAGCCGAGAAAGCCGCGCTGGAACAGAAGAGCACGCGTCAGGACGAGGAAGAAGCGGTCGAGGTTCGTCTCAGCAAAGATGAACAGATGCAGCAGCGCCGTGCTAACCAGCGCATGGGCGCAGAGGTGATGAGCCAGCGCATTCGCGAAATGTCAGATAACGATCCGCGCGTCGTCGCGCTGGTCATCCGCGGTTGGATGGGTAACGAACATGAGTAATACGCTTACAGGCACCGATAAGAGCGTCATCCTGCTGATGACCATTGGCGAAGACCGCGCGGCGGAGGTATTTAAACACCTCTCCCAGAGAGAAGTGCAGATCCTCAGTGCGGCGATGGCCAACGTGCGCCAGATCTCCAACAAGCAGCTGACCGAAGTGCTGGCGGAGTTTGAACAGGAAGCAGAACAGTTTGCTGCGCTCAACGTCAACGCCAACGAATACCTGCGTTCCGTGCTGGTTAAGGCGCTGGGCGAAGAGCGCGCCGCCAGCCTGCTGGAAGACATTCTCGAAACTCGCGACACCGCCAGCGGGATCGAAACGCTCAACTTTATGGAGCCGCAAAGCGCCGCCGATCTTATTCGCGACGAGCACCCGCAGATTATCGCCACCATTCTGGTCCACCTCAAACGGGGCCAGGCGGCCGATATTCTGGCGCTGTTCGACGAGCGCCTGCGCCACGACGTGATGCTGCGTATTGCCACCTTCGGCGGCGTCCAGCCTGCCGCGCTGGCAGAGCTGACCGAAGTGCTGAACAACCTGCTCGACGGCCAGAACCTCAAGCGCAGCAAAATGGGCGGCGTGAGAACGGCAGCGGAAATCATCAACCTGATGAAAACCCAGCAGGAAGAGGCGGTTATTACGGCGGTACGCGAGTTCGACGGCGAACTGGCGCAGAAAATTATCGACGAGATGTTCCTGTTCGAAAACCTGGTCGAAGTGGACGATCGCAGCATTCAGCGCCTGCTCCAGGAAGTGGATTCGGAATCTCTGCTTATCGCCCTCAAGGGCGCCGAGCAGCCGCTGCGCGAGAAATTCCTGCGCAATATGTCCCAACGTGCGGCAGATATCCTGCGCGACGACCTTGCCAATCGCGGCCCGGTGCGTTTGTCTCAGGTGGAGAACGAACAGAAAGCCATCCTGCTTATCGTTCGTCGTCTGGCGGAAACCGGCGAGATGGTGATTGGCAGCGGAGACGACACCTATGTCTGATGAACTGTCGTGGAAGCGCTGGACGCCTGACGATCTCTCCCCTCCTGCCGCAGAGTTCACCCCTGCCATGCTGTCGTCCGACGAGGGCGATACCGATGCGGGCGTGCCGGAACTGAGTGAAGAGGAACAGCGCGCCCAGCTGCTGGCCCAGATGCAAATGCAGGCGCACGAGCAGGGCTTCAACGCCGGGATGAACGAAGGCCGTCAGACCGGGCACGCGCAGGGCTATCAGGAAGGGCTGGCGAAAGGTTTAGAGCAGGGCATCGAGCAGGCGCGCCAGCAGCAGGCGCCGCTACATGCCCGCATGCAGCAGCTGGTGAGCGAATTTCAGCATACCCTGGATGCGCTGGACAGCGTGATTGCCTCGCGCCTGATGCAGATGGCGCTGGAGGCGGCCCGTCAGGTGATCGGCCAGACGCCGGTGGTGGATAACGCCGCGCTGATTAAGCAGATCCAGGCCCTGCTCCAGCAGGAGCCGCTGTTTAGCGGCAAACCGCAGCTGCGCGTTCATCCTGATGACTTGCAGCGCGTGGAGGAGAGCCTCGGCGCGACGCTGAGCCTGCACGGGTGGCGGCTGCGCGGCGATCCGTCACTTCATCACGGGGGCTGTAAGGTCTCGGCGGATGAGGGCGATCTGGATGCCAGCGTCGCGACCCGCTGGCAGGAACTGTGCCGTCTGGCGGCACCGGGAGTCGTCTGATGACCGCTCGCCTGACGCGCTGGCTTAATACGCTCGACAATTTTGAAACGAAGATGGCGCAGCTGCCGTCCGTTCGTCGTTATGGACGCCTGACGCGTGCCACCGGACTGGTGCTGGAAGCCACGGGGCTGCAACTTCCGCTCGGCGCCACCTGCGTGATTGAGCGTCAGGACGGGGGCGACACGCGCGAAGTGGAAAGCGAAGTGGTCGGGTTTAACGGTCATCGCCTGTTCCTGATGCCCCTTGAAGAGGTGGAAGGGATTTTACCCGGCGCCCGCGTCTACGCGAAAAACATCAGCGGCGACGGCCTGCAAAGCGGCAAACAGCTGCCGCTCGGTCCGGCGCTGCTGGGACGCGTGCTCGACGGTAGCGGCAAACCGCTCGATGGCCTGCCCTCCCCCGATACCACCGAAACCGGCGCGCTCATCACTCAGCCCTTCAACCCGCTGCAACGTACCCCGATAGAGCACGTGCTGGATACCGGCGTGCGGCCGATTAACGCCCTGCTCACCGTGGGACGCGGCCAGCGTATGGGGCTGTTCGCCGGCTCCGGCGTGGGTAAATCCGTCCTGCTCGGCATGATGGCGCGTTATACCCAGGCGGACGTGATCGTTGTCGGCCTGATCGGTGAACGTGGACGCGAAGTTAAAGATTTTATCGAAAACATTCTGGGTGCGGAGGGACGCGCCCGCTCGGTGGTGATCGCCGCGCCTGCCGACGTGTCGCCGCTGCTGCGTATGCAGGGTGCCGCCTACGCCACGCGGATCGCGGAAGATTTCCGCGACCGGGGCCAGCACGTGCTGCTGATCATGGACTCCCTGACCCGTTACGCGATGGCGCAGCGTGAGATTGCGCTCGCCATCGGCGAACCGCCGGCCACCAAAGGTTACCCGCCGTCGGTATTTGCAAAACTGCCCGCGCTGGTGGAACGCGCGGGGAACGGCATCAGCGGCGGGGGCTCCATCACCGCGTTCTATACGGTACTGACCGAAGGCGATGACCAGCAGGATCCGATTGCCGACTCCGCGCGAGCGATCCTCGACGGCCATATCGTGCTGTCGCGCCGTCTGGCCGAAGCCGGGCACTATCCGGCCATTGATATTGAAGCCTCGATCAGCCGTGCAATGACGGCGCTGATTACCGAGAAGCACTACGCCCGCGTGCGTAACTTCAAACAACTGCTCTCCAGCTTCCAGCGCAACCGCGATCTGGTGAGCGTCGGGGCGTACGCCAAAGGCAGCGATCCGATGCTCGATAAAGCGATTGCCCTGTGGCCGCAGCTGGAGGCGTTTCTGCAACAAGGTATTTTTGAACGCGCCGACTGGGAAGATTCCCTCCAGGCACTGGAGCTGATTTTCCCGCAGGTGTAACACAGGTGGAGGGCGAAGGTCATGGCGCAAAACAGCGCGTTATCAACGCTGAAAGATCTGGCTGAAAAAGAAGTTGATGATGCCGCATTGCAGCTTGGCGCAATGCGGCGCGGGTGCCAGCAGGCTGAAGAACAGTTGAAGATGTTAATCGACTATCAGCATGAATACCGTACCAACCTTAACACCGACATGACGCAGGGCATTGGTAGCCAGCGCTGGATCAACTATCAGCAGTTTATCCAGACGCTGGAAAAGGCGATTGAGCAGCATCGCCAGCAGCTTAACCAGTGGACGCAAAAAGTCGATACCGCGCTTAACTTCTGGCGCGAGAAAAAACAGCGGTTGCAGGCCTGGCAAACCTTACAGGACCGGCAAATTGCAGCCTCGACCCTGGCGGAAAACCGTCTGGATCAGAAAAAAATGGATGAGTTTGCCCAGCGCGCATCAATGAGGAAACCAGAATGATCACACTGCAACAACTGCTGATGACCGACAGCGACCCGTCCGGCGGCACGCTGGCCGGAAAAGGCGATGAGGGCGCGCAGGATTTTCTCTCTCTGCTGGCTGGCGCGCTGACGGAGGCCACCGGCAAAGGTAAAGATGCCCCGCTGACGCTGGCCGATCTGAAAGCAGCGGGCAGCAAGCTGTCGACAGCGGCACGGGAAAAAAGTGGTGATACCACGCTCCAGGCCAAAATCGCCGAGCTGCTCTCCCGCCAGGAGACACTGACCGGAGAGGAAACTGCCCTCTCCCGGCAAACCCTTGTCTCCGGCCTGAAACCCACAGCGAATACGGACGCGCTGAAGGTGCTGACCCAGACGGACGCGAAGGCAAGCGGCGACACCGCAACCGAAGAGGAAGAGCTGGCCGGGTTAAGCGCGCTGATGGCGATGTTACCGCACCAGCAGATCGCCACCCCAGTGGCGACGACGCCTGCAAGTACGACGGGGATCGCGCCCCGCGCCGCCCTCGCCTCTGCGCTAGCCCAGACGGATAACGGCCAGCAACAGCCGATTAGCCACGCGTTACCGGGCCAGGATAAAACGCCGGTTCAGGATAGCGATACGTCGCTGCCCGCCACGGCATCCGTTACGCCAGCTGTCGCCGCCGTCGCGGAAAAGCAGGACGTAGCGAGCACGGCGTCGCCAGCCTCCAGCCCAACCGCGACGCTGGCCCCGGTCGTCAGCCATCTGCCTGCCCCCCAGCCTGCCGCTACCGTTGCGACAGCACCGGTGTTAAGCCAGCCGCTGGGCACGCACGAATGGCAGCAGAATCTGAGCCAGCACATCACCCTGTTCACAAAGCAGGGACAGCAGACCGCGGAGCTGCGTCTGCACCCGGAGGATCTGGGTCAGGTGCAAATTTCGCTTAAGCTGGATGACAACCAGGCGCAGTTGCAGATGGTTTCGCCTCACAGCCACGTTCGCGCGGCGCTGGAAGCGGCCCTGCCGATCCTGCGCACGCAGCTTGCGGAAAACGGCATTCAGCTTGCACAAAGCAGCGTCAGCAGCGAGGGCTTTGCCGGGCAGCAGCAGTCTTCATCCGGGCAGCAACAGCACGCTTCGCGCTCCGGTCAGCCTGGCGGGTTTAACGATGAGAGCGACGAGTTATTGCCAACCCCAGCCGCCCTGCAATCCGCCGCGCGCGGCAGCCGTGCCGTAGACATCTTTGCCTAAACGCCAGAGGTAACGTGATTATCTCCGTCTTTTCCACGCTTTGACCTAAGCCGGACACGGGATAATCACCGTATTAAGCTGTACCGAAACAGGAAGCTCGTATCAGATGACAGACTCCGCTATCACCAAAAAAAGCAAGCGTTCCATCTGGATCCCGCTGCTGGTGTTGATTACCCTCGCGGCCTGCGCCACCGCAGGCTACAGTTACTGGCGTATGCAGCAGGAGCCCTCCGGCGCGGCCGCCAAAGCTGACGTGCCGCCTCCGCCGGCGCCGGTCTTCTTTCCGCTGGATACGTTCACCGTTAACCTGGGCGATGCGGATCGCGTCCTGTACGTGGGCATTACGCTGCGCCTGAAAGATGAAGCGACCCGTGCACGTCTGAACGACTACCTGCCAGAAGTGCGTAGCCGTCTGCTGCTGCTGTTTTCTCGTCAGGACGCCTCCGCGCTCGCCACCGATGTGGGCAAGCAAAAGCTGGTCGATGCCATCAAACAGACGCTGGCGACCCCGCTGGTCAACGGCCAACCTAAGCAGGAAGTCACTGACGTTCTGTATACAGCCTTCATTCTGCGGTAACGACATGGGCGACAGTATTCTTTCTCAGGCAGAAATCGATGCGCTGCTCAACGGCGACAGCGATAAGAGTGACGATCCGAAGCCGAGTTTAACCGGCGATGATAATGTTCGTCCCTACGATCCTAATACCCAGCGTCGCGTGGTGCGCGAGCGATTACAGGCGCTGGAGATCATCAACGAACGTTTTGCACGTCAGTTCCGTATGGGGCTGTTTAACCTGCTGCGTCGTAGCCCGGATATCACCGTCGGGGCGATCCGCATTCAGCCGTACCATGAGTTTGCCCGCAACCTGCCGGTGCCAACCAACCTTAACCTGATCCATCTCAAGCCGCTGCGCGGTACCGGCCTGGTCGTGTTCTCGCCAAGCCTGGTGTTCATCGCGGTGGATAACCTGTTCGGTGGCGACGGTCGTTTCCCGACCAAAGTAGAAGGCCGCGAGTTTACCCATACCGAACAGCGCGTGATTAACCGCATGCTGAAGCTGGCGCTGGAATCCTACAGCGACGCGTGGAAAGCGATTAACCCGCTGGAAGTGGAGTACGTGCGTTCCGAGATGCAGGTGAAGTTTACCAACATCACCACCTCCCCGAACGACATCGTCGTGAACACCCCGTTCCACGTGGAGATCGGCAACCTGACGGGCGAGTTCAACATCTGCCTGCCGTTCAGCATGATTGAACCGCTGCGCGAACTGCTGGTGAACCCGCCGCTGGAGAACTCACGCCATGAAGATCAGAACTGGCGTGAGAACCTGGTGCGTCAGGTACAGCATTCGCAGCTGGAGCTGGTGGCCAACTTCGCCGATATCTCCATGCGGTTATCGCAGATCCTGAAATTACAACCCGGCGACGTTTTGCCGATAGACAAACCCGACCGCATTATTGCCCATGTGGATGGCGTACCCGTGCTGACAAGCCAGTACGGCACGATTAACGGCCAGTATGCGTTACGCGTTGAGCACTTGATCAACCCGATTTTGAATTCGCTGAATGAGGAACAGCCCAAATGAGTGACATGAACAATCCGTCCGATGAAAACAGCGGAGCACTGGACGATCTGTGGGCTGACGCGTTAAACGAGCAAAAAACGACGCCGACGAAAAGCGCGGCAGACGCGGTATTCCAGCAATTAGGCGGCGGTGACGTCAGCGGCACGTTGCAGGAAATCGACCTGATTATGGACATTCCGGTCAAGCTGACCGTTGAGCTGGGCCGCACCCGGATGACCATTAAAGAGCTGCTGCGCCTGACGCAGGGTTCCGTGGTGGCGCTGGACGGTTTAGCCGGTGAGCCGCTGGATATTCTGATCAACGGCTACCTGATTGCCCAGGGCGAAGTGGTGGTGGTGGCCGATAAATACGGCGTACGTATCACCGATATCATTACTCCTTCCGAACGTATGCGTCGTCTGAGCCGTTAAGCATGAAAACCCAGGCAACAATGTCCGAGCCCTCCGCCGTACCCGGCTCACCGCTGCTTCAGGTGAGCGGCGCGCTGTTCGGTATTATTGCCTTTATCCTTCTCGCCGCCTGGCTGGCGAAGCGTTTCGGTCTGGCGGGGAAAACGGCCGGCACGCGCGGGCTGAAGGTCAGCGCCAGCACCACGCTCGGTCCACGCGAACGCGTGGTTATTGTGGAAGTGGAAGATGCGCGACTGGTGCTGGGCGTGACCGCCTCCAGCATCAACGTCCTGCACACGCTGCCCCCTGCGCCTGCCGCGGTAGAGGCAAACGCCCCGGCCCCTGCGGATTTCCAGTCCGTTATGAAGAGTTTGCTCAAGCGTTCCGGGAGATCCTGATGCGTCGTCTGTTATTCCTTACGCTGGCAGGCCTGGGCCTGTTCGCGCCCTCCGTGTATGCGCAGCTGCCGGGGCTGGTTTCCACGCCGCTGGCGAACGGGGGTCAAAGCTGGTCCCTGTCCGTGCAGACGCTGGTGTTCATCACCTTGCTGACCTTTATCCCGGCGATCCTGCTGATGATGACCAGCTTTACCCGCATCATCATCGTGTTTGGCCTGCTGCGCAACGCGCTCGGCACGCCGTCCGCGCCGCCCAATCAGGTGCTGCTGGGCTTAGCCCTGTTCCTGACCTTTTTCATTATGTCGCCGGTGATCGACAAGATTTACACCGAGGCGTATCAGCCGTTCAGCGAAGATAAAATTTCCATGCAGGTCGCCCTGGAAAAGGGGGCTCAGCCATTACGTGAATTTATGCTTCGCCAGACGCGCGAAGCGGATTTAGCCCTGTTTGCCCGTCTCGCGAACACGGGGGAGCTACAGGGGCCGGAAGCGGTGCCGATGCGCATCCTGCTGCCGGCGTATGTCACGAGCGAGCTGAAAACCGCGTTCCAGATTGGCTTCACCATTTTCATTCCGTTCCTGATCATCGACCTGGTGATCGCCAGCGTCCTGATGGCGCTCGGGATGATGATGGTTCCGCCCGCGACCATTGCCCTGCCCTTTAAAATCATGCTGTTTGTGCTGGTCGACGGCTGGCAGCTGCTGGTCAGCTCGCTGGCGCAGAGTTTCTACAGTTGAGGAGCGCGCAATGACGCCTGAATCGGTCATGATGATGGGCACGGAGGCGATGAAAGTCGCGATTGCCGTGGCCGCGCCCCTGCTGCTGGTGGCGCTGGTAACCGGTCTGATTATCAGTATTCTCCAGGCCGCCACGCAGATTAACGAAATGACCCTGTCGTTCATCCCTAAGATCATTGCCGTCTTCGTGGCGATTATCGTCGCCGGGCCATGGATGCTGAATTTGCTGCTGGACTATATGCGCAACCTGTTCACCAACCTGCCTTACATCATCGGCTGACGGACGATGCTGCATTTCACCAGCGATCAGTTTGTTCAATGGCTCGGGATCTATTTCTGGCCGATGCTGCGCATTATGGCGCTGATCTCCACCGCCCCCATTCTCAGTGAAAAGTCGGTGCCTAAACGCGTCAAAATTGGGCTGGGCATCGTTATCACCGTTATCGTTGCCCCATCCCTGCCGGCGGTGGATATTCCCATTTTTTCCCCGAATGCGATCTGGATTGCCCTGCAACAGGTGATGATTGGCGTGGCGGTCGGGTTTACGATGCAGCTCGCCTTTGCTGCGGTACGAACGGCGGGGGAACTGATCGGCTTGCAAATGGGCCTCTCCTTCGCAACGTTCGTTGATCCCGGCAGCCATCTGAATATGCCCGTGCTGGCGCGCATTATCGACCTGCTGGCAATGCTATTGTTTCTCTCGTTCAACGGCCACCTGTGGCTGATCTCCATGCTGGTGGATACCTTCCATACGCTGCCGATTGGCGACAACCCGGTAAACAGCAACGCCTTTCTGGCGTTGGTGCGGGCTGCCGGACTGATTTTCCTCAACGGGCTGATGCTGGCGCTGCCGATCATTACCCTGCTGCTCACGGTTAACCTCGCACTGGGTTTACTCAACCGAATGGCCCCGCAGCTGTCGGTGTTCGTCATCGGTTTTCCGGTGACATTGACGGTTGGCCTTTTATTAATGTCATTATTGATGCCCCTTATCGCCCCCTTCTGCGAACATTTATTCAGCGAGATATTCAATCTGTTAGCGGATATTGTCAGCGAACTACCACGCAAATAATAACCCGTAGCGTTTGCAATGTCTTTCTGAGGATATTCCTAAAAATAATCTCGAAAAACATCTACCAGGATATATCTGACGCGGTTTAAATGTTTCTAACCACCTCACAATACTTAATATTTACTTTACTTTAAGATGATTCCTGGCAAATTATACGTAACTTTACGGGATAGTGAGTTCGCCTGAAAGTCTTTGTCATGCTCACAGGTTTTATTAGCTTTTTTCCATCCCGTATGGCTGTTTATGAGCTCTCAGGCAGATGGTGAATTATCGTTACGCATTGAGTGAGGGTATGCCATGTCAACGATCATTATGGATTTATGCAGCTACACCCGGCTAGGGTTAACCGGGTACTTAGCAAGCAGAGGGGTAAGAAAGAGAGACATCAACGATGCGCACACCGTTGAAGAACTCGCAGCCGCTTGTGACGTCCACAAGCCAGGCGTGGTGTTTATTAATGAGGACTGTTTCATTCACGACCCCGCTAACAGTCAGCACATTAAGCAGATCATTAATCAGCATCCTAAGACCTTGTTTATTGTTTTTATGGCAATCGCCAATATTCATTTCGATGAGTATTTGCTGGTGCGTAAAAACTTATTAATCAGTTCGAAATCGATTAAACCAGAGTCGCTTGACGACATTCTGGGCGATTATTTGAATAAAGAAGTAAAGAATGTAGGTGCGATTAACTTACCCACCCTATCATTAAGCAGAACTGAATCAAGTATGTTAAGAATGTGGATGGCAGGACAAGGGACAATTCAGATCTCAGACCAGATGAATATCAAGGCAAAAACAGTATCGTCACACAAAGGAAATATTAAAAGGAAAATTAAAACGCATAATAAGCAAGTGATTTACCATGTCGTACGCCTGACAGATAATGTGACGAATGGGATTTTCGTTAATATGCGCTAAGTTGCACGGCCATGTTGTACCCTACCTTGATCTCTGGCCTGGCCAGAGATTTTGCTTTTCAGCAGCCGGAGCCGGGGAGACAACGCCCCCGACGCCGCCCTATTCCGCCGTTTCCACAAAGATCCCATCCGGGTGGCCCAGTTCGTTAAAGAACCAGATGCCGAGCGGGTAATCTTCCAGCGACACCAGATACATCGTGCCTTCATTAAACTCTTCTATCGCCAGCACCACACCCGGGCGGCGCGGCCCACCGTCCGTTTTGACGGTTACCCGATCGTTGACCTTCATACATTTCTCCTGTGGTTTTGAGCCAGTGTAGAACAAATTACCTCCTCTGGCATCGCCGCCCGGCGCGAATGGCGTTTTTGTGTGCGGTCTATACTTAGCTGTGGAGACGGTTAAATGAGGAGCCCGAAATGAAGACCGACAAAGAGTACAGCGACACCATTAAGCGTGAGGTTGAGGTGGACGTCGATGCCCTGCTTGCCGCCATCAATGAAATCAGTGAGTCCGAAGTTCATCGTGCGGAGGATAATTCAGACCGCGTCGTGGTCAACGGTCGGGATTACCATACCTACCGCGAGCTGGCCGAAGCGTTCGAGCTGGATATCCATGACTTTAGCGTCTCGGAGACGAACCGCTAAGGCGAAAAAAATCCCGGTCATGGGGATGACCGGGATCAAACTTGCTTATGCAAGAAGCACTTGTAAATTCGTTACACCAGGAAATCTGATGCAGGTAAGACATTATCCCCAACGGAATTTTCTTACAAGCATATATTCTCTGAGCGAATATAATATTTTATACATGTGAATTTTTGTTATGAGTATAAACCTGCGTCGGGTGTGGGTTTGTCGGGATCGTTACCGGTTCAACGGGGTGACAACGCCTCTCTTTTTTAAGAATTTTCTCATAAAACGCGCCATCTTCCAGGAGAGTTTATGCCTTCGCTTCAGGAGACGCTGCTGGTCTTTACTGACCTCGACGGCACGCTGTTGGATTTTCACACGTTTGACTGGCAGCCTGCCGCCCCCTGGCTGGAGAGATTACAGGATGAGCAGATACCGGTCATTCTGTGCAGCAGCAAAACCGCGTCTGAGATGCAGGACATCCAGCAGGAGCTTGGGCTCGTTGGGCTACCTTACATTGCGGAAAACGGCGCGGTGATCCAGCCTGACGTACGGTGGGAAAACGCCGCCCGGTTCATCTCGGAAAAAAAGCATGACGAAATCCGGCAGTTTATTGACCGGGTTCGTCAGGAACTGCACCTGAAATTTACCACCTTTGATGATGTGGATGAGCGCGTGGTCGCCGAATGGACCGGGCTGAGCCGCCCACGTTCGGCACTTGCACGCAAACATGAGGCGTCCGTGTCGCTTATCTGGCGTGACGGTGATGAACAAATGACGCGCTTCGCAACCGAACTGGCCCGGCAGGGGCTGAAGATCGTCCAGGGAGCACGCTTCTGGCACATTCTGGACAACGCCTGCGGCAAAGACGTGGCGGTTCACTGGCTTGTGGACCAGTATCGCCTGCACGAAGGTAAAGAGCCGACGACGCTGGGCCTGGGCGACGGCCCCAACGATGCGCCGCTGCTGGACAGCGTAGGCTTCGCCGTGGTGGTGAAAGGCTTCAACCGGGAGGGTGTCAGCCTGAAAAATAACGATCCCGCGCGGGTATACCATACGCAGCACACCGGACCGGCCGGCTGGCGTGAAGGGCTCGATCACTTTTTGTCGTGAGCCTGCCAGACAACCCGGTTACGCCCGCGCTGTTTCGCCTCATACAGCCGCGCATCGGCGGCGGATTGCAGATTTTCGAAGTGGTAATCGCCCTTCTCCTGGGCGCAGGAAACGCCAAACGACGCGCTCACGCGCAGGGTCGTACTTTTCTTAATCAGGATCTCTTTGCTGTTGATACGCTCGCGGATCTGTTCTGCGACGTCTGCCGCCTCTTCAATCGTCAGGCCGGGCAGCACGACGCAGAACTCTTCGCCACCGACGCGTCCGGCAATATCATTCGCGCGCAGGGTACTGGCAATCAGCCCGGCGGCGTGGGTCAACACCTTATCACCCGCCTGATGCCCATACCGGTCATTGATGCTCTTGAAGCAGTCGAGATCGATCTGAATGACCGAGAACGGCAGCGACTGCTGTTCACACTGTTTCGCCAGCCTTTTCGCCTGCTCAAACAACGCCCCACGATTATTCAGCCGGGTCAGCGGATCGTGCCAGGCCTGCCATTGCAGCGAGTTCTGCATCGAATACATATTACTGACCATGCGCCGGATCACCAGCCATGAAATCAGCAGCATCGCGGTGAACAGCGCCCAAAGCAGGGCCAAAACAATGCTGATGCTGCCGAAATCTCCGCGCACCCCCTCATCCAGGGTATGGACCCGCAGGACGAGGCCGTCGAAATGATCGAGGCGCGCCCAGCTGATAAAACGGCTTCCCAGGCGAATACCGCCCTCGGTGTCCTGTTCTATGGCGTGCGCGATTTGCGCTAATTCCAGCTCATTGAAATGATTCACCTCGTCCGCTGGCTTCTCGGTGGTCGCCAGCATGTTGAGGCGGCTGTCATACAGCTGGTACTCCCCTTCCGTATGGTCGTCCATTGCCTCCACCAGCAGCTGACGCATGGTGGCAAAGGTAAAATCCATCGCCACCACGCCATACCAGACATGATCGTAGTAAACCGGCACGCTGGCCGTAATGAGCGGCTTTTTTCCGGCAAAGGCCGAGGGAGGAGAGATAAACCACCGAACCGCCCGCGCCCGGTTTTCACGATCGGTCTGCTGCGTAAACCAGGGCTGCGTCACCAGATGGTAATAGCGCTGTGCAATATCGCTGTGATGGGGAGGCGTATCCGTTTCCAGAAAAAAACCCGCGCGAGAAACGTATAATATCCGCTCCTCGTGACGTGAGTTCGTGGATGCCAGGCGCAGCAAATAGCCCACTTCGAGGGCGGCGGAGATCTCCTTATCCAGGTAATCGTCATCGCGGTTAAGCAGCGTTGTTTGTTCAACAAACGCATCCGAAACGCCGTTAATCGGTAACGTGCGTTTAGGATCGACCGCGATTTGCCAGACGGGGGAACGCCTCACGCGTTCAAAACGCTTTACCGCTTCTTGCAGAACCCCAAACGCCAGCGGCGTCTCCAGCGCATCAAGCATGCTGTGGCGAAAATAGAGCATTTTATTGACGCTAAACTGGAGCTGTCTGTCCAGCGCGCTGGCCACCGTTTCCAGATGGTTACGCTGGCTGGAGATGTAGGCCTCCTCCAGCACCACGACTTCGCGCCAGGTCAGGAGGGTGGAAAAGATCAGGACAACGATAAAACAGAGATTAACAATCAAACCGGGATTGCTACGCTTATGCAGCCACTGCAACAAAGATTGTTTTTCAACAAAGGTATCGTGTTGCACACCCACTCCCTGATTGTCGCCCGCCATCCGACAGGATACGTCTTCTGCCAGTAAAACGCCCGGCATGGCCGGGCGTTGTGTGATTAAGCCTTGTCGCGCTCTTGCCTGTTATTCGCAGGCTGAAGCTCGTCTTCTCGAAAAGCCTCACGCTTAATGCCGTATCCGTCATGCCACCGACACTCCACCATTCCGCTGGAATAACCGGTAACAATCATGCCTGGACCACCACTTTTAGGCTTAACTTCATCACTGACCAAAAAGACCATACCTGCCTCCTGTATCAGGGTGAAACGTTTTCAATTTAGACGAGGAATAGCCTTTTTGCACCCGCAGCGCATCAATAATTAATGCGCTGTGCCGCGTACTTTTCCAATCAGCTTAACCACTGCCACCACAATGACACCGACGATAAAGCCCAGCACGAGGTTAAGCAGCGTCGGCAGAATGGCGGCGATTGCCGAACCATAACCCGACGCCAGATGCTCAATGGCATGATGCAGCGGGGCCACGCCGTGCACGATAATACCGCCGCCGACCAGGAACATCGCCAGGGTTCCCACTATCGACAAACTTTTCATCAGCCACGGGGCCAGCACCAGCAGGCTTTTGCCGATACCGCGTGCAATGGCGCTGGATTTTTTTTCCAGCCAGAAGCCGATATCATCCAGCTTGACGATCAGCCCGACCAGGCCATACACCCCAACCGTGACAAGAATGGCAATCAACGAAAGCACCAGAACCTGATTCATCAGCGGTGCTTCGGAGACGATCCCAAGCGTAATCGCCACAATTTCGGCCGAGAGGATGAAATCGGTACGAACCGCGCCTTTGATTTTATCGCGCTCGAACGTTTTTGGATCCTGCGCGGCCAGCGCTTCCAGACGCTGCTGGCGCATCTCGGGGGTGTCTTTTTCTTTGCGCGCCGCAAGCATATGCAGCACCTTTTCGGCGCCCTCGAAGCACAGGAACGCCCCGCCAATCATCAGCAGAGGCGTAATGGCCCAGGGAATAAAGGCGCTGATGAGCAGCGCCAGCGGAACGAGGATCACCTTGTTAATAAAGGACCCTTTCGCTACGCCCCACACCACCGGCAGCTCACGGTTCGCGCGCACGCCGGTCACCTGCTGCGCGTTCAGCGACAGATCGTCTCCCAGTACCCCGGCGGTTTTTTTCGCCGCCAGTTTTCCCATCACCGAAATGTCATCCAGCAAGGTGGCGATATCGTCCAGTAATGTTAATAAGCTACTTCCTGCCAAAATCTCTATCCTTCTTTTTTTGCTAATTAAGTGAATAGTATGGAACAAAACTCACCGCCCGGAAACTGGCACCTCGCGTCAACAAAAATTTCACATAACCAGCCCAATTAAAGCGCTCGCCAGCGAGATAGTTTTGGCGTTAACTATGAGCGACCTTTTTATTCCGTCGTGAGGGACTATGCGTTTCCGGCATTTATTACCGCTCATTGGAGCGCTTTTCTCCCTGTATATCATCTGGGGATCCACCTATTTTGTCATTCGCATTGGCGTGGAGAGCTGGCCCCCGCTGATGATGGCAGGCGTTCGCTTCCTTGCAGCCGGCGTGCTGCTGCTGACGTTTCTGCTGCTGCGCGGCCATAGGCTTCCGCCGCTGCGCCCCCTGCTTAACGCCGCCCTGATCGGCCTGCTGCTGCTGGCGGTGGGCAACGGTGCGGTAACCGTTGCCGAACACCAGAACGTGCCGTCGGGGATCGCCGCGGTAGTTGTCGCGACCGTGCCGCTGTTTACGCTCTGCTTTAGTCGTCTGTTCGGGATCCGCACCCGCAAGCTCGAATGGCTGGGCATCGCGATTGGGCTTGCGGGCATCATCATGCTTAACAGCGGCGGTAACCTGAGCGGGAATCCGTGGGCTGCGGTGATGATCATGATCGGCTCCATGAGCTGGGCCTTCGGCTCGGTCTACGGCTCCCGTATTGAACTGCCTTCCGGGATGATGGCGGGTGCCATTGAGATGCTCGCGGCAGGGATCGTGCTGCTGATTGCCTCCACCCTGGCGGGTGAAAAACTGACGGCGATGCCAGGCCTCTCTGGTTTCCTGGCCGTCGGGTATCTGGCGCTGTTTGGCTCGATTATTGCCATCAACGCCTATATGTACCTGATCCGCAACGTCTCCCCGGCGGTTGCCACCAGCTACGCCTACGTTAACCCGGTGGTTGCCGTGCTGCTGGGTACCGGTTTCGCTGGCGAAGTGTTGTCGCCAATTGAATGGCTGGCGCTGGGTGTGATTGTTTTTGCCGTGGTGCTGGTCACGCTGGGTAAATATCTGCTGCCCGCGAAGCCGGTTGTCACGCCGTGTGGGGTGGAAAAACCGTGATCGGGTGAATGCCCTGGGTGTCGATCTGCGCGGCCTGACCGCCGCCGCAGATCCACTCTTCCAGCCGTTCCGTCAGTTCCACATCATTCAGCTTCATTTTTCCGCGCAGCGCGCACTCCCAGACAATCAGCACCCGCCAGCCCTGGGCGTAAAGCTGCGAAACGTCGCGTTTATCCCGCTCGACGTTCCTACCAATCTTCTCCAGCCAGAACTCGGTGCGCGTCGCCGGGACTTTAAACAGATAGCAGTCGTGATGATGCCAGAAACAGCCGTGGGTAAAGATGATGCACTGGTACGCGTCGATCACGAAATCGGGACGCCCGCCAAGCGTGGCATCCTGAACCCTGAATTCAAACCCGACGGCGGTCAGGAGGCCAGCGATCCGTTTTTCAATCGCGGTATCACGCGTGCCGATGGCGCGCATGTTCTTGCTGCGCGTGGCCTTATTGTGAACGTCCGCCATTGACGGCCTCACTCTGACGAAGCTGAACGGCCTTTCTGATGCGAGAGGCCAGCAGTTTTGCGACAGCGGCAAAAGCCGGCACCACCACCGAGTTACCAAACTGGCGGTAGGCCTGGGTGTCCGACACCGGGATGCGAAAACGGTAGCCCTGCGGCGTCTCAAACCCCATTAAGCGGGCGCACTCGCGCGGGGTTAAGCGCCTTGGCCGGTGCTGTTGGTTCTGCGGATCGTCGAAATTTTTTTCACCCAGCGCCTTATCCCAGCCGCGATCGATAAGAATTTCCGCGCCATCTTTGTAGTAGCGCGCCGACAGCGTGCGCGTCACGCTGTCGAGATTAAGCGGATTAACCATGCCAAACCCAAAGCCGTTGCCTTTTGCCTGATGCTTTTTGGCATAACGATAGAGGTATTTCCACAGCACCGGCGTCAGAATAAATTTTGCATCGACGGCGGGCTCCAGCAGCTCGGCCACCGTCGGACGACGCGCCGGATAGAGCGAGGGCAAATCACGCAGCGTAAAATCGCCTTTCAGATTGAGATCGCGGCGGAAACCCACCAGCACGATGCGTTCGCGGTGCTGTGGCAGGAAGTGTTTGCCGTCGATAATTTTCGGATCGTCCGGCCCCATATCCTCTGCATCCGCCACGTCGTAGCCTAGCTCATCCAGGGTTTGCATGATAATGCGGAAGGTTTTGCCCCCGTCATGGCTCTTTAAATTCTTAACGTTCTCCAGCACAAAAATCGCCGGGCGACGGGCATCAATAATCCGGGCAACATCAAAGAACAGCGTGCCCTGCGTATCGCAGGCAAAGCCGTGCGCGCGCCCCAGCGCGTTCTTCTTCGATACGCCAGCCAGCGAGAACGGCTGGCAAGGGAAACCGGCCAGCAGCACATCGTGCGCCGGTATGGTGTTACGGATATGTTCGGCGGCCTCTTCGTCGCTGATGCCGGTTTTATGGCTCAGGGTGACGTCACGAATATCCGCATTGAACTGGTGCGCGTCGGGGTCGCAGTACCAGTTCGCTTTATAGGTGCGCACGGCATGTTTGTTCCATTCGCTGGTGAACACGCACTGCCCGCCAATGGCTTCAAAGCCATGGCGAATGCCGCCGATGCCGGCAAAGAGATCGATAAAGCGAAAAGCATAATTCGGATGCGCGGCAGGAGGACGCGGCAGCAAATTTTGCAGGTAGCGGAACTCGCCGTCGCTGAGGCGGTGTCCTGCCCTGTCGCTTATCAGCAGCCGTTTGAGTATCGCCGGGCTCCAGTGGCTCTCGCCATGAGCCTCCAGCTGATTTGCCAGCGTTTTAGCATCATACATTTCCAGCAGCTGACGCAGGAGTGCCTGCACGGCTGCCGTTGATTTCTCAACCCGCTCGGGCGCGGGCACAGTCACTGATCGATTTTCCTGCATTCTCTTAACCGGGCAATAAAGACAGAAAACAGAGTACCACAGTTCAGGATCGCAGACTGCGACGGAAATGGTTCAGCACCTGGCTATCTGTTCCGAGGTAATCCCCCTGTAATTCGGCACTCAGCTTCGCCATAAACTGGATCAGGAAATCAGCATTGTGACGCGCAAGCTCCCGGCCTCGCGCGGTTTGCATGGTGTCCGGCAGGCGCAGGAGTTTGGTCTGAAAGTGGTCGAGCGCGAAAGTTTTATCATCCAGCGCTCGCGCCCCGGCAAACGGGTCGTCGGCGTCAAACAGCGCGACGCCCAGCGCCCCCGACACGGCAAACACGCGCGCCAGGCCAATGGCGCCCAGCGCCTCCAGCCGGTCAGCGTCCTGCACGACTTTCGCCTCTGTACTCTGCGGCGCAATGCCCGCACTGAAGCTGTGCGCCTCGATAGCGTGCTCAACTGCCGCATAGCGCTCTGCCGGAAAGTCAGGAAACGCGCCGCTCAGGATCTCGCGCGTTTTGCGCGCCGCCAGCCGCGAGGACTGACTCCGCTCGGGATGGTTTTTCGGCAGGCTGACAATGTCGTGGAAGTAGCAGGCGGCCAGCACGACCAGCGGATCGGCGCCCTCCCCGGCCATGATGGTCTGCGCGGTCATCCAGACGCGGCGGAAATGCGCAATATCATGCGCCGCATCCTCGGTAGAATGATTTTCATTGAGCCAGCGTTCAAAGCGGTGCTGCCACTGCGCATGTTCCATTATGACGTCCTGTAGTTCGAAAGCGTGAAATTATAATATATCCAAATGAAAGGATTTAAAAAATAGAAATGCGAAATACTTAATAATAATTACCCGCTATATATTCAAGGCATTAATTCACGTGAAAAATAAAGAGATAAAAAGAAATATTTTGTAATATCTTTACTATTTTAATTACATTTATTTTTGAACCTAAATAACAATCCATAGAATAGTATCGGCCATGTAATTACGGAGAGTAATTACATATATTCAGACAATTTATATTTAAAGGGAATATATAATGAAAAGAAAAGTTCTGGCAATGCTTGTACCCGCTTTATTAATGGCTGGCGCAGCCAATGCGGCTGAGATGTACAACAAAGACGGCAACAAGGTCGACCTGTACGGCAAGGTTGATGCGCGCCACACCTTCTCAGACAACGCGGGCGACGATGGCGATGAAACCTACGTTCAGATTGGTTTCAAAGGCGAAACGCAGATTACTGACGATCTGGTCGGCTTCGGCCAGTGGGAATATAAAACCTACGCAAACGACACCGAAGACGCTGGCGATACCTCTTTTAACCGTCTGGCATTCGCGGGCCTGAAATATGGCGATTTCGGCTCGTTTGATTACGGCCGTAATTACGGCGTCGTGTATGACGTTGAAGCCTGGACCGATATGCTGCCGGTATTTGGTGGTGATTCCTACACCTGGACCGACAACTATATGGTTGGTCGTACTAACGGCGTGGCGACCTACCGTAATAATGATTTCTATGGTCTGGTCGACGGTCTTAATTTTGCGCTGCAATACCAGGGCGCGAATGAAGGCGCCAATGCAAACGAAGATCAGGAAGGCACCAAAAACGGCCATGATGACGTTCGTTTCCAGAACGGCGACGGCTTCGGCATGTCTTCCACCTATGATTTCGATTTCGGCCTGACGCTGGGTGCGGCGTATTCTTCCTCTGACCGTACTAACGACCAGGTCGCAGCTGGTAGTGGCCGCTACAACCGCTTCAGCAAATATGCGGGCGGTGAACGCGCGGAAGCGTGGACAGTTGGCGCAAAATACGATGCGAATGATGTCTACCTGGCCATGATGTATGCGGAAACCCGCAACATGACGCCGTACGGCAGTGACGGCATCGCCAACAAAACGCAGAACTTTGAAGCCGTAGCGCAATACCAGTTTGAATTCGGTCTGCGTCCATCCCTGGCGTGGGTCTATTCAAAAGGCATCGACCTGGGCGGTAACGATTATCACCCAGGCAACGGGTATGACTACGTTGACCAGGATCTGGTTAACTACATCGACGTAGGCATGACCTACAGCTTCAACAAGAACTTCTCCACCTACGTTGATTATAAAATCAACCTGCTGGACGAAGATGACGCCTTCTACAATGACAACGGTATTGCAACCGATGACATCGTTGGCGTCGGCATGATCTACCAGTTCTAATCCCAACAAAAAGTAAAGCCCGCGATGCGGGCTTTTTTATTTACGGCGCTTCCTGCAAGGCCAGGCGAATAAACCCGTTATTCTGCACCAGCAGCTCATGGGCTTTCCACGCATCCAGACCCGTCAGCACCATCAGTACCGCCGTTTTACACTGATGGTTACAGCTTTCCAGCGCGGCCTTCGCCTGCGCCCGGGAACATCCCCCTGCTTCCATCACAATGGCAATTTGTCGCTCGGCCCATTTGGTGCTGCTTGCTTCCAGATCGACGCGCAGGTTGCTGTACACCCGTCCGGTCCGTACCGCCAGACCGGTGGTAACCATATGCATAATCATGCTTTGCGCAATGCCCGCTTTGGTGTTGGCATACCCGGCAACCACGTCAGCCCCCAGCTCGGGCGCAATGACCATGCTCGCCAGCTGCGCCGCTTCACTTTGAGCATCCTCCGTAATGAGCGCGACCGTTGAGCCCAGAGACCACGCATGACGCATCGCGCCCCACACCCAGGGCGTTTTGCCGCTGATGGACAGCGCCAGCATCATGTCGTGCTCGCCAAAATCAATGGTCTGGAGATCGGCAACGCCGCGCGCGTAACTTCCGGCGTTATCGCCTGCTGTGATCGCAATAACGGGATGTTTTCCCGGCGCGAACGCTTCTGCCGCCTGCTCCGCCACGCGTCCGGACGCGCCCGCGCCGGTCAAAATCAGACGTCCGCCGTGGCTCAGCGTCGCCGCCGCGTTATCTACCACGCGGGCCAGCATCGTCATGTGGGGGGTAAGTGCAGAAGCGATTTGCGCGTCATCCTGATGAATAACGTTAAGCATATCCAGCGTGGATAATCTGTCGATGTTCGTCGTGCTGGCCTGCCGTCTTTCCCTGGCCGTACCGGTAAGCATAATGCTCATAAACTGCCTCCTTATTATGAGTACCCACACACTATAAAGTGTTTTATATAGGTCACCTGAGAGGAGGCTCACGAAACGCCTCTCTTTACATGGCTTTATGAAATGGCCTTCATCAGCGATAATTAGCCCTTTCTTTTTCTTCGCGGAGTCTTAATGAGCGATTTGCGGCCCTTCCCCCCGATGCGCAAGCGTCCTATGAAGCTGAATACGCTGGTTACGCTGATGGTGTGCGCCATTATCGGCTCTGTGCTGCTGGTGGTGTTCGCGCTGTACTCCGTGCAGATCACCCGCGCCACGCGCGATGACGTGAAGGATACCGCGCTGGGTATTGCCCGAACGCTGGCCGACAGCCCCGATATCAAGCGTGGCCTGATGGCCTCACCCCAGGCCGGCATCATCCAGCCGATTGCCCAGGCGGTAACGAAGCGCAACGACCTGCTGTTTACCGTGGTCACCGATCTGCGCGGTGTTCGTTATTCCCACCCCAATGAAGCGCTGTTAGGGTTGCATTTTATCGGCGACGATCTGACGCCTGCCCTGGAAGGGAAAGAGAATGTCTCCGTTAACCGCGGCGCGCTCGCGGAAGCGCTGCGCGTCTTTACGCCCGTGTATGACGATCGGCACGACCAGATCGGCGTAGTGGTGGTAGGGATTTCGCTGAATAAGGTGGAAGATCAGATTGCCCGCGGACGGCTCAACGCCGTGTGGACCATCCTGTTCAGCGTTCTGATGAGTTCACTGGCGATATGGGGCCTGGTCCGGGTGCTGAAACGCATCCTCTTCGGGCTGGAGCCTTACGAGATCTCCGCCCTCTTTGAACAGCGTCAGGCCATGTTACAGTCCCTGCGAGAGGGCGTGATGGCCGTGGATATGCACGGTCGCGTGACGATGATTAACCACACCGCCAGAGAAATTTTACTCCTGACCTCGGGCCAGCACTCCGAAAGCAGCAGTGAACCGCTGCTGGCCAGCCTGCGTGAAGTGTCAAAAACCGGCATTGCTCGCCAGGATCAGGAGATCGGCTGTAACGGACGGCTGCTGCTGTGCAACATGGTCCCTGTGAAAAGCCAGAATCAGGTGATCGGGGCGATCAGCACGTTCCGCGATAAAACCGAAATCAGCCAGCTAATGCAGCGTATTGATGGCATGGTCAATTACGTTGATGCCCTGCGCTCGCATACGCATGAGTTTATGAACAAACTGCACGTGATCCTCGGCCTGCTGCACATGAAGCGCTACGATAAGCTGGAGGAGTACATCATCCAGACCGCGCAGAATTATCAGACGGACATCGGAGCGATACAGCGCAAGGTTAAATCGCCGGTCATTGCGGGTTTCCTGCTGGGTAAAATTAACCGCGCCAAAGAGGCCGGAGTGACCCTGACGCTGGCGGAGGAGAGCCAGCTTCCCGATACCACCAATGAAGAGCAGGTTGCGGTGCTGATCACCGTGCTGGGCAATTTAATCGAAAATGCCCTGGATGCGATGGAAGGTCAGCCGGAAGGCGAGATCGGCCTGCTGCTCCATTACCAGAACGGCTGGCTGAGCGGAGAGGTCAGCGATGACGGCCCCGGGATTGATCCCGAGCGGCTGGAGGCTATTTTTACAAAGGGCTACTCAACAAAAGGTGAAAACCGCGGCGTTGGGCTGTTCCTTGCACGTCAGCAGATCCAGAACCTGGGCGGCGATATTACCGTCGAGTCGGAGCCTGGCGTATTTACCCAATTTTTTGTTCAGATCCCCTGGGATAGCGAGAGGAATATCGCGTGATAAATGTGTTAATTGTCGATGATGACGCCATGGTAGCCGACCTCAACCGTCTGTATGTAAACCGCGTTGAGGGTTTTAGCTGCTGCGGCGTCGCGTCCACGCTCAACCAGGCCGAGGCGCTGATCGCAAACCCTGGCCAGCCGATCGATCTGGTGCTGCTGGATGTGTATATGCAGCAGGATAACGGGCTGGATCTGCTGCCCATCATCCGCGCATCGGGCCGCCCGATCGACGTCATCATGATCTCGTCGGCGTCCGACGCCGCGACGATCCAGACGTCGATGCACTATGGCGTGGTGGATTACCTGATTAAGCCGTTCCAGTTTCCGCGCTTCGAAGAGGCGCTGAACGGCTGGAAAGCCAAGCGCAGCCTGATGGGGTCGCATCAGTATTATGAACAGGCCGATGTCGACAGGCTGATCCACGGCGGCGCGCCGGAGCTGGCCGACAGCAAAAAATTACCGAAAGGATTAACCCCGCAGACGCTGCGCACAATTTGCCAGTGGATCGACAGCCATCCGGAAATGGAATTTTCCACTGACGATCTGGCGAATGCGGTCAACATTTCGCGCGTTTCCTGCCGCAAATACCTGATCTGGCTGGCACAAATTAATATCCTGTTTACCAGCATTCACTACGGCGCGACCGGCAGACCGGTGTATCGCTACCGTTTACAGCCGGAACAGGTCGGGCTGCTCAAACAGTACTGCCAGTAATGCGGTAGCTGTCGTCCAGAAGGGTAAAGCGGAAGTGGTGCATCGAGGAGATCACCACTTCTTTCGTTTTGGTGACAAAGATGGCTTCAATATCGGGGCGAGAGCGCAGCGCGGCACACCCCTTCTCCACGCCCATGCCGTAGATTAGCGTGGTCCAGATATCGCCGTCGATGGAGTCTTTCGACACAATCGTCACGCTGTCCAGTTCGTTATCCAGCGGGTAGCCGGTGCGTGGGTTAAGAATGTGATGATAGCGTTTGCCGTTCTGCTCAAAGTAGCGCTCATAGGTGCCTGACGTCACGACCGACCGGTTCTCTACCGTCATCGACCCAATCAACGCGTCTCCGGCAAACGGTTTTTTCAGGCCGACGCGCCAGCCGCCCTCCGGCGAGCCTAACGTCTGGATGTTGCCGCCGAGATTAATTAACCCCAGCTCAACCCCCTCTTTGCGCAGAAGGTCCCGGACCCTGTCAGCGATATAGCCTTTGGCGATCGCGCCCAGGTCAATCTCCATTCCTGGGCGAGTGAGAAACACGCTACTGCTGGCTTCATCCAGCACCACGTCCGCAGGATGCGTGATGTTCAGCAAGGCAGCGATCTCGTCTGCGGGCGGCACGACGTCCCCCTTAAAGCCAATTTTCCAGCGTTTGACCAGCGGGCCGATCGCCAGATTAAACGCACTGTCTTCCATCTGGCTGGCCGCTTTCGCGCAGCGGATCAGGTCAAACACCGGGCGACTGACGGCAACCGGATGCTGACCGGCAGCATGGTTGATGTTCATCACCTCCGAATGCGCGCGGTTGACGGTAAGGAGATCTTCGTACTGTTTGATCAGGCGAAACACGCGAGAGGCGAGCGCTTCGTCGTGGGAAAAGAGTTTCAGGAGGATGGGCGAGCCCATCAGAACGGCGGAGTAGCTGTAAACGCGATGGCTATCAGGCATTGCATGAGTCCTCATATGTAGCCCCGGCAGGCACCGCGCCGCCGGGGAAACAGGAGCCTTACCGTGTTTTCGAACGCATAGCCGCCTGATGTCCTGCTAGCGTACCAAAAATAATGATATCTGCCACCGCGTTACCACCGATGCGGTTACCGCCGTGGATGCCCCCGACAACCTCACCCGCAGCAAACGCCCCTGGCAATACGTTGTGGTTGCTGTCCAGCACGCAGGTATCGGTATTGATGGTCACACCGCCCATGGTGTGGTGTACGCCCGGTGCAATCTGAATGGCGTAGAACGGCCCTTCGTTGATGGGCGCGCGCAGCGCGGTGGTGCGGCCGAAATCATCGTCGTGCTGTTTTTCCACAAAACCATTGTAGCGTTCCAGCGTTGCCAGGAACTGGTGGTGATCCATCCCCAGCGCTTCCGCCAGGGCTTTTGGCGAACTGGCGCTGGTCACGAAGCCTTTCGCGATGTACTCATCCGCCGCTTTGTTTTTAGCCCGGACATGCTCGTCAAAGACGATGTAAGCGTATTTCTCCGGCAGCGCGATGATTTGCGCCGAAACTTTATCGCGGGTCTCCATTTCGTTGAAGAAGCGGTTCCCCTGCTGGTTGACCAGAATCGCCCCGCCGCCGCGGATGGATTCGGAAATCAGGTACGACGTTTTCTGCTCCACGGTTGGGTGGATCTGAATCTCGCCCATATCCACGGTGCCCGCGCCAATACGTTCCAGCAGCGCGATACCGCCGCCGGTTGCGCCTTTGTGGTTAGTCGTCACGAACCCTTCCAGGTCCGGACGGTATTTCACCACCATCTGGCTGTTGGCGCTGAAGCCGCCCGTTGCGACAATCACGCTTTTGGTTGCCACGGTGAGGGTTTCGTTCTCTTCGGTGGTCAGACGCACGCCGGTGACTTCGCCATTTTCAAAGATGATGTCGCTGACGGAGGTATCCAGCATCACTTCGATGTTGCGTTTGTTGACGTTACGCACCAGGCCGCTGATCAGATACCCGCCTACTGCGGAACCGTCTTTCGGACGGTGCGTACGGTCAATGCTCATCCCGCCGGTGGTGGTGATGTCGTTCAGCATAATGCCGCGCGTGGCCAGCCACTCAATCGCCTCCGGCGCGTTCTCCACGAAGCGACGCAGCAGTTCAGGGTTGTTTTTGTTGCCGCCGCCTTTCAGGCTTTCCTGGTAGAACAGCTCTTTGCTGTCCTGAATACCTTTCACGCGCTGGAAGCGGGTCTCTGCCGCGTTCATCCCTGCCGAGGCTTTAATGGTGTTACCGCCGATGGTTGGCATTTTCTCAACGATCAGCACGCTCGCGCCTTCGTCATGCGCCTGGATCGCCGCCGCCAGCCCTGCACCGCCGCTGCCGACCACGACCACGTCGACGCTTCTGGTTTCATTCGGGTCTGCACCCTCTTCTGCCGCCAGCGCTTTGCTGGATTTCAGCATCGCTTTCGAGACCGCTTTTTTCACCGCCTCGCTCTGGCTGGTTGCGCCGGTGATGGCGTCCACGTGCGGGGTATTGGCATCCAGAATGCGGGTGCGGATCTCTTCGAAGCTGGTGACAAACTCCACGTCTTCGCTCGGGCCTGAGGCCAGCTCGATATCAGCGATGCGATCGGTTTCGAGACTGACGTTGATAACCAGCTCGTTGGCATCGTCCTGCACTTTTTCAACGAAGGTGCCCGGTTTGAACTTCGATTCACCCATGCTCATGTCGCGGATCATCGCCTCTACCAGCGAGAAGCGCCACAGCGGTTCCGGGATGTTCAGCTCTTCGCGTCGGGTACTGTCCATAAACAGCTCAAGGCTTTCGCCCGCCGCGATGCGATCGGTCCAGTCCGGGTAGGCGATGGTGGCGCGGCCTACGGCAATCAGGTCGTAGCCATGATCCAGCGCTTTATTCACATCGGCAGCATTCACCACGCCGCCGACGCCCATTACCGGTATCTGTGCCAGCGTGTCAGAACGCATCGCGCAGTATTTTTCGATAAGCGGCGTCGGATCCTGCGTGTCGACGATAGATGGACGCAGGGCGGCGCCAAGGGAGAAGTGAAGATAATCCACCCCGCGTGCGGCCAGTTTTTCCAGCAGATACAGGGTGTCTTCGAAGCGGATGCCCGGGACTTCCAGCTCTTCCGGAGAGAAACGGTAGCCAATGATGAACGCGTCGTCCGCGTACTGGCGCACCATCTTGTGGGTGATGTCCAGCACCGCCAGCGGGAATTTCGCGCGGTTATCGCGGCTGCCGCCCCACTCGTCGTCGCGCTGGTTGGAATTCGGGGAGTAGAACTGCTGGATCAGATAGGTATTCGCCCCGTGAATTTCGACGCCGTCAAAGCCAGCCTGAATCGCGCGGCGTACGGCGTCGCCAAACTTGCCGATCATGCCTTCCACTTCTTCTGAGGTCAGGGCAACCGGCGTCGCGGCACCGTCACGCGGCGCGGCAACCGCGCTTGGGCCAACCGGCGTGCGACCCCCAATCAGTTTTGGGTCGACCATACGGCCGCCGTGGTAGATTTGCAGAAGGGCTTTAGAGCCTTTGGATTTGATAGCGTCAGCGATTTTCGCCAGCCCGGCGATTTTCTCGTCGTTATCAATCCCAATTGCACCCGGGAACGCCAGGCCGAGATCGTCAACAAAACAGCACTCAACGATAATGGTGCCGATGCTGCCAGCGCGGGCGCGATAGTACTCCACCAGCTCGCTGGTCACGGTGCCATCGTAATAACCGGTACAGGTTGTCATTGGGGCCATTAACAAACGGTTTTTGAGTTCAGTACCATTCGGTAATGTGAAGGGGCTTAAAATTCGTTCGTTAGTGCTCATAATAGAAACTCCAAACTTTAAAATTAAGAATTCGGTATCGGGATCGTTTTATTTCGTATTTTTTGCCGATGTCATGGAAGTAATATAATTCTTTTTTTAGTTTCCAAAGCTATTACGTTAGTTAATAAACTATTTAATCCCTGCGGTAACATTAATAACACATTGGTGTTAGCAGGAATGTTTCACCCATTCACATTAATTTAAAAAAAGTTTAATCAGCAAAGGTCAAACCAATACACCTACACCAATAGAAATCCATATAAATCAAACAATAACATAAATACCAATTTTAAAATGTTATAAATTTGATACATAAGATGCGTAAAATCAGCGAATAACCACACTACTCCGAGTGGTTATTATAAAAAGTATAAAAATACGCTCATAATTCTATTTTTTTGATCGCGATCAATAGTAATGGCATCCAAAGGCGCAATATAAAAACATCATCATTTTTTATTTAGCGCAAACTAAAATGCGTTAAATCGCTATTACTGAAAACACAAAAACGCACCTTAAATAACTAAAAAAAGCAAAACAAATAAAGCAATCGAATTTGTGTTTTCGCTGTACGACGAATTTTTGACAACTTAAGACGTGAAACTATGAAAACAAAAACTGCTGTAACGCCTCCTGCGGCGAATCTGGCATCAAATGGAACAGCAAAACGCCTGCTGATGATGGCCCTGCCCATCATCGTTGCCGTCCTGCTGCTGTTTGTCCCCGTTCCTGAAGGGCTGCCGCCTTACGCGTGGCACTACTTCGCCATTTTTGTTGGCGTCATCGTCGGGTTGATTTTCGAACCTCTGCCGGGCGCCGTAATCGGCCTCACCGGCGTGGTGGCGATTGCGCTGTGCAGCCAGTGGGTGCTCTTTAGCCCCGAACAGCTGGCTGACCCGAAATTCAAGCTGGCGGGCGCCTCCTTTAAATGGGCGGTGAGCGGGTTTGGTAACTCCACCGTGTGGCTGATCTTCGGTGCCTTTATGTTTGCCGCGGGCTACGACAAAACCCGCTTCGGCCGCCGCCTGGCGCTGATTCTGGTGAAATATCTGGGCCGTCGCAGCCTGACGCTCGGTTACGCCATTACCTTCGCGGACCTGCTGCTGGCACCGTTTACTCCGTCCAATACCGCGCGCAGCGGTGGGACCATCTACCCGATTATCGCCAACCTGCCGCCGCTGTACGGTTCAAAACCGAACGACCCAAGCGCGCGTAAAATCGGTTCGTATCTGATGTGGGTGGCGATCACCGCCGCCTGTATCACCAGCTCCATGTTCCTTTCCGCCCTTGCGCCAAATCTGCTGGCGCTGGCGCTGGTTAAAAGCACCGTTGGGATTGATATCTCCTGGGGCACCTGGTTCCTCGCCTTCCTGCCGCTGGGCATCCTGCTGATCCTGACCATGCCGCTGCTGGCCTACTGGTTCTACCCGCCGGAAGTGAAGGTGAACAACGAAGTGCCGCTGTGGGCGACCCGTGAGCTGGAAAAACTGGGCAAACTGTCGCGCAATGAGATCCTGCTGCTGGTGTTCGTGTGCTGCGCGCTGCTGATGTGGATCTTCGCCGCCGCATGGATTGAGCCCGCGATGGCTGCCCTGCTCATCGTCGGCCTGATGCTGTGGACCGGCGTACTGGAGTGGAACGACATCACCGGTAACAAAGCCGCCTGGAACACCTTCGTGTGGTTCGCCACCCTGGTGGCGCTGGCGGACGGCCTCTCCTCCACTGGCTTTATCAGCTGGCTGGGTAAAGAAGGCGGCCTGCTGATGAGCGGTATTTCTCCGGGCGTGGCGACCATTGTCCTGCTGCTGGCGTTCTACCTGCTGCACTACCTGTTTGCCAGCACCACCGCGCACACCACGGCGCTGCTGCCGGCGATGCTGACCATCGCCTCCACCATTCCAGGCATGAATATGGAAGTGTTCGTCCTGCTGATGGTGACCTCGCTGGGCGTGATGGGGATCATCACCCCGTATGGTACTGGTCCAAGCCCGATTTACTACGGTAGCGGTTACCTGCCAACCAAAGACTACTGGCGCCTCGGCACCATCTTCGGCGCCATCTTCCTGGCGGCCCTGCTGCTGATTGGCTACCCGTGGATGTCCATGATGTTCTGATTCCTGACCGCCGGACTTCTCCTCCGGCGGTTTTATTTTTGTGGAGCAATACGCTATGTCAAACAAACCGTTTTTCTACCAGAACCCCTTCCCGCTCGCGCATGACGACACCGAATACTATCTGCTGACCAAAGAGCACGTCTCCGTTGCCGAGTTTGACGGTCAGGAAGTGCTGAAGGTGGAGCCCGAAGCGCTGACCCTGCTGGCACAGCAGGCCTTCCACGACGCCGCGTTTATGCTGCGCACCTCTCACCAGAAGCAGGTTGCGGCTATTCTGAGCGACCCGGAGGCCAGCGAGAACGACCGATACGTGGCCCTGCAATTCCTGCGCAACTCGGACATTGCGGCGAAAGGCGTGCTGCCAACCTGTCAGGATACCGGCACGGCAATCATTATGGGTAAGAAAGGCCAACGCGTCTGGACCGGCGGCGGTGACGAAGCGGCGCTGAGCCAGGGCGTGTATAACACCTATATTGAAGACAACCTGCGCTACTCGCAGAATGCGGCGCTGGATATGTATAAAGAGGTGAACACCGGCACCAACCTGCCCGCACAGATTGACCTCTACAGCGTCGACGGTGACGAGTATAAATTCCTGTGCATGGCGAAAGGCGGCGGCTCTGCCAACAAAACCTATCTCTACCAGGAAACCAAGGCGCTGATTACCCCGGCGAAGCTGAAAAACTACCTGGTTGAGAAGATGCGGACCCTCGGCACCGCAGCCTGCCCGCCGTACCATATTGCCTTTGTTATCGGCGGCACCTCCGCAGAAGCCACGCTGAAAACCGTCAAGCTCGCCTCTGCGCGCTACTACGATGAACTGCCAACCGAAGGCAACGCGCACGGCCAGGCGTTCCGCGACGTTCAGCTCGAACAGGAACTGCTTCAGGAAGCGCAAAACCTCGGCCTCGGCGCACAATTCGGCGGGAAATACTTCGCCCACGATATTCGCGTTATCCGCCTGCCGCGCCACGGTGCCTCCTGTCCAATCGGCATGGGCGTCTCCTGCTCCGCTGACCGCAACATCAAAGCGAAGATTAACCGCGATGGGATCTGGATTGAGAAGCTGGAGCACAACCCGGGCCAGTATATTCCTGAATCCCTGCGCCAGCAGGGTGAAGGCGACGTGGTGAGCATTGACCTCAACAAACCGATGAAAGAGATCCTGGCACAGCTTTCCGCGCATCCGGTCTCTACCCGCCTGTCCCTTAACGGAACCATCATCGTGGCGCGCGACATCGCCCATGCGAAGCTGAAGGAACTGCTCGATAACGGCGAAGCGCTGCCGCAGTACGTGAAAGATCACCCGATCTACTATGCCGGTCCGGCCAAAACCCCGGAAGGGTATGCGTCTGGCTCACTCGGCCCAACCACTGCGGGGCGCATGGACTCCTATGTGGACCTGCTGCAATCCCACGGTGCGAGCATGATCATGCTGGCAAAAGGTAACCGCAGCCAGCAGGTCACCGACGCCTGCCATAAGCACGGCGGCTTCTACCTCGGCAGCATCGGCGGCCCGGCGGCGGTGCTGGCGCAAAACAGCATCAAGAGCCTGGAGTGCGTGGCGTATCCGGAACTGGGAATGGAAGCGATCTGGAAAATTGAGGTGGAAAACTTCCCGGCGTTTATCCTGGTGGATGACAAAGGCAACGACTTCTTCCAGCAGATCCAGAACAAACAGTGCAAAGGGTGCTCACAGCGCTGAGCGTTTCCATAATGCCGGCAGCAGCGACAGCGTATCGTTGATAAGCCCGCGCTTGTCGCTGCCCGGCTTCCAGATGGTGACCATCGTCTGACTTATCCCCTGGCTACCTACTTCGGTGGGCAGCCTTTTTACGTTTTTCCACTGCGCCGCGTGAAGATGGGTCGGCAAAAAGCCCCAGCCGCATCCCTGCTCCAGCAGGCCGCGCAGCATCTCCAGTTCGTTAGTGAATAGCGTGTGCCCTGAAATTTGCAGGCGACGCGCAACCGGCTCGTCGGATGCGGCATGCATAATCACCTGCGGCACCAGGGAGAGATCGAGCAGCGACACCGGCGATGCCACCTCCGCAAAAAGCGCCGTTGCGGCGTAAAAATCCATTTCGATCGCCCCTAATGCCCGCCACTCCATCTCATTGCCCACGCTGCGGTTGCGCGCCTGGCAGATGCCCAGATCGGCCTGTCCGCTCGCCAGCATGGCTTCCGCCTCATCGCGCGATGCGCTGGTCAGGCTCAGGCGAATTTTTTGCGTCGCCAGCGTAGCAATCAGCGCCTGCAAAAAGGCTCTGGGGGTGAACGGATCGTAAACGAGGGCAATGTCCTGCGTGGCGCTGTCCGGCACCGTACGGGCAAACGCCTCAAACGCTTTCACCTGCCGCATCAGCAGGTGCGCCTGCCGCTGAAGCTGCTCCCCTTCCGGCGTCAGGCGCAGGCTGCGCCCCTCCCGCAGGAACAGCGCGTAGCCCAGCCCATCCTCAAGAAAATCGATCAGATCGCGAAGGGTAGTACGATCTTTGCCGAGTTTACTGGCCGCCTTCATCAGGCTGCCGTGCTCAGCGACGGCGGTGAACGCCTCAAGCTGGGCAAAAGAGTAGATCAGGTTTGCCACGTTATTCTCCACGCGAATTTTACGGGGGATTTTCCCCCATAACGCGCTTTTTATTATAGGGCGCGGGTTCTTAAACTGAAGTCCTTCCTGAGCCAAACGAGATAAATATGAAAAACAAAACCAATCGCACGCTGCTCGCGGCGCTTGTCGTCGTTAGCCTGGTCTCGCCTGCCGCGATGGCTGCCTGTGGCGGCACCGACCTCACGACCTGTCCGGCGCCTTTTGATGCCAAACTCCCGGACGCCCATACGATGCTCACCTGGAGCCAGGCCGACCGCGTGGTGGGCTTTCGCAATGACTACCGCAACTACGCGGGCGATGTATTCCGCCACGGCAACGCCTCGCCGCTGCTCGCCGCAGAAAAACCGCTCACAGATGCCCGCTATCAGGTGAATGGCAAAACCTATGATCTTCAGGATTACCTGAAGCGTCAGAACGTCAGCGGCATGCTGGTGCTGAAAAATGGCAAAGTAGCCTATAAATATCTGGGAGAAGGCAATACCGACTCAACGCTCTGGACCTCGCGCTCCGTGGGCAAATCCGTGGTTTCCGCGCTGGTGGGTGTGGCGATCAAAGAGGGTAAAATCCACTCCCTGGACGACCTTGTCACCCAATACGAACCGGATTTAAAAGGCACCGCCTGGGACGGCGTCACACTGAAGCAGCTCATCACCCACACCTCCGGCGTGGCGTGGAATGAAGATTACACCAACCCGCAGTCAGACTTCGCCCGGCTTACCGAATGCGAAGCGAAGCCGGGCACCTACGACTGCGTGCGCACGCTGGTGAAAGGATTACGCCGCGAACATCCGGCGGGGGAAAACTGGTCCTATTCCTCGGGCGGCGCGTGGCTGTTAGGCGATGTGCTTGAGCGCGCCACCGGCATGACGCTCGCCGCGTATCTGGAGAAAAGCATCTGGCAGCCGTACGGCATGGCCAGCGACGGCGTATGGCATGCCTACAGCAAAGGCCAGCACGACGTGGGCGCGCACGGATTTAACGCAACCCTGGAAGACTGGGGACGCTTCGGAGAATTTATCCTGCATAACGGTACGCTGCCGGACGGGAAGCAGATCCTCCCTGACGGCTGGGTGAAGCAGTCCTCCGAGTGGACGCAGGCAAAAGGTTCTGTCTCCGCCGCGCATCCGAAAGGCCTTTACGGCTATCAGTGGTGGAACAATGAGGTGCCGGCCAACGCCACAAACGTAGAGCCAAAGGTCGAGGATTCGCTGAAGGACTCCCTCTGGGCGCTGGGCATTTTCGGCCAGATGATTGTGGTGAATCAGAAGGAAAACCTGGTGATTGTCCAGTGGTCCACCTGGCCACAGGCGGAGCCGTCATTCAGCGCCCAGCCGCTGGAAGCGTCGCTGATGTTTAGCGCGATTGCCAACGCGCTGCGCTAAATTACCGAAGCCAGGCTTTGCCTGGCTTCACCTCTGCGCGACGTCACAAAACAGCGATTTCAGCAACTTAGCGAAAACAGGTAAATAAAAGATCACCCAAATGTTAAGTTATTGTTGCCTATGTAAATCCTGGTCAACACATTGTCATTCATGCGTGGCACGCATCAATTCATGTGCTTTTTGCGCTTATTAATTCTCACATCCTGATCCAGTTTTCAGAAACAGACGAGCATAACGTCGCTATAAAAACTGGAGATAACCATGGTTTCCTCAACCTCACCTGCAACCGTCCGGGCGAAAGCCGGCGCGATTTTCCGCGTCACGTCGGGCAACTTTCTTGAGCAATTCGACTTCTTTCTGTTCGGGTTTTACGCCACCTATATCGCCCACACGTTCTTCCCGGCCAGCAGTGAATTTGCCTCGCTGATGATGACCTTCGCCGTCTTCGGCGCGGGCTTTCTGATGCGTCCGATCGGGGCCATCGTCCTTGGAGCCTACATTGATAAAGTGGGTCGCCGTAAAGGGCTGATCGTCACCCTGTCGATTATGGCCGCCGGAACGTTTCTGATTGTGCTGATCCCTTCCTATCAGAGCATTGGCCTGTGGGCGCCGCTGCTGGTGCTGACCGGCCGCCTGTTGCAGGGTTTTTCGGCAGGTGCTGAGCTGGGCGGGGTCTCGGTTTATCTGGCGGAGATCGCCACGCCGGGCCGCAAGGGTTTTTACACCAGCTGGCAGTCGGGCAGCCAGCAGGTCGCCATTATGGTCGCGGCGGCGATGGGCTTCGCGCTGAACGTGGTGCTGGAAGAGAGCGCCATTCGCGAGTGGGGCTGGCGTATCCCGTTCCTGTTTGGCTGTCTGATTGTGCCGTTCATCTTTTTCCTGCGCCGCAAGCTGGAGGAGACCGAGGAGTTCAGCGCCCGTCGCCACCATCTGGCGATGCGTCAGGTCTTCACAACGCTGCTCGCCAACTGGCAGGTTGTCGTCGCGGGCATGCTGATGGTGGCAATGACCACCACCGCCTTTTACCTGATCACCGTTTACGCGCCGACCTTCGGTAAAAAAGTGCTGATGCTGAGCGCGTCGGACAGCCTGCTGGTCACGCTGCTGGTGGCGGTGTCCAATTTTATCTGGCTGCCGATCGGCGGCGCGCTTTCGGACCGCTTCGGGCGGAAGCCGGTGCTGATCGCCATGACGCTGCTGGCGCTGGCAACCAGCTATCCGGCGCTGACGATGCTGGCCGCCGCCCCGAGCTTCTCCATGATGCTGACCGTACTGCTGTGGCTCTCTTTCCTCTATGGCCTGTATAACGGCGCGATGATCCCGGCCCTGACGGAGATCATGCCAACAGAAGTCCGCGTGGCGGGCTTCTCACTGGCTTACAGCCTGGCGACCGCCGTCTTTGGCGGCTTCACGCCGGTGATCTCGACCGCCTTGATTGAGTACACCGGGGACAAAGCCTCTCCGGGCTACTGGATGAGCTTTGCCGCCGTTTGCGCCCTGCTGGCAACGCTCTATCTCTATCGTCGCCGTACGGTAGCCCTGCACACCGCCGTTGAGGAGTGATTGATGATGCTTACATTCAGAACGGTGATTGCCGCCCTGACCTTCGCCACCCTCAGCGCGGGCGCGCTTGCCGAAGACGTTACAGTGATGATTTCTGGTGGCTTCAGAGCGGCGCTGGAGAAGCTGGCGCCGCAGTATGAGGCGAAAAGCGGCGACAGGCTCGTTTTAATCTCCGGCCCGTCGATGGGCAAAACGCCGCAGGCTATTCCCGCCCGGCTCGCCCGGGGCGAAAAAGCGGATGTGGTGATTATGGTTGGCGATGCACTGGAAAAGCTTGAACAGGATCGTTGGACGGCGCCGGGCTCCCGCGTGGAACTGGCGGATTCGCCCGTTGGGATGGTCGTTAAAGCGGGCGCGCCGGTGCCGGATATCAGTACGGTGGCTGCCCTTCGACAAACGTTGCTGAAGGCCCAATCCATGGCGTATTCCGACAGCGCCAGCGGCCGGTATGTCGAGAGCGAGCTGTTCGGGAAACTGGGCATCGACGGCCAGGTTCACGGTAAAGCGCACCGGGTTGAACGCATCCCGGTGGCGTCTGAGGTGGCGAAAGGGAAATACGACCTCGGCTTTCAGCAGGTCAGCGAACTTCTGCCGGTACCGGGGGTGACGTTTGTGGGCAAGTTGCCTGACGACATGCAGTACATAACCCGCTTCGCCGGCGCCGTGACCCAGAGCGCCGACCATCCTGAACGGGGAAAAGCGCTGCTGGCCTTTCTCTCTTCCCCGGATGCAGCACCGATCGTGACGGCAACCGGCCTACAGCCCGTTAGCGCAGATCGCGATACTGCTCGGTGATCAGTGCTTCCAGTTCGGCAGCAATATAGGACTGGATCCGCCCGCGACGGCGAATCAGCCCCACGGTCCGCCTGACCTCGGGCTCGGTTAAAGGGATCGACGTCAGGAGCGAATGTTCGGCGCGGGGCATCGACATGGCGGGAACGGCGGCAATGCCGATCCCGGCTTCAACCATCCCCAGCATGGTCGTCACGTGCCGCGTTTCGCAGATGCTGGGGCGCTCGGGTCGAATATGCCCGACCCGCTGATCGAGAAGATTGCGGTTGCCCGACGTCTTATCCAGACCGATATAATCCTGCTGATAAAAAGCCTGCCACGTCAGGCTTTTTCTTTTGGCAAGCGGGCTGTCGCGCCGGCAGGCGGCGACGTAGACGTCCTCCACCAGCGGAACACATTCGATGTCGGGCTGCAAATTCTGGGCGAAGCAGATACCAAAATCCGCCTGTCCGCGGGTGACGGCCTCAATAACATTCCCGGCGCTGCTGTCGATCAGTTTTATGCGCACGCGGGGGTAGCGAGACTGAAAGCGACGGATCACGTCCGGCATAAAGTAACACGCGGCTGACGGCACGGTCGCCACGGTGATCAGCCCCGTGCGCTCCTCGCTGGCTTTATCGATATCCGAAAGCATGGACTCCACGTCGGCAAGCAGTTGCCCGCACCGGTCGGCAAAGGTCTGACCATACAGGGTCAGCGTGACGCGCCGGGTGGTTCTGTCGAAAAGCTTTGCCCCCAGCGCCGCCTCCAGCTTTTCAATTCTGCGACTCAGTGCCGACTGGGAAAGGCAGATAGACTCTGCCGCAAGACGGAAATTGCCGTATTCCAGCAGCGCGCGGAAGGCGTAGAGATCGTTGAGGTCAAAATTGACGGGCATACGGACGAGATCCTTAAGCACATAGGGTGAGAAGAGGTTTATCATAGCCGCGCACGACATACTTCACAAAATGAAGGGGATACCCCTAAAGCGCTATCAACCAGACGGCACATAGTGATAGTTTATGCGGGCTGGATTCCTCTTAAACAGGCTGCCCGTCTGCAAACTGCCGAAGAGGAGTGTCATACTGCTATACAGAGTATGTTGGCATGCTAACAGCCCCTGACCTTTCCATTTTGTTCACGTGCGAGTAACGAGCAAAGCGATGATTAAGTGGCCCTGGAAAACGAACGACGCTGGTCGAAATATGGCGCTGCCCTGGGATGAGGCTCTGGCGATCCCCGTGCTGGCGAATCTCTTGCCTGAAGAGCAATCAAAACTGATTCAGCTGGCAGAGCGTTTTTTACAGCAAAAACGTCTGGTACCGCTACAGGGCTTCGAGCTCGACCCGCTTAAAAATTCGCGCATCGCCCTGCTCTTCTGCCTGCCGGTGCTGGAGCTGGGCATCGAATGGCTGGATGGCTTCCACGAAGTGCTGATCTACCCGGCACCGTTTATCGTTGATGACGAGTGGGAAGATGACATCGGCCTGGTGCACAACCAGCGTATGGTGCAGTCCGGACAAAGCTGGCAGCAAGGGCCGATCATCCTCAACTGGCTGGATATTCAGGACTCGTTCGATGCCTCGGGCTTCAACCTGATTATTCACGAAGTGGCGCATAAGCTGGATACCCGCAACGGCGATCGCGCCAGCGGCGTGCCGCTGATCCCGCTGCGTGAAGTCGCAGGTTGGGAGCACGACCTGCACGCGGCGATGGAAAACACTCAGGATGAGATAGACCTGGTGGGTGAGAGTGCGGCCAGCATTGATGCCTACGCGGCGACCGATCCCGCCGAATGCTTTGCGGTGCTGTCCGAGTATTTCTTTAGCGCACCCGAGCTTTTCGCCCCTCGCTTCCCGGCGTTGTGGCAGCGTTTTTGCCAGTTTTACCAGCAGGATCCGCTCCAGCGTCTGCGGCAAAGCGAGGACGCTGCGAGCACGTCCTCACATCCGTTCCACTAATGTTTAGGGGTACGATCGGTTGATCGTACCCACACGCTCACCGCGAGAAACAGCACCGCCATTCCCCATGCGGCAGTAATCAAAAACTGCTCACCGTACAAGCGCGTCACCGCGGGTACCAGCAGCGCGCTCGCCCCGTACCCCAACGTATGGCTGGTGGCAATTACCCCTGCGCCTTTGCCCGTCGTCAGCCGATCGTTAAGCAAAAGCTGGTATCCCGGCGTGGCCATGGCGGCACCCAGCGAGGTGATGACAATGCCCACGTAGAATAGAGCTACGCTTGAAAGGCACATCAGCCCAAGCCCCGCCACCATCAAAACTGCGGCAATGAGGAGTAAAACCCTCGGGCTTAAATGCTGCGGGCGCACCACCAGAAACTGTGCCGCAAGGGTCGCCAGCGCGGCCAGGCTCAGCAGCATCGCGACATGATGGCTGATTTGCACGGCATCGCCATTGAAGAGCGGGTGGAGATGGGGTGATAAGCCAAGCTGCATCAGGCTGACCAGCGCCGCCAGCAGCAGCGCCAGCGCAAGGAAAGGCAGCATCGAGGCCTGTAACCGCGTCGACTGATGCGCCACCGGCGGCAGCGGCGGATCCGCGGCCTCGCGCAACACCAGCAGCAGCGCGATAAGCGGTGCCAGGGCCATCAGCCAGAGCGGTGCGACCGGACTGACGCTGAGCATCAGCGCGGCCAGCGGCGGCCCCAGCAGACGCCCAAGACTAAGGCCAGAGCTTATCGTCGCCAGCGCCGCCATTCTTTTATCCAGCCCGGCACGTTGAATGGCCCACGTCTGGGCCGCAGGCACCAGCCCCGAGACCGTCAGGCCGTACAGCATGCGCGACAGAATCAGGCCCGCCATTCCCCAGAAGGCATTCAGCGCGCCGTGCGCCATCGCCCAGACCACCAGCGCCATCACCACGAAGCTCACCAGATAGCCGCCTAACGAGGCAAGCATAACGATCTTGCAGCCGCGCCGCTCGCTCTGGCGTCCCCACCAGGGCGATGCGGGTAAAAAGAGCATCGAGCCAAACATCAACAGCCCGGCCCAGACGGAGAGCGAAAAACCGGTCATTGATACCAGCTGCGGCAGCATGACCAGCAAACCGTTTTGTCCGATGCCCAGTAAACCGGCGCCCAGCGCCAGGGGCCAGTTGGCCTTCGGGGCAATATCATC
Source organism: Enterobacter sp. GD03975 (assembly GCF_029838645.1). Lineage (NCBI taxonomy): Bacteria > Pseudomonadati > Pseudomonadota > Gammaproteobacteria > Enterobacterales > Enterobacteriaceae > Enterobacter > Enterobacter sp. GD03975. The sequence continues at coordinate 745,429 of NZ_JAOBZC010000001.1, forward strand.
AGTCAGATTATCATTAGAGGCGCGCATAGAATTGTGAAGATAATGTCAATAAATGTGTGGAAATTATGAAGTTTATGAAAACAAATATTGCAAAAATAGTTGCGGCTGTAAACAGAATGAATATCATAACGAGAATTATTATCAGTCATGGAATGAGGTACATCTATGCGTGCTCTGCCCCGCTCCGCCGGTACAGATGTTGCGGCCCAGTGTTTTTTGAACGCGCTGCTGCGCGAAACGAAGGACTGGCATTATCTTCCCGCAACCCGTGCGGATGAGTTATCGCAGATTCATATCCCGCTCTCCCCAACCCAGGCCATTCGGGTTCCGGTACGCTATTTCTCCCCCACGCAGCATCACCAGTATTGTTTCCCGGCCACGCTGATTCAGGCCGACAGCGACGGTGGTGACGCGGTCACATTTCATCAACTGATTGATTTCATTCTGCAAAAACCGTCGGTCAACGGATCTCTGGATGCCGATACGCTGGCGCGCTTCAGGCAGCGCGTGCTGGAAAGCCATACGCATACCTGGCAGGCCATTGATTTACGCCACAACTGGGCCAACCTGCGCGATAAGCCGCTGACCTTTGCCGAAGCGGAACAAGCGCTGCTGGTCGGCCACGCGTTTCACCCGGCACCTAAGTCGCACGAGCCGTTTAACGACGCCGAGGCGCGCCGCTATCTGCCGGATTTTGCCTCCCGCTTCCCGCTGCGCTGGTTCGCGGTTGAGAGTAAGCAGATTACCGGCGATAGCCTGAATGTTTCCCTGCGGGAGCGGCTGCTGCGCTTTGCGGCGCAGAGCGCCCCGGCGCTGCTTGGCCACTTCACCGATACCCGCTGGCTGCTGCCGATGCACCCGTGGCAGGCTGACTGTCTGCTGGAACAGCCCTGGTGCCAGCGTCTGGTTAAAAAAGGTGCCCTTCAGGACCTGGGCGAAGCGGGCGCGCAGTGGCTGCCCACCAGCTCCTCCCGCTCGCTGTACAGCGAAACCAACAGCGACATGATTAAATTCTCCCTGAGCGTGCGCCTGACCAACTCCGTGCGCACGCTGTCGGTGAAAGAAGTTAAGCGCGGAATGCGCCTGGCACGACTGGCGAAAACGGAACGCTGGCAGGGGCTCCAGGCGCGCTACCCCACCATGCGTGTGATGCAGGAAGACGGCTGGGCGGGCCTGTGCGATGAGCACGGCGTCGTTCAGGAAGAGAGCCTGATGGCCCTGCGCGTCAACCTGCTGTTCCCTACCCCTGAAACGCAAACCAACGTGCTGGTAAGCCTGACGCAGGCCGCACCGGACGGCGGCGACAGCCTGCTGGCGGCGGCGGTTCGCCGTCTGAGCGCGCGTCTGGATCTCCCGCTCGCCCAGGCCGCGCGCTGCTGGCTGGATGCCTACTGCGACCGCGTATTACTCCCGCTGTTCAGCGCCGAGGCGGACTACGGCCTGGTGCTGCTGGCGCACCAGCAAAATATCCTCGTTGAGATGCAGCAGGATTTTCCCGTTGGGCTTATCTACCGTGACTGCCAGGGCAGCGCATGGACCGAAGGGGCCGACGCGTGGCTGAAAGAAGCGGGCGAAACCGACGTGGAAAACCGCTTTGGCGACAGCCAGCTGCTGCGCTACTTCCCTTACTACCTGCTGCTGAACTCCACCCTTGCCGTGACCGCCGCCCTCGCCGCTGCCGGCTTCGACAGCGAAGAGAGCCTGATGTCCCGCGTGCGGGACGCGCTGGCCGACCTGCGCAAGACGGCGAAGCAGACCCGCTGCCTCGATTACGTGCTTGACAGCCCGACCTGGAACTGTAAGGGCAACTTCTTCTGCTACCTGCACGATCGCAACGAAAATACCATCGCCGATCCGGCGGTGATCTATTTCGACTTTAGCAACCCGTTTTATAAGGAGAAGGCGTGATGGCCATTGCGAATATCGTCCATTCCGGCTACGGCTTCCGCTGCACGTCCACGGAAAAAAACCTGCCGCTGACCCTGGGTCTTGACGGCAGCGCGGTTCTTGATCGTCTGGCCGGGATCCCGGACGGCTGGCTGGTGGAGGCGCTCGACCAGCTGTTTGTTGCCGCGCCCGCCCTGACGGGCATTACCCTGCCGTGGGCCGCCTGGCAGGATGAACCCCAGGCGCAGGCGCTGTTTAGCCTCGCAAACGGGGATTATCTGGCGCGTGAACGTTTCTGGCAGCTGCCGCTGTGGCTGAAAGGGGAACGTCCGCAGGCGAGCGGCGGCATGCAGTTTGACGAGAGCCGCCAGCTTTATTTCCCGCTGCGCCCTCACCGCCCGCAGGGTGAAGTTTATCGCCGTTACGATCCGCAGATTAAGCGCACCCTGAGTTTCCGCGTGGCGGACGTGGCGCTGGACGGCGAGCGTTTTACCCGCTGGATGAACACCCCGCGCGTGAACGCCTTCTGGGAGATGGCCGGTCCGCAGGCCGAACAGGAAAATTACCTGCGTCGCCAGCTCGACTCGTCGTACTGCTATCCGGTGATCGGCTGCTTTGACGATGAGCCGTTCGGCTATTTTGAACTCTACTGGGCGCCAGAAGATCGTATTGGCCGCCACTACCGCTGGCAGTCCTTTGACCGTGGGCTGCACATGCTGGTCGGGGAAGAGCACTGGCGCGGGGCGCAGTATATCCGCAGCTGGCTGCGCGGGCTGAGCCACTATCTGTATCTCGATGAACCGCGCACGGCGCGTATTGTCGCCGAGCCGCGCTTCGACAACCAGCGTCTGTTCCGCCACCTGGCGTCCGCCGGTTTCGACACGGTGAAGGAGTTTGACTTCCCGCACAAGCGCTCTCGTCTGATCATGAGCGAGCGTCACCGCTTCTTTCATGAGGTGGAACTGTGAACGCGCTCTGGCAGAAAGTGAACCGCGAGATGGTGGCAAAAATCCTCGCTGAACTGGAATACGAACGCACCCTGCGCGCCGAGCCGGTTTCGGCGGACGGCTGGCGCATCGCCATGGGCAACGCGTCATGGCAGTTCCGCGCCACGCGTGGGATCTGGGGCTGGCTGCATATCGACCCGGACACCCTGACCACCGCCAGCGGCGCGGCGGTCGAAGCGGAAAACGCGCTGCTGCAACTCGCTACCGTGCTGGAGATGAGCGACGCGCAAACGGCGGAGCACATGGAAGATCTCTACGCCACGCTGCGCGGCGACATGCAGCTGTTGCAGGCGCGTGAAGCGCTGGACGCCGATGCGCTGATCCAGCTCGACCCGGACGAATTACAGTGCCTGATGCGCGGTCACCCAAAGTTTATCTTCAACAAGGGACGCCGCGGCTGGGGGCTGGATGCGCTACGCCAGTACGCGCCGGAGTATCGCGGTCGCTTTCGCCTGCACTGGGTAGCCGTGCAGCGCGAGCGTCTGGTCTGGAGCAGCGACGCCGATTGCGACATTAACGCCCTGCTCGCCAGCGCCATGGACGATGCCGAGCGCGCCCGGTTCGACGCCCGCTGGCAGGCGCTGGAACTGGACGACCGCTGGCTGCCCGTGCCGCTGCATCCGTGGCAGTGGCAGCAAAAAATTGCCATTCATTTCCTGGCGCAGCTCGCACGGGGCGAAATGGTCGAGCTGGGCGAGTTTGGCGATGAGTATCTGGCGCAGCAGTCCCTGCGCACGCTGACTAACGCCAGCCGTCGCGCACCGTATGACATCAAGCTGCCGCTGACCATCTACAACACCTCCTGCTACCGCGGTATTCCGGGCAAGTACATTGCCGCCGGTCCGCTGGCCTCGCGCTGGTTACAGCAGCAGTTCGCCAGCGATGCCACGCTGATTCGCTCCGGGGCGCAGGTGCTTGGCGAACCCGCCGCCGGCTATCTGTCGCATCCGGGTTATGCCGCATTGCCTGAGGCGCCGTACCGCTATCAGGAGATGCTGGGCGTGATCTGGCGCGAGAACCCATCCTGCTATTTACAGGACGGCGAACAGGCGGTGCTGATGGCGGCGCTGATGGAAACCGACAACCAGGGGCGCCCGCTGATTGACGCGTGGATCAAACGCTCGGGCTTAACCGCTGACGCATGGCTGGACAGGCTGTTTGAGGCGACGGTGATCCCCTTCTATCACCTGCTCTGCCGCTACGGCGTGGCGCTGATCGCCCACGGCCAGAACGTCACGCTGGTGATGAAAGACGACGTTCCACAGCGCATTCTGCTGAAGGATTTTCAGGGCGATATGCGCCTGGTAGACGAAGATTTCCCGCAGGCGCAGAGCCTGCCGGAACAGGTAAAAGCCGTCACCGCGCGCCTCAGTGCGGATTACATCATCCACGACCTGCAAACCGGCAACTTTGTCACCGTGCTGCGCTTTATTTCGCGCCTCACCCTGCAATGCGGCGTGAGCGAAACGCGTTTCTATCAGATCCTGGCGCAGGTGCTGCACCGCTATATGGCCGCCCATCCGGATCTTGCAGCGCGCTTCGCGAAGTTCGACCTGTTTAAGCCGCAGATTATTCGCGTAATCCTCAACCCGGTCAAACTGACCTTCTCTGAACACGACGGCGGCAGCCGCATGCTGCCGAACTACGTCTGCGATCTTGATAACCCTCTTTTTCTGGTCTCCCAGGAGTCAGCGCAATGAAAACGTATGATTTCATCGGCATCGGTATCGGTCCGTTCAACCTCAGCATCGCCGCGCTGGCAGAGGGGCTGGACGGTTTTAGCTCGCTGTTTCTTGAACGCAAGCCGCACTTCTCCTGGCACCCGGGGATGATGGTGCCGGACTGCCATATGCAGACCAGCTTCCTGAAGGATCTGGTCAGCGCCGTGGAGCCGACCAACCGCCACAGCTTCCTGAACTACCTCGTTCAGCGTAAGAAGTTCTACCGTTTTCTGACCACCGAGCAGCGCACCGTCTCTCGCGAGGAGTTTGCCGACTACCTGTGCTGGGCGGCGGATAATCTGACGAATCTGGCCTTCAGCCAGCAGGTGCAGCAGGTCAGCTTTGATGAGCAAAACGGCCTGTTTGAGGTGGTGACCCAGCGGGATCGCTTCCTTGCGCGCCACGTCTGCGTGGGGATTGGTAAGCAGATCAATCTGCCCGAGTGCGTCACCACGCAGGATGATACCTGCTTCCACGCCAGCGAGATGATGCTGCGCACGCCGGATTTGGCGGGCAAACGCGTCACCGTTGTCGGCGGCGGCCAGAGCGGTGCGGATCTGTTTTTGAATATCTTCCGCGGGGAATGGGGCCAGCCGCTGAGCCTCAACTGGGTATCGCGCCGCAACAATTACAACGCGCTGGATGAGGCCGCGTTTGCTAACGAGTATTTCACGCCGGAGTATGTGGACAGCTTCTCCACGCTCGGTGACGACGCGCGTCGTCAGATGTTGCAGGAACAGAAGATGACCTCCGACGGGATCACCACGGAGTCGTTACTGGCCATTTACCGCGCCATGTACCACCGTTTCGAAGTGTTGCGCGAAAAACCCTGGGCGCACCTGCTGCCGTCCCGCTCGGTGACGGCGCTGACGCGCCTGGAAAACGGGCAGCGCCTGAGCATACAGCATCATCTTGACGGCGGTCGCGAACAGCTGGAGTGCGACGTGGTGATTTTCGCCACCGGCTACCGCGCCGTGCAGCCCGCGTTTCTGGCCCCGCTCTCTTCCCGACTGCGTCTGGATGAGGATGACGCCTTCTGCATCAACAACGATTTCACCCTTGAATGGGACGGCCCGCAGCGCAACCGCCTGTTTGCCGTCAACGCCGGGATGCACCGTCTCGGTATTGCCGAACCCCAGCTCAGCCTGATGGCCTGGCGCGCGGCGCGAATTCTGAATCGCGCTCACGATGACGAGCCGTTTGAACTGGCAACCACCCCCGGCGTTATCCACTGGCGAAGCACCACCAGCCCGGAGAGCAGCCAGGTTTTTAAATCATTAATGAAGACCACCGAGTACTGACACACACATTCAGGATCAACATAACAATGAAACGTTCTCATCTTTGGGTTTTAAATCCGTGCCTGCTTGCCATGCTTTCTACCTCTGCGTGGGCGGAAGAACAAAAGGAAGAAGATATTGTGGTCTCCGCCAGCCGTGCCCACCGCAGCGTGGCAGAGATGGCGCAGACCACCTGGGTTATTGAGCGGGCGGAAATTGAGCAGCAGGTCCAGGGCGGGAAAGAGATTAAAGACGTGCTGGCCCAGCTGATCCCCGGCATGGACGTCAGCAGCCAGGGGCGTACCAACTACGGCATGAACCTGCGCGGTCGCTCCATGATGGTGATGGTGGACGGCGTGCGCCTGAACTCATCCCGCAGCGACAGCCGCCAGCTCGACTCTATCGATCCGTTCAACATTGACCGCATCGAAGTGATCTCCGGCGCCACCTCGCTCTACGGGGGCGGCAGTACCGGCGGGCTGGTGAACATCGTCACCAAAAAAGGCCAGCCGGAAACCGAAGTCGAGTTCCAGACCGGAGCAAAAAGCGGATTTAACAGCCATAACGACCATGATGAGAACGTCTCCGCTGCCGTGAGCGGCGGCAACGATAACGCGTCTGGCCGTCTGTCGGTCTCGTATCAGCGCTACGGCGGCTGGTATGACGGCAACGGCGACGAAGTGATTATCGATAACACCCAGACCGGCTTGCAGTATTCCGACCGTATCGACGTGATGGGAACAGGCACCATCAACATCGACGATCATCAGCAGCTCCAGTTAACCACGCAGTATTACAAGAGCGAATCCGACGGGAAACATGGCCTGTTCCTCGGGGAGAATTTTGCTGCGGTCACGGGCGATGCCAAAGCCTATAACAAAGACAACCTGAACTCTGACCGTATCCCGGGCACAGAGCGTCACCTGATTAACCTGCAATACTCGAACACCGACTTCTGGGGCCAGGATCTGGTTGCACAGATTTACTACCGTGATGAGAGCCTGACCTATTACCCGTTCCCGACGCTGAGCAAAGGCACGGTAACCAGCATTGGCGCATCCCAGCAGAAAACCGATTTTTACGGCGGCAAGCTGACGCTGAACAGCAAGCCGATGGATGACCTGACGCTTACCTGGGGTGTGGATGCCGACCATGAAACGTTCGACGCCAACCAGCAGTTCTTCGACTTAAGCAAAGCGGCAGCGAGCGGCGGCATGGAGCTGGACAACGCCTACAACGTGGGCCGTTATCCGGGTTACAGCATTACTAACCTCGCGCCGTTCCTGCAAGCCAGCTATGACATTGACGCCATCACCCTGAGCGGCGGCGTGCGCTACCAGTACACCGAAAACAAGGTGGATGATTTTGTCGGTTACGCCCAGCAGCAGGCTATTGCAACAGGCAAAGCGACCTCCGCAGACGCGGTGCCGGGCGGGAAAACCGATTACAACAACTTCCTGTTTAACGCCGGGATCCTTGGACGTCTGACCGAACAGCAGCAGCTGTGGTTTAACTTCTCTCAGGGCTTCGAGATCCCGGATCTGGCGAAGTACTACGGTTCCGGCACCTATCAGCTGGTGGATGGTCATTATCGTCTGCAAAACAGCGTGAACGTGAACGACTCGACGCTGGACGGGATTAAGGTCAACGCTTACGAGCTGGGCTGGCGCTTCACCGGCGATAACCTGCGTACGCAGGTGGCGGCCTACTACTCGCTCTCGGATAAAACCATCACCATCAACAAGAGCGACATGACCATCAACCTGGAAGACGACAAACGTCGTATCTACGGGGTTGAAGGCCAGGTGGACTATTTCTTCACCGACAGCGACTGGAGCACCGGGGCGAACTTTAACGCCATCAAGTCCGAAACGCGTGAAAACGGGAAATGGGAGAAGCTGACGGTCGACAGCGCCAGCCCGTCGAAAGCCAGCGCATGGGTCAACTGGGCGCCGGGCGACTGGGCCCTGCGCGTGCAGAGCACTCAAACCTTCGACGTGTCGGATGCAGACGGTAAGAAGATCGATGGCTATAACACCATTGATTTCCTCGGCAGCTACGCCCTGCCTGTGGGGAAAGTCAGCTTCAGCGTGGAAAACCTGCTGGACAAAGACTACACCACCGCCTGGGGCCAGCGCGCACCGGGGCTGTATAGCCCAACCTACGGCGCACCGGGTCTGTATACTTACAAAGGCCGTGGACGTACGTTTGGTCTGAACTACTCCGTTCTGTTCTGATCCTTCGCGCCGCCTGCCAGCTGGCGGCGCAATTCGCTGTGCAATTTGAAAGCAAATTTGCTATTAAATCATCGGTTTGCTGAAATTGTCGGCAAACGAACAAAAACGTCGTTTTCCCCTTTGACAAGGCGCACACAGGTCGATAATATTCGCCTCGTTCACACGATTCCTCTGTAGTTCAGTCGGTAGAACGGCGGACTGTTAATCCGTATGTCACTGGTTCGAGTCCAGTCAGAGGAGCCAAATTTGAAAAGCCTGCTTTTATAGCAGGCTTTTTGCTTTTGTGGGTTCGGTAAATTTGCCGGATGGCGGCTGCGCCTTACCCGGCATACGGATTAACGACTAAATCTGATAATCAATCGCCACTTCTTCCGGCTCCATCACCTGACGTTTGATCTCATCCATGGAGAGCCCCGCATTGCAGAGCTCGATAAATCGCCACACGTAGTTGCGCTGAAGTTGCCCGCGTTTCAGACCCAGCCAGACGGTATTCGCGTCGAACAGGTGACGCGTATCCAGACGCACCAGATTATCGGCTTCACGCTCTGCGCCAGACTGCTCGGCCACCAGGCCAATCCCCAGCCCTAGCTCGACGTAGGTTTTGATCACGTCTGAATCCTGTGCGCTCAGTACCACGTCCGGCGTGAGCCCTTTACGCTTGAACGCTTCATCAATGCGCGAGCGTCCGGTAATGCCCTGCCGGTAGGTAATCAGCGGCCATTTGGCGATCTCTTCCAGCGTCAGTGGTGAAACCTGGTTCAGGGGGTGATCGGCGGGTAACAGCAGGCTGTGATGCCAGCGGAACCACGGGAATGCCACCAGCAGCGGGTCGTTGCTCAGCCGCTCGCTGGCGATACCGATATCTGCCCCACCGTTATGCAGCAGCACTTCGATTTCCTGCGGCGTACCCTGGATGAGCTCGAGCCGTACGTCAGGAAAGATTTCACGAAAGGCTTTGATCACCGTCGGAAGGCTGTAGCGCGCCTGCGTATGGGTGGTGGCGATGGTCAGCACCCCCGAAGCGTCGTTGGTAAAGAGATCCGCCAGCCGGCGAACGTTGCTGGCCTCGTTGAGAATACGCTCAGCGATGGTCAGCAATGCCTTGCCTGGTTCCGTCATGCCCAGCAGGCGCTTGCCACGACGGATAAAAATCTCAATGCCTAACTCCTCCTCCAGCTCGCGGATATGCCGGCTGACGCCTGACTGGGAGGTGTAGAGCATGTTGGCGACTTCGGTCAGGTTGTAATCCCGCCTGGCCGCCTCACGAATAATTTTAAGTTGCTGGAAATTCACGATTCACTCCGGCGCATCTGACATAAGGCTATTGTTAGAGTCAGCCGGGCTGTAGAACAAATAATAAAAACCAGCATCTTATGCTTATTTGGAATATCAGCTGACCAGTTGCAGCTCGCGGTTTTCCAGCGACGGCTTGCTGACCAGAGACATCAGGATCTCTTTCACCGCCTGCGCCTGCGGTGTCAGGGAGCCGCGCGCGGACATATTCAAAGAGAGCGGTAAGCTCATGGAGGGCGTAGTGATGCGGGCCATCCAGCCGTTCGCCGCGCTGCACAGTGAACGTGCGGCAGACTCGGGCAGTACCGTCACCCCCATACCGCTGGCAATGGCGGCAGTCAGCGTGGAGATGGAGTCAATCTCTCCGATAATTTTCGCCGTCAGACGGCGCAGCGAGAACGCTTCGTCGACGCGCACGCGCACGGCGCTGTAGTCGCGCGGCAGGAACAGATTCATCTCCGCCACGGCGGTTAAATCAATGCTCTGCCCCGGGCAATCACGGGTCCCGACCAGATAAAGATCTTCCTTCAGCAGCGGCTGGCTGGTGATCCCGGCAACCGGTGAGCGGTCGTACAGCACGGCCATGTCCAGCTGACCGTTGAGCAGTTTGTCATTGAGCACGGAACCGCTGTTCTCATGCAGATAAACCAGCACTTCCGGTAGCTCAGCGCGCACCGCCTGAAGCAGCGGCATGGTGACAGACGATGCGGCCGTCCCCGGCGCCAGGCCGATGGAGACATGCCCGCTCAGGGTCTGCCCCACATTATGAACGGCCAGCTGCGCCTGTTCGCACTGACGCAGGATCGTGCGGGCATGGGTGTATAAAATTTTTCCCGCTTCGGTAGGCGTTACGCCGCGCTTGGTGCGGATCAACAGTTGCTGGTCCATTTCGCCTTCCAGAGTCGCGACCTGCTGGCTCAGCGCAGGCTGCGCGATATGCAGCACTTCAGCCGCCTGGGTCAGGCTGCCGATATCGACGATTTTTACGAAGTATTTCAGTCGTCTTAAGTTCATGTTGCCCCCTGTTCGAAAATAGCGTGCCGGTAACGGCTGTGTTGTTTAACAGGTTTTGCAATATGGATGCCAGTTTTTGGCGGCGGGAAAATATCTGTGCTAAGCGGCTGAAAATAAGGAAAGCCAATCGCTAATGCCAGTTTTGAGTCCGGGACAGTGGTTTCCGATCTGCCCCATTCGGGGTATGTCTGCACAAAAATGGTGCATTCCGTTGGCAAAAACGTCACTTTGCTGGTTTTGTCAGCAAACAGTTAAAAGTCAGCGATCCATCCTTTGACAAGGCGTACGCTGG